>JBBQJI010000014.1:0-135130 GCA_038325765.1 Nannocystales bacterium
GCCGGCCGGCGAGGGCCGCCCCTCGCGTTGGGCGCCCCGGCGGGGGGGGCAGGGCGCCAGCGGGGGCAGGGTGCCAGCGGGGTCATCGGCGGCACGTAGAGCTTGCGGTCGACGGCCAGCCCGTTCGCGGGGGCGTCGATCCCCGGGCCGCGGGGCCTGCCGGTGAGCTCGGAGTCATCCCCGCGCTCGTCCGCGGCAGCATCCCCGCTCGCGTCCGTGGGGCCCGAGGGCCTGTCCCCGCCCCTGGCCAGGCGTGCGTGCGGCTGGCCCAGGCTCGCCTCGCCGGAGTCGAGCACGCTTTGCAGGTGCGAGAGCTCGAGCTCGGTCTGGGCGATGAACTCGCTCTCGTAGCCGAGCCGTCGTGCGGTCTCGAGGTTCTTCTCGAGCACCCACACCGCCTTGCCGACGACCGGGCGCAGCTGGGTCTTGAGCTCCTCGTAGTAGATGCGGCGCTGCTTGTCGTCGAGCCACTCGGGCACCGGCGCGTACATGAGCGCGTCGTAGAACTCGCCGAACAGGTTGCCGAGCTGGAAGCCCGCGGCCGACACCCAGAACATGTGCTTGGCCCGGATGGCGTGGTTGTAGGCCTCTTGGGCACGGGTGAGCAGGGCGAGCTTCTGCTTGAAGCGCTCGGCCATCACGTTCTCGGGCAGCACGATCGTCACTTCGCGGAAGCGACGGTGGAGGATCGCGCCGCGGTAGAACCGGGCCATGCCGACGAAGTAGTAGGTGCTGAAGCGTTCGGTCTGCTCGCGTTCGGCCCGTTCGAAGACCTCGTCGGCGCGGGCGAGGACGGCGTCGGCGTCGGCGAAGCGATCGAGGTTGAACAGCGCGTAGCCCTGGCGCGCGAGGGCTTCGATCCGCGTCGAGGGCAGCTGGCCGTCGGCAAGGGCGACCTCGGCGAAGCTCGCGGCCGAGTCCTCCCACTGCCCCAGCTCGGCCTGGCACGCGCCGCGTTGAGCCTGCACCACGGTGCGATCGGAGGCGCCGGCGAACCGCTCGAGGTAAGCGTCGTACGCCCGGATCACCGCGCCGCAGTCGTGCAGGCGCTCATGGGCGGAGGCGAGGCCCAGGTAGGCGACGCGGGCGGTGGCGTCGTCGAGCCCGGGAGGGTCGGAGGGGCCGGCCGAGGACCGCGCGAGAATCCGGCCGAACAGCGCCACCGCCTCGGCCGCGCGGCCCTGCTCCAGCGCCCGCTCGGCGTCGGCGACCAGCACATCGAGGGACAGATCGCTGGCGCCTCCTTGCCCCGACGTGTCAGCCGCCGGGCGCGACGACGGAGCTCCCGCGCCGGGCTCGGCGGTCACACCTGACCCGCGGCATCCAGCCTGGCCGAGCAGGGCGCCGCAGGTGGCGAGCACGACCAGGGGTGAAAGCGGACGGCGCGGCATGCAGCGACCCATCGCGAGCATGACAGGGGCCGCACCCGATGGTTCCCCACCGGGCCCAGCCGGCGGCGGCTATGGCTTGGCGGGCTCGGCGGCCGGCGCGGCGGCGGCGGCCGCCTCATCCTGCGAGAGCTTGGCGATGGTGTCGCGCGCCAGGAGCACCGGCGCCTGGAACTTGGCGTCGGTCGACAGCTTCTCGGCGTCGAGCACGGCCTCGAGCGCGGCAGCGCACTCGGGGCACTTCTTGTCGCGGAGCATCTTCGCGGGCAGCCACGCCATCGTGACGCGAGCGTCGGGGTTGCGGACCTTGTACGCCTTGGCGATCTCGGCGGCGACCTTGGGATCGCCGTCGGCGAGCCGCGACAGCTCGACCGCCGACTTCTCGCGGGCGAACCAATCCGCGCTCGAGTCGCGCAGCGTGGTCAGGAAGCAGTCCTTGTCGGTGCCGCACTTCTTGGCGATCTCGAGCCCGGGCTTCCACGCCTCGAGCTCCTTGGCGACCTTGGGATCGGACGACGCGGCGGCCATCGCCTCTTCGACCTTGGCGAGGTCACCTGGGCCTGCCGCGAGGATCGCGAAGCGGGCCGACTCCCAGCGCGGCTCGAGCACGAAGTCCTTCTCGACGGCGTCGTCGGAATACACGGCGGTCTTGATCGCGACGTTGAGACACTCGACGGCGGCCGTGCCACCAACGCGGCCCAGCGCGTTCAGGATCTCGTACATGTCGCCCGGGTTCTTGCTGGTCAGCGAGCATTGACACAGCGCCTCGGTCGCCTTGGGATCGCCGATGAGCCCGAGTGCGTTGGCGATGACGGCCCGCAGCTGCGCGAACGCGATGCCCTCGCCACCGTCGTCCGCTTCCTCGCCGTCCTTGTCCTTCTTGGGCGCGGCGGCCCCAGCCACGCAGTCGCTCTTGGGGTAGACCTCGAGCAGGGCGTCGGCCGCCGATGGCAGGCCCATCGCGCCGAGGATGCTGGCGGCGGTCTGGGCGATGACGAGCTGGTTCAGGCCCTCTTGCTCGGCGCTGGCCTCGGCCGCGAGCTTCTGGACCTCGGCATGCTTGCCGCGGAGCATCTCGACGACCCGCGGGATCGCGGGCTCGCCGATGGCGACCAGCGCCTGCTTGGCGCGCACGCCGACATTCTTGCTGGTGGCGATGTCGGGGACGCGGAAGGTGACGGTGAGCAGGGCGTCGACAGCCTTCAGCGAGGCGTCGCCGATCTGCCCGAGCGCGGTCGCGGCGGCGCGATGCACCGACACCGGCTGCTTGTCGCGGCTCTGCCCGAGCGACGTGACGAGTACGTCGACGGACGCCTTGTCGCGCAACGCACCGAGGGTCTCGGCCATCAGCATGCGCACGCGGCCGTTCTCCTCCTCGTCGCCCTCGTCGTTCTTGGGGTTGGCGATCAGCTTGGTGAACTCGGTGCGCACGGCCTCGGCGCTGCCGGTGGCCCGCGCCTTGCGGATGCCCTCGAGCGCCAGGATCGACCGCTTGCGCGCCTCGCTGCTGCCGTCGAGGCCGAGCGCCTTGTTCCAGATCGTCGACGCCTCGGGCCGCGCCGCGTCACGGAGCATCAGCAGGATCTTCTCGTGCTGCTCGGGCGCCTCGTCCCAGACCTCCTCGAGCGCCGGGATCGCCTTGGCGACGAACTCGTCGAGGCGCTCGGTCTTTTTCTCCGAACTGACGACGGTCTTCACGAGGCCCTCGAGGCCAGTGATGCCGCTGGCGCGCTTGGCCGGGTCTCGAATGTTCTCGACGTGGGTCTCGAACGCGTTCGGATCGGGCTCCTTGCACGCACCGGTCGCGAGCGCGAAGCTGAGCAGGGACGTGGTGAGAAGCGTTCGCACGAAGGTCATCGAGGGCCTCACGATCTACGGTCAGCGACGGTTGACCCGGCGCTTGCCGGGCTTGGGGATGCGCGCCCGGGCCGGGAGCTTGCCCTTGGACGTAGCCTCGGGCTCCTGCTGCGGACGGCTGGGCACGCGCGTGGCCGAGACGCCGCGGAAGCGGGTCTGCTCGGGGACGGGGGCGGCATCCTCGGCGGCGCGGCTGCCCGCGTCCTCGCCGGCCGCGACCTCGGAGTGCCGGACGATCACGGTGGCCTCGTCGTCGGCGTGGGACACGGCCTCTGCCCGCGGGGTGCGGGGCGCGGCGCGGGCCGGCGCGGGGCGGGCCGGCTCGGCGCGGGCCGGCTCGGGACGGGCCGGCTCGGCGCGGGCCGGGGTCGCCCGTCGCGGCGGTGCGGGGGCGCGCTCGGGAGCGAGCTGACGTCGCGGTGCTGCGGCGGGTGCGGGGCGGGCCCGCGCCGCCGAGCGGGCCGCGACCGCGTTGTCGGGCTCGCCACCCATGTGGACGTTGCCCTTGAACGCGGCACCGTCGGCGATGACGAGCCGCGGCGCCGTGATGTCGCCGACCAGCTTGGCGCCGGCGTGCAGCGTCACGCAGTCGCGCGCGGTCACGTTGCCCACGATCACCCCCGAGACCACGACGTTCAGGGCGTCGACCTCGGCCGAGACCACGCCGCCGGGAGCGACGAAGAGGGTCTCGGTCAGGACGATCGCGCCGTCGATGCGGCCCTGCACATGCAGGTCTTCTTCGCCGGTGACGCGGCCGAGGACGCGGATCTCGGGGCCGATGATCGTGCTGCCGGCGATCGGGCCGCCGCTTGCGGTTGGCATGCGGGCCATCGCTAGGCGTCCATGTCGACGCTGCCCTTGAAGGACGCGCCGTCGGCGATGAGGACGCGGGGGGCCCGGATGTCCCCGACCACGCGACAGTTGCTCTTGAGCTCGGCACGCTCGCTCGCGTGCACGTCGCCGGTGACGCGGCCGTGGATCGTGATCGTGGCGGTCTCGACGTTGGCCTCGAGCACGCCGCTCTCCTCGACGAAGATGTTCTCACGGAGACTGACGCGGCCCTTGACGGTGCCCTGGACGACGAGATCTTCGTCGCCGGTGATCTCGCCGTCGATCACGATGGTGCTGCCTATGACGGTGTTGGCCATGGATGGTCTGCTGCTGGAACGGTCGGGCCGCGGTGGCCGCGGCGGGTGGGTAGCGAACGGGATGCGGGCCTTCAGCGACTGCGCCCGAGGCCATCGGGCAGCGCGACGTCCATGTCGACCGCGCCCTGGAAGTGGGCGCCGTCGTGGATCATCACGCGGGGAGCTCTGACGTTGCCGGCGACCTGGGCACCGCGCTCGATCGTGATCGAGCGCGCCGCCGAAATGTCGCCGCGAACCTGACCGCGGACCTCGACCGAGCTGGCCTCGACATCGGCCTCGACCACGCCGCCCGGCGCGATCACGAGGTGACCGATGAGCGTGATGCGTCCCTCGATGCGGCCTTCGACGACGAGATCTTCCTCACCGCTGAGGGCGCCACGGACCGTGATGCGGGGGCCGATCACGCAGCCGCCCCCCTGCGTCGACGTGCTGCCGCGCGGGCCGAAGCCCGAGCCGGGGGCGGAACCAAAGCCCGACGCCGAGCCCGAGGAGGGCGGCGACGAAGGAGTGCGAGCGGGGGCGAGAGGCATCGGTGGCGGGTTTCCCTAGGTGTAAGATCGGGCCGGCGCAGGCTAGCAATGGCGGGTTGCGGCGGTCAAGCGACCGCGGGCCCCCTCGCACCGGTTGCGCCGGAGACCGCGGGTGAGTCACCCACGTGCCGGCACGGCCGACTTGCCGAGTGAGGAATCCGCGGTAACACGCCGCGGTAACACGCGACCGCGCCGGGCCGATGGGGCTTGGAGCTACCACCGATGCATGGCATCCATGCGAGTCCAAACGTGAACTCAGACGTGATCGCTCCGCCGCCGCCAACCTCCCGGGTGCACGACGACTACGCACCGGTCTCGCGTGCGGACCTCATCGACGTGTTCGTCGCAGCCGAGCGGCCCGACCGCGGCACCCACCTGGTGGGCACCGAGCTCGAGAAGTTCGGAGTGAAGGTACCAGAGCACGCCGGACCGCTCGCGCCGATCTCGTTCGCGGACGTCACCGCGGTCTTCGACGGACTGTGCACGCAGTTCGGCTGGGCACCGGGGCCCGACCGCGGACCTTCGGACGAGATCATCGAGCTGCGCCGCGACGGCGCGTCGATCACCCTCGAGCCCGGCGGCCAGCTCGAGCTGAGCGGCAAGCCACTGGTCACGATCCACGAGACGTGCGCCGAGTTCACCGAGCACTACCGCGAGCTGCATGCGGTGTCGGTGCCTCTGCGGCTGTCGTGGTTCGCCGCGGGCTTCCATCCTTGGGCCACGCGCGAGGACATCCAGTGGATGCCCAAGGGCCGCTACGAGGTGATGCGGCGGTTCCTGCCGACCCGTGGCGGCCGTGGGCTCGACATGATGCTGCGCACCTGCACGGTGCAGGCGAACTTCGACTTCACCTCCGAGGCGCAGTGCGGCCAGCGGCTGCGCCTCGCCAACGCGATCGCACCGGTCGTCGCCGCACTGTTCGCGAACTCGCCGTACGTCGAGGGCCGCGACACCGGGCTGCGCACCGCGAGGTCCACGGTGTGGACCGACGTCGATGCCGATCGCTGCGGCACGCCGTCGTTCGTCTTCGCCGACGAGCCCTTCTCTTATGAGCAGTACGTCGACTGGGCGCTCGCCGTACCGATGTTCTTCGTCAAGCGCGACGGCCTCTATCACGACCATCACGCGCCGTTCTCGCAGTACATGCAGGACGGCTTCGTCACCCCCGACGGCGTCCGTCACGTGGCGACCTGGGGCGACTGGACGAACCACCTCTCGACGGTGTTCCCCGAGGTGCGGCTCAAGCCGTACATCGAGTTCCGGTCGGCCGACGCGGTGCCCTCGCGCTACCTCTGCGCCCTGCCGGCGCTGCTCGAGGGGCTGCTCTACGACGACGAGGCCGGCGCCGAGGCGTGGGCGATGCTCGGCCCACTGGGAGAGCACGACCGCACGGAGCTGTGGTTCGACGCCCGCCACGCCGGGCTGAGCGCGCCGCACCTGCAACGCTACGGGGTCCGGCTGGTCGAGCTCGCCCACGCCGCGCTCGACCGCGCCGACATCCGCGACGAGAAGGGACGCACCGAGGCGCGCTTCCTCGAGCCGCTCGCCGCGCTCGCCGCCTCGGGGCGCACGCCCGCAGACGTGATCACCGCCGAGCTCGGCCCGCTGCCCGGACGCACGCCCGAGGGCCAGCGCAAGCTCGCGCGCGCGTCGTATTTCGCCGGCATCGAGGTCTGATCCAGCTCCAGTCGGGCCCGGATCTGGCTCCGAAATCGGTCCGAAATCGGGGCGAGCGGGCTCCCATCGCGCTACCTTCGAAGCTGTGCGCGTCGCCTTCGCCCTCGTCACGGCTGTGCTGCTCGCCTGTAGCAGCACGAGCCCCACAGAGCCCAGCACTGCGGCCACGATCCCGCCGGCGCCGCCGCCCGGGGCTTCGCCGGTCGTCGAGCCGTCACCGCCGGCCGAGCCGGTGGTGAACGCAGCGAGCACCGGCGCCCACGCCCACGTCCAGACGCGCACCTTCGGCCAGCCGCTGCCGGCTGAACCGCAGCTGCACTTCGTGCCGATCTCCGACGCCCCCACGTCCCTGGCTGCCTTCCACGCCGCACTGCGCCGGCTCGAGGCCGGCGAGGATCCCGACGGCAAGGTCCGTGTCGCCATCTACGGCTCGTCGTCGGTCGCCGTCGATCGCTATCCCGGATATCTGCGTGGATACCTGCAGCACCGCTTCGGCGACGGCGGCATCGGCTTCGTCGCCGCGGCGCCGCTGTGGCGCTGGCATCGGCACAACGAGGTGGTGGTCGGGGCGACCAAGGGCTGGTCGACCGATCACGCGCAGAAAGCATCGATGCGCGAAGGCGGAATGCTCGGGCTGCTCGGCGCCGCGCAGTACGCGACGCGCAAGCGCGTGGCGACGACGATCGGCGGCAGCGCACCCGAGTCGTTCTCGCCCTACGGGGCCACGCGGCGGGTCGAGCTCCACTACCTCGGGCAACCCGGCGGCGGTCGCTTCACCCTCGCGCTCGGCGATCGCAAGCTCGCCACCGTCCGCACCCGCGCCGACGTGCCGGTGTCGGTGGTGCACACGCCCGAGCTCCCCGTGCTCGACGCCAACGCGCCGCTCGCTCCGCTGCGCATCGGGGTGCTCGGCGACGGCGAGGTGCGGCTGCTCGGCGCGAGCCTCGAGACCGAGGCGCCGGGTGTCGTCGTCGACAGCCTCGGCATCGGGGGCACGCGCGCCGCGAACATGCTGGCGTGGGACGAGGCGAGCTGGGCCACGGCCCTGCGCGCGCGCGCACCCGATCTGTACGTGCTCGCCTATGGCGCCAACGAGTGCATGGATCTCGACCAGCCGATCGAGGCCTACGAGGCGCAGCTCGAGGGCGTGCTCGAGCGCTTCGCGGCCGCGGCTCCGCAGGCGAGCTGCGTGCTCATCGGGCCGGTCGACTTCCCCGAGCAGGACCCCGAGACCGGCGCGTGGGTCCCCCGTGCCAGGCTGGGGCCCATCATCGAGGTGCAGCGCGAGGTGGCCCGCGAGCACCACTGCGGGTTCTACGACACGCGCGCGCTCATGGGGGGCCCCGGCACGATGGACAGCTGGGTGCTCGCCGAGCTCGCGCGGCCCGATCATCTCCACCTCACCAAGCGCGGCTATCTGCAACTCGGGCGCATGTTCACCGATGCGCTGATGCGGGATTTCGACCTCGTTCCCGGGCCCACCGATGTGCCACCGCCAGGTCCCACCGCGGCCGGCTGACGCATCCCTCGGTTCGGCGGCCGTGGGCTCGGCACGGGTGCCTGTGACCTCGGCCCTGTGTCGGTGATATAGCGGCAGGTGCGATGCGCTGCGCCCCGCCCGCCCTGATCGCCGTCCCGACGGCCGCGCTCATCGCGGTGCTCGGTGCGCTGTATGCTCCCGACGCGGCCGCTTCGGGGTTCGACGCGCCGACCCTCGGCAGCGCCCAGTCCGGCCCGGTCGCCAACGACGCCGCCGCCACGTGGTGGAACCCCGGACGGCTCACCGAGGCCGATGCCATCGAATTGCAGGTCGGGCTCGGGGCGATCTTCGGCGCCATCGGCTACCAGCGCGACATCCGATCGCCGCACCAGTACCAGGACAACCTCGACTTCGCCGCGCCCGTCGCCCAGTCCGATCTCGATCCCGACCGCTTCGGCAAGCAGCAGAAGGTCCGCGCGCTGCCCGTCGGCCCCGCCTTCGACGCCTACGTCGCGATCCCTGCCATCCGCGATCGGCTGGTGTTCGGCCTCGGGGTCGGCATCCCCTATGTCGCGGTGGTGAACTTCCCCGAGCAGGGTCCGCAGCGCTTCGCCGGGCAATCGATCCTCCTCGCGACGCCGCACGCGACCTTGGCCGCAGCGGTGAAGCTGCACCGCGTGATCTCGATCGGCGCGGGCATCAGCTATGTCATGGGCACCTTGGCGCTGTCCAAGGTGCAGGACTTCGGCGAAGTGGACACGCTCGGTGACGGGCTGGAGCGGCCGCCCATTGGTCAGAGCAACGACTTCGGCTCCGACGCGCCGCCCGAAGTCCGCGAGCTCGACGTGATGGCCCGGCCGGTCGAGATCCGCAGCGCGTTCGCCCACGGTGTGTCGTTCAACGCCGGTGTGTCGCTACAGCCCACGCCCAAGCTCGCGATCGGGCTCGTGTACCACCACGGCGCACGGATGGACTTCCGCGGGAAGTTCCGGCTCGACATGAACGACGATTTCTTCACCCAGGATCTCGCCGCCCAGGGGCTGCAGTATCCGGCTTTCGTCCGCGGCGACGCGCGGGTGCGGATGCGGCTGCCCAAGCGCATCACGGTGGGCGTCGGCGGGCAGGTCACGCCCCGGATCGCGCTCGATGGCTTCGTCTCGTACGTCACCTATCAGGACTTCGATCGCATCGACATCCGCTTCAGCTCGCCGGACCTCGCCCAGCCGGCCCTGGGCATCGGCGACGCCGTCGATCAGGTCCTCGTCCGCAACTGGAAGGGCGCCGTGGCTGTCGAGGTGTCGACGCGGATCTCCGCCACCAAGAAGCTGCTCGTCTCGGTGACCGGCGGCTACAACTCCCCGGCGTCACCCGACTCGACTTTGGACGTGTTCTCGCCCGACGGCCACCGGCTCATCGCCGGTGCCGGCATCGTCTATCGCTTCACGCCCCGCGCCGCGCTGCTCGCCTCCCTCGAGGGCCAGTTCTTGGTGCCGCGGACCAACACGGCGTCGGACTTCGACCTCGGCAACGGCCGCTACACGCTGTTTCTCGCCGCGGCGACGTTGCACGGGCAGTTCAAGTTCGGCCGCCCCGGCGAGGAGAAGCGACGGGGGCGTACGCGGGCGGTGCCCCCCGCCAGGCTCACGCCGGATTCCGACGCGAACGACGGCGCCGAGCCGGTGGACGTGGAGCCCGTGGAAGCCGCGCCCGTCGGCGTCGAGCCGGTCCCCCGGCCCACGCCGCCTCCTGCTCCACCGCCGCCGCCGCGGTGACGCACACTCCGGCTGCAGCGCGTATGCTGCCGCCGTGGCCCAGACCTCGACCATGCGGCGCTTCGAGATCGAGCTGTCCGACTCCGATCGCGGGGTCTACGACGCGCTCGATCTCCGGGTCGCCCAGCATCCGTCGGAGTCGGAGCGCTACCTAGTGGCCCGCGTCCTGGCGCGGGTGCTCGAGCACGGTGAGGGGGTCGACTTCTCCCGCGGGCTCGCAGTCGGCGAGGAGCCGGCCCTGTGGCAGCACGATCTGCGCGGCGATCTGCAGGCGTGGATCGAGATCGGCAACCCATCGACCGACCGGCTGCACAAGGCGAGCAAGTCAGGGGCGCGCATCGTCGTGTACACCTGGAAGGCGCCCGAGCAGCTCGCGCTCGACATCGCCGCCGCGGGGATCCACCGCGGTGACGAGGTCGCGATCCACGTGCTCGAGCCGACGCTGCTCGACGCGATCGTCGCGACCCTCGATCGCAACAATCGCTGGCAACTCGCGGTGTCGGGCGGCACGCTGTACCTGAGCGTGGGCGGGCGGGCGGTCGAGGGGGCGCTGCGGACGCTCGCCGCGGCGACTGCGTGACGCGCTCGCCCCACAGCGCCCCAAGCCCGGCCCGCACGCCTCCGCGGCCCGTCATCGGCTCGGATTCGCACCGCACGCCCGACCCAGCGCCCACGCCCCGCCAGATCCTCGCTCGACAGCGGTCGGGGTCGTGTACGACGATGTGACCGGGGCGTTTCACATGCGGCACGCAGCAGTCGGTTCGTTCATCGCGATGCTCGTGGCCTGCAGCGACGATGGCGCGCGCGAAGGCGGTAGCGGCGGGACGTGGTCGGCCACCGCGGCGACGGAGACGGACACCGACGCCGACTCCGGCGAGGATCCTGGCAACTTCGGGCCCGAGCAGAGCTTCGAGCTGCGCCTCAACGAAGAGGATCCGCCGCCGCTGGTGCTCGACATGGATCGCGACGAGGTCACCGAGCTGTTCGGAGATCGAGCCGACGAGATCCTGCTCGTCGAGGTCGACTCCGCGACGCTGCTCACCGAGTCACTCGAGCAGATCAAGAACGCGTGCGGGCAGTTCTGGCGCGAGGACGATCCCGACCCGGATCACGACTGTTCGGTGACGCCGCTGGGCCAGACGTTCGTCGGCCCCGACGGCACGTGGCGCACCAGCGCCGAGTATGCGCTGGTCCGCATCCTGACGATGACCCCCGCCAACGTCGTGGTCGAGGGCACCTCGAGCGACTCGCTGCAGAGCCTCGCCGACGCGCTCGGTGTCGGCGGCGGCTACGGCCAGATCCTCGCCGAGGCCCTGGGGATCGACCGGACCGACGCGGTGGTCTCGACCGCGGGACTGGTCGCATCGTTCCGGGAGAACTTCGTCGCCAGCCACCCGAACATCGGCGAGGGCGCCCGCTTTGGCATCACGCTCGCCGACGCGCTGTCTGATCTGGCGACGATCGCGGATCGTTACGGGCCGGTGGACGGACACCCGGGGATCATCGACCCCACGTTCGTGCCGAGCGGCGCGGTGCTCGGGCCCGACTTCGGCATGCGGGCGGTGGCGTCGTCGAACCTGCGGCTGTGCGACGGCATCGACGCCGACCAGGGCAAGGGCTTCGTCTCGGTCATCGCCGACGACGTCGGGCCCTCGTACGAAGACGCACTCGAGTTCGACTTCAGTGCCCCCGACACGTTCGAGTTGCGCGGCCTGGTCGAGAATCCCACGGTGAATCTCCGCTTCCGGGCCAGCGAGCACGTCGGGTTCGTACCCTCGTGCCTGGGCGATCCGCCGTGCCAGCAGAACCTTCCCGGCGCACCGCAAGGTGGATCGTCGGTGTGGGCGCTCGATCCGTGGCTGCTCGAGTACAACGTCGCCGGCGCGGCGCGGGCCGACTACGCGGCGCGCACGTTCTATGGCAGCTACCTGCTCGGCGCCGCCAGGGTGCTACTGGGCCAAGACGGCAACCCGCCGGGCTGGATCGAGTACGACATCCCGCTCGGCATCGGCAGCCCGCCCGATCCCCAGTATGTGTGGGAGACGATCCTCGAGGTCGCGCAGGTCGCCCTGCACGAGACGCCGTTCGCGTCGACAGGCGAGGGCGCGGCGAACGTCGCGTTCACGGTGTTCGACGTGCCGGTCGGCATCACCGGCAGCGAGGCCGCCCAAGCCGTGCGGCCCTACCTGCAAGAGCAGGCCTCGGCGCTGTCGGAGTTCCTGCTGGGCGACTTCAAGAAGAACAACGACGACGTCGATTTCTACTTCCGCCGCGGCGACGATGGCGAGCCCTACCTCTACTTCGTCGCCGAGCCCGACCTCCGCGAGGGCGTGCCGTACACCTACGCCGATCCCGGCTTCTTCGACCGCAGCGCGATGATGGCCGACGACAAGGTCTCGGCGACCGTGATCGCGGGGCTAGGCGACACCGTGCACGAGAAGCTGCGGGTTCCCGAGGGCGAGACGGTGGTCTACTTCGCCGACAGCGGCGGGCTGGTCTACCGCGCGCGGATCGTCCGCAGCGCTGGGGCCCAGAGCGTCGAGCTCCACCTCGCGCAGGAGCAGCGATGACGCGCCGTGCCCTGCTGGTCCCCGCGCTCGCTGCCCTTGCCGCCTGCAGCCCGGATTCCATCCAGACGCCGGGCGAGCCCGACGTGCTCGCGGCGGGCGAGAGCCGCGAGGTCGACCTCCGCTACCTGCGCTTCGACGTCGAAGGGTTCGCCAAGACCAACTCGCTCGCGCAGCTGCGGGCGATGCCGCGACGGGTCCTGCAGGACGTGTGGCTGCTCGATCTCGACGTGCGGCCGCTGCTGGTGAACTCGCTGCAAGCGCTGCTGGATCTGCCCGCCGACGAGGTCGCCGCGCTGTCGCCCGCGGCCCAGAACATGCGACAGCTGGTGTTGATGACGCCGGACAACGCGTCGTTGGCCGGCACCAACCTCGAGGAGCTGATCGCGATCTCCAGCGCGATCGGCATCCCGCCGGCCAAGACCCTCGCCGATCTGCTCGACCGCGGCGTCACCGACCCGTTCATCCCCATCGGCGACGTTGCCGACGTGATGCTCGCCAACGTGATCGCGACCCACCCCAACGCGCAGTTCCGCCGCGGACCCGTGGACGCCGAACACCCCGATGGTCGCTACCCCGTCGCCCGTGGTCACATCCCGCTGACGCTCGCCGACGTGGTGACCAACTTCGAGGACATGGCCGAGCGCTTCGGCCCCACCGAAGGCCACCCCGGCTTCGTGCTCGAGGCCCGCGGCGTGTCGGTGGTGGAGAGCGAGTTCGCGATGACGTCGAAGGTCAACGCCAACGCGCTGCCGTTCAAGGGCGTCGACGTCACCCACGTCGAGGTCGCCAGCGTCAACAGCGTGGGTGGCCAGATCGAGACGGTGCATGACTTCAGCGATCCCGACTGGATGCAGATCACCGGGCTGGCGTCCGATCCCTCCGTCGAGTTCCTCACCTTCGGCATCATCGAGCACGACACCTTCGTACCGGGCGGCGACGCCCGCGAGCCGGTGCCCAACGGCAACTCGGAAGCGTGGGAGCTGCCGCCGTGGGAATTCGAGCGGCTCATCGTCGAGATGGCCCAGGCCTCGGTCGCCGGCGTGCCCGCCGACTGCGACGAGTACGAGCTCGCCACCGGGGTGACCGCTTTTCGCGGCTGCATCGACGCCGACGGTTGGGTGACGCTCGAGACCTTCAACGGCGTCGGCTCGCCGCCGCCACCCGCGTACATCTGGGATCTCGAGCTCGAGCTCGCCCAGGTGCGCCTGCACGATGGTGGCCTGGCGGAAGGCGAGGCCGACGTGGCGATGTCGATCCGCAACGTCGCGGTCGGCGTGCCCCCCGAGGAGCTCATCGAGCAGGCCAAGCGCAACATCGAGGCCAACCCCGAGGCGCTGCGCGAGTTCGCCTCGCTGCTGACCGACAGCACGTCGGGCAACGCCGACTTCTTCTACATCCGCGGCGTGGAGGCGCTGCCAGCGGACGAGCGCGGCGACTGGCTGTTCTTCGTCACCGAGGACGACATCGGCCTCGACGAACAGGGCGCGGCGGTGCGCCCCTACGACTACGCGACGCCGGGTTTTTTCGCCGACGCCGAGCTCACCCGCAAGCTGTCGGACACGCGGCTTGTCGACGGCAACGCCACCCACGAGAAAGTGCGCGTCGCGCCCGGCGACGTGCTGTATCTCGAGGACGACGACGGCGTGCTCGTGCGCATCGACGTCCGCGACAAGCCCAGCCGATCGCACCTCGCCCTCGGCATCACGCGCGTGCGCTGAGAGAGCGACAGCGATTGGGAGGGGGAAGCTTCCGCCGGGCTCTGCCCGGTGGAAGGGGGACCGGGCCGGTCCCCCACAAGGACTGAGCCGAAGCGGCTCGGCCCCTGCGCCGATCAGTCTTCGCCGCCGCCGAGCAGGCGCAGCGCCGACGCCGGATACACGCCCACCAACACCCCGAGGCCCGCACCGATGCGACCGTGACGCATCTCGATGCTGGCGCAGCCGGCCTTCTTCAGCGACGTGACCGGCTCGTCAGCGCCGACGAGCAAGGCAGCGACGCGATCGAGGTTGGGGGCGTGACCGACACACAGGATGTTCTGCTCGGTGCGGGTGCGCATCAGCTCGAGGATCCGCGACGGATCGGCCATCGGCACCAACAGCTCGCTCGTGATCTGCTCGGCTCCGTCCAGCTCCTCGCAGGTGATCTCCGCGGTCTGCTGGGCGCGCACGTACGGGCTGGCGATCACGATCTCGGGCGCGATGCCGAGGGCCTTCAGACCGCGCGCACCGAGCCGCGCACGGGTCTTGCCCTTGTCGGTCAGATAGCGCTCGGGGTCGGTCGGGCATGCCGGATCGGTCGGGTCGATCGCGATGCCATGGCGCAGCAGGTGTACCCACACGGTAGCCCGAGGCTACCCCGGCCCCGGGCGGGCTGCTAGTGTGCGCGCCAGCGGATGGCGGAGCAACTGCAGCTCGTCGCGATCGATCTCGGCTCCAACAGCTTCCACATGGTGGTCGCGCGGATGACCGATGGACAGCTATCGATCATCGACCGGCTCCACGAGCGCGTGCAGCTGGCCCTCGGCCTCGACGAGCGAAACAATATCTCGGCCGAGGCGCAGCAGCGCGGCCTCGACTGCCTGCGCCGTTTCGGCGAGCGCATGCCGACCGGCGACGACGTGCGGGTGCGCGCGGTCGGGACCAACACGCTCCGCAAGGCCAGAAACGCCCGCGACTTCATCCGCAAGGCCAGCGCGGCGCTGGGGCGCCCCATCGAGGTCATCCCCGGCCGCGAAGAGGCGCGCCTCATCTTCCTCGGCGTCGCCCACTCCACCGGCGGCAACAGCGGCCGCCGTCTGGTCCTCGACATCGGCGGCGGCAGCACCGAGGCGATCATCGGCGAGCGCTTCGTGCCCAAGCTCGCCGAGAGCCTGCACATGGGCTGCGTCAGTTTCACGGAGCGGTTCTTCGCCGACGGTCGGCTGCGTCGCGAGTCGTTCCGCGAAGCGACCACCGCGGCGCGGGTGGAGCTCGAGACGATCGAACAGAACTTCAGGCGGACGGGCTGGAGCTGTGCGGTCGGCAGCTCGGGCACGATCCTGGCGATCGAGGCGATCCTCCGCACCAACGGCTGGGGCGATGGCATCACCCGCGAGGGCCTCCGGACGCTCCGCGACGCCATGGTCGCGACCGGTCGCGTCGCGAGGCTCGCGATCCCGGGGCTGTCGAGCGAGCGTGCGCCGGTGCTCGCGGGCGGCCTCGCGATCCTCTATGCGGTGTTCAAGAGCCTCAAGATCGAACGCATGATCGCATCGACAGGGGCGCTGCGCGAAGGCCTGCTCTACGACACGCTGGGTCGCCTCGCCCACGCCGACGTCCGCGAGCGCGCCATCGAGTGGATGTCCGAGCGCCACGGCGTGGACCGGGCCCAGGCCGCGCGCGTCGAGAGCACCGCGTTGGCGCTGTACGATCGCGTCGCGGGTACGTGGGCGCTGGGCGACACCGAGTCGCGCGAGGTCCTCGCCTGGGCCGCGCGCCTGCACGAGATCGGGCTCGCGCTCAGCTACAGCGGCTACCACCGCCATGGCGAGTACCTCGTCGCCAACAGCGACATGGCCGGCTTCTCGCGCGAGCAACAGTCGCTGCTCGCGACCCTCGTCGGTGCCCACCGTCGGCGCCTGCGGCCCGAGACCGTCGCCCGTCTCAAGACGCTCGGCGGCGCCACGGCGGTGCGCCTGGCGGTGCTGCTGCGGCTCGCCGCGACGTTGAACCGCGCCCGCGATCCCGACACCGCGATCTTGCCGGAGCTCTTCGTGGTGGGCGGCGCCGTCGAGCTCCGCTTCCCCAGGGGCTGGCTCGACGACCACCCGATGACGGCGACGGACCTCGCCTACGAGCAGTCGTTCCTCACCGCGGCGGGCATCACCCTCGCGGCGCGTTGACACCCGCGAGGCACGATCGACGGGCGTCCGCGCGCACCGATCACTTCGGGATCGGGCACGCCGCCTGGTGGCCGCCCTCACACGCCTTGGTGCGGGCAGCCTCGGCGCCGGCGCGATCCTTCTTGCCGCCGACGCCCTTGTCGAGGGCGAGCGCCAGGTTGAAGCAGCCGCTGGCATCGCCGCCGTCGCATGCGGCCTGGAACATCCCGCGCGCTTTCTTCTGATCCTTGCCGCCGCCCTCGCCGAGCATCATGAGTCGGCCCTCCGCGGTGCACGCCGCCTGGTTGCCCGCGGTGCACGACCTGGCATACAGGCCGCGCGCCGTGGTCGTGTCCGCTTTGGTGCCTGCGCCCTCGTGCGAGATCGCGGCGGCCATGCAGTCCTCGAGGCGACCCTTGTCGCACTGCGCCGACCACAGCGTCCGCGCAGCGGCAGCATCGGCGTCGCCACCGACGCCCTTGTCGAGCACCGACGCGAGGTACGAGCAGCCGAGATCGAAGCCGGCCTTGCAGCCCTCGTCGTAGAACTCGCGGGCCTTCAACGGGTCGGCGGGGCCCTCCTTGCCCTGCTCCCACATCACACCGACCGACGTGCACATCTCGCCGTTGCCGGCCTCGCATTGCTCGGCCTGCAGCGTGCGCTGATCCTCGACCGGCTGAGCCTCAGGCTCAGGCTCAGGCTGGACCTCGGGCGCGGCGGCGACGGGCGCCGCATCGTCGGGCGTCGCGCTCGGGGTGTCGTTCTTGTTGCACGCGGCCGTGACCGCCGCGGCAGTCACGGCGGTGGCAGTCACGGCGGCGGCATAGAGGAGACTCGCGAGGCGGGACATCGCGTCCCTCGTACCGCCGCAGGTGGGCGTTGGGCAAGCGCGAACGTGTCGACGTTGTCGCCGACGTGCGGGCCCCTACGCCGCGGGCGCAAGGTCAGCGCGCCACGCCGCGCATCGGCACCGGCGGCGGCGCACCGTTCGCGCGGCGTCGCGGACCCGGGGGCGCAGGAGCCGAGGGCGCAGGAGCCGGGGGCGCGGTGCGCCGAATCGGCACCGCAGGGGCCACGCCCGGCCGCATCTCGACGAGATCGGCGAGGTCGACCACCCGCGTGGCGTCGGCCCCGATGTCGCGGTCGGCCGGCGCGGGCTGCTCGTCGAGAGCGCGCTCGAGGGCGCGCAGGGAGGGATGATCGCGGTCCCAACCCAGGCCGCGGCACACGAGAGCACGCGCCGCGTCGTGGTGGTCGGGGCCGGCTTGATGCAGCCGCGCCGCCAACAGGGCGACGACCTCGGCCGCGTTGTGGCGCTTGCCGAGGATCGCGAACGCCTCGGCCATTGCCTCGAGCGCACGCGCATCGTCGGGGTGTTCGGCGAGGACCGTGCGGATCGCCGCTACGGCGCGGTGGACGTCGCGTGCGCGCAGGTGAGCGTCGATGGCGACGAAGAGCGTGGGCCGGTGCCCCGGGTGCAGGCCGAGCGCGCGCTGGCACAGGGCCTGCGCCCGCGGCACGCGACCGGCCAGAAGCTCGTCGGCGGCGCAGGAGTGCAACTGCTCGACGGCAGCGTCGACCTGGCCGAGTCGCTGCGCCACATCGGCGAGCCGCAGCCGCCGTTCGCTGGTCGGCATCGCTGCGACCGCGGTGGTGGCCGCATGCAACGCCTGCGGCCAGCGACCGGCCCGGAGCTCGTCCCGCACCACCGCGTCGAGGGTAGCCGCCGCTTCGGCGCGCTGACCGAGCGCGAGTTGGAGCTCGCCGATGCGCGCCCGCGAGCTCGGCGCGGGATCGAGCCGCGCGATGCGGGCGTGGATCGCCAGCGCCCGGGGCAGATCACCGCGCTGCTCGGCGAGCAACGCCGCGGTGCGGTACATCCCCAGCGCGAGCCCCGTCTGGCCGCTCGCGACGAACCCGTCGGCATGCTGGATCTGGGCCTCGATCTCGGACGTCTGCGACGGCAATGGCATCGGCGCGCTTCGCATGGTGTCAACCCTCGCACCCTGAGACACCAGGTAGGCGACTTCCTCCGGTTGCCCCCGACAAAAGCGTCCCAGGCAGCCACCGCAAGGTTGCGGGGCCCGTAGCGCAGAGCGCGGAGCCTCGGTCAGTACCCGTCGACCTGCAGCCCCGAGCCCTGCTGCTGGCCGGAGTTCACGCCCCGGAAGTACAGCGCGAAGTCATCCGGGTTCGTCGCGGCCGCGATCGCCATCTCGTACGTCACGAGCTGCCGCTGCACGAGTTCGGTGAGGCTCTGGTCGAACGACACCATCCCATAGGGATGGGCGCCCTCTTTGATCGCGTCGACGATCTCGTGGGTGCGCGAGCCGTCGACGATGAGGTCGCGGATGCGCGGCGTGTTGATCATGATCTCGACCGCCGGGATCATGCCGCGGCCATCGGCGCGCGGCAGCAGGCGCTGCGACACCACGCCGGTGAGAATGGCGCCCACCTGCAGACGGATGGCGGTCTGCTGGTGCGGCGGGAACATCTGGACGATGCGGTTGATCGTCTCCTGGGCGTCGAGGGTGTGCAGCGTCGAGAACACCAGGTGGCCGGTCTCGGCGGCGAGTAGCGCGGTCTGGATGGTCTCGAGATCGCGCATCTCACCGACGAACACCACGTCGGGATCCTGGCGCAGGGCCGAGCGCAGCGCCGCGCTGAACGTGTTGGTATCGAAGCCGAGCTCGCGCTGGTTTATCACCGATCGGTGATCGCGGAACACGTACTCGATCGGATCCTCGATGGTGATGACGTGGGCGGCCCGCTCGTGGTTGACCAGGTTGAGCAGCGACGCCATGGTCGTCGACTTGCCCGAGCCGGTGATGCCGGTGACCAGGATCAGCCCCCGCTGCTCGAGGGCGAGTTCGCGCACCCGCGCCGGCAGGTTGAGGCGCTCGAACGGCGGGATGTCGGCCGCGATGACGCGCATCACCATGCCGGTCTCGCCGCGCTGGCGGAATACGTTGACGCGGTAGCGCAGACCGTCGGGGGTCGCGTAGGCGAGGTCGACCTCGTGGTCCCGCATGAACTTCTCGTGGATCGAGTCGTTCATGATGTTCATCGCGAAGGTCATGACGACCTCGCTCGTCATCGGCGGGACGTCCTTCAAGGTGCGGAGCACCCCGCGGATGCGGAAGACCGGCGGCAGCCCGACCTTGAGATGGACGTCGGACGCTCCGAGCTTGCGCGCAGCCTGGAGCACCCGGTCGAAAATCTCGTTCATGGCGCCCGACCCTACCAGGTCGATGGCCCCGTGCCTGCCCCTTGCCGCGGGCCTCGGGACGCCGCTACCCTGGGATGGTGACCTGGCCTGGGATGGTGAGCTGGCGTGTCGCGTGCGTGACGTTCGGCGTCCTGACGGCCACGATGGGCGCGTGCACGCGCACCGGCGGGCCGTACACGGGCGACGAGCTGTCGCCGAACACCGAGGGCGATCCCACGGATCCGGGTGACGGCAGTGGGCCGGGCACCTCGGGCGTAGCGACGGCGGATGCGTCCGCGACGGATCCGACCGCGACCGGTCCGACCGCGACCGGTCCGACCGCGACCGATCCGACCGCGACCGCGACCGACACCGCGACCGACACCGCGACCGATCCGACCGCCACGGGCTCGACGGGCGATCCGTCCGCGACCGATCCGTCCGCGACCGACCCGTCCGCGACCGACACCGCGACCGATCCGACGACGAGCGATCCGACCGCCGATCCCACAACGGACGGCACCGACCCCACGTCGACCGGCGGCAGCTCGGGCGCCGGCAGCAGCACGGGAGTCTGAGCCTTCGCCTCGCAGCACCTGGTCCGCTCATGCGCGTGCCCGGGCTCGTCGTGCCCCGAGTTCACCGGTCGGGCCCCTCGCTGTGCCGGCACCCCCACCCGCACGTCCGCGGGAGTCGTCACACCCGTCGCCGAGACGTCTCCGTCTAGCCAGTCATGAACCCCGCTGTCTCGCACCCCGCCCCTCGTCGCGGACCCCACCCCGCGCTCCTCACCGTGTGCATCCTCGTCGGCGTCCTCGCCGTCCTCGCCGGACCCGGATCGTGCGCGCTCAGCTGCGTCACGGCGCCGCTCGCCGTCGCCGACGCCATGAAAGCGTGCAACGCCGGAGCGACCGAGGACTGTCTCGACAGGTTCGAGAATGCCGAGCTCGCGACCACGTTCGGCGAAGGCCTGCCGACGACGACCGAACGCTGCGGCACCGCGCCCGCGTTCGAGACCCGCGAAGTCTTCGTCGAGATCGACGGGATCCTCGACATGAAAGCGGAGGTCGGCGGCCACCTCACCGCGGGCGACTGCCAGTTCCCGGAATCGTCGGTGCACCTGCGCGGCAGTCCCCTGCGCTGGCGCATCGTCGACATCGCCGCGCGGTGAGGGTAGTGGTGACGAGGGGCCCCCGTGGACGAACGCGAGATCCAGCTGCGCGTCACGGTCGTCGACCCGCCTGTCGGCATCGCGCTCGCGATGCAGCGCGGCCGTGACGACTGCACCAGAGCACCCGCACGACCGGCGAGAGCCTCGGTTTCGACTTCACGGTGCGCGTACGCGGCAAGCCCGATGGCGCCCTCGACTTCCTCGGGCCCTTCACGCAGGGTCCACCGAGCGTGCGATTCGTCTACGTCAACATCGGCACGTCGGCCGGCGACGCGCGCTCGCCATGGGCACGCCGCGCGAAGATTTCGCTGATGGGGATCGCCGAGGCGTCGATCCGGCAGCGCGAGCAGACGCCGGGGGCGCGGCTCGAGGCGCGCCATGCCGGCACCGCGAAGGACGGCTCGCCCAGCTGCGCGTCGGTGAAGCTGCTCGGCGACGGATGGACGATGGTCGCGGGCTGACGTCCGCGTCGTCTCGCCGGGCGCGTCCGATCGCGACAACGGCAGGCGATCGAGCATCTCGCCGACTCGCAGTTCCACACACGGTTCCAGCCGATCGCGACTCGGCCATGCCGCCGTTTCCCGACAAGCTCGAGCGGGGTCCGGCGCACGGACCACCCAGAGCAGCACCTATCACAGCGCGTGTGAACGGCTCGGCGTTCCCACCAGAGGCAACGTCGCGCGGTTCCGATACGCGTGTACGGCCACCGCGACCAAGAGCACTGCGATGGCGACGAGGGCAGCGACGAACACCGGCGTCGAGCCGCTCCGTTGCCGCACGGCGATGGCGACGAACGCCCAGACGGCGACCAGCGCGTGTTCACGGAGATTGCGCCGCTGCACCAACACCAGATTGTACAGCGCGGCCACCGAGATCATGGCGATGGCCCACGCCGCCGAGTCGCCCGGCACCCAACCCTCTTTGGCGAGGAATGCGGACAGGTTCACGAGCACGGCGACCGCGACCCAGCCCGCGTAGATCACGATCGGCCACCATACGAGGGCGATGATGCGAAACGGCGCATCCCACACCTCCATCCGCAGGCGTTGCATCGCCACGAATAGGCAGACGTTCATCGAAGCCAGGATCAGGACGCTCGTCGCGGTCCACTCGCCGAGCCACGCGGCGGTCCAGGCGATGTTGAGCACGTTGGTGATGAGGAGCCATGGCCCGAGGTCACGGAAGAACGCGTCCCGCTCGGCCGCGTCCGCGCCGAAGGCGAGCTTCAGCTGGTAGCCGGCGTGGGCGAACTGGAGCAGGAAGATGAACCCCCAGATCGAGAAGGCATGACCGGCTGGTGTGAACAGCGTGTCGTACACATCGCTCAGCCCGCCGACGGTCTTGCCCATGAACCCGACCGCCGCGGTCCAATAGTTCCAGACGACGACGACCACCATGAGGAGCGCGTTGACTCCTGCGAGAAGACGAGGAGGCATGAGCGCGAGCATAGGCCGATTTCGAGGCGCCGCCACGAGCTGTCCACGCCGACGACGACTCCCTCCCTGAACAGGAACTGTACTCGGATGGAATGCGCGCAGATCGGCGCCGAACGCCAACCACACGACCTGGCCGTCGAAGCCACCCCAAGCGTACCGCAACCGAGCACTCACTCTCGACCTCGAGGCGGCCTTGCGCCCGCGCCATGCGATACATGAAGCGCGGGGCGGCCACCGCGCTCGCGACCGCCCGACGATGCACGGGCGGGATACGCTTGGTTGACTATCGTGGGTGGTGGAAATCATTGGGAACGGGGTCCTGTGCGCGCAGCCACTGCTGCACGAAGCTGCGCAGCGCCGCCACGCCCACCGGTTTCTCGATGAGCGCGTTGTCGATGCGCGCGAGGAACTCGCGGGCCTGCGCGCTGAAGGCCCCGCCGGTGACGAACACGAGGCGGGCAGCGAGCTGGGGATCGATCGCGTGCAGCTCGTCGTACACACCCATGCCCGGCAGATCCGGCATCATCAGATCGCACAGGACGAGCTCGAAGGCGCCGGAGCTCGCGAGGGCGACGGCCTCGCGTCCGCCGCTCGCGATGCGGACGTCGTGGGCCGCAAGCGCCCGGGCAATCGAGTCGGCGACGTCGCGCTCGTCGTCCACGACGAGGATGCGCGCACGGCGGGGCGGCACCGGCGCGGCGGGCTCGGACGCCAGCTCGGCGACGTGAACGCGGGGCGGCGCGCACGGCAAGGTGACGCAGAACCTGCTCCCACGGCCCAACTCGCTGGTCACGGCGATCTCGCCGCCGCTGGCGCGGACGATGCTGTGGCAGATCGACAGGCCTAGCCCCATGCCCTGGCCCTGGCTGCGCGTGCTGTAGAACGGATCGAACACGCGATGGATCGCGTCCGCCGCGATGCCGGCCCCGGTGTCTCGCACGCAGGCGACGACGTGGCGAGCGTCGTCCGACAACGCGAGCGTCACCTCGATCTCCTGGGTCGCGGCGTGCCCGTCGGGGATCGAGGCGATCGCGTTGACAAGCAGGTTGACGAACACCTGCCCGAGGCGGCCCTCATCCCCGACGACCGGCGGCACCGCATCGAAGCTGCGGATCAGCCGCGCGCGATGCCGCAGCTCGCTGCCGACCATCCGCAGCGCCGTCTCGACCACGAAGACCAGATCGACGGCTCCCGCGGCGATCGCATCCCCGCGGGCGAGCGCCTTGAGGTTGGCGACGATCGCCCGGATCCGCTCGCAGCCCTCGCGGGCCTGGTCGAGCGCCGCGACGAGGCCGTCTTGTCTCGCCGCCTCGACGTCGAGCAACCGCTCGCGTACGAGCTCGACGTTGACCGTGACGTAGGCCAGCGGATTGTTGATCTCGTGGGCCGCCCCTGCCGCCAGGGTCCCCAACGACGCGAGCCGATCGGTGAGCAGCAGATGGGCCTGCATGCGCTTGCGCTCGGCGATCTGGCGGACCGCGACCACGCCCACGTCGCGCTGGCCGTCGTGGTGACGGCATCCCATCAACTCCACGGGGTGCTCGACCCCGTCGCTGGCGACGATCGCGACCTCGACCGGGGTCGGCGCGTCGCCGGCGAGCACCGCGTCCACGGCCGCGCGGGAGGTCGCGGTGACCAGCGAGTCGATCGGTCGACCGACCAGCGCGCTGGCGTGGGTGCCGAGCAACCGCGCCATGGCCTCGTTGACGTCGACGATCGTGCCGCGTTCGTGGACGAGCACGCCGTCGAGCGCTGCGGCCGAGAGGTTGCGAAAGCGGGCCTCGGTGAGGCGCACCTCCGTGAGCGCGGCCTCGAGCCGATGCTGGTGCTCGCGCAGCGCGGCGGTGCGCTCGACGACCGCGGACTCGAGCTGCGCGCGGACGTCGTCGACCCGGAGCATCACCACGAAGCTCGCGGTGATCGTGAGCCCGACGAACAGGTACTCGAACAGGTGCGTGCTACGGATGACGCCCAGGAGCAGCAACAGGTCGTTGGCGGCGGCGAGGCCACAGGCCAGCACCAGCGGCCTCAGGGCCCGGCGACGCCCGCGGCCATGGCCCCGCGCGCGGGCCAGCTCGCGCACGCACGCACCGGTCGAGAACGCGAACAGCGGGGCGAACCCCAGCCCGGCCGGGCGCACGACGGGGCTGAAGTAGCGCGCGCCGAGCAAATCGACGCCCCACGACCCAGCGTCGGTCACGATCCACGGCGTGGCGATGGACACCGCCGCGAGCACGAGCCCGCAGGCGATGAACACCCGCAGCCACGTCGCGCGCAGCGACGCACCGTTGGTCGCGCGGAGCATCACGACCGACAGCACCGCGATCGCGGCGCCGCCCGCCAGCTGCAGGCGCAGGCCGAACGCCGCGTGGCTCGCTTCGACGGCGACGCGCTGCACGAAGCGGCCGACCACGAACTCGAAGACCAACGCGGACCACAGGGCGACCCAGCCATGGAACGACTCTCCGCGCGAGCCCCGCCACAACCAATATTTGTGCGCGGCGAGATAGGCGGTGACGCCCATCATCACGAGCAGGGGCGCTGCGTGGAGCGGGAGGGAATCGGGCACGCGGCTGCTTGGCAGCGTATCCCGCATCGCCGCGCGGCTGGGTGTCTGAGACGACGATCCCCAGCGTCCCGAGCCGATACGGCCCGTTTTGGCCCGAGCAAAGTCCGTCTGACGTCCGTTCGATCGGCGCGGCGCGGCGCAGTGCGACGCCGGGCTGCGCGCGCGGGCCAAGCCGCGCGGAGATCGAGCGCGCGACTGGGTGAGGAGCACGCGCCGGCTGCAGCGTCGCCCGGGTCGGCTTCGTCGGCCGCGTGACGGCTTCGCTCGCCCCGGCGCGGCGGTCGAGCTCTCCGCGAAGATCGCCTACGAATCGGCTCTCGCGTTGCTTCCGGCGCCCCCGCCCCCGTGATACGACCATCCAGCGCCACCGCGCCGCCAGAACGATGGCGAACGACCACGACCGCACCGTCCACATCTCCCCCGACGCCTCATCCCCAGGCGAGTCGACCGCACACGACGTCGCCCCGACCAAGCCGGCCGAGACCCTCCCGCTGGGCACGCGCATCGGCCCCTACCTCATCGTCGATGTCATCGGCTCCGGTGCGATGGGCGTGGTCTACTCCGCGTTCGATCCCCGCCTCGACCGCACGGTCGCGATCAAGATGATGCGCGCGGTCGCCGACGAGGGCGGCACCGGAGCCCCGCGGTTGCTCCGGGAGGCCCAGGCCCTCGCCCAGCTCTCGCACCCCAACGTGGTGCCGGTGTTCGACGTCGGCCAGCACCACAGCGCCGTGTTCCTCGCGATGGAGCTCGTGCGCGGCGAGGATCTGCGGCGGTGGCTCTCGCGCGGCCGCCGGCACTGGCGCGAGGTGGTCGGCGTGATGCTCGACGCGGGCCGCGGCCTCGCAGCGGCCCACGCAGCCGGCATCGTGCACCGCGACTTCAAGCCCGACAACGTGCTGCTCGACGCCGAGGGCCGGGCGCGCATCACAGACTTCGGTCTCGCCCGCGCCCACGACGAATCTGACCCTTCGCAAACCTCGGTCCTCGATGGGCTCGACTCGCTATCGGGCACGCTGACCCGCACCGGCTCGGTGGTCGGCACGCCGAGCTACATGGCGCCCGAGCAGCACACCGGCAAGCCGGTCGATGCGCGCGCCGATCAGTACGCGTTCTGCGTCACGCTGTACGAGGCCGTCTACGGGGAGCGCCCGTTCGTGGGCCACGACCTGCAGACCCTCGCCCATCGCAAATGGTCGGAGTCGTACGCGTCAGAGGTCGCCCAGAGCATGCGCCGCGAGGTGCCGCCTGGCCTGCACGCGGCGATCATCCGCGGCCTGCGGCGACGCCCCGGCGATCGGTTCACCGACATGCCCGCGCTGCTCGCCGCGATCGACGGCGTGGGCGCGCGTCCGCCGTCCCCGTGGCGGTGGCTCGGCGTCGGCGCGGCGGGGCTCGGTGCAGCCGTGGGCGCCGCCGTCGGGCTCGGACGCACCGAGCACTGCCCCGAGGCCCGCGACCAGCTCGCGGGCGTGTGGGACGAGCCCCGCGCCCAACAGATCGCGGCGGCCTTCGCCGATGCCCCGACCAAGGTCGCGGGCGACACGTGGCCGCGGGTGCGCGCGCGCCTAGATGCGCACGCAGATCGCTGGGTCGCGGCCCACGCCGAGATCTGCGGGGCCGCCCGCACCGCCGATCGCGGCGCGCTCGAGCTCGATGCCGGCATGCTGTGCCTCCGCCAGCGCCGCGCGCAAACGGGTGCCGTGCTCGATGTCCTCGCCGAGGGCACCCGCGATTCGGTGCACGGCGCCGACGCGCTGCTCGCGGCCCTCGCGGATCCACACGACTGCAGCGACGCGACCGCCGTCGTCGAGCCGCCGCACATCACCCGCGAGCGCCAGCTGCTGCGCGAGCAGCTCGACGTCGCCGAGGTGCGGATCGACGCGGCGCAATACGGCGTCGCGCGGGAGCAGGCCGTCGCGATCGTCGACGGGGCCCGCCGCATCGGAGCGGTCGATCTCGAGCTCGAGGCGACGCTCGTCATCGCGACCGCTGACGTCCGCAGTGGCCGCTACCCCGCAGGCGAGGACGGCTACACCACCGTGTTCTGGGGCGCGCAGGCCGAGGGTCTCGACGCACTCGCCCTGCGCGCGGCGACGCGGCTGGTGTTCATGCTCGGCAGCCTCGTCGATCGCACCGACGAGGGCTTCACCTGGCTGCGCCACGCGCAGACCCAGCTCGGGCGCGTCGGTCCGGGCGACAGCGTGGACCGGGCGATCCTGCTGTCGAGCTCGGCCTCGCTGTACGACTCGGCGCTGCAGGAGGAGCGCGGCGAACAGCTGCTGCGCGACGCCATCGCGATGCGCCTGCGACTGCAGCCCGAAGGCGGTGCGGCGCTGGCCACCTTGCGCAACAACCTCGCCACCCGCCTGAGCGATCGTGGCGCCTTCGAGGAGGCCATCGCCCTGCATCGGCTGGCGCTGCACGATCGCATCGCGCGACTCGGGCCCCATCACCCCGATGTGGCCATGAGCCTCATCAACGAGGCCCGCCCGCTCATCGAGCTCGATCGCGGCCAGGACGCCCTCGAGCGCCTCGATGAGGCCGAACCGATCGTGCGCGCGTCGCTCGGGGACGGTCACCCGATGCTGGACAGCATCCAGATCGCGCGGGGCGGCGCGCTGATGGAGCTCGGCCAGTTCGATGCCGCGCGCGCGTACTTGCAGCTCGCGCTCAGCACGATGTCGCTGCGGATGGGCGCAAAGGCGCGGCCCATCGGTCACATGTGGAACGCGATCGCGACCACCTACCTGCAGCAACGGGATGCCCCGCGGGCGCGCATCTTCTTTGGTCGCGCGCGCGAGGTCTTCACTGCCCCGGGCGCCGCCAACGAGGAGGGACGCGCGTACGTCGATGCCAACCTGGCGGTCCTCGAGCTGGTGCAGGGCAACCTCGACGAGGCGAGGGCCCACATCGACGCCGCCCTCGAGAGCTTCAGGCGCGTGCGCGCGGCCGGGCACGCCGACTTCGCGCTGGCTTTCATCGAGCGCGCCCAGATCCAGCTCGCCCAAGGGGAGCACGACGCCGCGGCCCGCAGCCTGGACGAGGCGTCGGGGATCCACGTACCGGGACACGCCGGTCGGCTGCGCGCCGACGTCATCGCGTCGGTCCGTCTGCGGCACCGCTGGCAGGGCTCGCGCCTCCCGCCCGAGGTCGAGCGCGAGCTCAGGGCAGTGCGGGCGCGCATCGCCGCCCAAGACGCGCGGTCGCCCGAGGTGTTCTTCGTCGATCGTTGGCTGGCGGAGCTCGACGCCGCAGCCGAGCCCGAGCGGGCGGTGGCCGACGCGCCGATCACACCAACCGGATGAGCTTGGCCTTGAGGTAGCGCCCCTCGGCGAACGCCGGCGGCACCGGGAAATCCGGCGGCAGCCCGCACTCGCCGAGCACCACCGCCTCGCGCCGGCCGCCCACGATCCCCAGGCCGATCGCCTGCAGCAGCTCGTCCTCGGCGAGCTTGCTCGCGTTGCTCACCGCGAGCAGCAGGCCGCCGGGGTTCACCACCGCCACGATCGCGTGGACGAGTTCTTCCCAGTTGCGCTGGGCCGAGAACACCTTGCTGCCCACCCGCGAGAACGGCGGTGGATCGACGACGACCAGATCGAAGCGCTCGCTGCGGACGCGCAGGCGCTCGAGGTGCTTGAACACGTCGCCATCGAGCGGAGTGCAGGCCTGGGGATCGAGCCCCGACGCGGCGAGGTTCTGGCGGCAGCGCGCGTGGGAGCGGGCCGCGGCATCGACGTTGAACACCGCCGTCGCGCCGCCGCGGACCGCCCGCAGGCCGAACGCGCCGGTGAACGAGAACAGGTTGAGCACGCGGCGACCGGGCGCCAGCCGCTCGACCATGCGCCTGCCCTCACGCAGATCGAGGAACAGCCCGGGTGAGACCGGCGCGGTGACGTCGACCACGAAGCGCAGGCCGTCCTCTTCGATCTCGAACTCCGGCGGCGCCGCCTTGCCACCGAGATGGAACGCCGGCGGGCGGCGATCATCGGCGCTGACCGGCCGCAGTCGATCCTGCAGATAGATCCCGGCCGGCGACAGCCGGGCCTGCAGCACCTGGGCGAGGGTGTCGAGCCAGGCCTCGGCCGCGCGCGAGTACTTGTAGATGAGCAGGTAGTCGCCGAGCCTGTCGACGGCGATACCCGGCAGGCCGTCGCCCTCGCCGTGGACGAGGCGGCACGCACCGCGCACGCCGTCGTCCAAGAACAGCTCGCGCAGCGCGAGCGCCCGGTCGAGGCGCGCCACGACGACGCTGTGGTTCCACACGAATTGCTCGTCGCGGCTGACGACGCGCAGCGCGATCGCACCCTCGGGCTCGACGAGCGCCCAGCCCAGACCGCGGCCGTCTTCGTCGGCGATGCGCATGCACGCGCCGGGCGCTAGGTCGGCCGGCGCACGCATGATCGAGTCACGGAACACCCACGGGTGACCGCTGCGAATCCCGCGGGCCGCCGGCGCCGCGATGCGGATCGCCGTCTCGTCGACGCGCCGGCGCAGGGGCGCGTTCGAGCGGACCCCGCGACGTCCGCCGCCACCACCACTGCCGCCGCCGCCGGGGCCGAAGCCGCGCCCCGAGCCGCCGCCGCGCGAGCCACCACCGCCGCCACCGCCGCGGGGGCCGCTGCCGCCGCCACTGGAGCGTCCTTCGCCTTGCCGTCTTGGGGTGGCCATCGGGGGGCGCACCATAGCGGAAACCCGCCAGCTTTCGCCAGGGGCCAGGGGCCACGAGGTGGGACGCGTGCGCCGCCTGCGGTACCCTGGGCCCGTCTCTCGGACCGCCGCGGCGAGTCCGCCCTGCCCGGCTGCACCCCCAATGGCCAACGACCGCATCGGAGAAATCCTCGTCCGCGAGAGCATCATCTCTGCCGACCAACTTCGTAAGGCTCAGACCGACACGCGCTCGTCGGGCAAGCGGCTCGCCTACAGCCTCGCGAAGCTCGGCATCCTCGGCGAGAAGGAGCTCACCGAGTTCATGGCGCGCCAGTACGGCGTGCCGTCGATCAGCCTGTCGGAGTTCGAGATCGACCCCGAGGTGATCCAGCTCATCCCCAAGGAGGTCGCGCTCAAGCACACGGTGCTCCCGGTGCAGCGTGCGGGCTCGACGCTGATCGTGGCGATGGCCGATCCGTCGAACATCTACGCGATCGACGATCTCAAGTTCCTCACCGGGCTCAACATCGAGCCGGTCGTCACCACCGACGCCGCGATCGAGGAGGCCATCATCCGCTACTACGAGCAGCCCGAGCGGCTCAGCTCGTACGACGACGTGATGGGCGACCTCGACATGGAGGACATCGGCGTCGCCGAGGGCGAGGAGGACGACTTCAACGCCCTCGACAGCCAGGCCGAGGCCGAGCAGGCCCCGGTGGTCAAGCTCTGCAACCTCATCTTGCTCAACGCGATCAACAAGGGCTCGTCCGACATCCACATCGAGCCCTACGAGAAGGCGTACCGCGTCCGCTATCGCATCGACGGCGTGCTCCACCAGGAGATGGCGCCGCCGCTCAAGCTCAAGAACGCGATCACCAGCCGCCTCAAGATCATGGCGTCGCTCGACATCGCCGAGCGCCGGCTCCCGCAAGATGGCCGCATCAAGCTCAAGATCGGCAAGAACCGCGAGATGGACTTCCGCGTGTCGACGCTCCCGACGCTGTTCGGCGAGAAGATCGTCATGCGTCTGCTCGACCGCGACAAGCTCGAGCTCGACATGACCAAGCTCGGCTTCGAGGCCGCGCCGCTCAAGGTGTTCAAGGACAACATCAACCGGCCCTACGGCATGTGCCTGGTCACCGGTCCCACCGGCTCGGGCAAGACCACGACGCTCTACTCGGCGCTGTCCGAGCTCAACTCGAGCGAGGTCAACATCTCCACCGCCGAGGATCCTGTCGAGTACAACCTCGTCGGCGTGAACCAGGTGCAGATGCACGATGACATCGGCCTGAACTTCGCGGCGGCCCTGCGCGCGTTTCTGCGCCAAGACCCCGACATCATCATGGTCGGCGAGGTCCGTGACTTCGAGACCGCGGAGATCGCGGTCAAGGCGGCGCTGACCGGCCACTTGGTGCTCTCGACGCTGCACACCAACGACGCCCCGTCGACCATCAACCGCCTGCTGAACATGGGCGTCGAGCCGTTTTTGGTCACCGCCTCGGTCAACATGATCGTCGCCCAGCGCCTGGCGCGGAAGATCTGCAAGGATTGTGTGGGCGAGGATCCCCATGCCAGCGCCGAGCAGCTCACCGACGCCGGCATGACCGCGTCCGAGGTCAAGAATTTCACGCCCAAGCGCGGGCGCGGTTGCCGGACGTGCGGCACCACCGGCTACAAGGGCCGCATCGCCCTGTACGAGGTCATGTCGGTCACCGACCCGCTCAAGGACCTCATCCTCCAGGGCTCGTCGACGGCCGAGCTCAAGACCGAGGCCATACGCCTTGGCATGATCACTCTGCGCCGCAGCGGCCTCAACAAAGTCGCCGAGGGCATGACGACGCTCGAGGAGATCCTGCGCGTGACCGCGTCGGACTGACGACGCCGCCAGGTTGCGGGGGAATTCGCGTCGTTGCAGTGATTTGGGTAACCTTCCTCGCCTCGCAGGCGCGGCATGACGGTCAACCTCCACCAGCTCCTCACCGCGATGGTCGAGTCCGGCGCGACGGACCTCCACGTCACCACCGGCACAGCGCCGCAGCTCCGCATCGACGGCGATCTGGTGCCGCTCAAGGTCCCCAAGCTCGGACCGGTCGAGACCAAGCAGCTCTGCTACTCGATCCTCAACGACAAGCAGAAGCACCGGTTCGAGGAAGACCTCGAGCTCGACCTCTCGTTCGGCGTGAAGGGCCTGGCCCGCTTCCGCGCGAACATCTACCAGCAGCGCGGCGCGACGTGTGCGGCGTTTCGCCTGATCCCCTACGAGATCCCGCCGCTCGAGACCCTCGGCCTGCCGCAGGTGGTCCGCACGCTGACGCGGCGGCCGCGCGGGTTGGTGCTCGTGACGGGGCCGACGGGCTCGGGCAAGAGCACCACGTTGGCGTCGATGATCGATGTCATCAACCACGAGCTGCGCGGCCACATCCTCACGATCGAGGATCCGATCGAGTACCTGCACCAGCACGGCACCTGCGTGGTCAACCAGCGTGAGATCGGCGCCGACACCAAGTCGTTCGCCAACGCGCTGAAGTACGCACTGCGCCAAGACCCCGACGTGATCCTGCTCGGCGAGATGCGCGACGGCGAGACGATGGAGGCCGCGCTCACGCTGGCCGAGACCGGCCACCTCACGTTCGGCACCTTGCACACCAACTCGGCGGTGCAGTCGATCAACCGCGTGATCGACATGTTCCCCTCGCACCGCCACTCGCAGGTGCGCTCGCAGCTCAGCTTCGTGCTCGAGGGCGTGCTGTGTCAGTCGCTGCTGCCCAAGCCCGACGGCGGCCGCGCGCTCGCCGTCGAGGTGATGGTGCCGACCGACGGCATCCGCGCGCTCATCCGCGACGCCAAGGTCCACCAGATCTACTCGCAGATGCAGCTCGGCCAGGGCGTGCACGAGATGCAGACCTTCAACCAGTCGCTGGCCGACCTGGTGGTCCGCGGCCAGGTCGCCCACGACGTGGCGATGCGCCGCTCGAGCGAGCCCAACGAGCTCCGCTCCCTCATCGAGGCCAACAAGAGCCTCAACCCGGCCGGGCGCCGGCTCAAGTAGCGCGACGGAAGGGGCGACGAGACCACCATGCCGACGTTCATCTGGGAGGCGAGGACCAAGGCCGGCGAGATGCGGACGGGCACCGTGGCGGCCGATACGCAAAACGCACTGATCGAGCGCCTCATGGCGCAGGGCATGACCGTCACCAAGGTCAAGAAGAAGCCGACCGAGTTCGTGATGCCGACCATCGGCAGCGGCGTCTCGCTCAAGGACATGGTCGTCTTCTCGCGCACGTTCTCGACGATGATCGACGCCGGCCTGCCGATTGTGCAGTGCCTCGACATGCTCGCCACCCAGTCCGAGAACCACCGCTTCCGCCGCGTGCTCGCCGGCGTGAAGGCCGAGGTCGAGGGCGGCAAGTCGCTGTCGGAGTCGATGGCCAGCTACCCCAAGGTGTTCGACGGCCTGTTCAGCAACCTCGTCGCCGCCGGCGAGGCGGGCGGCATCCTCGACGTCATCTTCCGCCGGCTGTCGACCTACCTCGAGAAGGCCGCCAAGCTGCGCCGGCAGGTCCGCGGCGCCATGGTCTATCCGTCGGTCATCTTCGTGGTCGGCCTGATCGTCGTCATGGTGATGATCACCCGCGTGCTACCCGTGTTCGAGAAGATGTTCAAGGACCTCGGCGCGGGCAGCCTGCCGGCGCCGACCCGATTCGTCCTCGCCATCAGCCACGGCGTCACCGATCACGCGTTCATCGTCGGCGGGGGCGCGGCGGCCATCGTCATCGCCTTTGCGCTGGCGATGCGGACCGAGAAGGGCCGCTATGCCCTCGACACCGTGCTGCTGCGCATGCCGGTGCTCGGACCGGTGATGCGCAAGGTCGCGGTCGCCCGCTTCACCCGGACCCTGGGAACACTGTTGTCGTCGGGCGTCGCGATCCTCGACGGGCTCGAAATCGTCGCCAAGACCGCCGGCAACCGCGTCGTCGGTCGCGCGATCATGTACGCCCGCGCCAAGATCGCCGAGGGCAAGGACATCGCGTCGCCGCTGCTCGAGACCGGCGTGTTCCCGCCGATGGTCGTGCAGATGATCGGCGTCGGCGAGCAGACCGGCGCGATGGACGATATGCTGCAGAAGATCGCCGACTTCTACGAGGACGAGGTCGACACGGCCGTCTCGGCGATGACGGCGTTGCTCGAGCCCATCATGCTGGTGTTCCTCGGCGGTGTGGTCGGCGGCATGTTGATCGCGATGTACATGCCGATCTTCGAGGTCGCCGGCAACATCCAGTGACCGGGCCGGCGCGAGCGTCGGCGACAGCCAGCGAGGCCGCGCCTGCGGTCGCGACGGCGCGCTCTGCCCGAGAGCGGCGCATCGCGTACTTCATGCTGTTCCGCCTCGGCATGCTGGCGCTGTTCACCATGCTCGCCGGCGCCCTGGTGATCGCCGACGAGCCCGGCGTTCAGGGCCGCACCGGCCAGATGGTGTGGGGGACGCTGGTGACCGGTTATGCCCTGACCATCGCCTACGCCCGCCTTCTGCGACGGACCCGCAACCTCTCGCGCTTCGCGTGGACGCAGACCGCGATCGACATCGTGCTCGCCGCCATCGGGGTGCAGCTGTCGGGCGGCGTCGACTCGGGGCTCCACATGCTCTACCCGATGTCGGTGCTCGGCGCCGCGACGATGGGGGGCCGCCGGCAGACCTGGGCAGCCGCCGCCGCTTGTGCCGTGACGTTCACTGCGCAAAGCGGCCTCGAGCTGGTGGGGCTGCTCGATCCGGTGACGCTCACGGGCGAGTACCGCACCCCCGAGTTCCGCGAGTCGCTGGTGATGGTCGCGCGCACGCTCGCCGCCTTGGTGGGCGTCACCTTGCTGTCGTCGTATCTGGCGGTGCAGCTCCAGACCAGCGCATCGCAACTCGGCAACCTGCGGGCGCTCAACGAGGACATCGTGCGCTCGCTGAGCTCGGGGCTCATCACGCTCGATGGTGCCGATCGCATCCGCTACTTCAACCCCGCGGCCCGCGAAATCCTGGGCCTCGACGACGGCCATGTGGGCGCGCCGATCGGCGCCGTGCTCCCGGATTCGCCAGGCGCCACCGACTCGGATCGCGGCGGCCGCATCGACGCCAAGCATGCGCTCCCCGATGGCCGCGCCATCCGCATCGGGTTGACGCGGATGCCCCTGCGCGACGCCGCCGGCACGATGGTCGGCCACATCATCAACTTCCAGGACGTCACCCAGCTCCACGCGCTCGGCGATCGGGTCCGCCGCAACGAGCGGCTCGCGGCCTTGGGCGGCATGGCGGCGAGTGTCGCCCACGAGATCCGCAACCCCTTGGCTGCGATCTCAGGGTCGGCCGAGTTGCTCACCACCGCGTCGCTGGGCGACGAGGATCGGCGGCTGTTGGCGATCATCCGCCGCGAGTCGACGCGGCTGTCGGACATGGTGCGCGACCTGCTGGCGTTCACGCGGCCGCGGCAGCCCGAGGCGACGCTGCTCGATCTGTCGCGGTCGGTCCAAGAGACCGCCGAGGCGTTCGCCGCCGATCCCAACAACGCCGGCATCCACGTCGAGTTCCACGGCGGCGTCGACCTGCTCGCCGAGGTCGACCCGGTGCAGGTCGGTCAGGTGCTGTGGAATCTCCTGCGCAATGCCGCCGAGGCCATGGGCGGCCACGGCGAGGTCGGCGTCGTGGTCTCGGCCGACGACCGGGTGGTCCGCATCGAGATCACCGACCACGGCACGGGCATCCCCAGTGACCGCCTCGAGTCGATCTTCGACCCCTTCTTCACCACCAAGGAGCAGGGCACGGGGTTTGGCCTGGCGATCGTGCACCGGGTGGTGGACGACAACCACGGGAGCATCCGGGTGCGCTCGCGGACAAACTCTGGGAGCACGTTCACGGTCGAGTTCCCGCGGGCGAAGGAGCTGGCCGACAGCGCGTCTTCGGGCGTGCTGTCGATCGAGTGACGCCGACAGCGCCGCGGGTATCCCCTCGCATGCCCCCGCGTGTGCCCCCGCGTGTGCCCCCGCGTGTGCCCCCGATGGTCTCGTCGCTGGGAGACTCCCGACGGGAACCAAGTTCTCGGTGGTGCGGGTCCGTGTAGACTGCCGGGATGGTGAGACGAACTATGGTTATGGCGACTCGGCTTGCGGCGACGATGGCCACGATTGCGCTCGGGTGCGGCGATGAAGTGGCGGCCCAGGGCGACACGACGACCGGCACCTCGCCGGGCACCTCACCGGGGACGTCCGGTCCCACGACGGTCGCCGAGTCCACGACGGGTGACGCGACCAGCGGGGCGCAGACGAGCACCGAGGGGGCGGGCGGTGAAACGATGTTGCCGGTCGTCTTCGATGTCGGCACGCCCGGTCCGTCGGATCTCGGGGAGGGCGAGGAGGGGCCGGTGATCCCCGAGAGCTGCAACCAGGCCAGCGACGGCGAGACCACCGTCGGGTGCGTCTTCTATGCTGTGGACCTCGACCAATTCGATTCGTCCGAGGCCGACCAATACGCGATCGCGATCTCCAACGTGCAGCTGGTCGGCAGCGCCGAGGTCGTCGTCGAGCGCAAGATCGCCGGCGTGTGGACGGAGGTCGCCGGCCCCGAGGTGGTGGCGCCGCTCGAGCTGTACACCTTCACCCTGCCCGATAACCACCAAGAGGGCAGCGGGGTCCGCGAGGGCGGCACCTATCGCGTCACCTCGGATCGGCCGATCATCGCCTATCAGTTCAGCCCGCTGTCCCAGACGTCGTTCACCTCCGACGCGTCGATGTTGTATCCGGCGACGTCGCTCGACACGCTCTCGTACGTGCCGCACTGGGGCGGCGGCCAGGGCGGCAACGGCTACATCACGATCGCAGCGGTCGACGACGGCACCACGATCGAGGTCATCCCCACCGCCAGCACGGCGGCGGGCCCGGGCGTGCCGGCGGGCACGGCCGGCAACCCCTTCGAGATCACCCTCGACGAGGGCGACATCGCCGAGGTCATGGTCACCCTCCCCAACGTCTCGCTGTCGGGCACCCGCATCGAGGCCAACAAGCCGATCGCGGTGTTCACCGCCCACGAGTGCGCGAACGTTCCGGCCAACGCCTTCGCCTGCGATCACCTCGAAGAGCAGCTGAGCGGCGTACGGCTGTGGGGTCAGGACTTCGCCGCGTCGCGGGTGCCGGTGCGATCGGCGGGCAGCCCCGAGACCTCGCTGTGGCAGATCCAGGCCAGCGAGAATGGCACAACCGTCAGCCTGTCTGCCGATGCCGACGTGAGCGGGCTGCCGGACTCGCCGATCTCGCTCGCCGCTGGCGAGGTGGTGGAGTTCTATGTCGGCGGCACCGCCACTTCACCCGGGGACTTCGTCATCAACGCCAACAAGCCGATCGCGGTGATGAACTACATGACCGGCGCCGACAACCCGCCGAGCACGGGCACCGGCGACCCGGCGATGGTGCAGCTGAGCCCCACCGAGCAGTTCCTCCCCCGCTACGTGGTGCTCGTGCCCAGCGAGTGGACGACCGACGTCCTCGTCGTCACGCGCACCGCCGGCAACGACATCGAACTCGACGGCGCGAACATCGACGATGGGGAGTTCATCGAGATCGACAACGGCGAGTTCGAGGTCGCCCGCGTGGTGGTGACCGACGGCGTGCACACGCTCGAGTCCGACGCGGGCTTCTCGGTGGTCGTGGTCGGCTACGACGAGTACGACAGCTACGCGTACCTGGGCGGCTCGGGTACCGGGAAGATCAACCCCACACCCGAGGGGTGAGTGGGGGGTGAGGGGTGACACCCGCAGGGAGCAGTGGCTCAGCCTTGCACTTCGGGCGGCTCGAGGGTCCACGCGCCGCGCATGTTCTGGTTGTCGAGCTCTTGGCCCGGCAGCCAGAACGAGGGATGGCTGGGATCGACACCGTCGACCGGATCCGCGTCGATGGCCGTGACCCACAGCTGCTTGCGACGGGTGGACACGACCTCGTCGATGAGCGTGTTGCCGTAGGTCCGCTCCGACACGAACACCAGCCAGAAGTAGCCGCCGCGCTCCTCGGGCATGAAGGTCGGCTCGTAGCAGGCGGACGACTGGCCCTCGGTCAGTGAGCCCACACCGCAGGCGCGGCCGAGTTGTGCCTCGCTGCTCCCGTCGGCGGCGCTGAGCCACAGCTCACCCTGGGCGCCGCGGGTACGGGCCTGCGTCGCGCGGCCCAGCGCGATCCAGTTCGAGTCGGGGCTCCAGCTCGGGAACACCACCGCCGATCGGTTGGCGATGGGCGCGGCGACCTGCAGCGGCGCCGTGAAGCCCGGGGTGACGAGGTCGACGCCCGCGACCCACACGGACGACTGGGTGAAGTCGAGCCAGTTGCCGTCGGTGCGCACGCTGTACGCGACGCGGGTGCCATCGGGTGACCACGCCGGCTGGACCGGAAAGCCGCCCTCGACCAGCAGCTGGGCCATCGGCGTGGCGCTGTCGAATGTCGATAGGTTGAGCGAGGCGAGTCCCGCCGACTCACCCCACATCACGTGCTCGCCGTCGGGCGAGATCGCCTGGAAGCCCGACGCCGAATTCGACGCGAACAGCGACGCACCATCGGCCGCGTTGAAGGTGCCCCACGGGCTCGAGCCGCCGTTGAACGAGGCCACGAGCGTGGCACCATCGGAGGACACGCTGTGACACGCGACGCACTGGACGCCCGGCGGCCGCTGGATGAACACCTCGGGCGCCGAATCCACGCCGGGCCGCAGTCGCACGACGTTGCCCTGGTTGACCTCCCAATAGTAGATGACGCCGATGAGATCCGCGTCGGCGATGCGCCACTGCTTGGTCGTCGGCAGGTACGCCTGCGCGCCGTCGTGCCGCTGCAGCGACACGGTCACGTCGCCGGGCGCGACCGATCCGGTGAGCTTGTCCCACACCACCTTGGGCAGCGTCGGGAGCCCGTAGCGTGACGGCGGTGGCAGCGTCCGCCAGGTCTCGAACGCGAAGGTCGGCGCGTCGATGACCAAACGATAGACGTCTGTCGCAGCGCCGCCATCCCATTGCAGTTGGGGGCTGCCCAGTCCCCGCGGGAACACGGTGCCGTCCTCGGGATACGACCACACCAGCGTGGGATCGGGGCTGACCGCCCCATCGAAGTCATCCTTGATCGGATCGCCCACCATCTCCGGGTCGTCCACGATCCGCAGCTTCACCGTGATCGACGTGGTGGCATCGAGCTCGCCCGGCCCACCGAACGAGATCTCGGCGACGCCGCCGAACAGGCCGCTGGGCAGGAACTCCCCTTGCGATCCGTCGAGTCCGCCGATATCGAGGTTGTCGGTGTTCCACGTCCCGTCGATCGCGGCTTCGGTGCCGTCGGCGTAGGTCGCGATCGCGGCGAACTGCAGCGGCGCTGCGGGTACGCCGTCGACCACTTCGATGACCGCGTCCGCGGGCTCGATGCGGACCTCGGCGATCGCGGCCGCGTCGCCGGTGCTGCCGTCGGCCGCATCCGCATCCGTGCTCGCGCCCCCGCCCGTGGCGGTGCCGGTGGCGGTGGCGGCGCCCCCGCTGTCGGGGTCGACGCCGTCGTCGTCACCGACGTCACGTCCACCGCCCGAGCCTCCGTTGCACGCAAACAAGGCAGCGCAGACCGCTGCGACGAGGGGGATTCGCATCGCCGTAGGACCGTGGCGTGCGGGGATTTTCCGGGCGCGGGTCTGCGGTCGCGCAGATCGTCCTCGATCCACTTGCGAGCGACCGGGGGGATTTCCGAGACGAGGCGTGGATCCCCGCGGTTGGGCGAGGCTCCGCGGGTGCGAAGGCCCGCGCTGCGCGGTAGCCTGGGCGGATGGACGGTCCATGGATCGCGCTCCTCATCGCCACGCCGGTGATCCTGATGGTCGCCGCGACCGTCTGGCTCGTGCGACGGCTGTTGCGGGCGCGCGATGCCGCCGATGCCCGCATGGCGCTGCTCTGCCGCGGCCACACGCCGGTGCTCACCGAGCCGATGGCCCAGTTCTTCGGGCTCCAGGCGCTCGGCCCGACGCAGATGCGCGGCAACGGGCGGCTCGCGCTCGTCGACGACACCGTGGTGTTCGTGCAGCTCGTGCCGCATCGGGTGGTCCGCATCCGGATCGACGAGATCATCGAGATCGGCGACGCCAAGGGCTTCCTCGGCAAGACCCAGTTCCAGCCGCTGTTGAAGATCACGTGGCGCCCCCGCCACTCGTCGACGATCGCCGACGAGGTCGGTCGTGGCGACGGTCTCTCGGAGCACGTCGCCGCGTGGCGCATCCGCGACCTCGCGACGTGGCAGGCGGCGCTGCGTCGCGGACAGCCGGCGGCGGTCGGACCCAGATGAACTCGTGACCAGCGCGGCACCTCCGTAGGACTCCACGTCGGCGGCAGGCCGAAGGCGGTCTCAACTGCGCCGCCCCCCGCTCGCCCGTTGCCCGCCGCGCGGCGCCGATGGTAGAGCACCACCATGGCCACCCCGATCCAAGACATCCCGGTCGACACCAACGACGGCAAGACGACCAGCCTCGGCGCCTACCACGGCAAGGTGCGCCTGGTCGTGAACGTCGCGTCGAAGTGCGGGCTCACGCCGCAGTACGAGGGCCTCGAGGCGCTCTACCGCGCTCACGGGGCCGCGGGGCTCGAGATCCTCGCGTTCCCGGCCAACGAGTTCGGTGGGCAGGAGCCGGGCACCGACGCGGAGATCCGCGACTTCTGCTCGCTGCGCTACGACGTCAGCTTCCCGCTGTTCTCGAAGATCGTGGTGAAGGGGCCGGGGCAGCATCCGCTGTACGCCGCGCTCACGGCGGCGCAGCCCATGGCGCACGAGAAGCCGGGCAGCGACTTCAAGGCCAAGCTGCGCGGCTTCGGCGTCGATCTCGGCGATTCCAAGGACATCGCGTGGAACTTCGAGAAGTTCCTCGTCGACCGCGAGGGCAACGTGGTCGCCCGCTTCGCGCCCGATGTCGCGCCCGACGATCCGCAGCTCGTCGCCGCGATCGAGGACGCGCTCGGTCGCACCTGAGCGTCGCAGCGGCGGCGGTCTCCAGGTGGATGCCCATTGCTCGGTCCGAAGACGACGCGGACGCGCGCGAGCGCGGTAAGGCCGGGCGCGAGCGGTCGCGGGTATGTTGACGAGGCAACCCGGGAGTGAGCACCGCATGAACATCCATCACGGCTCGGCGGCGGTCGGCGCCATTGTCCTGTTCTCGATCAGCGCACCGGCCTGCGGCGGCGGCGACCCCGCCAGCGTCCAGGGCCCGAGTTCTGCGGCCTCCGACGACGACGGCACCGAAGGATCCACCGCCGGGGGCGAAACGAGCGGCGGCCTCGAAGGCGCTGGCGGTCCCTCGAGTGGCGACGGCGGCTCCGGTGGCGAGTGCGTGCCGGAGTGCGGCGAGCGGGTGTGCGGAGCAGACCCCGCGTGCGGAACTCCGTGCGGGACGTGCGTGGACACGAAGGAGTGCAGTGCCGAGGGCGCCTGCGTCGAGCTCGCCCCCCAGTGCGCGGCGAACCTCTTCGTGGACTCGTTCGAGTCCGCCGACATGGCGGCGACCAACGCGGACGGCTTCAGCTGGGCCAACAACAACCGGACCTCGGTCGTCACCATGGATCCCGGTCCGGTCGCGGTCTGGCACAACGGCCCCATCGCGAATGCCGGCCCCGAGGGCGACGACTGGACCGCGTACGACGGCGAGCACAGCCTACGCTTTCGCTACCCGGCCGGCGAATTCTGGTCCGAGCAACGTTTCGACATGGGGCAGCCGCAATCGGAGCTGTGGATCCGCTACTGGCTGCGCGTGCCCACCAACTTCCGGCACGGGCACGCCAGCCCGACGAACAACAAATTCTTCGCCCTGTGGATGGACGGCTATTCGCAGCACGGCGAGGGCCCCACGATCGTGTGGAATTTCTGGCGCGACGGCGAGACCGACGACAGCCGATTCACCTACAGCTTGAACCAGACGGGTGCGTCCGGTGGAAGCCACCACGCGGACTACCCCGAGTTCATCCGCTCGCCCGAGGACCAGGGCCGATGGATGCAGGTGGTGCTCTACGCGAAGATGTCCACGGATGCGGAATCGATGGACGGCGAGTCCCGCATCTACCGCCGCTGGCAGGACGAGACCGAGTTCACCCTCATCGGCGAGACCACCGGCAAGGACTTCAGCGCCCCACCGGACGGGCCTCGCGGCTGGCAAGGCGGCTACATCATGGGCTGGTCGAACCCTGCCTACGACGAGGACACGGTCTGGCTGCTGGACGACTTCGAGTTGTCCACGGAGCCGCTGAACTGCGGCGGGTGAAGGACGACTGCGCGTCCGACGGACCGGCGGGCGACGCGACACCATCGGCCGCGTGCGCGGCTCGCCGTCGTCGACGCGCGCGACTCATCCGCCCCGTCCGCCGCGCTCGCGACGTCACGCCCGCACTCAGGGGGCCTCGCGGCCCCGTCCGCGCACCCGTAGCTGCGTTGCGCGAACTGGCGCGCTCGTTTGTAGCCGAACCTGCCCACGCCGTGGCTCGATGGATCGCGCCGGCCCAGGCCCCGTGATACCCTGCGCTCCGCCATGCCGACGATACCAACCGCTGACAAGGCCGCGAAACTCACCCTGCCCGACGGCCGAGAGCACGCGCTGCCGATCATCTCCGGCAGCGAGGACGAGCATGCGCTCGACATCCGCACGCTGCGGGCGGACACCGGTCACATCACGCTCGACACCGGGTACATGAACACCGGCTCGACGACGAGCGCCATCACCTACCTCGACGGCGAGCAGGGCATCTTGCGCTATCGGGGGTACCCGATCGAGCAGCTCGCCCTGAAGTCGAATTTCGCCGAGGTCAGCTACCTGCTGATCTACGGGCGGCTGCCCACCGAGTCCGAGCTCACCGAGTTCCGCCTCCAACTCACCCGCCACAGCCTCATCCACGAGGACATGCTCCACTTCTTCGGCGGGTTCCCGCCCAGCGCCCACCCCATGGCGGTGCTGTCCGCGATGGTGACCTCGTTGTCGGCCTACTACCCCGACTCGATGGATCCCAAGCTGCTCGATCTGCACATCACGCGGCTGCTGTCCAAGGTGCGGACGATCGCCGCGGTCTCGTACAAGAAGTCGATCGGCCAGCCCATCATCTATCCCAAGAACTCGCTGCGCTACTGCGGCAACTTCCTGCACATGATGTTCGCGGTGCCCGCCGAGGAGTACGAGGTCTCGCCAGTGCTCGAGAAGGCGCTCAACCAGCTCCTGATCCTGCATGCCGATCACGAACAGAATTGCTCGACCTCGACCGTTCGCATGATCGGCAGCTCCGGTGCCAATCCGTACGCAGCAGTGGCCGGCGGCATCTTGGCGCTGTGGGGGCCGCTGCACGGCGGCGCCAACCAGGAGGTCATCGAGATGCTCCAGGGCATCCGCAACGACGGCGGCGACTACCGCAAATTCCTCGACGACGTGAAGAACAAGCGCGGCAACCAACGGCTGATGGGCTTCGGCCACCGCGTGTACAAGAACTACGACCCGCGGGCAAAACTGCTCAAGGCGATGGCTGACGAGGTACTCGAGCACCTCGGCGTCGACGATCCTCTGCTCGATCTGGCCAAAGAGATCGAGGCGGTCGCGCTCAGCGAGGACTACTTCATCTCGAAGAAGCTGTACCCCAACGTCGACTTCTACAGCGGCATCCTCTACCGCGCGATGGGCTTCCCGACCAACATGTTCACCGTCATGTTCGCGATCGGGCGGCTGCCGGGATGGATCGCCCACTGGAAGGAGATGACGCAGGACTCGTCCACCAAGATCGCCCGCCCGCGTCAGATCTATGTGGGCGAGGCGGTACGCGAGTACGTGCCGATCGCGGAACGGCGCTAGTCGCGACTCGAGTGTCGCGGTCCTTCGCGGCGTGCCGTCAGCGGTAGGCCGCGAGGCCTTCGCCGCTGCGATCCGGCGCGCAGCAGGCAGCGTGCTCGATGCACGGGATCACTGCAGCAGATGCCCGCACGCCCGCGCCTCGCCGCTGCCCGGCCGGGTGCCGAGATACATGTCGCCGAGCTCGAGCGTGCCGTCCGCGGACACCGTCGCGGTGCCGACCCCGTCGAAATCCTCGGGCGAGAGATTCCCGCCGGTCCTCGACATGATGATCGTACCGCTCTCGGGCACGACCACGTATGTTCCCCAGTAGTCGTAGTACACCTCGAACGGCACCCAGGTGACCTGGAAGTCGCCGTTGTCGTGCAGGACGAGCTCGCCGACGGGATCCGACGGGGCGAACGGACCGGCGTCGTCGCAGCCGAGGCGCAACCCCTCGGACCAGGTGCCGACGATCGGCGCATCGATGGGCTCGTACACGGTGAGGTCGCGCTGGATGACCCGCCGCCCCTGCTCGATGTCCGCAGTCACCGTGTACACGACACCGACCGCGGCGTCCGGATCGATGCTCACCAGGCCGGCGTCGTTGATGCTCGCGCCGGCAGCGGGCAGGATCGACCACGCCACGCAGGCATCCACGGCCGCGGGATAGCCGGCGTCGATCCACGTCAGTCGCAGCGCGCGCGAGGTGCCACGCGCGACGTCGTCGAAGGGCCCGGCGTCGATGGCGAGCTGGCCCAGAACGGCCGGGTCGACGGCGGGCAGCGTGCAGCGTTCACCCGCGTCGTTGCTGCCGTCCGCCGAGTCGCCCCAGCTCACCGCGGTACCCGTGCTGGTGGCGTCCGTCGACGGGAACATACCCGCGTCGAGCTCGACCCCGTCGATGGGCCCACACGCGGCCGCGAGCGCCCAGACCGCGACTGCGCCGTGCCCCCTGTGGCGACGGCTCCCCTGCGCGCCGTCGTCACGGGTGAACCGCTCCACGGCTCACCCCCCGATCAGAACGTGATGACGGGGCCCAGCGTCAGATCGAACAGGGCGCTGGTAGTCGCGGGAAACCACACGCCCACGTCCACCTCGGCGAACACGGCGAAGTGCTCGACGATCTGGTAGTTGAACCCGACCAGGCCGCCGATGAATCCGGGACCGAGCCGCACTGTGTCGATGCGCGTGTCGGTGGCCCGGGTGTTGGCCGCGACGGTGCGCGCGAGCAGGCGGTCGGGACCGGTATCGGGCTCGCCGGGGATCGGGTCCGGATCGCAGCCGATCGTGTACGGCCACACCGTCGTGCAATTGGCGACGTCGACCTGGTCGCTGGCATCCGTGGGTCCCGAGTACGCGATCTCGATCGCGTCCGGCACGCTATTGCCGTTGCGATCGTTCGAGAAGCCCATGTCCACCCGCAGGCGGGAGAACCCGTACCCGGCGAAGGCACCGGCGAACACGCGGAATTTCCGGTCGTCCTTGCCGAAGAAGTACTTGAACTTGGCGCCGATGGCGTAGGAAAATGGCGGCTTGCGCTGCGCACCGCTGGGGTTGGCCGAGCGTACGTCCTCGGTGAACGATTCGGGCGCGGACTTGTCGGGGTCCTCGGCGAACACCTTGCTGCCGGTCACCACCTGCAGGCGGGCGAACAGGGCGACGACGATGTTCTTGCCGACGCGCACCCCGATCTCGGGCGCGATGTGGAACGGCGCGCTGGCCAGGCCGGTGGTGACCGGGTGACGCGCGCTGCAGTAGCCCGCATCGTAGGCCGCCGTGAGCCCGGCGATGTCGCCCGGCAGCAACCCGGCGATGCTCGACAACTCGGTGAGATTGCCGCCGAACGTGAGCTGATCGGGCGCGAGCGGGCCCTCCGCCGCTTTCCAGCGCTCGATCGCGCAGGCTTGCTCGCGCACGAGGTACGAGCTGCTGCCGGGACCCGGCGTGAACTGCTGGTAGGTCAGCTCCGCGGTGCCGCGGGCAACGCCGAGGCCCGTCCCGACGCCGAGGTTGATGAACACGCGCGGCAGCTTGCTCTTGCCCCGGTCTTTCTTGGGCTTGCTGGGCTTGCTCTCGCCGCCGCCGCCGCTGCCGCCCGGGACCGCCGGATCGCCGGAGTCGCCGTCCGCGACCGTCGCGGCCTCGCCGGATGGCTCGAGCAGCATCGGCCGCTCCTTGTCGCCGCGGTTCGCGAGGGTCTTGGCGCCGCTGGCATCGAACGCGTACAGGAAGTACTGCAGCGGCGCATCGCCGTGCTTCGCCGCCGGTAGGGCGAACGTGCCGACGTTGCCGAAGGTCGTCATCGACTCGCCCACGAACTCGCCGTCATCGCCGACCTTCCGCCAGTACAGCACGACCTGCGCGCCGTCGGGCAGCGCGAGGTTGGCGAGGGCAACGAACTCGATCGCGGCGCCGCGCGGGTACGGCGGTGGCGTGTGGATGAACGCCTCGTTGCCGGGCTTGGCGGCGCCGCGGCGGGCCTCTTCGAGGATTTTCTGCAGATCGGCCGAGCGCAGCTCGATCGGCAGCGTGGCGTTGTAGTCGCACGCCACCGCCTGCTTGAAGGCGGCGAGGGTCTGGGTGCGGTTGCCCGTGTTCGAGAAGATGATGCCGCCGCGGAGCACGTGCACCGGCCCGAGCATGGGTTCGGTGCCGAGCCCCTCGCCTTCGGCCGCCGACACCGCGCCGTCGAGCTCCGCGAGGGCGGCGTCGAGATCGAGGTTGTTGAACTGCTCCTTGGCCGACTGGTATGCGGAGCGGATCTCGTCGCGCCCGGCCGCCGACGCCGGCGCTGCGGTCAGAAGCAACGCCGCCGCGAACACCAGACCCGGCGCCGCGCTCCACAGCCTGGAGATCACGCGACGGCCGCGGCGGGGACCGTTGGCTGCAGGACGGGCTGGGTGGTTCGGCGATCGCATCACGGATTCGGGGGCTCGGGGAGCACTCGGCGTGCTCAAGGGTTTCGCTTGCACTCGGCGTTGGAGACGTTGAACTCCACCCGACGGTTGCGGGCGCGGCCGTCGTTGGTGCGGTTGCTGTCGATGGGGCGCTCCTCGCCGAACCCGGTGGGGAGCAGGCGGCCGGACTTGACGCCCTTCTTCGCGAGGTAGCCCGACACCGCGTCGGCGCGCTTCTGCGACAGGCTCTTGTTGAACTTGTCCGAGCCCTTGGAGTCGGTGTGGCCCTCGACCCGGAAGTGGAGCTCCTCGGGGACTTGGTTCATGACCGTGGCCACGTCGTCGAGCAGCTCGAAGCTGCGCGGGTCGATGTCCCACTTGTTGAACTTGAAGAAGACCTTCTCGGTGATCTTGACCGAGCAGCCATCGAACTCGGCCTTGAGATCCGGGCAGCCGTCATCGTCGCGATCTCCGTCGTAGTCCTCGGGCTTGTCCGGGCACTGATCGACGCCCTTGCACACGTCGGCGTACGTGGCCTCGAGACCCTTGTCCGCCACCCACGGGTCGCAGATCTTGTCCTTGTCGTTGTCGGCGTCGGGACAGCCGTCTTCGTCCTCGAAATTATCGATGTCCTCGGGGTCGACGGGACACTTGTCGACACCATCGAGGATGCCGTCGTTGTCGTTGTCGGGATCGGGGCAGCCGTCCGCGTCCTCGAACCCGTCCATGTCCTCGGGCTCGTTCCGGCAGTCGCGCTCGTCCTTCTTGTCGAGGTTGACCCACTTGCCGTTCACGAACTCCGAGGCGTCGAGCACCTTGTCCTCGTCGTTGTCGCGGTCGGGGCACCCATCGTCGTCCTCGAAGCTGTCGAAGTCCTCGGGATCGTCGGGGCACTTGTCGATCGCGTCGTCGTAGCCGTCGCCATCGCGGTCGCCGATGACGCCCGTCGGTGCGTCGCGGCAGCGGTCGGGATTGGTCAGCTTGCGCGCGCGCTCGGTGTTGTAGGCCGCGACGTCGGCGTGCTCCTTGCCGCGGTAGTACTCGCCGCGGGTGAGTGCGTCTTGGGCGAACTTGATGTTCGCCTCGGCGATCGCCGTCTCCTTCGGGGCGCAGTTGATGGCCTTGCTGCCGTCGCGGATGGCCCGCTGCAGATCGGTCTGGGTGCCCTCGACCTCGCCGTAGAGCGTTTGACCGATGCAGCCGCCTTGACCGAGCACGGCGACGAACATCCACACCCACAGATGTGCCGCGCGCCGTCGGCCTGCGCTCACCGTTCACCCCCGACGCTGCCGCCGACCTCGAGCCCGCCCTTGGCCTCGCCCACAGCAGGCGCGACGACGGGCTTGCCCGCGTCCGTGCCGGCCCCGGGCTTGGCGCCCTGGGTGGTGCCCTCTGTGCTCTCGCGCATCTTGCCGGCCTCGCGTCGCGCGGCCTTCTTCTTCGCCTCGTCGGCGAGCTGCTTGGCCCGGTCACCATAGTCGAAGGCGCGGTCGTACTCGCTGTACGCCATGAGCACCTTCGCCTGCTCGAGGTACGTGACCGCGCCCCAGTATTCGTACGGAGCGTACTGCGCGGCGCCGGCCTTCTCGGCCTGCCCCACCGCGCGGCTGGCGTCGACCGAAACCTTCTTCAAGTAACCGAACGGTCCGCAGCCGATGCAGAGCACGACCAGCGCACAGGCTGCGGTCTTGGCCACGGCGAGACCGGGACCACCCGCGATTCGCTGCGGGGCCCAAAGGCGTCGCCGTGGGCCGGTGTCGCAGCGCTGGTTCGTTGAGGCAGTCACCGCGGGCTCCTTGGTCGCAGACGGTCGGACTCGACGGCTCGCGGGCCGACCCGCCGAGATCCCCTGGCGATTTCGCGGGTTGGACGATATCAGGCGCGCGGCTTGGGGGTCAACTCGGGTACGCTGCGGTGCCGTGGGTCGGACCGACGTGCCCGCGTACTGCTGCGCGGATCGCCAAGTCGTCCGACCGACGGGTCGCCGCCCTGGCCGCCAGTGGGGTGGAGGACTGACTTGGTGTTCGGGCGCCGCAGGCCTGCTCGCGATCGCCGTGTCGTGCACGCGGGTGTCCGACCAGGAGCGCTTCGAGTCTGCCCGTGACCCGCTCGCGATCGTCGAGACCGTGCCGGTGGCAGGCGCCACGGACATCGCCGCCGACGCGGCGATCGAGCTCTGCTTCTCCCACACGATCGACCCGCGCAGCCTCGCGCCCGCCGACGCGACGATGAGCTCGGGCTCCACGCCGATCGACGCCGAGACCACGTTGCAGCTGCGGCCGTGGACCAACCCCGGCGGCACCCCGGCGGACGCGGACACGCCGGCGCCGTGGTGTGAGGGCAGCGTGCTGTCGGTGCGCCCCCGTGCCCTGCTCTTTCACGGCCTGCGCTACCGCCTGCGCCTGGTGCCGCGGGCGCGCGGGTGGAACGGCGAGATCCTCGACACCGACGCCGACGGCTGGACCTCCGAGGGTCCGCGCCGCCGCTACACCCTCGAGTTCATCGTGGCGCCCAGCCCCGATCCGCAGCGCGACGACACCGGGCCCGACGACACCGGGCCCGACGACACCAACCCGCCGCCTCTGCAAGACGGGCCCACGCTCACCGAGTTGTTCGAGCCCGGCGCCGTCTTCGATCCCGAGCGGCCGACCTGCAGCTGCCACCGTGACACGGACGATCTCGCCCTCGCGCGCCTCGATCTGCGCGATCCACTGCGAGCGTACGCTGGACTCGTGCTCGACGTGCGCCCCCGCGAGACCGGGTTCGTGATGGTCTCGCCGCGGCGCCCCTCCGAGAGCTTCCTCGTGCAGAAGCTGCTGCGCGACGAACACGACGACCGCCCGCTGCGGGGGATCCTCGGCGACGCGATGCCCCCCGATGCCCCGATCCCCTACGCCGACTACGTGATGATCGCGCGATGGATCGCCGCGGGCGCGCTGCCGTAGCGCGCACCGGCGGCGCCCAGACGCGGGCTCACCGGGTATCGACCATCTGCGAGGTCTCGATGGCGCGGACGTTCTTCAGCATGCTCGCGAGCCGGTCGCGGCGCTGCTTGGCGCGATCGTAGGTCGCGATGAAGTCGGGCTCGGTGTCGAGGCCCATCGCGCCGGCCTGCTCGTACTCGGCGATCGCGAGATCGGTCTGGCGTAGGCACTCGGCGACGTTGTCGCCGGTGAGCGCGGCGGCCTGGGCGTTCTCGGCGTAGTGGAGGCGACAGGGCCCCTTCTCGGCGGCGCCCTCGATCTCGAGGCCGCGCAAGAAGACGTCGCGGCGGTTCTCGCCGCACCCTGCGAGCAGCGAGGCGACGAGGGCGACGAGGGCGACGACCGAGGGGATGGTCGCTGTGTGCACCATTTGCGGAGGATAGCCGCGCGCTGCGGTCGGTGCCACCGTGTGCGGAAGAGATCGGTCAGCGCGGTGGCGCATCGTCGGAGACATCGGCCGCCGCCGCGCGTGCACGCTCCTTCGCGAGCGCTGCCCCTGCGGTGTCGCCCGCGACCGCACGCACCTCGGCCAGGCGCATCCACGTCTCGGGTCGCCACGGCCGCAGCGACGCCGCGCGCTCGGCCAGCGCGCGCGCCTCGGCCAGCGCGGCGCGGCGAAGCTCCGGGTCCGACGGCGGATCGCGGGCGAGGTACAGCGCGAGGTTGAGCAGTGCGACCTGCCGAGTGGGCTCGATCGCCAGCGCGCGCCGGGTCCACTCGATCGCCGAGTCCGGATCGCCGAGCCTGTCGAGTAGACCGCCGAGCGTCACCATCGATCCGACATGGGCCGGGTCTATGTCGGTGAGCGTCGATTGCAGCGCCGCCGCGGCCTCGCCGATGTCCCCACCGCGGCGCACGTGCCCGCGCACCCACTCGGCGATCGCGACCGCGAGCCGGCGGCGATCCTCGGCGGTGGGCAGCCACGGCAGCCAGGCGTCGATCTGCGCGCGCATGGCCGGCGCCGGCGGAACCTGAGCGCCGCGCGGGTCGATCGCCAGCGGCAGGATCGCGAAGGGTCCGGCAAAGCGCACGGTCGCGAACACGCCGGCGCCGGCGTTCTCGAGGGCGACGGCGCCGTCGTGCGCCGCGATCGCAGCCTCGATCTTGCGCGACTCCGAGTCCACCCGGGCGACCGCATCCCACAGCGGAGCGTGGCGCTGCCGACGGCCGGCCGGCGGCGGCCGATGCAGGTGTTGGCCAGGCCACGCGAGCACATCGGGCCGCGCACCCTCGACCACGCGCGCCCACGTGACGCCGGCGCTGAGGTCGTCGGACTGCGTCAGCAACATCGCGCCGGGCGGGAGCTGGGCCAGGGCATCGCGGGTCCACACGTGCGGCGCCCACGAGCGCATGGTGTCGAAGTCGGCCCACGAGCGCCACGCTGCCGGCGTGACGAGCACCGTCCACACCACCGGCAACACCGCACAGCGCAGCCGCGCTCGGCCTTGCAACCACCTGTCGAACATCATCGCGACCAACACGACGATGCACCACGCGACGACGAGGCCGGTCTGTCGATCGACGCCGCCCATCGGGTTGACGCCAACCGCGTAGACCAGCGAGCCCACACCCCAGGCGCTCACGGTGCCCAGGGCCCGCCGACCCGCGAGCTTGCCGGGCCCGACCCACGACGCGACCAGGGCGACCAGACCGAGGATCGGACCCGAGGGCCCGAGGTCCTCGCCCAACCGCGCGAGCGCGGCCTGGGCATTGCTCCACCACAGCGCCGCCGAGCGCGGGAGCATCTCGTCCGCATAGGCGATGCGAATCGATCGCGCCAAGAGATGATCGACCATCGCCGAGAACGATTGCGGATCGCCCCAGCCCGCCAGCGGTTCGCGGGCAGCGGCGAGCGGGATCGCGAACACGCTGACCGAAGCCAACGCCACCACCACCGGTGCCCATGCGCCGTAGGCACGGCGGTGACGGATGCCCGCGATCCACACCGCGAGCAGCAGCGGCGGCAGCAAGAGGCGCAGCTCGGCGAAGCCCCAGATCGCCCACGTGGCGACGAACGTCGCCCACAGCCGCGTGCCCAGCCGCGTCGCCCGCTCGCGCGCGGGATCGAAGCCGTCGGCGACCGTGGCCAACGCGGCGAGCTGTACCGCGTACAGCTCGACACCACGGCCGTGACGCAGCAAGGTCATGCCGACCAGCAACCACACCAGCGCCCCCCACGACACCCACGGATGCACGCCGCGGCGCTGCAACAACCGCATCGTCATCATCGCGACCACGCCGATGGCGAGCGCGCTCAGCTGGGCCATGCGCCAGCCGATCGGGCCCAGCGGCGCCGCGGTGGCCAGCTGCAACAGCGCGACGAGCCCCGGGGTGCCGGGCGGATGCATCACGCCGAGATCGAAGCCGGCCGCGCCGAGCTCTCCGGCGTCGAGCCAAGCCGCCGCAGGCGACGTGCCCACCGACGCCCACGCGAACGCGATCACGAACGCGACAGGTGGGGCCCAGCTGCCCGGCGGATCATCGGCGGCCGGGGTCGCGCTAGATGCGGCGCCAGCCTTCGCCTCTGCAGCGCCGTCGGCGGGCGCGGGCGCGGGCGCGTGTATCGATGCCGCAGGAACCACCGTCTGCACCGCCGGCCGCGAGTGTACCACCGACGAGATCGCGTGGCCCCAGATCGCGTGGGCCCAGATCGCGTGGTACGTTGCGACCGCGCGCATCCCCGTCGGCGCGCGCTCGCCATGGGCTCCGTGCAGATCCGCCGCGAAAGCACACCGCTCCCTCCCCGCACCGCGGTGTGCCTCGGTGCATTCGACGGCCTGCACCGTGGACACGCCGCGCTCATCGAGCGGGCGCGCAGCTACGGCGATCGCGTGGCCCTGGTGACCTTCGATCCACATCCCCAGCGGGTGTTGGCCCCGCAGCGGCCGCTGCAGTTGCTGCTCGGCGCCGCCCAGCGTGAGCGCACCGCCGCGGCGCTGGGCGTGCACACCCTCGTGCTGCTGCACTTCGATCTCGCGCTCGCCAAGATGTCGGCCGAAGAATTCATCGATGGATATCTCGCCGCGCTGGCACCTGTCGCCGTCGTGGTCGGCGCGGACTTCCGCTTCGGGGCCGGCCGCAGCGGCGACGCGACGATGCTGGCGGCCGCGCTGCCGCGCCACGGCATCGCCGTCGATGTCGTCGAGCCCGTCGCGCAAAGTGGCGGCCCCGGACCGAACAAGATCGGCAGCACCGCGATCCGCCGCGCCATCGCGGCGGGTGACGTCGCGGCCGCCCACACGATGCTCGGCCGCCCGCATGCCGTGCTCGGCACCGTCGTCCGCGGCGATCGTCGCGGCCGCAGCATCGGGGTGCCGACCGCCAACGTCGACGCCCCGGACGCGCCGATGCCCGCTTTCGGTGTGTACGCGGTGTGGCTGTCGCCGCTGCGGCCCTCCGCCGCGCTGCCGGGCCCCGCCGCAGCCGTCGCCAACCTCGGCACGAGCCCGACGTTCGCGGGCGAACGCAAGCCCAGGCTCGAGGTGCACGTCCTCGATCGCGACCTCGGCCTGCCGTTCGACGGACAGCGCCCGCCGCAGAGTTCCACACCGCATTCGCTCGACCCGCCTTCGCTCGGGTATGGCGCCGAAGTCGAGGTGTGGTTCGTCGATCGCATCCGCGACGAGCAGCACTTCTCCGGCAAGGACGCCCTCGTCGCGCAGATCCACGCCGACATGGACGTCGCCCGCGCGCGGCTGCAATCGGCCGCCGCCGACGGCGTCCTGCCACCACCCACCCCCACGGCGCGAGGCGACGCCACAGGCGACGTGCCATGACCGACCGCGATCCCCTCGCGACCCCGACGCTCGCGCGCCTTTACATGGGCCAGGGCCACTTCGATCGCGCGCGCACGGTGCTCGACGCCTGCCTGCGCCGTGATCCCTTCGACGGCCACGCGCTCGCCCTCGTCCGCCGGATGCACGCGCGCAGCGACGCGACGCTCGCCGTCACCATCCTCCGCGACCGTCTCACGCTGCGATGGACGGCGCTGGGCGACGCCGACGACTGTCACGTGGTGATCGTCGCCAGCACCCAGACCGGCACCACCGCCGCGACGTGGGTGACCTCGGCGCGCGCGCGCACGGCCTTCGGCGCGTGGGAGTGCACGTTGCCGTTCCCGCGCGGCTCGGTGAGCGCGTGCATCGGCGGCGTGGACAGGCGCGGATGGTTCGTCCGCGCGGTCGCCAGGCCGTTGTCCTGGCCGCTGTGAGCCACGGCCACCGTCAGTACGGCCAGCACCCGCACCAGCTCTCCCACACCCCGCCGATGCACTGCTCCGTGCACGTGTTGGTCGCGGACGCGCCGACCGGCATCGACGTGTATGGCTACGACCGCTACGTCAGCTACGCGTACGCGGGCGGCAGCGCCGTCGAGCGCATCAGCGAGGCCCCGCCGATCCCTCGAGCGACGCGCGGCCCGGCCGGCGCAGCGCCAGCCCGTCGCGAAGGGGCATCCGCGGACCCGCGACCGTGGTACCGTCCCCGTGGATCCTCGGGAGACGAGCATCATGTTTCGCGGCGCATTCACTGCCCTGGTCACCCCCTTCCGCGACGGCCGCGTCGACGATGCGGCCCTCGTCGATCTCGTCGAAGCGCAGATCCGCGGCGGCATCCACGGGCTGGTGCCGTGCGGCACCACCGGCGAATCGCCGTGCCTGTCGTACGCCGAGCACATCCACGTCATCGAGGTGGTGATGCGGGCGACCGCCGGGCGCGTGCCCGTGCTCGCGGGCGCCGGCTCGAACTGCACCCGCGAGGCGATCGAGCTGTCGCGGGCGTGCAAGGAGCTCGGCGTCGCTGGCACCTTGCAGATCACGCCCTACTACAACAAGCCGACCGCCGAGGGGCTCATCGCCCACTTCACCGAGATCGCCGACGCAGTGGGTCTGCCGCTCGTCGCGTACAACGTCCCGAATCGCACCGGCGTCGATCTCATGCCCGAGACCTTGGCCACGCTCGCCGAGCACCCGCTCGTGGTCGGCGTGAAGGAGGCCACGGCCGACATGACCCGCGCCAGCCGCATCCGCGAGCTGTGCGGTCCCGACTTCGCGCTGCTATCGGGTGACGACTTCTCGCTCATGCCGTTTTTGGCCGTCGGTGGCGACGGCGTGATCTCGGTCGGCAGCAACGTGGTGCCGCAGATGTTCGTGGCGCTGTGCGAGGCGGCCCGGGACGGTCGCTGGGACGACGCCCGCGCCGCCCACTACGCCCATCTGCCCCTGACGCGGGCGCTGTTCTCGACCACGAGCCCGATCCCGGTGAAGCACGCGATGGCGATGCTCGGCCGCATGGCGCTCGAGATGCGCACGCCGCTGGTCGCCCTCGCGGACGACCGCCCCGAGCTCGCCGCGCTCCGCCACGAACTCGAGGCGCTCGGGCTCCTCTCATGAACGCTTCGGCTGCCACGCCCTCGGGAGAACGACGATGAGCGAACGTTTCGTATCGGTGGTGATCGTCGGCGCGCGTGGGCGCATGGGCCAGACCTTGCTGCGGGCCGTGCTCGACAGCGACGACATGACGCTCGCGGGCGCGGTCGATCGCGCCGATTCTCCGGGCATGGGCGACGACGCCGCGCGGCTGTGCGATCTGCCCGACAGCGGCGTGCTGCTCACCGACGAGCTGCGCCCACCGCGGGGCAGCATCGTCGTGGATTTCTCGCTGCCCGGTGCGGCCGACGCCAGCATCGCCCGCTGTGTCGAGCTCGGGATCCCGCTAGTGCTCGGCACCACCGGCATCTCCGCCGAGACCCGCGATCTGCTCAAGCGCGCCGGCAAGGTGATCCCGATCGTGAGCGCCGCCAACTTCTCGGTCGGCGTCACGCTGCTGACCCAGCTCGCCGCGATGGCGGCCCGCGCCCTGGGCCCCGAGTTCGACTCCGAGATCTTCGAGCTCCACCACCGCCACAAGCGCGACGCGCCCTCGGGCACCGCGCTGCGCATCGGCAAGGCGATCGCGCAGGCCACTGGCCGCAACTTCGATCAGGTGGCAGTACGCGCCCGCAACACCACCGAGACCCAGCGTGCGCCCGACGAGATCGGCGTCGTCGCGCTACGGGGGGGCGACAGCGCGGGCGAGCACACCGTCATGTTCCTCGGCGCCGGCGAGCGCCTCGAGTTCAGCCACCGCGCCAGCGATCGCGGCATCTTTGCCCGCGGCGCGCTGCGAGCCGCACGTTGGTTGGTCGGGCGGCCCGCAGGGCTGTACGACATGGCCGACGTCCTCGGCGTCTCGCAGCGCTGACGCGCCGGGGTGTCGCCGCCGCGAGCCATCGGCGCGAACGCGGCAGTATCCTCCCCGAGGACTACTCCAACGCGGCCAGCGCCGCGCCGACCCGCGGCATCGCGTCGGCGATCTCCGCCTCGCTCACCGCGCCGACGCTCAGCCGAAACCAGCCGGTGTCGCCGCGCACGCCGAAGGCCTGGAACGGCACCACGGCGAACCGAGCCGCCTCGAGCAGGTAGGCGCGCACGTCCTCATTGGTGCGCAGCACCGTGCCGCCCGGGGTGCGCTTGCCGAACGGAGCGATGCGGCAAGTCAAGTAGATCGCGCCCATCGGCGGCAGCGACTCCACGATCTCGGCGAGCGCCGGGCTGCTGGCACGGATCGTCTCGAAGCCTTGGTGCAGCGCCCGCAGCCGGGTGTTGATCGCGGGGCGGAATCTGTCGAGGTAGCTGCGGATGGCCGGGGGATCGTCGAGCACACCGACAGTAGCGACCTGCTCGGCGCGCGGTGCCCAGGCGCCGACGTGCCCGAGCAGCGCCGACATGCGCTCGATGACGTCCGCCGGGCCGGCGGACCAACCGACGCGGAGGCCGGTGGCGGCGAACGCCTTGCTGATACCGTCGATGAAGATCGTGTACTGCGCCATCTCGGGCACGAGCCCGACCGGGGTGACGTGCTCGACCCCGTCGACGCACAGCATCCAGTAGATCTGGTCGTACATGAGGTACAGCGGCCGCTCGCCGGTGCGCTTGCGGCCCTCGTTCTCCTCGACGATCGCCTCGCAGATCGAACGCAGCGACGCCGCGGTGATCGCGGTGCCCGTGGGGTTGAGCGGCGAGTTGATGCACAGCAGCCGCGCGCCCTTCAGCTCGGGCACGAGCGCATCGCGGGTGGGCAGGAACAATGACTCGGGCCCGCACTCGACCTCGACCGCGCGCGCGCCCACCATCTGACAGTAGTGGTTGTTGTTCCAGCTCGGGACCGGGTAGACGACCTTGTCGCCCGGGTCGACGACGGCGCGGTACGTGCCGTAGATGAGCGGACGGGCGCCACCGGCGATGAGGATCGCCCCGGGCGAGTAGTCGAGCTTCAGCTCGCGCGCGTAGAATCGGGCCACCGCCTCGCGCAGCTCCTGCACACCCGACGCCGGCGGATAGTTGGTCTCGCCGTTGTCGAGCGCCGTGACCACGCCGTCCTTCAGCGCGTCGGGGATCGGGAACTGTGCCGGAGCGAAGTCGCCGACGGTGAGGTTGCAGATCGACTGGCCCTCGCGCTGGCGCGTGCGGATGTCGGCAGCGATCTTCAAGATCTCCGATCCGACGAGGCCCGCGGCCATGGTCGCGATGCGTTGCTGTCCAAGCGTCTGTCCAAGGGTCTCGGAGTGTCCTTGCTGCGTGGCCATGGCGGGGCGAACTATGCCACACTCGCGGCCGCGATGACCCCGGCGCCGATGCCCCATCTCAACCGCAAGCTCCAGGGGTTCGGCCCCACGATCTTCGCGGAGATGACGGCGCTCGCGCAGCGCCACCAGGCCATCAACCTCGGCCAGGGATTCCCGGATTTTGACGGCCCCGAGTTCCTCAAGCGTGCCGCAATCGCCGCGATCGAGGGCGGCGCCAATCAATATGCGCGGAGTCACGGCATGCCCGTCCTGAACGCGGCGATCGCCGAGCACCGCCAGCGCTTCTACGGCCTGAGCTTCGATCCCGAGACCGAGGTCACGGTCATGCACGGCGCCACCGAGTGCATCGCGGCGACCATGCTCGCGCTGCTCGACGTCGGCGACGAGGTCGTGATGTTCGAGCCCTTCTTCGACAGCTACCCCGCCACCATCGCGATGGCTGGCGCGGTCGCCAAGCTCGTCACCCTGCGGGCCCCCGACTTCAGCGTGGACATGGCGGCACTGGCCGCGGCCATCGGTCCCAAGACCCGGGCGATCCTGCTGAACACGCCCCACAACCCCTGCGGCAAGGTGTTCACGCGGGCGGAGCTCGAGGGCATCGCGGCGCTGTGCATCGAGCACGACATCCTCGTCATCACCGACGAGGTCTACGAGCACCTCGTGTTCGAGGGCACCCACGTCGCGATGGCGGCGCTGCCCGGCATGCGCGAGCGGACGATCATGATCTCGTCGACGGGCAAGACGTTCTCGCTGACGGGCTGGAAGATCGGCTTCATCTGCGCGGCGCCTGATCTGACCCGGGCGGTGCGCACCAGCCATCAGTTCATCACCTTCTGCAACGGCACACCGTTCCAGATCGCGATGGCCGAGGGTCTGCGCACCGGCGACGCGTACTTCGAAGAGTTCGTGCGCGGGTACCGGGCCCGCCGTGATCGCATGTGCGAGGGCCTGGCCGAGGTCGGCTTCGGCGTGCTGGTGCCGCAAGGCACCTACTTCGTGTGCACCGACATTCGTCCGCTGGGCTTCGACGACGACGTGCAGCTGTGCCGCGCGCTGCCCGAGGCCGTCGGCGTCGCAGCGATCCCGAACTCGGCGTTCTACGTGAACAAGCACGAGGGCCGGCACCTGGTGCGGTGGGCGTTCTGCAAGACCGACGCGGTGATCGACGAGGGGCTCGCGCGGCTGCGGGCGAACCTCGACACGCTGCGGCCCTGATCGTCGTCGCCACGAGAGCGTCATCGCCACGAGATCGCCATCGCCATGAGAGTCGCCGGCATCCAGCTCGACACCGTGTGGGAGGACCCCGAGGCCAGCATGGCGCGGGCGCGGCCGTGGATCGCGGCCGCCGCGGCCGCCGGCGCGCGCCTCTGCGTGCTGCCCGAGATGTACGCGTGCGGCTTCTCGATGGACACCGTGCGGATCGCCGAGCCGCCCTGTGGTCCGAGCACCGAGTTCCTACGCGAGCAGGCGCAGACCCACCGCCTGTGGATCTGCGGCAGCGTGCCCGAGCGCAGCGGCGGCGACGACCGCCCGTACAACACGCTGGTGCTGTGCGGCCCGGGCGGCGAGCTGCACCGCTATCGCAAGATCCACCCGTTCACCTTCGCCCGCGAGCACGAGCGCTACGCCGCCGGCGATGCGTTCGTGACCGTGGACCTCGAGGGCGTTCGGTTCACGTTCTTCATCTGCTACGATCTGCGCTTCGCCGACGAATTCTGGGCCACCGCCCTGCAGACCGACTGCTACGTGGTGGTCGCGAACTGGCCGGCGCGGCGGCGGGCGCACTGGACCGCCTTGGGCACCGCGCGGGCGATCGAGAACCAGGCGTTCGTGGTCGCGGTGAACCGCGTGGGCGCAGGCGGCGGGCTCGAGTACTCGGGAGACAGCCGGATCGTGGATCCGTGGGGTGAACTCGTCGCGACGGCGGCCTCTCAGGAGACGATGATCCTGGGGGAGATCGACGCAGCGGTGGTCGCCGACGCCCGGGCGAAGTTCCCGGTGCTCGCGGATCGGCGCTAGCTGCCCGTCAGCCCTCGGCGGCGTCAGCCCTCGGCGGCGTCAGCCCTGGGCAGGCGGAGCCGAGGTCGTGGACCCGGCGCCGAAGAACTCGAGCTGCGCCGGCGCCCCCGGGATCGCGATCGGCGTGGTGGTCACCGAGTCCGCGCCGAACTCGATCTCGAACAGCGAACCGTCGCGGGCGAAGCCGTAGGCGCGCCCGGCCCAGAACGCCAGGCCGAAGACCTGGGCGTAGGGCAGCGCGCCGTAGTGCTGGATCACGCTGCCGTCGAACGGATCGATCTCGACGATGCAGTCGAAATCGCTGCACGCGCCATTGTCGGTCACAGTGAGCCAGCTGCCGCCGTCGACCGAGACCATGTCACCGCTCGATCGCAGGCCGTCCGTGAGCGCACCCAGCGTCGTCACTGCACCGGTTTCGGTGTCGATGCGGATGTACTCGTCGTCGACGAAGCCCACCAGCGCCTCGTCGTCGGCGTCGACGGTGCCCGCGGGCACGAACGAGAGCGACGTGGGGTAGTCGCCACTGGCGATGCGCGTGCACTGACCGCTGCTGCGATCGATCGACCACAGCGAGCCGTAGGCGGCGCCGAACATGTTGGAGTCGGCATCGAGGGCGATGTCGATGATCGATGCGGTGCAATCGGTGAGCGCCCCGACCGCCTCGACCTCCTTGGTCTCGGGATCGAGGCGGTACAGGGTGTCGGCGCTGTGGCCGAAGACCTCGGCGATCTCGCCGGGCTGACCGCTGGTCTCGGGCGCACCGACGTCGAGCTTGGTGAACGGTCCGCTGGTCTCGGCGCCCGTCGCCGACGAGTCACCGGTGCCAGGGTCGACGCCGGTGTCGGTGCCGGGCGCCGTGCCGCTCTCGCCGACCGAGAACACACCGGTGCCATCGTCACGGGTCTCGGCGGTGCACGCAGCGACGAGCCAGAACAGCAGCGCGGAGGTCTTCGGTGTCGGCATTCGCGGGTCGCTTCCGTCTCGTGGCGAACCTATCCCGCACCGCCGGTCTCGGGTCCACGGCGGACGCGTTGGCCACAATGGGGAGGTTGTGCGGGCGCCGCGGGCCAATGCAACGCGACGGTCACCGCCTGCGCTCAGGCCGCCGGATGGGACGCGCCCGCGGCGCTGGCATTCCGGCCGCACTCGCGGCGAGTGCTATTGCGGGTCGGGTGGGACGCCGCGGCAGACGCCGGAAAGTGGCAGCTCGCACCCGATCGATCGCAACTGCGCCACTGCGCCGTCGATCGTGTTCTCCAAGATCCAGCGGTCGCCGTCGCGGGTGAACACTTCGACCCTGCGCTCGTGTCGCGACACCAAGGCGACGTGTTGGACGCTCGCGACCGAGCGCAAGCCGATGCGCTTGTCGCCACGATCGAAGCGTTCCGTGGTCTCGGAGAGGACCTCGATGAGGACCCTCGGGTTGACCGGGACGTCGCGCGCCGCGTCGTGGAACTGCGGCTCGCCGCACACGGCGCTCAGGTCGGGATAGACGAAGCCGGGTTGGCTGGGCACGGAGACGTTCATGTCCGAGGGCAGCGGCTCGCACCCGCGACCCAACAGGCGGTTGCCGAGCTCACGCAGGCGGTTCGCGACGATCCTGCGTGGATGAGCGAGGCACCCGCCATCGCGAACACGTCACCGCCCAGCATTCGTGCTTCTCGGCGGCGACGCGCTCCGCGGCGAGGTACTCGCCGACGCTCGTGCGTGGCCGTAGGTCGGGGTCCGCAGGCACCATTGTTTCGATCGCAGCACGCTGTGCGCACGACCGACCGCGGGGCGCACCCAGCGGCGTGTGGCGCCCCGCCACGTTGCACGACGCAACGCCCGGTCCGCGCTTGCCCGGGCCCAGTCTGCAACCTGCCGGGACGACCCGGAAAAGCGGGCACCCGCGGTGGCGCGGCAGTTGGATAGGATGACGGCTGCATGCGAACGACGAGCTGTTTGTGGATCGCAGCGGCGCTGGTGGGCCTGGCATCCGGCTGTGCCGGGAACGAGCCCGACGCCGAGGGCGGTGCCGACGACACCACCCAGGGCGACGCGACCACCGAGGTCGATGGGACCGCCGAGGGTGACGGGCCGCAGCTCGTGCCGCTGTCGCCGACCGACCGCCTGACACGGATCTCGATGGCGCTCCGCGGCCGTCGGCCAGCGCTCGCCGAGCTCGACGCGGTCGAAGCCGATCCGGCGGCCCTCGAGTCGATCGTCGACGGCTACCTCGACGACCCCGCCTTCGGCGAGACCATCCGCGACCTACACAACGAGGCCCTGCTCGTCCTCATCGACTACGTGGTCTTCCCCGCTGGCTTTCCGCCGCTCGGGCCCGCGGCCGGCAGCGACGTGTATGGGCTCAACCGCGCCGTGTCCGAGGCGCCGCTGCGGCTCATCGAGCACGTGGTGATGAACGATCGGCCCTACGACGAGATCGTCACCGCGGACTACACGGTCGCCGATGACCAGGTCGCGGCGGTGTGGGGTCTCGGCGCCGGGGGCGAGGGCGAGTGGGTCGAGACCCGCTGGGAGGACGGCCGCGGCAACGCCGGAGTGCTCACGGACTCGTGGCTGTTCCAGCGCCACGGCAGCACGGCGTCGAACGCGAACCGCGGCCGCGCCAACGCGATCTCGCGGGCGTTGCTCTGCTACGACTTCGCCGAGCGCGACATCGTGCTCGACTCGAACATCGATCTCGCCGACCCCGACGCGGTCGCCGACGCCGTGCAGCAGAATCCAGCCTGCGCGAGCTGCCATCAAGGGCTCGATCCGCTCGCGAGCTTCTTCCAAGACTACTTCCCCCAGTTCTTGCCCAGCGACATCGTCGAGGTCGCCACGGACGAGGACGACCAGACCTATCCGCTGCCCAGCCACTATCCCGGGATCTTCACCGACGTGCTCGGGGTGCCGATGCGCGATCGGGGGTTCTTCGGCGCCGCCGGTGGCGACCTGCCCGCGCTCGGCCAGCTGATCGCCGACGATCCGCGGTTCTCGTCGTGCGCCGCCCGGCGCTTCGTCGCCTATTTCCACCAGATCGACCTCGAGGCGGTACCGCCCGAGCGCGTCGCCCAGTATCAGCAGATCCTCCTCGAGTCGGGCATGGACGCCAAGGCGATGACGCGCGCCATCGTCCTCGATGGGGCGTTCGCGGTCTCGCACGTCGCGCTCGAGGCCGGCGCCGACCCGGAGCTGCTCGATCCCGACGCCGATGTGGTGGGCGTGAAGAAGGCCCGGCCGCTCCAGCTCCGTCAGCTCATCGAAGATCTGACCGCATTCCGGTGGCGCACCGATCTCACCGTGGTCGCCAGTCCCGATCTGCCCTACGGCCTGGGCCACGTCGATCTCATGGACGACTCGTTCCTCGGCTACGCGGTGCTCGCCGGTGGCCTCGACTCGATCTACGTCACGCGGCCGGCCCACACCTACAGCGCGAGCACTTCGTTGGTGCTGCGCACCTTGGCCCAACTCGCCGCCGGCTACGTGGTCGACGGCGACTTCGCGACCGACGCCGGCAATCGACGCCTGCTGGGACTCGTCGAGGCGACGACCATCGACGAGGCGACGATCCGCGCCCAGCTCGTCGCACTCCACCGCCGGTTGTACGGCACACGCATCGAGCCAGACGGCATCGATGCCGATGATGGCTGGGCGCTGTGGTCCACCGCGGCGCTGGCCGGGGGTCCGGAGCGCGCGTGGAAGGTGACGCTGACTGCGATGCTGCAAGACGTGCAGATCGCCTACTACTGACCCCCCGAGTGAATCCACGAGGATCGAAGCCATGCGAAGCCTACGACGACGTGATTTCCTCGGCGCCGCTGCGGCGACAGTCGGACTCGGTGCGCTCGGGATGCCGCGCGCCCGCGCCGAAGTCGGCACCGCCAAGAACCTGGTGCTCGTGGTCGCCTACGGCGGCTGGGACACCACCTACACCTTCGATCCCAAGCCTGGGCTCGCCGGCATCGACGCGCCTGCGGGCGACGTCGTCGAGCTCGGCGGCGTGACCTTCTTCGACGATCCCTCGCGCCCGGCCACCCGCGCGTTCTTCGAGGCGTGGGCCGAGCGATGCACCGTGATCAACGGGCTGCAGGTGCAGTCCCTGGTCCACTCCGATTGCAGCAAGCGCCTGCTCACCGGCACGCAGAGCGACACCAACCCGGACGTCGGCGCGATCACGGCGTTCGTGCACGGCAGCGACCGGCCGGTCCCCTACTTCGTCCTCGGGCAGACCTCATATGCCGGGCCCTACGCGTCGATCGCCTCGCGCGCGGGCACGGCGAACCAACTCGGCACGCTGGTCGATCTGCAGTATGGATACCCGGCCGACGGGATCACCGTGCCCAACGTGCTCGTCGAGTCCGAGCTCGAACTGGTGCGACGCCACGTCGACGCCCGCGCCGAGCGGTTGCGCGCGGCCCGTGGCCTGGTGGGCAGCAACCGCGACAAGATCGAGGCATTCATCGCCAGCCTCGGCCGCGGCGACGTGCTGCGCTCGATCGGCCCGGTCGGCGATCTCGACTACACCCGCGATCTCGGCATCCAGGCGGGCTTGGCCGTCGATGCGCTCGAACGCGAGCTGTCGTGGGTCGTGCAGATCGAGACCGGCAGCTTCGACAGCCACACGGACAACACCGAGCAGATCGCACAACACGAGATGCTCTTCTCTGGGCTCGCGCAGCTCGTCGCGGACCTCGACAGTCGGCCGGGCCGGCGCGGTGGCGGCTCGCTGCTCGACGAGACCGTGATCGCGGTGGTCTCGGAGATGGGTCGCACGCCGCTGCTCAACGAGACCGGCGGCAAGGACCACTGGCCGGTGACCAGCGCGATGGTGCTCGGGGGCGGGCTGCCCGGCGGTCGTGTGCTCGGCGGCACCACCGACACCCTGGGTGCACGCGCGATGGATCTCGCGACCGGTGCGCCGAGCGACGCTGGCGCGCAGCTGCAGTACGGCAACTTCGCCGCCGGCCTGCTCGCGGCGCTCGGCGTCGAGCCGAGCGAGTATCTGCCCAACGCGGAGCCGTTGCATGCCCTGGGTGCGTGAGATCGGCGCGGCGATCGTGATGCTCACGACGCTCGCCTGCGGCGAGGGCGAGGGCGATGCGGACACGGGCGCTTCGAGCGCGGGTTCATCGAGCGGCGACGCTTCGGGCGGCGACGCTTCGGGCGGCGACGCATCGGGCGGGGGCGAGTCTGGCACCGGCACCTCCAGTGAACCGAGCTGGGAAAGCCTCGCCGAGCGACCGTGCCCGCCGGACTCGGCCCTCACCTGGGAGAACTTCGGTGGCGTCTACGTGCTCAGCTACTGCACGAGCTGCCATCACAGCGACTTGCCGTTCGATGCCCGCCAGCTCGCGCCTGTCGCCATCGACCTCGAGACGATCGAACTGGTGCGGAGCCACGCCGAAAGGGTGTGGGCGCGCGCGGCCGATCAGAACCAGTCGATGCCGCCGGTCGGCGCCCCGGGTCCGTCCGAGCGCGCGCTGCTCGGCGAGTGGCTCGCCTGCGGCGCGCCGACCAACGCGGACCTCGCTGACGAGTGACGCGGCCATCCGCCCGCGATCGGTCCTCGTCGCGCTGGACGATCCCGTGCACCAACGGCGCGCCGCGCTGACGTCAATACCGGAGGATGTCGTCGAACGCGAAGCCGCACTCGAACCCGCCCGCCTTGCGCGACACGCCGAGTCGGATCTCCGCGGCGCTCGTCACCGGCATTGGGACCGCGATGCGCGTCACCGCGCGCACGATCTCGTCGTTCACGAGGACGTTGACGTAGGCGGAATCGAGGTCGACGCGGATCTCCCACTTCGCCCACGGGCCGGCCTCCGCGACGAGGCCCGCATCGAGCGGGTAGCGGTTCCCGTTGCCGATCACGTCGAGAATCTCGAGGGCGACCCCGCCATCTTCGCCCAACGCGAGCCCGACGGTCAGCGCATCGTCGGGGAAGGACATCGCGGCGAACACGACCTCACCGCCGCAGGTGCCGACCTCCATGCGGAATTGCAGTTGCGTCAGCAGCGTCACGTCGCCCGGCTGGAGCGCGACGTAGGCCTCGGGGTTTGTGCCACCGATCGCGGCGAACGAGGTCGAGGCCACGCTGCCGCGCTCTGGCGCTCCCGGGGCGGCTGTGACCTCTGCGATGCCGCCATCGGCCTGGGGCAGCGTCCAGTTGCCGTGCTCGTACCCCGAGTCCTCGAAGTCGTTGCACGCAGACGACGGCTCCGTGAGCGTCGCCTCGACGTCGCGGCAGAACGACATCGGCTCGACGCCCGCGGTGCTCTCGGACTCGGACTCGCCCGCGGTCGTGTCGGACTCGAGCGTTTCGCCGGTGACGCTCGCGCTGCCCGTGCCAGGCATCGAGGGATCGGTGCTCGACGTGCTCGCCTCGGAGGCGCCCATCGTACCACCGCCGGCAGTGGCGGTGGGGGTATCGTCGTCCCCGCCGCCGCCCGCCTCGCTGAAGCAGCTGCTGAGCACGAGTTGCGCGGTGATGAGGCAAGCGACGCGCGCGACGATCGAATCCATCCCTCCACAGTACTCGTCCGCCGCCCCGAGTTCACCTGGGATTCGACGGACGCGGCGCGAACCAGGACTGGAGCGGGCGGTCGGGATCGAATGATTTCGCCCGGCCTGGGGCTCCTCCGCCGCGAGTGGGGCAATGCCGCGGCCGTCGGTGGCGCGCGAAGCCGCGAGCGCCGCCCGACGCGCCACGGCCGCAGCGGCGTCCGCGGGGAGTGCCGCGGATCACCTCGATGCGACAGCGTGCGCATCGTCGTGGTCGGAGATCCTGCGCGCATCGGCGCCCAGCTCCGTCGCGGGATCGATGCGATGCGTGGTGGGTCGACGGCGTGTTCGCGCCGGCTTGGTGAGGCGTGCGCTCGAGGTCACGTGGATCGATCCGCGCACCGGCGCGTTGGCAGACCGCACCCCATGTCGGTCGATCCCCGCGCCCTCGAGGTCACCAGCCCCTGCCCCGTGGACCTCGATGCGGAGGGCATGCGCGGCCCGGGTCGCAGCTGGCACTGCGGCCACTGCGACAAGGCCGTGCACGTGCTCTCCGCGATGACCGAGCGCGAGGTGCAGACGTTCCTCCGCGAGAACGCCGGCAAGGATGTTTGCGTGTCGTATGCACGGACTGCCGAGGGCGGGATTCGCTTTGCGCCCGAGCCCGCACCCGAGCCCGCACCCGCGATCGTGCCGGTCGCTTCGCTCGCGCGGCGGCAGGCCAGCCGCGCATCGGCGATCGGCCTGGGGCTCACGCTCGCGGCCTGTGCCCCGCACGACAACCCCCGCCTCACGCCGCGACCCACCGCGCAGATCGAGCACCAACCCACGCCGATCACCGCGCCGTCCTTCCCCCTCGCACCGCCCGCCTCCGCCGCGTTCGATGACATGCAGATCGACGGCGGCATGCGTATCCCGCCACCGATCGAGGCGCAGATCGAAGGTGGCCTGAGGATCGCGCCCGCCGCCGACGTGCCGTGCGATGCGCCCGCGGCCGAGCCGGCGAAGCCGCACGCACCGCCGCGACCGATGGCCGAGCGCGGTCGGCTCCGTCGCGCGGGTCTGTAGCGACGCACGGCACGGCAGTCTGTCTTTGTGCCTGCACGAACATGATCGCGGTGACGCTCACCCCCCCAACGGGCGGCTGCACCGACACGCACTCGCTCGCCGGCACGCCCTTCCCCGCCGCGTGGTGGTCGCCGCGCGCAGCTGCTACCGTCGCCCGCGGTGACGATGTGGGGTTCGCTGGTGCTCGCCGGTGCGATGGCAGGTCCGCCCCAGCTGCCGCCGATGCCAGGCCAAGCTGCCCCCGGCGCCGCGCCGCAGCAATCGAAGCTGCCGACCACCGCGCCCACCAAGCCCACCGCTGCGCCTACCAAGCCCGCGCCGTCGCCCGCCGAGCCCGCGCCACCCACCGCAACCGCACCGAGCGCGACGCCTGCAACCCCGCCCTCCGACGTGCCACTGCCCGCGTTCACGCGACCGAACGCGCCACCCCCACAACCCAACGAAACCGGCCCCGTCGGCGCGCAGCCCGAGCTGGCGCCACCGCCCGACGGCCCCCCACAGCCCGACGCATCCCCACCCCGCGACGGTCCGGGCGCATCCCCGCGGATGCGACCGCCGGCCCCGCTGCCCACCACCGAGGACGCGACCCCGACCAAGACGATGCCGCCGCCGCTGCGCCCGCCGTATCGCGGGATCGGCCTGTTCGTCGGCGCCGGCGTGACGCTCGGCATCGCGATCGCCGAGCAGGTCGTCTCCCATGTGATCGTCAAGCGTCGCTGCATCGAACCGGTCGCGGAGCAGGCGGCGATGGACGATCCGTTCGACGACGAGACCGACGTCGAAGACCTGGGCAACGCGATCCTGAGCTGCCTGCCCGGCGTGCTGCCGGTGGTGGCGCTGCGGGTGAACTCCGATCTCGCGCTCGTCGCCATGATCGGCATGGCCACCGCCGGCGCGGTGCTCCGCGGCGAGCGGGACGCGTACGACGACGCGTTCGCCTCGCGGCGCAGCACCAAGATCCCGCGGCTGCGAGGCGCGGGCATCGGCCTGGTGGCCGTCGGCGCGTTGACATGGCTGACGCTCGGTCCCGCGTCGTGGGGCGTACTCGCGAAGTGCGACGACGCGCGCTGTGCCGGCGGCGCCCGCGTCATGGGCTTCGCGTCCCGCAGCATCGGCGCGAGCTTCGTCGCCGCGGGCGCCGCGATGCTCGGCTACTCCGAGAGCTACCGCCGCCGGCACGAGGGCTTCTCCCGCGAGCGCGCGCTGCTGTGGTCGCCGGTGATGGGCCGCCAGATGGTCGGCGCCTCGCTGCAGGGCCGATTCTGACCGGCTAACGCGGCTGGCCGCGCAGCCGCCACCAGTGGAACGCCGCCATCACCAACGCGTGATCGATCTCGCCCTCGCCGATCAACCGATCGATGGAGTCCAACGGGACCAACTCGATCGTCGTCTCCTCGTGGGCATCGTTGGCGATGTCACCGACCCGCGTGCAGCCGGTCGCGACGAACGAGTGGATGCGGTTACGGAACAACGCGGGATTGGGCGACACCGATCCCAGCGCGACGACGTTGCCGGCGCGGTAGCCGGTCTCCTCGAGCAGCTCGCGGGCAGCCGCAGCGGCGGTGTCCTCGCCCTCGTCGACCATGCCGCCGGGGATCTCGAGGGTCACGCAGCCCGATCCCTGGCGGAACTGCCGGATCATCACGACCTCGCCGGCGTCGGTGATCGGGATGATGTTGGCCCAGTCGACCGCCTCGATCCGGAAGAACGTGTGGGCCTGGCCGGTGTCGACGCGTTGCCGGTGCAGCTCGCTCACCTCGAACACGCGGTAGTTCGCCAGGGGTCGCTCCGATAGGGTTCGCCAGTTCGCGGGGCCGGGCATCGCCCGAGATGATAGTCTTCGGCCGTCCATGCGTGTCCGACTCGTCCCCGTCTGCTTCGCCCTCACCCTCGCGGCATGCGACAAATCGGGCGCCCCGCCCGTCAGCGATCCGACCCCGCTGCCGCGCGAGAGCACGATCGACGCGCCCGCAGCGACCGAGCCGCTGGTCCCCGCCGAGCCCCCGGCCCCCACCCGCGTCCTTCGCGAGCCCCTGTCCGAAGAGACCCACCTCGGCGCGCTCCACCAACTGACCTTCGGTGGCGAGAACGCCGAGGCGTACCTCAGCTTCGACGAGACGCGCCTGGTGTTCCAGTCGACCCGTGACGGCGCCGGCTGTGATCAGATCTACACCATGGCGACCGACGGCACCGGTCTCGCGAAGGTCAGCTCGGGCAAGGGCCGCACCACATGCGCGTACTTCCTGCCCGGCGACGCGCGCATCCTGTACGCGTCGACCCACGCCACAGCCGACGATTGCCTGCCGCCGCCCGATCGCAGCCACGGCTACGTGTGGAAGCTTTACGACGAGTTCGACATCTACACCGCTGCCACAGATGGCAGCGAGATCCAGCCGCTCGTCACCGGCCCCGGCTACGACGCCGAAGCCACCGTGTCGCCCACCGGCGATCGCATCGTGTTCACCTCGACCCGCGACGGTGACCCCGAGCTGTACTCGATCGGCATCGACGGCTCCGGCCTGAAGCGGCTCACCAAGACGCCGGGCTACGACGGCGGCGCGTTCTTCTCGCCTGACGGCAAGCGCATCGTCTATCGCGCCAACCATCCCAAGGGCAAAGACGAGCTCGCCAAGTACAAGGCGATCATCGACGAGGGTCTTGTGCGACCCACCCGGCTCGAGCTGTTCGTGATGAACGCCGACGGCACCAAATCGCGGCAGGTCACCAACAACGGCAAGGCGAATTTCGGGCCATTTTTCCACCCCGACGGCAAGCGCATCATCTTTGCCTCGAACGCCCACGATCCCCAAGGTCGCGACTTCGATCTGTACATGGTCGGCGTCGACGGCAAGGGACTCGAGCGCATCACCCACAACCCCTCGTTCGACGGCTTCCCGATGTTCACCAAGGACGGCAAACACCTGGTGTTCGCGAGTAATCGCGACGCCGAGCACGAAGGCGACACCAACGTGTTCGTCGCCGAGTGGAAGAACTGACGTGCCCCTCGAGCTGCAGCCGGGCCAGCGCTACGGCGACTTCGAGGTACGCAGGGTGCTCGGTAGCGGCGGCTTCGGCCAGGTCTACGAGGTCACCGATCCGCGCTTCGCCGAGCCGGTGGCGCTCAAGCTCTCGCTCGAGCCGGTGCGCTCGCTCGACATCGCCCAGCGGACGCTGCGCGAGGTCACGGTGCTGCGTTCGCTGACCAACGCCCACGTGGTGCGCATCCACGACTGTGGCCTGCGCCCCGACGGTCACGTCTACGTGCTGATGGAGCTGCTGCACGGCAAGCCGCTCGACGAGTTCCACGACTTCGACGTGCCCATGGATCCGGTGTGGGCTGCACACATCATCTATCAGGCGTGCCTGGGCCTGTGCGAGGCCCACGATCTGGGCATCATCCACCGCGATCTCAAGCCCGCCAACGTGTTCGTCGATCCCGACGTGCACACCCGCATCCTGGATTTCGGCCTGGCGCGTTCGTTCGACTCGCGCGGCATCGTCGGCGCCAACGCGACCGTGGGCCACATGCTGGTGGGCACGCCCCACTACGCCCAGCCCGAGCAGCTCGAGACCTACGCCCTCACCCCCGCCGCGGATGTCTACAGCCTGGGCATGATGCTCTACGAGCTGCTGTGCGGCCGGGTGCCGTTCGTCGCCGACGAGCCCGTCAGCGCCGTGCGCGAGCGCTGGCTCGACAACCCGATCATGTGGCTGCGCGCGCACGCGACATCGCCCGTCGTGCCGCTGCGCCGCTACCTGCCGGCCGGGGTGCTCTCCGACGCCCTGGTCGCGGTGGTCGAGCAAGCCCTGGCGAAGCAGCCGACCGACCGCTTCGCCGACGCCCGCGCCTTCGCCCATGCCCTGCGCGCCGCGTGGCCCAGTTGACGCCGCGGCCCGGGATTGCGCCACGGTCTGCTAGTATTCGTAGCCGCGGATGCCGACGCGAACCTCGACGAGTCCGCCGAAGTTCGTCCGCGGCTGACCCGGCGAGCGACCGGCGACGAACACGTCCACGTAGGGCGCCACGCCGATGCGAACGTTGGTCCTCTGCACGTCGAGACCCTCTTGCCCGGTGGGGTACCAGTACAGCCACAGCTCGCCGCGGAAGGTCTGGCCGCTGCCGAAGGGATTGTAGCCACCGGGAGTGCCGGCGATCGCATAGCGCACCGTGGGCCCGAAGCCGAGCTGCGGAAGCACCTTGCCGCCGCGCTGGATCGTGAATGGCACCGGCAACGTGAACGTGACCACCGGGCGGGTCTGCGGGCCGTCGATGACCGCGTCGTAGGTAGTGTCGGGCGCGTCGGCCGAGGCGGCGGGCACCACGATTCCGACCGGGTTGGATCCCGACCAATTGCGATCGTAACGGACGAGCAGCTGCGGTGCGATCCGGTAGCGCCGGGGTTGGTGCACGTACGCGAGGAAGCGGAACAAGCCCTTTGCGGAGTGACGCGTGTCGCGGCGCTCGCGGGCCTCGCCCGGCGGCACCCAGCGGAATGTCTGCACCCCCCAATCGACGTCGAGGCCGACCTGGTAGACGACGGCGGGGCCGGTCATCGCGGTGACGTCGCGCAGGTACTCGCCGATGAACCCGACCCGCCAACTCGACGCGAAGCCGCCCAGCGCATCGACGCTGGCGCGGCCCTGACCGCCGGGCCCCTCTTGGGTGACGGGGAAGCGGGCGGTGAATCCCAGGCGTCCGCCGTTGCACGCGTCCTTGCCGTCCTTGCACCGCGGCAAGAACACGAGGTCACCGCCGAGCGCGACCGTCGAGCTGCGGCCGGTGAGATCGATGTCGACATTCGGGGCGCCGCGCAGGCGATCGCGGCGCGGATCCGGTACGCCGTCCGGGAACGTGGGGTCGGTGCCCGGATCCGGTTCCGGATCGGGATCGGGCACTGGATCGGGATCGGGTACTGGATCGGGCGCCGGCACGGGATCCGGCTCCGGCAGGGGATCCGGCTCGGGCAGCGGATCGGGCTCCGGTTCTGGATCGCGAGGGTCCCTGGGCGGCTCCGGATCGCCCGGCGGCGCCGCGAGCACGCCGGCCTGCGACAGCGACGCGGCGAGCGCCACGCCGAGCAATGCGGCGATCATATCTTGAGCTCCATCTCACCGTAGCCCTGGTCGGTCCACAGCTCGAGGTTCTGATCGTCGGCGACACCCGGAAGATCCAGGCTCAACCGATACTTCGCCCTGCCGACCCCGAACACCCGCACGCGGACGACGATCTCGTCGTCGTCGACGTCGCCCGACCAGGTCGCGTCCCCGAGACCGTCGGCGACGATGCGCTTTTTGCCGTCGACGAAGGCGTAGAAGCGCTCGATCGTCCCCGAGATCGCACGCAGGCGGAGATTCATCCGTCGGGCCATGGCGGCCCGGATTGTAGCCCAACGGCGCCGGGCGGCGCGATCAGACTGCGATGGTCCGGAGCGGCTGGGCCACGCGGACGTCGCAGCCGGTCTTGGCACGGACGTCGTCGACCGTGACGTCGGGAGCTATCTCCTCGAGCACGAGGCCGTCTGTGGTGACGCGGAAGTAGCCCAGCTCGGTGATGATCTCGTGGACGACCGCCTTGCCGGTGAGTGGCAGGGTGCACGCCGCGAGGATCTTGGGCGCGCCATCTTTGTTGGTGTGCTCCATCGTGACGATGACCCGCCGCGAGCCCGCGACCAGGTCCATCGCCCCGCCCATGCCCTTGACCTTCTTGCCGGGGATCATCCAATTGGCCAGATCACCGCGCTCGCTGACCTCCATCGCCCCGAGCACGCACAGCGTGAGGTGGCCGCCGCGGATCATCGCGAAGCTGTCGTGGCTGCCGAAGAACGACGCGCCCTTCACGTGCGTCACCGTCTGCTTTCCGGCGTTGATCAAATCGGCGTCGACTTCGTCCTCGGTGGGGAACGGCCCCATGCCGAGCAGGCCGTTCTCACTGTGGAATACGACGTCGATGCCGGGCGGAACAAAGCTCGCCACCAGCGTGGGCATGCCGATGCCGAGGTTGACGTAGTCACCGTCGCGCAGCTCGGCGGCCACGCGCTTGCAAATCTGTTCGCGTGAAAGCGGCATGGTCGGGCCTCAGGCGCGGGTGGTGCGGAACTCGATGGGCTTGACGTAGTCGCGACCGAGGATGATGCGGTCGACGAACACGCCTTGCGTGTGGATGCAGTTGGGGTCGAGCTCGCCCGGGGCGACGAGTTCCTCGACCTCGGCGATGGTGATGCGGCCGGCGGTGGCCATGACTTGGTTGAAATTGTTCGCCGTCGCCCGGAACACGAGGTTGCCGTGGGTGTCGCCGCGCCACGCCTTGATGATCGCGAAGTCGGCCGAAAGCGGGGTCTCGAGCACGTACCAGCGCCCGTCGATGCGGCGCACCTCCTTGCCCTCGGCGACGGGCGTGCCGTAGCCGGTGGGCGTGAAGAAGCCGCCGATGCCGGCGCCGCCAGCCCGGATGCGCTCGGCCAAGGTGCCCTGCGGCACCAGCTCGACCTCGAGCTGCCCCGACAGGTAGAGCTTCTCGAAGGCACGGTTCTCGCCGACGTACGACGACGTCATCTTCACGACCTGGCCGGCGTCGAGGAGCACGCCGAGGCCGACCCCGTCGATGCCGCAGTTGTTCGAGATGATCGACAGACCGCGCGTGCCCCTGCGGTGGATCGCGGCGATGAGGTTCTCCGGGTTGCCGCACAGGCCGAATCCCCCCGCCATCAAGCTGATGCCGTCGGTCATGTCGGCGACCGCGGCGTCCGCGGACGGATACGTCTTGTCCATGCCGTGCGCAGTGTCGCGCCCCGCCCACGGCCGTGGCAAGTGCGCCCCGCCCACGGCCGTGGCAAGCGCGCCCCGCCCACGGCCGTGGCAAGCGCGCCCGGCTGGGCGGGCACATGCCCAGCCGCGAATGGGGCGCAGCGGGATGTACCTCAGGGCAGCGGCAGGCAGGCGAGCGGGGCCGGCGCGGGATTGATCGCCCACGTGCCGTCCTCGTTCATGCGGATCGACGAGCTCGATGCCGCGTCGCCGACGTCCACGTCACCGTTCGGGCCCTCCTCGTCCGGGAGACCGTTGGTGTTGGTCGTGCCGTAGACAACGGCGTGCACGGGGATGGTACCGGCGCCGATGAGCGCGGCCGGCACGTCGAACAGCGCGACGCCGTCGGCGGTGGCACCCGAGTTCTGGATATCGGGACCGAAGTCGGCCGCCTGATCGAACACCGCGGCGCCGGGGAAGCCGGTCATCGCGTTGCCGTTGGGACCGCCGACCAAGAAGCAGCCGCCTGCAGCCACGGTGCCCTGGAGGTCGAGCGTGCCGTAGGTGTAGTCGGTGCCGCCGTGGCCGATGGCGTAGTTCGCCAGGTCCACCGGGCCGCCGGTGCCGTTGTACAGCTTGACCCACTCGAACCCGTTGTCGTCGCCGGCGGAGTCGTAGAAGACCTCGACGATCCGGACGCTCGAGAACACCGGGCTATCCACGATGTCGACGGTGGCGTCGTCGGTGGCGCCGTCGACGTCGGCGGTCACGACGACCTGACCCGGCGTGTCACCGGCGACGACGTCGAAGGTGGTCGACAGGGCGCCGGGCGGCACGACCACGATCGGCGGCACGGTGAGCAGGCCGCCGGGAAGCACCGTGAGCGTGACCACCTGGCCCACCGCGGGCGCCGGGATGTCGAGGCTGACGGTCATCGTCACCGCGGCGTCGAGGCCGACCTGCAGCGGATCGGGGCTGAGGGTCGGCAGCCGCTCCTCGGCGTCGCCGTACACGCGGACCTCGGCCTCGAGCAGGTCGCCGCCGAAGCTGGCGGTCACGGTGCCGATGCCCGCGGCGACACCGTCGAGCGCCACTGAGATGGTGGACTCGCCGTCGGGGACCACGATCTGCGCCGGGCCGGAGACGATGCCCGCATCGGGATAGCCCAGCGCGATGCTCGTGTCACCGAGCACGGGATTGGACATCTGCAGGGTCAGCGCCGGGGCCGGCACCGTCGCGACGGCGCCCTCGGCGAGAAACGACGGCGAAGGACCGAAGGCCAGCAGCGTGCTCGGCACGTCCTGCGGTCCGCGGGGCTCGAGCTTGCTGTAGTCGTTGGCCCACCGCGCCACGCCGACCAGGTACGGAAACTCCTGGCCCAGCACCGGCGGCGGCGAGAGCACGTAGAAGAAGTCGTTGACCCGCAGGCCGCCGTCGACCTCGAACTCGTTGAGCGCCGCGTTGTCGCCGGGGCCGCCAGGCGGCATGAGATCGGTGACGGTGAGATCCGGGACCTCGACCACCACACCCTCGAGCGCCTGCTGATCCGCACCACCCTCGACGAGCGCTTCCACGGTGGTCGGCGTGGGATCGACCCCATCGTTGTCGCTGGTCTCGACGATCGCATCGCCCGCAGCGACGACCTGGATCTGGCCGAAGAAGTCCGACACCGCGCCGCTGACGGTCACGCGGTCGCCCGGCTGGGGCGAGAAGCCGCCGTTGCCGTGATAGACGTACAGCCCGCTGAACTCGGGTCCGACGTACTCGGGATCGTCGGGGTGTACCTGCACGAAGAAGCCCTGATTCGCCGCGGCTGCGGTGACGAGCACGTTGTCGAGCACCACCAGCGAGTCCACGCCCGCGGTGCCATCCTTGACGTCGTAGATCGAGGCCGGACACGCGCCACCGCCGGGGTTCGCGATCTCCGGGCAGGAGTCGCACGAGTCGCCGACGCCGTCGTCGTCGGCGTCGTCCTGGAGCGGGTTGGCGTCGTCCGGGCAGTTGTCGTCGAAGTCGATGATGTCGTCGCCATCACGGTCGTAGAGGTCCGGCACCACGCAATTCTGGATCGCCTGTGTCGGGCAGATGTCACAGGCGTCGCCGATGCCGTCCCCGTCGGCATCGGCCTGGACGTCGCCGTCGAGCGGACGGATCGGGTTGAACACGGTGGGGCACGTGTCGTCGTCGTCGGGTACGCCGTCGCCGTCGGAATCCTCGACCCCGTCGCGGGCCGGGAACTCCATCGGTCGCGACGGCTCGCACGTGGGCTCGCCCACCGGGTCGCCGCACGCGAACAGCTCATAGGACTGCGGATTGACGGCGCCCTGGATGCCGCCGATGGTCAGCGTGGTGTCGCGTTCGACGCACACCCGCTTGTCGATCTCGCAGGTCACCAGGCTCTCGCAGCCCGCGTCACCGAGGCCGACGAGGCCCTCGATGACCGCGGCGTCGCCGTACAGCGGCTGGCCACCGCGCAGCACCAAGGCGACGTTCTCGACGCCAGCGTCGATCACGGCACGGTAGTGTGCATTGGTCGAGCCGTCGAAGATCGCGAGGTCGGCGACGTGGCCGGGGCGGATGAGGCCGATCTGCGACTCGGCGCCCTGCGACAGCGCCGCCCAGTAGGTCGCCATCAGCCACAGGTCGCGGTCGGGGATGACATCACCGTAGTGATCGGTGTCGAGTTGGTCCGCGCACTTGAGCTCGCGGAGCATGTTCATCGAGCCCGACGCCGTCCAGTCGGTGCCCAGCGCCACGGTGACACCGAGGCTGCGGTAGGTCAGGACGTCGGCGGTGACGCCGTACAGATCGATGTTCGAGCGCGGCGACCACACCAGCTCGGACTGCGACGCCGCCATCGTCTGCACGTCGCTCGCGAGCATGCCGATGCCGTGGACCACCGAGGTGTTGTTGGCCATCAACTGCTCGCCGCCCGGTGCCCCCGACATGCACAGGAACTCGTTGTTGGCGCGCACGTTCACGCCCTCGGCCACGTGCGGCAGGTAGACGCCGCCCTGGAGGTTCACGGTGCCGTCGATGCCGGGGTAGTTGCAGCCGGCGATGACGTTCGGGCCGGACGAGTCACCCAGCGGGAACGTGCGATAGTTGACGTCGACGCCGACCAGGCCCTCGGTCATCGCCGCGGCGTCGAGGTTGCGCAGCAGGCCGCTCGCGTCGTTCGAGCCGATGGAGCCGGTGACGCTCGTGGCCCCGCCCATCAGCATGCGCAGCTCGCCGTAGAGGATGCCGGCCTGCGTCGAGTTGGCGCCGGGAAAGGTGTTGATCTCGTCGTGCCCGTTTTGGCCCAAGCGCCAGTCGTGGCGGTGATCGAAGCGCTCGTCGCCGTGGTCCTGGGGCTGCGAGAGGGTGAACGTGATGTGATCGTGGGGATTGATCAGGCCGGGCGAGATGACGCCCTCGGCACAGTCGACCACGGTCGCGCCGGCCGCCTGCGGATCGTCGGCACAGTCGCAGCCGGCGCACAGGATGCGGCCGTTGGCCTGATCGCCCTCGATGAGTACGGTGCCGCTCTCGAAGACGCGGTGCCCGGCGAGCACGTCGCCGCGGATGAGCATGGTGCCGGAGCCCGGGCTCACCGCGCAGACCGAGCCCGCGGGCGCGGCGGGGATGTCGTTGTCGCAGTCGACGACCTCGCCCGGGTCGACGGGGTCGCCGGTGTCGGTGCCGGTGTCGCTGCTGCTCTCGCTGGGGTCGGTCGAGCTCGAGCCCGTGGTCTCGTCGCCGGTCGTCGTGTCGGCCGCGGTGGTCGGGCCCGCCGACGTGTCGGGATCGACTGTCGTGGCCGGATCGACCGTCGTCGACGGCGACATCGTCGTCTCGCCCTCGGAGCTCGAGCTGCCTGGGTCCGATGTCGCGGTCGCGTCGTCGCCACACGCGACGCTCGCGACGGTTGAACCGATGAGATGGGCAATTACAATCGCACGACGGGTCACGGTGCCGCATGAGACGGCCGCATCGCCCAGGGTGTCAAGCACCACCGCGAGGTGTAGCGCTCGTCACGTCGTCATCTGCATGCGGGTCTCGGGGAGGTCGACTGCAGGTGACGGGACGGTGTTCGCCGCCGTGCAGGCGCCGCTGCCGCCCGATCACGCGCGCCATTTCACGCCCGCGTCGGGGCATGGGCGGGCACGCGGGCATCCATGCCGCGCTGCGCCGCCGCCCGCAGCGACGCGATCGCCCCCGCGGGATCGAGCTGCGGATGACGGAACACGCCGCTGCCCGACACCAGGCAGTCGGCGCCATCGGTGGCGACCGTCTCGGCGTTGGCGTCGGTGATGCCGCCATCGATCTGCACGTGCGCCGCGGCGCCGATCGCATCGAGGCGCTCGCGCAGCGCCCGGAGCTTGGGCCGCACCTGCGGGATGAACGACTGCCCGCCGAACCCGGGGTTGACCGCCATGACGAGCACGAGATCGCACAGCTCGAGCACGTGCATCACCGATTCGATCGGCGTGTGCGGGTTGAGGCTGACGCCCGCGAGCACGCGGCCACCGGCGTGGTGCGACAGCCCGCGGATCTGCTCGAGGTTGCGATGCAGATGCGGGCACGCCTCGACGTGGACGGTGATGATGTCGGCGCCGGCCTGCGCGAATTGCTCGACGTAGCGCTCGGGCTGCTCGATCATCAGGTGACAGTCGAGCAGCTTGCGGGTGTGGGGCCGCAGCGCCGCGACCACCTGGGGACCGATCGTCAGATTGGGCACGAAGTGACCGTCCATGACGTCGACGTGGATCCAGTCGGCGCCGCCGCGGTCGATCATCGCCACCTGCTCGCCGAGGCGGGCGAAGTCTGCACTGAGGATCGACGGGGCGATGATCGGTGCGGGCACGCGGGGGATCTAGCATACCGGGCACGGCCCCGGCCCTGCGCACGGTCAGTCGTGCGACGCCGGGTCGCGCGGCGCGGCGCCCGGTCCACCCAACCCGCGGCCGTCGCCGTCGGGATCCGTGATGGCGACCCACGCCTCGAGTGCGCGGCTCGCCAACGGACCGCGCACCGTGACCCCGGGCACCACGGCGAGCGTCACCACCGCGCCGATCGCCCACAGCACCACGAGCGCCCATGCGACGCGCGGCGCGAGGCCGGGCCATCCTCGCGCGGCGGCGAGGCCTCGTGCGGCGGGCCAGCGCAGCACCGCGACGCACGGCGGCACCATCACCGCGATGCACAGCGGCGCGAGCACGGCAGCGAGGGCGGCCACCGTCACGCCGATCATCGCGGGATCGCGGTGCCGCGCTGCGATCCATCCGGCGACGGGCACGGTCACCGCGATCGCGAGCGCGAGCGCCATGACGATGGCGATCGGGATCGGCCACGGGCGCGCGGTCGCCGGCAGCAACCGCCGGGCGAGATGCGTCGCCGCCCAGACCACCAGAGCGATGATCCCCGTGGACGCGCACACCGTCCCGCCGGCGACCAGCACCGCCGAAGCACCGCCGCCGTGCACCCCGGCATCGACTGCGACGACCGTCGCAGCGACGAGGGCCGCGGTACCGAGGGTGGCGCGCCGCCGAGTCATGGCGCACCCGGCAGCCGCACGGCGCGGGCCCGCGCGAGGTGATCGAGCAGTAACGTGCGCATCGCCGCAGCCCGCGACGCCCCGCGGGACGCCCCGCGGCCGTAGACATTGTCGCGCTCCGCCGGATCCGCCGCCAGATCGTAGAGCTCCCACAGCGAGTGCTCGAGATCGAGGATGAGCTTGTCGGTGCCGTCGATGGCGGCGAGCTTCTGCAGCTCGTCGCTGCCGTGGCGATACTGCTCGACCACCACCGGCCGCGTCGCCACCTCACCGCCGCGGATCTCGGCGGCGCGGCTGCGACCATCGGCGCCGGCGACGAACGGGATGTCGAGCAGCTCGAGCAGCGTCGGAGTGAGATCGATGAGCGACACCGGCTCGGGGATCCGCCGGGGTACTGCGCCCGGCCCACGCACCAGCAACGGCACGCGGATCGACTCCTCGTACACAGCAAAGGCGTGCATGCGCCGCCCGTGCTCGAGGAACTCCTCGCCATGGTCCGACGACACGATGGTCCATGCGTCCTCGGTGAGGCCGAGGTGTTCGGCGGCGGCGAACAGCCTGTCGACCTCGTGATCCACGAAGTGGATCTCGGCGTCGTACAGATCGATCGGCGCCTCGTCGTCGAAGTCGCCACCGCCGTCCCACAGCCGGTGCTGCGCAGGCGGGGTGTGGCGGGCGTGGGGCTCGTAGTAGTGCACCCACAAGAACAGCGGCTGGCCCCTGCGCTCGCGGGCGTGCTCGCGCATCCGCGCCGTCGCCAGCCGCGTGGTCGCGTGCGCCCCCATCGCGCCCACATCGTGGAGGATCACCAGGTCGTCGATGCCCTGGCCCAGGCCGTGGTCGTCGAAGAAGTGGAAGCTGTGCAGCACCACCGTGCGATACCCCGCGTCGTGGAGACGCTCGGTCAGCAGCACGCGAGCGTCCCCCAGCACGTGGGTCGCGTAGTCGAGAGACTCGACGAGGCGCGACGGGTAGGCAGCGGTCAGGATCGCCGGCATCACGCGGTCGGTGACCGGCGCGACGGTGTAGGCGCGATCGAAGATCACTGCATCGGCGAAGCGGGCATCCAGCTCGGGCGTGGTGTCGCGCGCGTAGCCGTACAGGCCGACATGATCGGCGCGCAGGGTCTCGATGGTGACGAGCAGCACGTTGGGGCGAGGCCGCACCGCCGGCACCGCCGCGGAGGTCCCGAGCGCGGGGCCGACCATCGCCCAGGTCAGATCGCCGCCGTGGCAGTCCTGATCGATGCCGTCCTCGGGCACGTCGATGGCGAAGGGATGGATCGCGGGATCGAACGGCGCGCAGTCATCCTCGGCGTCGACGAACGAATGGCCATCGCCGTCGACGTCGAGCACCCGCGCGAGCTGCCGCGCAACGGCGCCCACGGTGGGGCTGTAGCGGGCGATGACAACCCGCACAGACAGCGAGGTGGCGAGCACGACCAACGCGGCGCCGAACAGGGCGAACCCGGCGAGCACCACCGCGCGCGCCGGACCCCGTCGCCACGGCCGCGCCCCGACCACGGGGAGCGCCAGCAGCCCGGCGGCCGCGACCGCAACAAAGCGCAGATCCAGCCCCTCGGCGACGCTGCGCACGTGGACGGCGAGGGCGATCGCCGCCGCGAGGGAGACGGTGACGGCGAGCACCATCGTGGCAGTGCCGCGTCGGCACAGCCACGCCAGCGCCCACGCGGCGACGGCGGCCACCGCCATCACGCCGAGCAGCAGCCACGCGAAGGTGTGTAGGTGAGATGGCGGCGTGCGCTCGGTGAACACCGGCACGCCCGCGGCGATCGTGCCCACCGCGATCAGCACGACCGCGCCGACGAGCGCAACGGTCGCTGCGGCATCGAGCGTGGGAAGTCCCAGGGCGCGCCACCGCGCCGCGAGCCCACGGCAAAGCGGCAAGAGTATCGCCCCCGAGATGGCGCCGAGCAGGCCGAGCATGCCGACCGCCACCACCGGCACGCCGCCAGCCCACGCCCCGCGCCACGCCGTGAAGCCGCAGTCGATCACCGCCGCGGTCGCGCCAGCCAGCGCACCGGCAGCGGCCCCCAGGACGATCCGATCCACGGCGGTGCGAGCGGTGTTCCGGGTGACCATGCTGCTCCGCGCCAGGGTACACTCCGCCGCCCGCGGAGGCGGCGGCGCCCGAGGTGGCGATCACCAGTCGTGCAGGCCGGTGGGATCCGCGAAATCGGCACTGAAGCTGTGCGGGAATCCGGCCTCGGCGGGGAAGCCCGGCGCGTCCAACACATGCGGTTCGCCAAGCGGCCCCAGCCGGGGCCGTAGCGCTCGCCCTCGGACAGGACCGGACAGAGCCCGGCGGAACCTTCCCCTCCCAATCGCTGTCGCTCTCTCAGCCCTGCTCCGTCACCACCACGACGTTCGGCGCGCGGCGCCACGTGCTGGGATCGTCGTCGGCTACGGGCGGCGCCGCGTCGACCAGATCGACGACGGTGCCCACGGGCGACGACTCGCACGGATCCCCGGGCTCGAGCTCGACCCACAGCACGCGGCCGTAGCCCGCCGCCGCGTCCGCGGCATCGGGGGGGCCCGCACCGATCGCGACGGCGGTGCCGCGGCGATCGAGGGCCAACGCATGGGGGTGCACGTCGCTGCCGTCGCTGCCCGTCCACCATGGATCGAGGTCGTCGAGCGTCGCGCAGATCTCGGCCCCCACCTCGCCGTCGCGGACCACGTGCACGCCGCGGCCGTCGGTGCGGCCGGTGGCCATCAGCCACCGCGCCCCGACGTCGCTGGGCAGCGCGACGATGTCGCGGACCTCCCACAGCTCGCCGGGAATCTCGCCGGGGACGCCCAGCGGATTGCACGCGCCGTCGAAACGCCAGAGCCGACCGGGATCGAACGTCGCGATGGGCGGGTTCTCGGCGAGCACGAAGCCGCCCAGGCCATCGGGCGCGATCGAGCGGACGCGCTTGTCGGGGAACGGCACGTTGGCGACGCAGCCGTCGATGGCGGCCGCTGCCTCGGCGACCGTGCCCTCGCCCACCGCCGAGGTGTCGAGCACCACCGCACCCTCGTCGCCATCGCACGCGAGCGCCACCCGATCCATCGCAGCATCCAGCGCGACCAGGCTCCACGCCCCCACACAGCTGCCCGCGCCGTCGCCCGCACCGATGGCTCCGAGGCTGCGCCGGCCCACCTCGCCCGTGACCGGATCGACGACGAACAACTCCCCCGCCGCGGTCCACTCGAACTCGGGCGTGAACAGGTCGTTGGCGAACACCCCGACCAGCTGCCGGCCGCTGGGGTGCGTCAGGATGAAGATGGCTTCTTCGGCGGCGAGGTCTATCGCCCGCACCGGGGGCAGGAACATCGCCCCGTCGAAGAACGCGGTCTGCGGTACGGTGGCGCCCGCGGGCTGGGCCGCGAGGAACTCGTGGGGGAATACCACGAGCGAGCCCCGATCGCGGGCCGGATAGTGACCGACGAGCACCGACAGACCGGCGGCGTCGATCGTGAGCCCGTACGGCTCGTCGAGCAGGTCTCCCGAATTGTCGCCCATGAGGTTGGGCTTGAGGTCGAGATCGATCGCGCCGCGATAGCTCGGCCCGGGACCGCGTGGGGCGAAGATCTCGAGCCGATCGTCGAAGGCCTGGGCCACCACAACGAGCGTGCACGCCTCGTTCGCGGGGCAGCCCAGCGGGCCTTCGGTGGGCAGCACGAAGCCGGTATCCGAGGTGTCGGTGCCGTCGGCACCCGAGGTGTCGGTGGCACCTGTGCCCGCGGTGTCGGCAGGCGCATCGTCGCCGCAGCCGCCGAGCAGCGCAGCGGCGAATGCGTGCACGACGCGACGGCGACGCCGCGCCACCACGAACAGTAACAGCGCCGCGTGGGCGAGCCCGGCACCGCCGGCCGTGACCGCGCACCCGCCCTCGGGATCGGAATCAGGGTCGGGATCCGGCATCACGCTGAGCACGGTCGGTGCATAGGCCGTGTATGTGCGCCCGTCCGCGTCGGTCGCGACGAGCCGCACCCGTATCGACGTCACGCCGTCCACGTCCGGCGGCACGAACTCGACCGAAAGCGGCCCCGTGCCCACAGCGATCTGCTCGGCGATGGTCTGCCACTGGGGCTCGAGGGTGCCGATCGACTCGCCCCACTGCACTGACACCGTCGTACCAGGCGTGACGTCGGCGCAGCCCGGCAGAATGTACGGCGTACCCGCGACGAGGATCGCCTCGCCGCCGTCGATCGCGATCGAGGGACCTGCGAGCGCCGCCTCGGCCGCGCTCGGGATCACCTTCACGAAGCCGGGCCGGCGCTGCCACAGATTGGCGACGGGCTCCCAGGTGAAGCCATAGATCACGTACGTCCCGGGCGGGACGCCAGCGGTGTCCCACCGCACACCCATCGCCGCCTGCGCGTCGTCGATCGGCACCCGCGCGTCGTCGGGGGTGATGCGCAGCCACTTGCCCGGGCCGAAGCGCGAGGTGTCCTCCAGCACGTCCTCGGGGTCGACCTCGGCATCTTGCACCTCGGGGTCGACCAACGACGCGCGCATGATGTCGGCATGCGTGATCCACGTCGGCATCGGCGCGTAGTCCTGCGCCGCGAAGGCGAAGAATTGGTGCGTGCGGCTGTCGTCGACCTCGTCGAAGGTTCGATCGTCGGGATCCTCCTCGGACGGCACCGTGTACGCGAAGTGGACCGCGGGATCGGTCGACTGATCGACGACGGGCGCGCACGCGCCCGGCGTCCAGTTCACCGGCACGCGCGGCTTGGCGGCGTTGGCGGCCGACGCGCTGTGTATCGGTGCGAGGGTGCCCAGCACGGCACACACAGTCGCGAGGCGGGGGACCGAGGTCATGCGCGCCCACCGTACCACGGCGCCCACGGGTGGCGGGGCGGACGGATCGCCAATCATTGGCTAAGCTCCTGGCGATGCTTCGTGCAACCCGCTGGCGCGGTCACTTCGGCGGCGCGTGCCTCGCATTCGTCGCCTGCGATGGCGGCGACGACGACGCGACCGAGGCGCCCGCGTGCGCCGTGCCGCCGGCCTCCGACTGCGCGCCGTTGTACACGCCGTCGTTCGACGAGGTCTACGCGCGCACCCTCGTGCCGGGCTGCGCAACGGGGGGCGGATCGTGCCACGGCAGCGCCACCGCCAGCGGCGGAGGTTTCTACATCGACGACGCCGACTCGACCTTCGCGCGCCTGCTGCAGGACCGCGGCGAGGGCAGTCTCGTCGTCGCCGGCGATCCGTCCTGCAGCAGCCTGGTGGTGCGCCTGGTGATCGACGACCCCGTGCTCGGCATGCCGCCGGGCGCCCCGTTGGCGGCAGGCGAGCTGTGCAGCGTGACCCGCTGGATCGAGGAAGGCGCCACCCGATGACGACACGCAGCCTCTGGTTTGGCCTCGCGCTCCTCGCCGCGTGCACCGAGCAGCCCGACGCCGGCCCCTCGGTGGCGATGCTCGATCCGGCCTCGTGCGCCGAGTGCCACCCGCTGCACTTCGAGCAGTGGCAGGGCAGCATGCACGCCTACGCCGCCGACGATCCGATCTTCTTGGCGATGAACGCCAAGGGTCAGCGCGAGACCGGCGGCACGCTGGGAGATTTCTGCGTGCGGTGCCATGCCCCCGTCGCCGTCGCCCTGGGCGAGACCACCGACGGCCTCAACCTCGGCGAGCTGCCGCAGCACCTCAAGGGCGTCACCTGCTACTTCTGCCACAACGTCGAGTCCATCGGCGGCACCCACAACAACCCGCTGCAGCTCGCCTTCGACAGCGTCATGCGCGGTGCGATCGCCGACGCGGTCGACAACCCGTTCCACGACAGCGCCTACTCGCCGATGATGGACGACGACGTCCTCGCCTCCGGCGACATGTGCGGCAGCTGTCACGACATCGTCAACCAGCACGGCCTCCACCTCGAGCGCACCTACGGCGAGTGGGTGGGATCGTTCTACGACGATCCCGACCCCAACAATCCCCAGCTCAAGGTGCCGTACGGCGCGACGTGCAGCAGCTGCCACATGCCCGGCCGCCGCAACACCCCGATCGCGGACTTCCCCGGCGTGCAGCAGCGCGACCTCCGGGACCACGCGATGGCGGGCGTCGACGTGGCGCTCACCGACTTCCCCGACGCCGAGCAGGCGCCCGCGCTCGAGGCGGCCCAGCTCGCGGCCATGGAGGCGATGCGCGGGCCGGCGGTGTGCGCGGGACTGTGCGTGCGACCGGCCGATGGCGGCGGCACCGACGTGGTCGTGTGGCTGCACAACGAGGCCGCCGGCCACTTCTGGCCCAGCGGCGCCACCTTGGATCGGCGGGCGTGGGTCCAGCTCGAGGCCTTCGACGGCGATGCCGCCGTCCTCGCCACGGGCGTGGTCGCGGGCGACGCCTCGATCGACGTCGCCGCGGCCGCCGATCCCGGGCTGTGGCTGTTCCGCGATCGGGGGATCGGCGCCGACGGCCAGCCGGCGTCGATGTTCTGGGACGTCACCGCGATCGAGAGCAACCTGCTGCCGGTCGCCGAAATCGCCGGCCTCCGCGCCGACCGCAGCACGTGGCGGCAGCGCATCTGGCACGTCGACGGTCCGGTCGATCGCGTGGCGATGCAGGTGAACCTGCGGCCGATCCCCTTCGAGCTCGTCGACGAGCTCGCGGCCGAGGAGCTCTACGACGCCGCGGCGATCCGCGCTCGCATCCCGACCTTCACGCTGGCCTCGACCGCGCTCGAGTGGACGCCGCAGGGCGCCGAGCTGACCGAATTCGAGGGCGCGTGCGTGCAGAGTGCGTCGTGCTTCGAGGTGATCTCGATGGACGACGGTCAGTGACGGCCGCTCCGCTCACGGCCGACTCCATTCGCGGTCGGCACGCTCACGGTCGGCGCACGTTCACGGATCGATGCAGAAGCGGAAGACCACCGCGTCCTGGCTGCCGTCGTCGAGCGTGAGGTCCAAGGTGACCTCCCACAGCCCGGGCATGAAGAAGTTCACCCGCTCGATCACGAACTCTCCGTCCTCGGCGCCGCGGTCGATCCGGGCCTCGATCGACGAGCCGTGCTGGTGGTCGGGCATGAACGGCGTGACCTCGATGCGGGCCGGCTGCGGTACTCCGGCGTCGTCCTCGATGCGCACGATCCACGTGTTGTCACCGCGCGACGGGGGTGCCGGCGTGGCATCGAGGATCACCACCTGCAGGCGCTCGCCGATCCGGCGCAGGCCGAGCTCGTAACGATCGGCCCGGTCCTCCGTCGCGCACCCGCCCGCGGGTGGGGACACGAGTTCGGTGTCCGCGGTCGGATCGAGCCCGCCGTCCTCGCCTGCTGCGTCGCACGCGCAAAGCGCCAGGCACAGCGACGGGATCAGGCGCGCACGGAGCATCGGAGACCGGTACGCCGGCACGCCCGGATCGGGATCGCCGCTGAGGCGCTTTTCAGGGCGGCGAGCGCTGGGCCGAGGCCGCGGCGCGCGCATGAACGGCGAAGCCCCACGCCACCGACTCGGCCTCGAGGGCGGCGCGGCTCCGCACCCACTGCGGCACCCCGGGCAGCGCGGCCAGGTGCTCGAGGTCGGCGTGAGCGCCGTCGAGGTCCCCCGCGCGGCGGCGGAGCGTCGCGCGCTCGAGCAGCAGCAGCGGACGATCCGGCGCGCCCGAGATGGCGCGGTCGATCGCCTCCGCCGCGGCCTTGGGCTCACCGACGTACTCGTACGCCAACGCGAGGTTGTAGTAGTGCACCGCCGACGGCTCGCGCTGACGGCTGCGCGGCACCATCGCCTGGACGCACACCACCGCGGCGATGCCGACGGCGACACGATCGGCCCGCAGCGCGACGCGATCCCGCGCGAGCACCCACAGCCGGCCCATGCCGGTGGCGGCGAGGAGCACAAGCGGGATCGCCAACGGCAGGCGGTGCTGCGACGACGTGAAGAACACGACGTTGCCGAGCACGGTCGCAAAACCGAGCCCCGCGACCCATGCGAGTCGAACCCTGCCCCCCGGCGCACGCCACCACGCCGCGGCGCCGAGGACCGCGAGCCCGGCGAGCAGGCCGAACGGCACCGCGACGCGGTTCGCCCACGGGATCATCTCGCGCTCACCGAGCACGTCGTAGTCCTGGGCCAGCTCGTCGTTGCCCGCGAGCAGCCACACCTTGCGCACCAGCAGCCGCGCCCAGCGACCCGGGTCCTGCGCGATCTCGTCCCACGCGCGGCGGTACAGCTCGCGCCCCATCTGCGCCAGGGCGTCGGCCGACGCCTCGGGATCATCCCGATCGCCGTACTCCTGCGACTCGCGGGCGACGTCGCCGCTGAAGATCCCCGCATCGTTCCACACCCCACGGGCGTTGGCGTTGTTGCCGATGTAGAACGACGTGCCGCCGCCGTGGGCCGGCAGCACCGTGGCACGGCCGGTGACCCTCGCGTTGCGCAGCGCCATCGGTGCGAGGGCGAGACCGACACCCAGCACGAAGCCCGCGATGACCCGCACGCGAGCGCGCACGCGTGCGCGCACGGGTGCGAGGGGCAGTGGTCCCACGAAGAGCAGCGCGACGCCGATGATCGGCACCGCCACCGCGAGGTTGGGCCGCGCCAGCACGGCGAGGCCGCACGCCACACCGGCCACCAATGCTGGCACCAGCCCGCAGCGCCGCTGCGCCCAACCCATGGCTGCGACGATGCCGATGCAGCACACCACGGTCAGCGACGCCGACAGGAACTTGTTCTCGTAGAACGCCAGCGGCGCGAACCCCAGCGCGAGCACGAGCCCCCACGCTGCGGTGCGGGCGTCGAACATCCGCCGCATCGCGCGATGCAGCAGCCACCACCCGGCGGCCGCGAGCGCCAGCTGCACGAGCAGCGCCGCCGCCAGCCCTCCTGCCGCCATCGGCAGCGCGAGCTGGGCGGCGTACAACCCCTGCAGATAGAACGGCGCGGTGCCCCAGGGCGGGTGTGCGACGAGATCGGCCGCGGCCCGCTCGTAGATGTGCCCGTCGGAGATCGTCGCGACCGCGAACGGGACGTCGCGCAGGTACACGAGGTGGTAGACGACGCGCTGCAGCGCGAAGGCGACGACGAGCAGCCCGACCCAGCCGGCTCGCCCCTGCACCACCTGCGGTCGCGGCGACACCCGAGCGCAGTCTACCCGTTTCGGGTCTACCCGCTGGCCGGGTCTGCCCGTTCGGCCCCGGCCGCCCTAAGCTGCGGCGCACCATGACCACGTCCGTCACCCACAGCCCAGTCACCCGGGGCACCCTGCTCGCCAACGGCCTGCGCTTCGCCTACCTCGAGGCCGGCAGCGGTCCGTTGGTACTGCTCGTGCACGGCTTTCCCGACACGCCGCACACCTGGGACGCGGTGCTCCCCGCCCTCGCCGCGCAGGGCTATCGCGCCGTCGCACCGTTTCTGCGCGGCTACGCGCCCAGTGCGATCCCGACGCGCGAGGACTACGGCTCCGACACGCTCGGCGCCGACGTCATCGCCTGGATCGCAGCGCTCGGCGAACGCGCGGCGATCGTCGTCGGGCACGACTGGGGCGCGAGCGCGGCCTACTCTGCGGCGGGCCTGGCCCCCTCGCGTGTGCGCCTGCTGGTGACCATCGGCATCCCCCATCCCGGCGGCATCCGCCCCACGCCGCAGCTACTGTGGGCCGCGCGGCACTTCTTCTCGCTGAGGCGCCGCGGCGCGGCGGCGTGGATCCGTCGCGACCAACTGCGACACATCGACGAGCTCGTGCAACGGTGGTCGCCGCGTTGGCGCGTGCCGCCGGGCGAGACCGATGCCGCCAAACGTGCACTCGCACAGCCGGGCGCCCTCGAGGCCGCGCTGGGCTACTACCGCGCGCTCTTGCCGTGGGTCCCCGCCGCGCAGCGACGCGCCGTGCTCGTCCCGGCAGTCGTGTTCGCCGGCGAGGACGACACGTTGCCCACCGGCGTCTACGAGCGCGCGCGTCACCACTACCGCGCCGGCTACGAGATCGTGACCATGCCCGGCGGCCACTTCATGCACCGGGAGCACCCCGAGCGCTTCATCCGTTCGCTGTTGCGGGTGCTCGAGCAGGCGCGCTGAGATCCGCGGCGACGACGGTGGCCTCGTCCCTCGCCGGCACATCGACGAGCACGAGCGCGGCCGCAGCAGCGGTCGCCGCAACGACCGCCTCCGCCAACGCATCCCCCAACGGCTGCAGCCGAGCGAGTCCCTCGAGCGTCGCGTCGTGCTCGATCTGCGCGCAGACGGCCGCGAGCGTGCGCGCCCCCAGGTAGGCGCTGGCGGACTTGAGCTGATGCGCGCCGCGGGCCGCCGCCACGCGATCATCCGACTCGATCGCGGTGACGATCCCACCCGCCAGCCCCGACGCGTCGCGCAAGAACAGCGTGAGCACCCGCCGCAGCAGCGCGCCAGAGGGATCGAGTTCGACCAGTTCGGCGATGGCACCCGGCTCGAGTACGGTGTCGTCCCTCGCCGTGGCGCCCCGCACGGCGCGCCCCGGCCGCGTATCGTCGCCGGCGCCCGCAGCAACGGCCTCACCCCGCACCGCCTGGCCGAGCTCGGCCAGCCGGAAGGGCTTGCTGATGAACGCGTCCATGCCGGCATCGAGGCAGCGTCGGCGGTGCTCGGCGTGGGAGTTGGCAGTCACCGCCACGATCCGGCGCCGAAGCGTTCCTTGGCGCGACTCGGACTCGCGGATCGCCGCGGTCGCGCCCAGGCCGTCGAGCTCGGGCATCTGCCAGTCCATCAGAATCGCGTCGTAGCGCATCTCCAAGGCCGCGATGACCGCAGCGCGACCGTCCATGACCTCGTCGTAGGTGCACCCGAGATCCTCGAGCATCGCGCAGGTCACCGCGCGGTTGACCGGGTTGTCCTCCGCCACCAGCACATGCAGACCCAACGGCGTCGGCGGGCCGTCCTCGAAGCTGCGGACCTCGTCGGGCTCCGGCAGGCTGAGCACAGTGTCCAGGCCGAGCCGTGCCGTGAACCAAAACCGCGAGCCGCGTCCCGGTGAGCTCTCGACGGCGACCTCGCCGCCCATCATCGTGACCAGCTCGCGCACGATCGACAGGCCCAGGCCGGTGCCGCCGTGGCGCCGCGTCGTCGAGCCGTCAGCCTGGGCAAAGGCATCGAAGATCCGCGCCTGCACGCCCTCGCCCATGCCGATGCCACTGTCGATCACCTCGATGCACAGCACGACGTCGTCGTCGACGCGGGCGGCGACCGACGCGTTCAGGCTCACGCTGCCCAGTTCGGTGAATTTGATGGCGTTGCCGAGCAGGTTGACGATCACCTGGCGTAGTCGCAGCGGATCGCCCACGACGGACGCGGGCAGATCGTCGGCGAGATCAGAGTCCAGCGTGAGCCCCTTGCGGTTGGCGATCTCGGCGAGCAGGTCGACCACCTCGCCGAGCAGCACCTTGGGCGAGAACTGGACCTGCTCGAGTTCCAGCTTGCCGCAGTCGATCTTCGTGAAGTCCAAGATGTCATCGATGATCCGCAGCAGCGATCGCGCCGAGCACTGCACTGTGGCCAGCAGCTGGCTCTGCCGCCCGTCGAGTTCCGTCGCGAACAGCAGATCGGTGACGCCGAGCACACCGTTCATGGGCGTGCGGATCTCGTGACTCATCCGCGCCAGGAACTCCGACTTCGCGCGCGAGGCCGCGTCGGCGGCGTCGCGCGCGAGCAGTGCCTCGCGGTTGGTCCGCGTCAGCTCGCGCATCGCCTCGTTGAGCGCGGCGGTCCGCTGGCGCACCTCGGCCTCGAGCGTGGTCGCGCTGGTGAACAGCGAATACGCCGAGCCCTGCACGTTCGTGCTCCGCTCGACCCGTGAGATGAGCGCCGTGTTGACCTTGCGCAGGCGCGCGTTCTCGGCCAGCAGCGCCTCGCGGCTGTCGGGAGCGTCCACGGGGTCAGCCGCCGTGCACGCGGTCGCGACTGGCGAGCGCGACCCCGGTGAAGGTCTGGTTGATGTGCATGGCGTTGTACTGCTCGCCGTAGGTGGCGAAGCCGACCACATGGTTGTCGGCGAACATCTGGCCCACCCGGCCCAGCAGCTGGCGAGCGTCGCACTCGACGTGGCGCAGGATGCAGTCGCAACCCAGCACCAGGTCGGGGACGCCCAGGCGCTCGCGCAGGCCTGTGAACAGGGTGTCCAGGTCCTGGACCAGATCGAGGTGCCGCGCGGCGGTGAAGACGATGCCCTCGTCGATGGCGCAGAAGAAGGTCAGCGAGCCGTCGGGATTCACGGTGCGGATCGATCGCACGTAGTCCTCGTCGCCCATGCGCACCATGACTGGGTGGGCTCCGAACACCGCCGGCGTGAGTTGGGCGACGTCGACGCCGACCATGCGCGCGTACTCTTCGGCGGCCGGCGCCCCGTTGACCTCGGTGACCAAGCGCCGCTCGGGATCGGCCTCGGTCACCACCAGCTTCTCGGTGCCGCGGATGAAGTGTGCGGTCTTGAACACCTCGAAGCGCGCGCGGGACTTGACGAGGAGGAACACCGCGGCGTCGCGGTGGAAGACGCCGTCGTGGAACACATGGGTCTCGCCGAACGCCTGGCCGTCGCCCGCCGATCCCCCCACGAGGTGGATGTCGCCGAGGTTGCGATGCAGGGCCGCGACCACGAGTTCCTCGTTGCCACACAGGCCATCGATGAGCAGGAAGCCGAAGGTGTTGTCGCCGCCGGGCAGATCGCCGGTGTCCTCGAGCAGTTCGGCCACCAGTTGGCGGGCGCAGCTCGCCGCGGTCTCGGGCCGGAACGTGCCCAACCCGTCGATGCGCGTGGCGACGACACGGAGATCGTCACCGGCGATCGACACGCCCGACACCGAGCCCTCGAGATAGCCCAGCGGTCCGATCTCGGCCGCCGTGGTGCAACCCACGACGCGCACGCCGACGAAGCGGGCGCGGAGCTCGGCGGCGAGGGCGTCGCGCTCGTACTGCGGCGAGCAATAGAAGATCACCAGCGCACAATCGGGCTGGGCGATCGCGGCGTAGAGCTCGGCGACCGCGGTGCGCGGGTCCGTTGCTCGTGAGGCACCACGGCGGACGACGAGGTCAGGCATGCGGCTCCCACATCGCGCGAACCGCCCGGCCCTTGAGCCGCGAGTACGCCGCTCAAGGCCCGCCCCCGATCGGTCGACGGTGGGGCATATGGCCACCGTCCTCGTCGTCGATGACGATCCACTTGCCACCGAGGTGCTCACCGCGGTGCTGAATCGGGCCGGCCACATCGTCCACTGCCACGATTCCGGCTTTGGTCTCGCCGTCGCCATCCACCGCTTCCGCCCGGACGTCGTGCTGCTCGACGTCAACATGCCCGGGCTCAGTGGCCCCCGATCGCTCGCCGCCGCCGGCGAGCTCGATCCATCGTATGCGCTCGAGACCCGCGTACTGCTGCACAGCGGCATGCCCGCGGACGGGCTCCGCTCCCTGGCGGTCAGCATCGGCGCCCACGGATCCCTGAGCAAACCTGCGCGCCCCACTCAGATCGTCGAGGCCATCGCGTCGTGCCTCGACCAACCGGCCCGGCGCCTCGGCACCGGCTGAACCGCCGCGCCGGCTGAACCGCCGCGCCGGCAGTCCGCTACACTCCCATCCACCGCATGGACGGCGCGCGACGCCATGACTTCGCCTCGGCAACGCCCTGGCTCGCCCCCGAGGCGATCCATGCGCTGCACGATCGCTACCTCGTCGAGGTGGTCGAGCAGCTGGGCCTGTGTCCCTTCGCCCGGCGCAGCCGCGAGCAAGGGCGCGTGCACCGGCCGATGTGGTGGGTCACCGGCGAGCTCGCGCCCGGGGTGGTGGCCACGGGGCTCGCGGCCGTCGTAGCGGCCCACCCCGACGCCGAGATCCTGCTGCCGACGTTCGTCGTCCCCGCAGATCATCCGTGGAACGACGCCGAGACCTTCGCGGCGTTCGTTCCCGAGTTGCGCGCCGAGTACGACGCGCGCGGTGGTCCACGGTTCTTCATGGTCGCGTTCCACCCCGGCTTCCCCGCGGTGCCCCACGGTGGCCGCCCGGTGACGCCCGACTCGCTCGTGCCGCAGCTGCGCCGCACACCGGACCCCGTGATCCAATGCGTGAGCGCGGACGTTCTCGAGCGCGCACGACGGGCGGCGCAGCTCACCGCCCGCGAAAGGCTGCGTGCGCGCTTCGCCGACGATCCCGTGATGGCGGCGCTCATCGAACGCAGCGTCCAGGCCGATCCAGAGCTCTCCGCCGAGATCGCCCGCAACAACTTCTCCGCGGTCGGAGCCGGCGCCGGCGCCGAGGCGCTGCAGTCGCGGATCGCCGCGATTGCACGGGACCGCGCAAGGTTGGGCTCCGAGTCCGACCTGCCGCGGTAGACTCCAGCGCGATGACGAGCCCCACGCTCACGCGACGCGGTCTGCTCCGCGGCGCCGGCACGGCCTCGGTGTTGGCGAGCTGCGCCAAACCGACCCACGACGATGCCAGCACCGCCCCGGCGATCACCGACGCCACCGCGCCCGCGGAGATCGGCCCCGAGGCGGCCGCGCTCCGCTTCACGCTCAACGGCAAGGCCGCGACGTTACAAGTCGAGCCCAGGGTCACGTTGCTGGACGCGCTGCGCATCGACGCTGGCGTCACCGGTCCCAAACTGGTCTGCGATCGGGGGGCCTGCGGCGCGTGCACGGTGCTGGTCGACGGCCGCCCGCGCAACGCGTGCATGATGCTCGCGCACGACGTCGCCGGCGCCAACGTCACGACCGTCGAGGGGCTCGGCCAAGACGGGGGCATGAGCGCCCTGCAGGCGGCGTTCGTGCGGCACGACGCGCTACAGTGTGGCTTCTGCACCTCGGGCATGCTCACCAGCTGTGCCGCGCTGCTGCAGCGGGTCGGCGCCGCCGCACCGCAGCTCACCGCGGCGCGCGTCAACGAAGCGATCGCCGGCAACCTGTGCCGCTGCGGCACTTATCCCCACGTCGTCGCCGCCGTCCTCGAGGTCGCCGGCGCCAAGGCCCCCGCCGGCGCGTCGTCTGCGGGCAACCCCCGAGGAGTCGGGTGACGCCATGCCGCGCACGAAGTTGACCCTGGGCTTCGCCGACCAACTGACCGAGGTCGACATCGACGTTCCCGCAGGTGAGCCGCGACCGTGGGACGCCGACAGCCGACTCGCGGTGGTCGGCACCGAGGTGGCCCGCATCGACGGCGAGCAGAAGGTGACAGGCCGCGCCACCTACACCTTCGACGTCGCGCTGCCCGGCATGCTCTACGCCGCGGTGCTGCGGTGCCCGCTGGCGTGCGCGCGCATCACCAAATTGTCGGTCGACGGCGCCGAGAAGGCCCCGGGGGTCCGCGCCGTGATGACGCTCGCCGAGGTCGGCGACCGCCTGCTCTTCGCCGGTCAAGACATCGCCGCGGTCGCGGCCCTGCGCCCCGAGCTGGCCCGCGATGCGCTCGCCGCGATCGCGATCGAGTACGAGGCCCTGCCGTTCGTCGTCGACGCTCGCATGGCCGCGGAGCCCGGCGCGCCAGCGGTGCACGATGGCGCGGTGAAGCAGCGCAAGACCGAGGGCGACGAGCCCGGCGCCTCTGGCTCCGCCAAGGCCCAGGGCAACGTGCGCGCGCTGCCCGACAGCCGCCGTGGCGACGCGGCCCTTGCCCTCACAAAGGCCGCAGTCGTCCACGAGGCCAGCTACAGCACCCAGGTGCAGACCCATAGTGCGCTCGAGACCCACGGCATCGTGGTGCGCTGGGACGCCGAGGACAAGCTCACCGCATGGTGCTCGACCCAAGGCATCTTCAGCGTGCGCGACGAGCTCGCCGAGGTGTTCGAGCTGTCCCCTGCGAACGTCGAGGTGATCACGGAGTACCTCGGCGGCGGCTTCGGGGCCAAGTTCGGCGCCTCGGCCCCGGGCACGCGCCTGGGCTTCATCGCCGCCACCTTGGCGCGCACCGCTGCGTTGCCGGTGAAGCTGATGTGCGATCGCCACGAGGAGCACGTGTGCACCGGCAACCGGCCGGACTCGCACCAAGACGTGCGCCTGGGCGCCGACGCGTCGGGCAAGCTCGTCGCGCTGCACGTCCGCAGCATCGGTACCGCCGGCATCGGCACCGGTGCGGGCATCGGCCGTAACGCGTTTTCGGTCTACACCAAGATCCCCCACGTGCTGGTCGAGTCGGCCGACGTGTTCACCAACGCGGGGCCCGGCACCGCGATGCGGGCACCCGGCCATCCCCAGGGCGCGTTCGCCCTCGAGCTCGCGATCGACGAGCTCGCGCGCAAAGCCAAGATCGATGCGTTGCAGGTGCGCATCGATCACGACGAGCATCCGGTGCGCCGCTGGCAGTTCGAGCAGGGCGCCACGCGCTTCGGATGGGCCCAGGCCCGCGCGCGCTCGGCTGCAGCCCGCGCCAAGGGCACGCGGATGCGCACCGGTGTCGGCGTCGCCGCGTCGATCTGGGGCGACTTCGGTCGGCCCGGCGTCACGGTGACCGCGACCATCGGCCGCGACGGATCGGTGCAGATCCGCAACGGCGTGCAAGACATCGGCACCGGCATCGGCACGGTCATGGCGCAGGTCGCCGCCGAGGTGCTCGGGCTCGAGCCCGGCTCGATCGACGTCGAGATCGGTCGCGCGAGCTACGGCCCCAGCGTGGGCAGCGGCGGCTCGACCACCACGGCGAGCGTCACCCCGGCAGTGCGCAACGCCGCCGAGCAGTGCCGCACGCAGCTCACCGAAGTCGCCGCTGATCAGCTCGGCGTGGCGACATCCGCCGTGTTTTGGGGGCCGGGCGGCTCGGTCTCGGGCGGCGGCAAGACGCTCACGTTCGCCCAGCTGTGCAAGAAGATGCCCGGCGAGGCGATCGTCGGCACCGGCACCCGCGCCAAGACCTTCGGCGCCCATCCGATGGCGTTCTCGGGCCAGCCGATGCAGCAGATCGCGGGCGTGCAGTTCGCCCAGGTCACCATCGACACGTGGACCGGCACCGTGCGGGTCGATCGCGTGCTCGCGATGCACGACTGCGGCCGGGTGATGAACGCCCTGACGTGCCGCAGCCAGATCAATGGCGGCATCATCCTCGGCACGAGCTATGCGCTGCTCGAGGAGCGGGTGCTCGACCGCGACTTCGGCCGCATGCTGAACCCCAACCTCGAGAACTACAAGATCGCCGGCGCGCTCGACATCCCCACGATCGACGTGGTGATGACCGACGTCCACGCCGGCAACAACAGCACCGGCGCGATCGGGATCGGCGAGCCGGCCACCGTCCCCACCGCGGCGGCGATCGCCTGCGCCGTACACGACGCCATCGGCGTGCCGGTGCGCAGCCTGCCGATCACGCCCGCCAAGATCCTTGCCGCCTTGGGCCTGGTGCCCGGCGCCACGGGTGGCTCGGTGCGCGCAGGAGGTCCGACATGAATCGCTTCACGCTGGTGCGGCTGCCCACCATGAAGGCCGCCTCCGACCGCGTTGCCACGGCGCCGCAGACCCGGCGCTTCCGCGCGGGCGGCATCGACCTCATCGATCATCTCAAGGAGGGTCTCGACGGCCCCGACGAGCTCGTCGAGCTCCGTGCGATCGGCGGCGCCGCGGGCGAGACCATGCGCGAGGCCGCAGAGAAGGACGGGGGGTGGTCGCTGGGCGCCCTGCTCACCTTGGCCCAGATCGCCGAGCACGACGACCTCGGCGCCGCGTTCGGGGCGGTGCGCGAGGCCGCGGGCTCGGCGGCCACGCCTGGCATCCGCAACGCCGCGACCCTCGGCGGCAACCTGCTGCAGCGCCCGCGCTGCTGGTACTACCGCCACGTCGATCTCGAGTGCTTGAAGAAGGGCGGCAGCCAGTGCTTCGCGCTCACCGGCGACAACCGCTACAACGCGATCCTCGGCGGCGGCCCGAGCTTCATCGTCCATCCCTCGACGCTCGCGGTCGCGCTGCTCGCCCACGACGCGAGCGTGGTCGTGGCCAAGGGTGACACCCTTCGCACCATGGGCATCGCCGAGCTCTTCGCGCTGCCCACCGTCGACGCCACCCGCGAACACACGCTGGCGCCGGGCGAGGTCATCGTCGCCATCTTGCTGCCCGAGTCCGCGGCGTCGCAACGATCGCACTACGCCGCGGTCAAGGAGAAGGCTTCCCACGACTGGCCCTTGGGCGAGGTCGCGGTGCGCGTGCGCAACGTCGGCGGCAAGCTCACCGATGTTCGCATCGCGCTGGGCCACGTCGCCCCGATCCCATGGCGCGCCCGGGAAGCCGAGGCGGTGCTCGAGGGCGCGGCGCCGAGCACCGAGCTGTTCGCCCGGGCCGCCACCGCGGCGTTGGCCAAGGCCAAGCCGCTCGAGCACAACGGCTACAAGATCCCCCTCGTCACCGGCCTGCTCCGCGAGGCCCTGCACCGCGCGACCGACGTCGCCCTCCCGGAGTGAACACCATGCCCACCTTCGACGACGACTCGACCACGGCCTCGCGCCACGACCGTCCGGTGTGCCGCTCGCTGCGGACCAAGGCGCTGCACGTCTACGGCCACGACACGCCCGACGCCTACACGACCTCGCGCTCGAGCCACTACCACTGCCTGCGCACGCAGTTCGTCACCGGACCCGACCGGGCGCCGTGCCTGCCCGAGCAGTGCCAGCCCGATCGCGCGTGCTTCGAGGCGCGTTGAGGCGGACGATCGGCGGCCACGTGTGGACGCTCGGCGCCGACGTCATCGCCCGCGTGCGACCGCAGCCCGCCCCGCCCGATCGTCCGTGGAGCCTCGAGGTGCCCGACGCACGCTACGGCAGCGTGCGCCTATCGGGCCGCCTGCGACGGGGCGGCAGCGACACACTGGTGGTCGTGGTCCACGGCCTCGGTGGCAACCACGACAGTCCATACATGCAGCGCGCCGCGCGGGCGATCGCGGCCCGCGGCTGGTCGTGTCTGCGCCTCGATCTGCGCGGCGCCGACGGCCTCGGCGAGGACGTCTACCACGCGGGCCTCACCGCCGATCTGCACGCCACGATCGCGGCGTGTGGCCGCTTCGACCGCATCTTCGTGCTCGGCTACTCGCTGGGCGGCCACATGGCGCTGCGCTTGGGCACCGAGGCCCATCACCCGAAGATCCGGGCCATCGCCGTGGTGTGCGCCCCCCTCGATCTCGAGGTCTCCGCCCGCGGAATCGATCGTCGGCGCACCTGGATCTACCGCCACCACATCCTGCGCGGCCTCAACCGGATGTATCGCGAGGTCGCCGGCCGCAGGGCGGTCGACACGCCGCCCGAGATCGTCGCACGCGCGCGGACCATCCGGGCGTGGGACGCCGCGGTGGTGGTGCCGCGCCACGGCTTCGCGTCGGTCGATGACTACTACGCCCAGGAGTCGGTGGGGCCGCTGTTGTCCGGGCTGCGCGTGCGCTCGGCATGGTTCGGGGCGCGGCACGACCCCATGGTCTCCGCCGACTCCGTGCTCCCATCGCTCGGGGAAGCGAACGGCCTGCTCGACGTGCGTTGGTTCGATCGCGGCGGGCACGTCGGATTTCCCGACGATGTCGGGGGCGGGCTGGCGCTCGAGGGGGAGGTATTGCGGTGGTTCGAGCCGCAGGGGTGAGGCGGTGGCCGCGTGCCCAGATGACCGCTGTATGCCGCCGGGCGAGGCCTTCCCGAGCCCGACCCTGTTCGGGTGCGCTCGTTGCCTCCGGCTGACCGAGCCCGGCATCTGAAAGCTCTGCGCCGTCAGCCGCGCGCCCGCTCAACAAGGGCTACCACGCACGGCGTAGCCTAGCCTAGCGCGGTGGCGCGACGACCTGCTAGCCTCTCGGCTCGTTCGTCGGAGGACACCACGGTGCCTGAACGTCCAAGTGATCTGCCTGACTTCGAGAACCCGCCGCTCGTCGAGGTGGCGCTCGCGGTCCAGTTCGCGCCAGTCACTGGTCTGCGCGCCCCGGTCCTCGCGCGTTGGAAGCAGGCGCACTTCCCGGACGCTCGATGGGAGGAGCGACCGCTGATGCCGCTGCCGCAAGAACTCCTCGGCGTTCCCAACCAGCAGATCTACTTCGATCTGCGCGACCCCGAGTCCGTTCCTCGGTGCCGGCACTGGTTCATCGACGACCGCGTGGGCGGACTGCTCCAGATCCAAGACGACTGCGTTGTCCACAACTGGCGGAAGGCGAACGGTGCGCCGGCATACCCGCGATACGAGCGAATCCGCGAGGAATTTCGCCGCGAGTTGGAGGCGCTCGAGGTGTTCATCGCGGCGGAGCACCTAGGCGAGCTACGCCCTCGGCAGTGCGAAGTGACCTACGTGAACCAGATGGACCTCGAAGGGCGCGATGTTGGTGATGTGATGGTGGGTTGGAGCGGTGCAATGTCCGACTCGCTCAGCCCAGAGGTCGAGGGAGTCGAGATCACTTCGCACCACCGGATGCTTCGTGACGGCCGGCCGATCGGCCGGCTGCACATCCGCGCCGCAGCTGCCCGAACCCAGGGACCTCGAGTTCTCCGCCTGACCCTCACGGCTCGAGGCGCGCCACCGCAGGCGACGGTGGAAGGGGCGATGACCTGGCTGGATCTCGGACGAGATGCCGTTGTCCGCGGGTTCTGTTCAGTCACGGAAGAGTCGGTACACTACGCAGACTGGAAGCGGAGGTCGTAGGATGCCCTTGGACGGACGAAGCAGCGCCATCACTTCAGCGCCCGACGAGGCCTGCCAGACAGTCGGACCATCGGAGTTGTCCAATCCTCGGGCGCCAGAATGGATGGGCGCGCTCTTGATCCCGAGACTCACCCGCCTCACTCAACTCGGCTCCAACTGGGACACCTACGGTGCGCCGCCAATCTCTCGCGGCGCCGTCGCGTTCGCCGCCGAACTCGTCGGCATCCTGGCTGATCAAGTGGCCGACCTCGGCGTCCCGAACGTGGCTCCGATGAGTTCTGGCGGAGTAGAACTCGAGTGGAGCGCTGGGGAGCTGTATGCCAGCCTGGAGATCAATCCGGCGAAGCGGAGCTGGGGTGTGGCATACTCGACACCCGCGGGCGAGGGCGAGGAGCTCGACCCTGCGGACATCCAGCCGTTCATCACTGCGCTGCGCGAGCTCGTCTCCCGGCGATGAGTTGAGCGTCGGCGATGGTCAGTTCTGGCGGGGACGAGGCGTCAGCGTCGGACGCCGACCACGCGGGTGCACCCGATGAAGACGATCTCACCATCCCCGGGGATGCGGTCCTCTGGCGGCGTGTGCCACCACACTGGTACACGCGCCACCCGGACGGAACGTGCGAAGTCTGGTCCGCGGCGTTCTCGGATCACGAACTGTCGGCGGACCTCGCCTCGATCGCCGGGAGCCCTGAGATCACCCGCGGCGCGTATGTGGACTGCGGGGTCGTCGAGATCCAAGTCGCGGTGTTGCGAGCGGAAGGCCAGCGCGTACGACGAGATCCACTCCCCGACAACGAGGCGCACGTGCTGGTGCTGGGCCACAAGGGAAAGTCGCTGCGGCGGAGGCTTCGAGACCGCGCGAGATGGGTCATCCAGCCCTGAAATGCGCCCGTGCCGGCCAGCCGGCGTCACTCCGCGGCGCCGACCAGTTCGAAGGTCGAGCTCGTCGCGTAGCCGCGGACCATCACATGCACCACACCGGGCACCGTGAGGCTCACGCCGCACGTCTCGTTCGAGCCGCTCGCATACGGCCGACAGTCGAAGGCCACGCTCGACGGCGCGCTGCCGCGGCGCACGTAGAGGTCCGCGTCGCCGGTGCCCGTCATCGAGAAGCGATAGGTGCCGGCGGGCAGCTCCGGGGTCGCGAAACGGATCTCCTGATCACGACCGACCGTGCCGGACTCGGCCATCCCCGCCCACACAGGCGGCGGCGCGTCGCCACCTTCGCCCTCCACCACCAGGCGGAATCCGTTGGCGCCCTCGCCGTAGCCCGTGACCATGATGTGGATCGTCGACGCGGTGGCGACGTTCACCGTGCACTCCTCGTCGGAGCCGTCCGCGTAGGGCCTGCAGTCGAACGTGGCCGTCGTCGGCGCGGCGCCGAGGCGGACGTAGAGGTCCGCGTCGCCGCCGGGGCTCGCGGGATCGTGGCTCATGATCACGCGGTAGGTGCCGGGCTGCACCACACCGGTGTCGTAGTACTGCGCGTCGCCACGCTCGACCGCCGCGGTGCGCTCGAGGATCGTCCCACCACCGCCACCGCCACCTTGGGGCGCGCAGGTGGTCGGGTCGTTCGCACACATCAACAGCGCGCGGGCCCGGCTGTACGAGATGAACGGGTTGTCGTCGGTCCCGCCGGTGTCATCGGTGCTCTCGCCGGGGCCTTGGTGATCGAGCGCCATCCACATGAAGTCGGGGTGGAGTTCCTTGCTGTTCTCGCCCAAGACCACCGTGGGATCCTCGATCCACTCGCCGCCGAGGATGCGATCGCTGCCGTCGAGCTCGAGCACATAGTTGAGCTGCACGCGGACCGGATCGACCTCGCGGGTGTCGGCGCGGCGCATGAGCTCGGCGGTCGGTACCGAGTCTGAGATCATCCAGTACGCGAGCTTGACCTGGCGGAAGCGGGCGGCCTGCGTGTTCCACTGGTAATCCGAGCCGTTGGTGCCGACCAGCGCCTGCGCCTGCGCTTCGGACACGTCGGACTGCTCGACGATCTCGTAGCGGACCACCGGGAAGTTCCACACCTCGTGGTCCCAGTTGTGGTCGATGATGAACGCGGGGCGGGCCTCGGTCTCGCCCGTGACGAGGTTGCGGGCGCCGCGGCCGAACATGCCGACGATCGCCGTGTGGAACGAGCCGGGGTTGAGATCGCGGCACGACACGTCGGTCGGCCGTCCGTCGCCGTCACGCTGGATGTCGTCGGGCGAGGTGTTGCAGCGCCGGCCGCTGAAGGTGGCCTGGTCGCTGAAGTACAGCTCGGTCATCAACGCCTCGACGTCGGCCATCCGCCACAGCACACAGCCCGTCGTGTCGCCCGAGGTACACTCGGTGACGCGGTTGTCCTCGACGCGCACGCGGATGTCGCGGCGCGGGAAGCCGAGCGGCTCGCTGGTCGCGTACGACGCCCAGCCGTTGCAGTGGCCCCACCAGCTGTCGGGTTCGAATTGCTGGTACTGGCCCTGGTTCTCCATCTCCCACGCGGTGGCCGGTCCGGCGACCGTCACGGCCGGGTGGCTGATGCGCTCACACCCCTCGGGGTCTTCCTGAGCGTCGGGGTAGGTGCAGTGCGACACCGCGTCGAGACCGCGCGGCTGACCGGGGTTGAACGTGAGATCGTACTTCTCCATCGGCGACAAACGGTCGCGGTCGCTGAGGTTGCTGTAGTCCTGGTTGGCGCCGGACTGCCACCGCCACGCCGTGCCGTTGCGTGCCTGCGGCCACCATGTCGACGCGAACACCGGCCAGTCCGACTCGCCCGCGGTGAGCGTGGCGTCGAAGCGGCGATACTCGCTCGCAGTCGTGAGGTCCGGGTGCAGACGCTGCGGGAAGTTGGCGTTGTCGATCGCCTCGCGCTTGCCGTTGTCGTCGAACGTCGCGATCTTGTGCGAACCGCCGCGGATGACCTCGCCGCTGGCACCGTCGACCCCGAAGATGTAATCGTAGACGCCCTCGCGGGACTCGACGATGGTCGGTGCATCGCCGGTGGTGGCCTCGGTGCAGGCGGGGGCGAGGACGGCGAGCCAGAGGAGCTTGGTGGGGCGCATGGGTGTCTCCGAGGGGACGTGACGCGGAGGGAGGCTGCCCACCGCAGCCGGCCGTAAGGCAATGTGTGTGCCACGCCTGCAGCTGATCACAACCGCCGGATCCTGGGGGGTTTTCGCGCGCGCGGTCGGCCGGCAGGTCCGCCCGCGGGTGACCACCGCAGTTGCACCGCTGGCAAGACCAGTGGCCGCGCGCACGCACGCGGCGATTCGCCTCCGCGGCTGCAACCACGACCAGCCGTGCCCGTCGTGGGCTCTGCGACGCGCGCGACTCCGAGGCCGCGCTCACGAGGTCGCGATCACTGCAGCGCGATCGCCAGATCGTACTCGTTCTGCGCGCCCGCGAACCCATGCACGCGCACATAGAACGTACACGGTGAGCAGCCCGCCTCGTCGATCATGCGCTCGTAGTGCTCGTTGCTGCTCGCGCTCTGCCCCTGCATCGCCGAACACGTCTGCGGCATCTCCTCGGTACACGGCGTCAGATCCACGCCGTCGCCATCGTGGAAGTGCAAGTCGAGGTCCTCGAGCGCAGATCCGTGCACGAAGGTGAGGTCGACATCGACGACCTCTCCGGTGAACAACTCGATCTCGTACCAATCGTCGTCGTCGGTGCACAGCATCCGATCGGCGACCGCGTAGCCGTCGGGATAGATCTCGGCGTAGCTCGCCTGCTGTCGGGTGTCGTCGGGCTCGAGATCGTCGTCGACGCACGTGGCGTCGCACGTCGCGGGCGTAGCGTCCACGAGCAGATCGTAGGCATTGTCGGCCGCGCCGAAGGCCCACACCCTCACGTAGTAGGTGCCGGCGGCGACGCAGGTCTCGACGACCTCCGACGAACCCGGCCCATCCGCGATGGTGATGGCGGAACCGCCCCAGTTGTACAGCCCGACGTTGAGGTTGCTGGCGGCGCCGCCCTCGATCACCGCACCCAGCGTCGAGTCTTCGCCGACGACCACGCGATACCAGTCGTCGTCGCCGCTGCACGACCTCGAGTCTTGGTACGCATCGGGTGCGAGCGCGGGCTTGCCCTGGGCCTGGATGCGGGTGTCGTTCTCCTCGAAGACGTCGTCTTCGCACGGCGGCACGGCGGCCTCGCACATCCCCGAGGCAGGCACGCACTGCTTGGCGAGCATGCCGCCGGCGGACTCGACAGGGATGCAGCCGAAGTCGGCCCCGCAATCGCCGTCGCCGTCGCAGCCCAGCCCACACCACGCGCCGCCACCGTTGCCCTGGGGCAGGCACAGATCGGCCGCGCCGCCGCACTGCACGTCGGCCGTGCACGGCGCGCACAGGGCGAGCCCGCCGGTGCCACCGCCGTGGGTGACGGTCATCGCGAAGGTGCCCTCGGCGGGCGCATCGGTGACGTGATCGCAATCGCCGGTGGCGTCGTCGTTGTCGCCCGCCGAGATCAGATACCAGATCTGTGCGGTCGCGCCCTCGGCCGCGGCGGCGACCGGGTTGGGGATCGTCGCGCGCCACTGGCCGTCGAGCATGTCGCCGCCTTGCAGTGCCATCTCGACGACGTCGAGCTCGCCGAAGTCGACCGGCACGTGGGGCTCGGTCAGCGCGAAATACAGCAGCGGCACCTGCTTGAGCCCGAGATCGTCGGTGATGCGGGCCTCGATCTCGACATCGAGCACGGTCGCGACGTCGGCGGCATCGTGCTCGATGACCGGCGCCTCGCCGGGGCAATCGGTGCGCGGCGCCTGGCGCAGCACGACCAAGAAGTTCTTGAGGGTCTTGGCGTGCTCGCCGTCGTCGGCGAAGAACACGATCGGATGGCGCTCGTCGGCCATCTGCTCCTTGGTCGGACACCAGCTGAAGTCCGCAGCCAGACCGCCGCGGGGCACGAGCTCGGCGCCGACGAGGCCGGGCGGCTCGATCGCCAGGATGACCTCGCTGTCGTCCTGATCCTCGACGACGATCGGCAGCTCGACGCAAGCACGCTGCGTGAGATCGAGGGTGGTGCCCGAGCCCAACGGCTCGCGGAACACCGGCACGGTCCCCTGCCCCAACGTCGTGCGGACGTCGATCGCCACAGTCACGGTGTCTTTGTGGGTGCCGTCACTGGCGGTGAAATCGAAGTACCGCAGCCCGACATCGTCCGCGGCGGGCGTCCAGCGGAACACCCCCGCGCCGTCGGGGCGGCGGGTGATCGAGGCGGCATCGTCGATGCCCTCGAGGTCGGCGTGGAAGCCGAAGTCGACGGAATCTCCGTCGGGATCCTCGGCGCGCAGGTCGATCACCAGCTCGACGCCGACCGCCGCGAGCTGATCCTCGATGCCCGCGAGCTCGGGTGGGGAGCCCTCGGGCTTGCAGCCCCCGATGGCGCCACCCGTCGCGAGCGACAGCGCGAGCGCGGCGACGCAGCTCAGGCCGCCGACTCTGGATCCGTCCTTCGACGCGTGCGACACCGTGCCAGGGTCTCCGCATCGGCGGCGCTCTGCAAGGCCGGCGCGCATCACTGGAGCATGGCGCGATACAGGTCGTGATCGAGCAGCGCCCGCGATGCCCACAGCTCGTCGGCCGCGCGCCGCGCCAGGTCGTCGCAATCGCTGCGGGTCCGCGACCGGCCGTCGCGATCGAAGCACCCACCGCCGCTGATGCCGTCGCGGCCGCGGGCGATCCACATGCGGTCCTCGGCGATCGCGGTGCCGTCGGGGAGCACGGCGACGCCGCCAATGGCCGGCTGCAACAGCGACCTCCCGACGAACGACGGTGGCGCCGCCACGCCCGCGGCGTCGAGGACGGTGGGGCCGAGATCGATCTGGCCCGCGACGCGAGGGTCGCGGCCGGTCCGGGCCGCGCCCGGCAGCCACAGCAACGCCGGCACCCGATGCGCCCGCACCGGCACCGTCGGATCCCAGCGCTCGGCGCCGGCGAAAGCCTCGAGCTCCGCCGTGCGCGGCAGGCCGGCCACGTGATCGCCGTACACGAGCACGACGGTGCGCGCGTCGAGTCCGGCGGCCCGCAGTCCGGCGAAGAAACCCTCGAGCGCCCGGTCGGCGTGGCGCATGCCCTGCAGATAGTTGCCCAGCGCGGTGCCGTCGAGTTCGCCGAGTTCGAGCTCGGCGAGGTGCGCGGGGAACTCGGTGTAGGGATGGTGGAGGCTCAGCGTGATGAAGAAGCCGAAGAACGGCTCGCGCAGCGTCGGCAGCACCGCCACCATGCGAGCGAGGAACTCCACGTCAGAGAGCCCCCAGCCGACCATCGGCCCGGATCCGATCTCGTCGCGGAACATCGAGCGTCCAAAGCCGTAGCGCGGATGGATCGCCGCGCGATTCCAGAAGCCGCGCACGTAGGGGTGGGCCGAGAGCGTCGCGTAGTCGGCCTCGGCCAGGCGGTGGGCGACGGTGTCGAATTCGTTGTCGGCGCGCAGGAACGCGAGGGCCCCGGTGCGCAGCGGATGGCCCGATTGCATGACCAGGTACTCGGCGTCGGAGGTCCGCCCCTGGGCGGTCTGATCGAAGACGTGGGTGAAGTGCAGCGCCTCGGCGTCGGCGCCATGCAAAAACGGCATGACGCGGGTGCCGTCGACCTCTGCGTCGACCACCCAGCTCTGCAGCGCCTCGATCTGGATCACGACCACGTTCGGGGGCGTGCGAGTGCCTGGTCTTATCTGGGTGGGTGCTCGCTGGGTGGGGGCTCGGGGTTGGGCCCGGGCCGCGAACCACGCGTCGACCTCGCGACGCTCCTCGGGCGCCAGCGCATCGACGCCGATCCACCGACCCAGCTGGCGGCCGACCTCGAACAGGTGGGCGTTCCACAGCCCGAGCCGGCCGACGTTGTCGCGCTCCGAGAACACCCGAGCGCCGACCGGCGACGCCGCGAGCTCCGCGACGGCCGACGCCGCGGGCGTCGCGAGCACCACCAGCGCGGCGGCGACGACGAGCGTGGGTGCGGTGCCGCCCGACCGCGGGGGCGCCAGGCCGAAGAGCGTCACCAGCGACGCCAGCGGCCACGCGAGCTGGAGATACTCGGGATGCCACAGCGAGAACACGGTCGCGTGCGCATCGCCGAGGTGGTGGATGGCGGTGAGCGCCGAGCTCGGCACGATCGAACCAAAGAAGTCGAGATAGCCCAGATCGACCAGGGCCACCGCGAACGCAGCAGCGATCAGGGCGGCGGCAGCAGCCGTGCGCGCCCGCAACGGGATCGCCATGAGCGGCAGGGCCATCCACGCCGACGCCGATGCCGACGTGACGGCGACGCCGGTCCACGCCTCGATGTGGGCCAGATCAGAGAAGATCTCACCGATGCCCAGGCACGCGACCATCGCGTGGGCCGGTGCCCACGCGTGGGCGATCGCGGCGCTCCGGCGCCCCGGGGGCGCGAGCCGGGCGGCGACGCCGAGCACCGCGAGTGCACACAGACCGGCGGCGGTGACGAGCAATCCCCAGCGCACCACGATCACGCGGACGCGCGCGCGCTCGGCCCTCGGCGGCGGCGGGAACCATGCGACGTGCTCGCGGACCATGCCGAGCTCGAGCACCGCCGGGCCGAGCCCGTCGGGGGCCCGCACGTGCACGTCGATCGTGACCTCCTCGCCCGGGGCGACGTCGCTCGGCAGCTCCGATCGCATGCCCTCGCCCGCGATCGCCACGCCATCGTCGCCGTACCAGCGATAGGACATCCGATCGCCGGACTTCGCCGACCACGTGTCGCCGCCCTCGTTGCGGACGCGTACCTGGGCAAAGGTGGTACGGCTGCTCCACAGCCGCGGGCTCACATCGACGACGACGACCGACCACGCCAGCTGCGGCGGGCCGACGTCGATGACGAAGTCACCCGACGCCGCGCTCGACGGGCCGAGCCACCGCACGTGCTCGCGGACCGGTCGCCAGCCCACGGTGTAGCGCCCGGGGATCATCGGCAGCTCGAGGGTCGCGTCGAGCGTGACCTCTTCGCCCGGATCGACCGCGCCACTGGGCCATGCCGTGCGGACACCGTCGCGCGCCGGCGCGTCCGGGTCGTCGGCGAAGCGATACGACAGCCGGTCGCCCGCCGTGGTCGCCCATGCCTCCGTGCCCTCGTTGCGCACGCGCATGCGCACTGCGATCACTTCGCCAGCGTGTCCACGCGCCGGCATGTCGGCGCCCAGCAGCGACCACGCCAGCGTCGGTGGTGACACCTCGATCGTCACCGACGCGGTGCCGGTGGTGGGCTCGCCGAACCACGCGATGTGCTCGCGTACCGGCTCGAACACCAGCACGTGCGTGCCGGCGGCCGCAGCGGCCTCGACGTCGGCGGCGAGCTCCACTGACGCCCCGGGCGAGACGACGGGCAGCGGCGTACGGACGCCCTCGTGCACCACCTCCCGCGCGTCGAGATCGAACCAGTGGTACGCGAGCGCGTCGCCGTGCAGGGGCGACCACGCCGCGCAACCATCGTTGCGCAGGGTCACCGCGATCGGCGCCCGCTCACCGGCGACCATGGGCGGCACGTCGTGGACCACGACCGAGAACGCCAGCGGCGGCGCGCCCTCGGCCACGTCGACGGCTGCCCGTCCGCGCGCGTCGCCAGCCTCGGGCTCGGCGTACCAGCGCACCTTCTCCCGGACCATCGCCCACTCCAGGATGTACCGCCCCGGGCGCTCGGGTCCCCACACGCGGGCGCGGACCGTGTGCGTGCGACCGGGCAACACAGTGGCCGTGATCGCAGTGCGCCGACCCTCGCGTTCGACCACCGCGCCGGTGGCATCGAGCCAGTGAAAGGCGAGGTGATCGCCGGCGGCCGCGCTCCACGTCTGCGCGCCGTCGTTGCGCAGCACCACGTCGACGGTCAGGCCTTCGTCTTGGCACAGCCGCGTCGGCAGGCCGTGCTCGAGGACGGTGAAGGCCAGATCCTCGTCGGCGCGGGCGCGGCCCACCGGCACGAGCATCACCAACACGATGAAGGCGACGACCAGCACGCCGCGCGCGGCCCGGCCCGCCGGACCGTCGGGGCTCACACGATGACCGGCATGCGCTGGTCGTTACTCATGGCGTCGGTCTCGCCATCGTTCTCGGTGTGCCACCGCTTCATCTTGCGCTTGATCATCTCTTTTTTGACCAGGCCGACCATGTCGACGAGCAGCCGGCCGGTGAGATGATCGTACTCGTGCTGCATCGCGCGACCGAGCAGGCCGTCGCCGTCGATCTCGAAGCTCACGCCGTGCTCGTCCATGGCGCGGACCTTGACCCATCGCGGTCGCTTCACCTCGACGAAGACACCCGGGAAGCTCAAGCAGCCCTCCTCGGAGATCGAGATGCCGTGGCCCTCTTCGATGATCTCGGGGTTGACGAACACGACGGGCATGTCGTCTTCGCGGCCGGCGACCCGACCGTCGATGAGGAACACCCGCTCGAGTCGCCCCACCTGGATCGCCGCGATGCCGGCCCCGTTGAGGGCGAACATCGTGTCCGCGAGATCGCGCACGAGTTGCCGCAGCGCATCGTCGAAGACCTCGACGTCGAACGTGGGTTCGCGCAGGCGCGGATCGGGATACTTGACGACGTCGAGCACGGCCATGGAGGTGACCTCAGGGTAGCTTGCAGGACGCCGCAGTGCTACATGTCCGCCGCACGCGTCGGGCAAGACCACGCCCGCGCCACGGGGCCCCGCCATGAGCACGCTCACCGACCAGATCCGCGCTGCGCTCGCCACCGTCAAGGACCCGGCCACGGGCGCCGCGCTCGTCGCGAGCGGACAGCTCGCCGGCGTCGAGGTCGACGAGGCCACCCGCGCCGCAACGCTCGTCGTGCACGTCATCTCGCCGGGCTATCCGCTGCAAGGCGCGCTCGATGCGTCGATCCGCACCGCCCTGGGCCCGCTCGCCCTCGAGCGGTTGACCATCGACTGGCGCCTGCGGGTCCCGTTCAAGCCCGCGCGCGCCGACCTCAACCGCCTACCCACCGTGAAGAACATCATCGCAGTCGCGGCCGGCAAGGGCGGCGTCGGCAAGAGCACGGTCACGGTCAACATCGCGATGGCGCTGACCAAGCTCGGCGCCAAGGTCGGCATCCTCGACGCGGACATCTACGGCCCCAGCATCCCCAAGATGCTCGGCACCGCCGAGCGCGAGGCCAGCACCGCCGAGGACGGCGGCGGCATCTCCCCGGCGCTGTACCGCGGCCTGCCGGTGATGAGCGTCGAGTTCTTCGTCGAGCCGGGCAAGGCGGTGATCTGGCGCGGGCCGATGATCCACAAGCTGCTCACCCAGTTCCTCGAGGACGTCCGCTGGGGCGACCTCGACTACCTCCTGGTCGACCTGCCGCCCGGCACCGGCGACGCCCAGCTCTCGCTGTGCCAGCTCATCCCGATCACCGGCGCCGTGATCGTGACGACGCCGCAGGAGGTCGCGCTCATCGACGTGCGCAAGGCGATCAACATGTTCGAGAAGCTCGAGGTGCCGGTCCTCGGCATCGCCGAGAACATGAGCATCTATTGTTGCCCTGCCTGCGGTCACCGAGCCGAGATCTTCGGCGCCGGCGGTGGCGAGCGGCTCGCCGCCGAGTTCGGCGTCGAGGTCCTCACCCGCATCCCCATCGAGCCCAAGATCGCCTATGGCGGCGAATCTGGCCGCCCTGTCGTCGAAGACGCCCCCGACAGCGAAGTCGCCCAAGCCTTCTTCGAGCTCGCCGCCAAGGCCGCCCTCGGCGCCAGCACCCGCAGCGCCACGGGCCCCAAACGCAGCAGCCTCCTCCGCACCGTCGAGTAACCGAGCACCGAAGGCGCAAGCCCCAGAGAGCCCCCAGAGAGCCGAAGGCGGCAAGCCCCAGAGAGCCGAAGGCGCGAGCCCCAGAGAGCCGAAGGCGCGAGCCCCCCCCGACGGACACGCGGCGCGAAGGAGCGCAAGCGATGGAAGGAGGGGGGCCCCGATGGGCTCCGCCCAGCGGGGGGAGGACGCGGCAGTGTCCTCCTGATCGCTAATTCAACATGGAGCGGGGAAACCGCCCGCTGCCGTGCAGTTCGTCGCAGATGTTCTTGCTGCACTCGAGCAGCCACTGCGCACGCTGGTCCGCACACGCGGCATCGAGGCAGCGCTGCTGGACCTCGAGCAGAGCGGAGCGCGCGTGGGGCTCGGCGTGGGTCGGCAGGCAGCCGAAGGTGGGGAGGATCGCCGCTATCGCATACAGCAGCACCCGCGCATCGGGAATCATCAGCACCGAGCCCAGCAGCTGCTGATCATCCCCCGGCAGCGACCGGGCGATGCGCTCGAGTTGCGCCTTGAGGACCTCGACCTGCTCGTCGTCCTGCGGCGGATCCTCGGGGAGGAGCTCGACCGAGAGCTGGCGGAAGCGGGTCACGCACGAAAGTTCTTCGACGGCACGGACCCGACGGATGCCCTCGAGGCGGATGAAGCGGCGGCCGTCGGGTAAGCGCTGATGCGAGAGCAGGCGCCCGAGACCGAATACCGGCTCCACATCGGGAGGGCCGTACCCGTTCTCGTAGCCCGGTAGCAGCAGCGGCACGCCCACATGGCGATGCGATGCGAGCGCGTGATCCACCAGGTCGATGTATCGCGGCTCGAAGACATTGAGCGGCAGCACGATCCCAGGCAACAACACCACGTTGGGGAGTGGGAAGATCGGAAGGGCGGCGAGCGCCTCGAGTTCGAGTTCGACGTCGTCGAGCATCGTGCCGTCCGCTAGCGTAGTCGCAAACCGTCCGAACGCCCAGCGGCAACGTCGATGACCGGTGTGCGACGGCCGCGGTCCGGCGCGCCGCTGCAGGCGCGGGCGCGCCCCTGCGGCGGCGTCGCGACGGCAGCTCGCTCGGCGACGCTGGAAGAACGGAGTTCCGCGGCGGTGCCCACCGCTTGTGCCCCGGCCGCTTGCCATCGCACCATCGGCTGTCATCCTCCTCGGCCTGCAGCAGCGGCGCGCAGCCGTCACGAACCGGTGACGAGCTTCAAGCAACCGACATCACGTCATGTCACGCCCGCGGCATCAGGCGATCGCGGAGTTCCGCGCGCTCGCGGAACTCGCCGCGAAACGATGCGGTGACGACCTCGGCATCGTGGCGCTGCTCGGGAATGCGCAGGCACGCGTGCTCGCCCACCATGATGCAGGCTGCCCCGCGCGCGCCCAGGTGCGTCATGATCGCGTCGACCACGTCGTTGCATGCGCGCTCTTGCAGCGTCAGCCGGGCGGTGAAGCAGCGCACCAGATCGCCCAGGCGGCCGAAGCCCACGAGTTTGTCACCGGGCAGGTAGGCCACCGTCGCCCGACCGATGAACGGCAAGAGATGATGGGGGCACATGCCGCAGTAGGGGAGCTCGCGGACCACGACCATCTCGGTGGCCGCCTCGCCGAGCACGGGGGCGCCGAGGATCTCCCCCGGATCCATCGCGCCGCCGGCGAGGAACGCATCGCACCACAGCGTGGCCACGCGATCGGTGGTGCCGACGAAATCGCCCTGGCCGGGCTCGACTCCCGCGGCGCGCAGCAGCGCGGCGACAGCCTCGCGGATCGCCGCGACGTCGGGCACCCCGATCACCGCAGACGCTCCTGGGCCGCCTCGCCCCCGGTCGTCTCGTCCTCGACGGGCTCGGGCTCGGTCGCACCGTCACCGAGCACATCCGCCGCGGGTTCGTCGAAGCTCGCGTCGTCGAGATCGCGGCCGCGCCACGCGAGGCGGAAGCTCGCGGGCAACGACCCGATCGCCGGCAACCGTTCACACTGCTGACAGTTGCGGCGCGTCACCTCGGCTCCGGGCCCCGCGGCGTCGGCAGGCTGCACGCACTCGCGGCACACCGGCAGCAGCGCGGCGGTACCGCCGAGGTCGGCGCGGAGCTGCGCGAGGATCGCGATCTTGCGCTCGAGTCGCGAGATGTGCAGGGCGATCAGATGATCGAAGCGGGTCCACGCCTCGACGTCGGTGTTCGGTCGATCGCGCACCGCGAGGAATTCGGTGACCTCGTCGAGACCCCATCCGGCCTCGCGGAGCTGGATGACGAGCCGAAGCCGCTCGAGCTCGACCGGCGCGAACAGGCGGTGTCCCCCGCTGCTCCTCGACGCGCGCAGCAGGCCCTCGCGCTCGTAGTACCGCACCGTTCGGGCCGTGCAACCGCTGCCCTCGGTCATGCCCTTGAGCGTGAGCGCCTTGTCCATCATGACCGCATCCGGCGTTCACGCTGGCTCAGCCCCGGGCCGCTGTCAACGGCGCTCATCCGCGGATCCTCCGGCGACGTGCGCCGGCCCAGCCCCCGCCTGCGGTGCGTGCTAGATTCGAGGTCCATGGCAGATGAACGCCCGGCCGCGAGGATCGCACTGGTCACCGGTGGCGCGGTGCGGATCGGTCGAGCGATCGTCACCGCGCTGGCGCGGGACCACTGGCGGGTGTGGATCCATCACCATCGATCCGTCGAGCCGGCACGCGAGCTCGCGCGAGTGCTCGGCGAGCACGCCGTCGTCGGACTGGTGGGCGGCGACCTCGCCGACGCCGACGCACGGGAGCGCGTGTGTGCGACGGTCCTCGATCGCAGCGGCCCCGCGGCTGGCCGCGTCGATCTGCTGGTCAACAACGCCGCGTCGTTCGAGCACGGCCCTTTCCTCGAGCGCGACGACGCCGACCTCGCGCGCGTGCTCGCGACCAACCTCGTCGCGCCGCTGTCGCTGACGCGTCGCATCGCACCGGCGTTGACGCGCACGCTGGGCTCGATCGTGAACATCGTCGACGTGGCCGGGCTCCACCCGCTGCGCGGTTACGCCGACCACTGCATCGCCAAGGCCGGCCTCGAGATGGCGACGCGGGCGCTCGCGGCCGAGCTCGCGCCGCTGCGCGTCAACGCGGTTGCCCCTGGCACCGTGGCGTGGCCGACCGACGGTCGCCACGACGAGGGATCGGCGGCCCGCGCCGCCGTGCTGCAGCAGATCCCGTTGGGTCGCATCGGAACGCCCGAGGACATCGCCCGTGCGGTGCTGTACCTCGCGGACGCTCCGTTCGTGACGGGGACCTGCATGATCGTCGACGGCGGACGGGTGGCGGCCACCGGCGGCGCGCGCAGCTGACCGGTCGGCCGCCGGCCCAGCCCAGCGCAGCGGCAAGGCCAGCCCAGCGCAGCGGCAAGGCCAGCCCAGCGCAGCGGCAAGGCCAGCCCACCGCAGCGGCAAGGCCAGCCCACCGCAGCGGCAAGGCCAGCCCAGCGACAAGGCAAGGCCAGCCCAGCGCAGCGGCAAGGCCAGCCCAGCGACAAGGCCAGCGCAGCGGCAAGGCCAGCCCAGCGACAAGGCCAGCCCCGCGACAAGGCCAGCCCAGCGACAAGGCAACCCCGCGCACCCGAAGACCCATTGGCCCCCCCGCCTGCTCCCCGCACCCCGAGCGGCGGACAAGTCCCCTGGCGCCGGCCCACGTCCCCCAGGCGCCACACCACGGCGACCGCGCCACGGGGGGTTGACCCACACCTACGGCTCTCCTATATGTCCGTGCCTTCGATGTCGACGCCCGAGACGCCAACGCCCGCCACCCCGACCGTCATCACGAACGACCGCGGCCAGTACGAGCCCGTGCAAGGTCGCCCGCTGGAGGTGAAGGTCGACGACCGCGGAGTCGAGCGAGCCATCCGCAAGCTCCGCCGCCTCATGGCCAGCGAGGGTGTGCTCCGCGAGATCAAGCGGCGCCGCCACTACGAGAAGCCGAGCGTCAAGGGCAAGCGGAAGCTTCGCGAGGCCGAGCGTCGCCGCAAGCGTCGCGAGCGCAAGAAGCTGCAGATCGACAGCCGCGCCTGAGCGCGACGCCGCCATCCCGCCGCGCGCGCGCCGTGATAGCCTCGCGAGATGCCGCGTCGGGTCCTGATTCCGCGCCTCGCCGATTCCGCTGCCGCACTCCCCGGCGCCGGCGGAACCCACATGTTCGAGCCGCCGCAACTAGCGGCCCTGCGCATCGTGTTCGGCGTCGGTGCGGTGGGCGGTGAGCCGCCGGATGTCGAGTCGTTCCGACCGACGTACACGGTGAGCATGCCGATCTTCAGCATGGGCGGGCTCGATCCGGACGGCGTGTACGAGTTCGATGCGGGTCTGCTGCTCGACGGCATCCGACGCCGATCCCTGCGCCGCGCGTGGGGCGTGCGCCTCGAGATCGAGCTGACCCAGGCGGCCGACTCCGTGACCCACGCCGACCTCTACGTCGATGCCCCCTTCGCCGACGAGCCCGGCGCGCCGAGCATCGCCCTGCTCGGCCGTGGTGGCCGCGGCATCACGCTACCCGGTGGCGCCCGTACGTTGGTCATCGGCAGCAGCATCGTCCACGACTCGAAGCGCGCCGCGCTGCTCTCGGGCGTCTACACCGCGCAGCTCCGCGACGTCGAGCCTGACAGCGACGCGCGGCCCGGCGTCGCGAGTCTGGTCCGCAACGTGCACGTCGATCTGACGCGCTTCGAATTCGAGGGCTGATCGGCAACGGGTCCGCGCCGGCGGCCGACAGGGCCCCGCCGTCCGATCGCCTTCCGATCGGGACGGAGTGCACCCGATGCCCCGACCGAGCCGAGCCCGCAAGGCCGCGCGCCCCGCCCTGGTGGCGGCCGCAGTCGTGCTGCACCACCTGATCCGAACCGGCGACCCCGCCGCGGTGGGATGCGACGCCGGCGACGATGCCCTGGTGCTGCTGAGTTGGAACCTCGAGAATTTCCCCGGCGATCACGACCTCGCCAAGATGGCCGCCCGCATCGCTGCAGCGGACGCCGACGTCATCGCGGTGCAAGAGGTGCTGGAGCCCGATGCGCTGACGACCCTCGCATCCGAGCTCACGCCGCGCATCTCGAGCCGCGGCGGCGCCCGCGGTCAGCGGCTCGGGCTCTTGTTCGACGACGAGCGCGACACGGCATCGGACCTCGTGGAACACCCGCTGTTCGAGATGGGCGGACGCGTGCGCCCTGCGGTGTCGAGCCATGTGCAGCACGGGGATCTCGACTTCCACCTCGTCGTCGTCCACCTCAAGGCCACGCCGTCGGGGCTCGCCACGCGGCGGCTGCAGTGGGCGGCGCTCGCCGATCTGGTGCTGCGCCTGCCGCTGTCGGGCCCGGGCATCGGCGATCGCGACATCGTGATCGTCGGCGACTTCAACACCACCGGCGCGGGCGATCTCGATGCGCAGGGCGAGCGCGAGGCGCTGGCCGCCGTGCTCGCGACCGCAGGTGTGCGCCCCATCGAGCCCAGCGGCGGTTGCTCGGCGTACTGGGACGGTGTACGCCGCGACGGTTGGCTCGAGCCCAGCCTGCTCGATCTGGTGTTCGTCGGCGGCCTGCACGATCTCACCATCGAGACCGAGGCGCTCGGCGCGTGCCGCCGCCACCGGTGCAAGCCGGTGCGATCGACCGCGGCACACCCCGACCCCGACATCGTCGGCAGCAGCGATCACTGCCCGGTGCGCGTGCGGTTCTCGCGGTAGCCCACGTTGCCGCGCCCCCGTGGCCATGCCAGCATCCGCGGCATGGACGTCGCCACGGCGCCGACTCGCCCGTATGCCCGCAATCTCGCGGTCGGCCTGGCGTTGGCCGGCCTGCTCATCTCCGGGGTGCTGCAGGTCCTGCATGTGCGGACCTACCTGATGCCTACGGCCGCGAGCATCTGCTCGGTCGGCGAGGCGTTCGACTGCAACGTCGTCACGCTGTCGCGCTTCTCGGTGCTGCTCGGCGTGCCGCTGCCGGCGTGGGGCGCCCTGGGTTTCTACGGCCTGATGCTGCTGGCGTGGCGGGGCTCGCGGCTGCTGCTGCCGCTGTCGGGCTTCGCGGCCCTCGCGTCGGTCGCCCTGCTCGCCGAGGAGCTGTTCCACATCGGATCGGTCTGCCTGTTCTGCGAGGGGGTGCACCTCGCCGCCATCGCGCTGTTCGCCGTGGCGTGGATCGGCCGCCATCGCCTGCTGCCGCCGACGCGTGGCGACGTCGTCACGGCGCTCGCGATCCCGGCTGCGCTGTGGATCGGGGTGCGGCTGCTCGCGCCCGTCTACTGGTCGTCGGTGATGTGGACGCGCGGCCCATCGATGCCCACCGGCGTCGACGAGCTCGGCAACCCGTGGATCGGCGCCGAGCAGCCCACGGTGACCGTGCACGAGTACACCGACTACGCCTGTCCGCACTGCCGCGTCGCGACGGCGCGGATGCACCGCTACGTCGCCGAGCACCCGGGCGCCATGCGGGTCGTTCGCCACCAGCAGCCGCGGCTGCGCTGCACCGACAACGCGATGTCCGGCTGTCAGATGGTGCGCGTCGCCATCTGCGCCGGCGACAAGGGCCGGTTCTGGGAGATGGACAGCTGGCTGTTCGCGCACGGATCGGGCGAGCGGATGGTCGACGTCGAGACCGCCGCGGCCGAGGTCGCCCTCGATGCCGCCGCGCTGCAGACCTGCGTCGACGATCCGGCCACTCAGGCCCGCGCCGCCGCCTTCGCCAAGGAGGCCCGGGATCGCGGCATCAAGGGCACACCGGGCTACGTGGTCGACGACACCGTGATGTCACCGGCCGATCTCCAGATCCTGCTCGATGCCACACTGTGAAGGCGGGGCCGCAGTGCGTTCATGACGCACGGGGCGCTGCGACCGCGGGAAATTGCCCACGAACGATGTAGGCAGGGCACAACGGTGCGCGTGAGCATGGCGCCGCCGCGCGAGCTTCGGCATGCTTCGCCCCATGCGCTCCTCAGCCACGCCACCCCCTCGGCGCTGCAAGATCCTCTGCACGCTCGGGCCCGCGAGCTCGACCCCCGAGGTCATCGGGGCGCTCATCGACGCCGGCATGAACGCGTGCCGCCTCAACCTCTCGCACGGCACGCACGAGATCCACACCAAGACCTATCGCGCGATCCGGCAGGAGGCGAGCCGCCGCGGCGTCGCGATCGCGGTCCTGGCCGATCTGCAGGGGCCCAAGCTCCGGGTCGGCAAGATCCCGGGACCCGGCTTCGTGCTCGAGGCCGGCCACCGACTGCACATCAGCACCAACATCGACGACGTCGTCGATCAAGACGGGGAGACCGCGCGGGTGACCACCACCTACGAGCGCCTCACGCTCGACGTGCGCCCGGGCGATCGGATCCTCGTCGACGACGGCAACATCGAGCTCACGGCGAGTCGCGCGGAGGGCCACGTGCTCGTCACCACCGTCGTGCAAGGCGGTGTGCTGTCGTCGAACAAGGGCATCAACCTGCCCGGCGTCGTCCTGCCGGTGCCGGCGATGACCGACAAGGATCGCGAGGATCTCGCCTTCGCCCTCGAGCTCGGCGTCGATCTGGTCGCGCTCTCGTTCGTGCGGCGCCCCGAGGACCTCGAGGAGGCGCGAGAGATCATGCGCGCGACCGGCCGCATGCGGCCGCTCATCGCCAAGATCGAGAAGCCGGAGGCCATCGAGTGCCTCGACGAGATCATCCAATCGGCCGAGGGCATCATGATCGCCCGCGGCGATCTGGGCGTGGAGATGGGCCCCGAGACGGTGCCGATCATCCAGAAGCGCGCCATCGAGGCCTCGAACCGCTACGGCAAGCTCGTCATCACCGCCACGCAGATGCTCGAGTCGATGGTCCGCATGCCGCGACCCACCCGCGCCGAGGCGTCGGATGTCGCCAACGCGGTCCTCGACGGCAGCGACACGGTGATGCTCTCGGGCGAGACGGCGTCGGGCCTGCACCCGGTGCTGGCGGTACGGACGATGGACAAGATCATCCGCACCACCGAGGACGCACCGCGTGCGTGGTCGAGCAAGCGCGTGGATCTAGAGCTCGGTCACACCACCAACGCGATCGCGTTCGCGGCGGTCAACGCCGCCGAGGCCTGGCCCGACACCCGCGCCATCCTCACGTACACGGTCTCGGGCGGCGTCGCGCGGCTGGTCAGCGAGTATCGACCGCGCGTGCCGATCTACGCGTTCACGCCAAATCCCGACACGTACCAGACCCTCGCGATGTACTGGGGCGTGATCCCGGTGCTGTTCTCGCCCGCATCCGAGGACGGCGAGACCCTGTTCATCGACCTCGACCACGCCATGCTCGCCAAGGGCCTGTTCGAGATCTCCGATCGCGTCGTCATCACCGCAGCGCAGCCGATCAAAAAGCGCGGCAGCGTGAACGTGCTGCGCCTGCACGAGGTCGGCGAGATGCTGAAATAGCCGGGCTCCCGACCAGCTTCGCACCGGCCCCGCGCCGCACCGGCCCGCACTCGCCGCCCACCTGTCACACCGCAACAAGCCCTTGATCCGTCCGGGCGTGCATGCTACCCATTGCGCCCCCACGCGAAGGTGGCGGAATTGGTAGACGCACCAGACTAAGGATCTGGCGGGGTAACCTGTGGGGGTTCGAGTCCCCCCCTTCGCACGAAACGTGGCATCTCCGGCGCTCCGTCGAGACTCCCGCCGAGAGTCGGGCGGAGTGTCGGAGTTGCGTCGCGCCCAGGCCGGCGACCCACCCGCACTGCCGCCGTTTGCTCGGTCCGCCGCCGGGCCCTATGCTGACGTGTCGTGGGGCTCGGGACGAACCTATCGCCAGTGGATGCCCCGGCGCGCGCCCGCACCGTCATGACGTTCTACGGGGCGGTGGGCCTGGTCGGGTTCTTCTGGCACGCCATCGGCGAGGACACCAACGACATCTGGCGCGAAGGCCCCGATCAAGACTGGCTGACACTGCTGTGGACCCCCGCGCTGGGCGTGGGGCTCGGGCTCGTGGTGGTGCAGATGTTCCGCGCCCTCGAGGGCCGCTTCGCCTGGGTGCCGACCTTGCACGCCGAGTTCCGGGCGCTGCTCGGCCGACCTTCCGGCGGCGAGCTGGTGCTGCTCGCAGCGACCAGCGCCCTGGGTGAGGAGTTGCTCTTCCGCGGCGCGATGCTCGATGCCTGGGGGCTGTGGCCGAGCACCCTCATCTTCGCGCTGCTCCACATCCCACCGCGGCGCTCGCTGTGGCCGTGGACCGCCAGCTCGCTGCTCGTCGGCGCAGTCCTCGGCCAGCTCACGCTGTCGACCGGCAACCTCGGCGCCGCGGTGGCCCTGCACTTCGTCGTGAACCTGCAGAACCTCGTCTACATCACCCGCAATCCGCCGCGGCCGGCCGTGCGCGGTCCGGTGCGTCCCGCCGCGGCGTGATCCCGGCACGGGGCCGCTTCGGGGCCCGCAGAAGGCCGAAAACTCGACGACGGGCCCACCCGTGCGGCACACCCGATCCATGGCCCCCGCACGCATCGGCGCGACCCGCCGCGCCTGGCTCCGGCAGGCCGCGGCCACAGCCTCGCTCGTTCCCCTGGGCGCGCTCGCCGGCTTGGGCACGCTGAGTTGGTCCGGCCGCAGCAACGCCTCGGACTCGAGCCTCGCCGATCGCGTCAAGCTGCTCTACAGCAATCAGTTCCACTTCAACGATCGGGGCGAGCCGCAGATCACCGTGGGCGTGGTGCAGCACGTCGAGCGCGTGCGCATCAGCGCCGAGGGCGGCCTGCTAGTGCTGCCTTCGGGTCAAGGCGGCACCACGATCGAGGGTGGCACCAGCTTCGAGATCACACTTGGCCACGGCAAGGCCGCCGAGCAGAGCTTCGCCGTGGTGCTCGAGGAGCTCGCCGGGCCGGCGATGACGGCCATCGATCGTGCGGCGGCGAAGTGGACGAAGCTCGGCTTCGAGGTCGCCGATCACGAGGTCGGTACGGTGTTCGGCGTCTCCGGGCGGGTGCTCGACAACCGCCGGGTGCTGCTCGTCGCCGATCGCCACAGCACCGAGGACGCGGCCCGACGTCGCGCCGAGATCCTGCGCCAGCGTCACGGCGCGCTGGCCAAGCTCCACCCGATCATCGAGCGCCGCGCCCACGGCTCGCTGCGCGCCCACGATGCGCAGCGCGGCATCCGAATCGCCGCTGACGGGGTGCTGTGGTTCGCCAGCAAGGACGGCGGGCCGATCACCGTGCACGACGTCCCGCTCGAGACCCACGGGCAAGCGGCGCCGCGCACCGAGGCCCGCGAGTATCGCGGTGGCATCTACGTCGCGGTCGATCGCCGAGGCAAGCTGTCGGTCGCGAACCTCGTCGGCGAGACCGATCTGCTCTCCGGGCTCGTGCCCGCCGAGATCTTCGCGTCGGCGCCCGTGGCCGCGCTGCAGGCCCAAGCGGTCGCCGCCCGCGGTCAGCTCCTCGCCAAGATCGGCACGCGCCACCTCGACGATCCATTTCTGCTGTGCTCCGAGCAGCACTGCCAGGTCTACGCCGGCCGCATCCGCGAGCACGCGCGCACCAACCTTGCCGTGCGCGACACGATCGGCGACATCGCGATGCGCCCCGGCGAGACCCAGCTCGTCGACACGGTGTACTCCGCCAACTGCGGCGGCCACAGCGAGGACAACGACGTCGTGTGGCCCAGCGCGGCCGATCCGCAGCTCCGCGGGCAACCCGATCCGCTGCTCGCCGCGGCGTTCAAGGGCGGTATCGACGACGACAACATCGACGCCTTCGTGCGCGGGGTCCCACGCAGCTACAGCACGCCGGACTCGGACGCAAGCCGCACCGCCTACCGCTGGCGTGAGCTGGTCGATCCGGCGGGGCTCGGTGGCAATCCCGGGATCGGCCCCGAGCTCGGCACGGTGAAGTCTCTACGGGTCACCGCCCGCGGCAAGAGCGGCCGGGCCACCAGCTTGCGCGTGGTGGCGGAGCGCGGCGAGATCGATCTGCGCGGCGAGCTGCGGATCCGCCGGGCGCTCGGCGGGCTCAAGAGCTCACTGTTCGTCGTGGAGTCGGCGCGCGATCGCAGCGGCGCGTTCGTGCTCGTCGGCGGTGGCCACGGTCACGGCGTGGGCCTGTGCCAACACGGTGCGATGGGCATGGCCAAGGCCGGCAAGACCCACGGACAGATCCTCGCGCACTACTATCGCGGCGCGAAGATCGTGAAGCTGTGGTGAGCCTGCCCGCGGCGATCAACGCAGGCGGACGCACAGCGCGTGGCCGGCGGGCTCGGTCGTGGGATACTCGCTGGTGACGCCGGTGGCACCATCGAACGCGATGGCCTCGTCGCCGGCGCCGTAGGTGTCGCGGGTCCAGTAGGTGCCGGCGGTGATGACCCGCGCGGCGCGGAGCTTGCGGAGCTCGCGTGCGCCGGGCAGGCGGAAGCCCTGCATGCCGTTGATGCGCCGGGACCGACAACGCCGCACCGCGTCGTCCCAGGTGGTGTCCTCGGCCACGGCGCCGCGGGTCGCCCACAGGCGACCCAGACGCACCAGCTTGCCTTCGGTGACCCCGAGCTCGAGGGCGGCGAGGTCGAGGTCGCGCCTGCTCTGCACGCCCGGTGCGGCCGGGGGCGTGGAGATCGACGGCGGTGTGGCGGTCGGTGTCTGGGGCGGCGACGCATCGGTCCCGATCGGCGCCACGTCGGTGCCAGCCGGCGCCTCGGCGGTGCCACCGGGCGTCGCGGGGGCGGGCACCGCGGGCGCCTCCGCGGGGACGGTGGGTGCGACGACAGCGGCAGGTGCGTTCGCGGAGGCAATCGTCGTCGTCGTCGTCGACTCGGGGGCCGCGGCCGTGCGCGCCGGTGCCCGGCTCGGTGCCGGCTCGGTCCGCGGCTGCAGCAGCTGCATCGCAGCCAACGCCAAGATGCCCGCGATCCCGACGCCCGCGAAGAGCAGCAACAGGCGATTGCCGCGGGGCTCGTCGAACATCGCCGATCGCGATGCGGCGGCCCGGGGAATGTGGGCAGAGCTGCCCATCATGTCCGTCGAGACCATCGAGTCCGGCATCGACGGCACCCCGGCAAGTCGACGCTCGAGCGAGCGCGTGTTGTCCTCGTCGATCACCGCCAAGGGCGCGCCGATGTCGGAGCCCACAGCTGGGGTCGCCGTGCGAGCCCCCGCGCCGGGCGTCGTGCTCGCCCCCACCCCGCTGCCCCCGATCGCGCCGCGCGGGCCACCCTGCCCGGGCGTGACGAGTGGTCGTGACGGCGGCGCGGTGACGGGACCAGGCGCAGTGCGGGGAGGCGTGGGCTCGCCGCGGGGATCCGTCGGCCGCGCCGCGACGTCGGCCCGCCGCGGTGCCATCGGCGGATCCACGAACGCCTCGACGACGTCGCGCAGATGCGAGGTCTGCGGCTCGTCGGGATCGGCACGCTCGTCGACTAGGCGCATCTCTTTGATCGCGCCGCGGATCGCCGGCAGCATCGCGAGCGGGCGCGACGGCGTGAACGAGGCCGAGATGATCCGCTGCCCGGGTCCGCTGCGCGCCGAGAACAGACCCGTGAGACGGCGCAGCGCGGCCCTGTCCAGCGCCACCGATCCGCACAGCACGAAGAGCGCGTCGGGAGCGGCGGCGTCGACCGCAGCGGTGAGCAACTCGACGTCGAACTCGATCCCCGGAACCAACTCGGGCGACAGGCCCTCACGACGCAGCTCGTCGACGACCTTCGCGAGGACGGGCTCGTCGTCCTCGGCGCAACAAATCACGATCGGGATGTCCCCGCGATGCTTCACGTCGACTCGATTTACCGGCGGAGACGCGCGGCGATCCGCAGGGTATGTCCAAGCAGCACCAAAGGGGAAGTGCGGCGCCAGATCCCACCCCAGGCCGCCGACAGGTCCCACCCCAGGCCGCAAAATCGTGGCATAACGCCGCCGATGGGCGAGCTCGACGGGATCACCACGGTCGCGGTACTCGGCGCAGGCACGATGGGGCACGGGATCGCCCAGGTCGTGGCCGCAGCCGGCGTCGTGACCCGCCTCTACGACACCGACGCGGCCCGAGTGGCCGCGGGGATGCAGCGGATCGCCGACAACCTGCGCGTCGGCGTCGAGAAGAAGAAGATCGAGCCCGAGGCCCGCGACGCGACCCTCGCCCGGCTCACCGCCGCCACCGATGCGGGCGCGGCGGCCGACGGCGCCGACCTCGTGATCGAGGCGGTGCCCGAGCAGCTCGCGCTCAAGCACGCGGTGCTCGGCCTCGCCGCCAGCGCCGCCCGCCCGAACGCCATCTTGGCCACCAACACCAGCTCGCTGTCGGTCGCCGCGATCGCGGCCGGGCTGCCGCGACCCGAGCGGGTGATCGGTACCCACTTCTTCAACCCCGTGCACCTGATGAAGCTGCTCGAGATCGTGGTGGCGGACGTCACCGCGCCCGAGGTCGTCGCGCGCATCACGGCGTTCGGCGCCCGGCTCGGCAAGGAGTGCATCACGATCCGCGACTCACCGGGCTTCGCGACCAGCCGTCTCGGTCTGGTGATCGGGCTCGAGGCGATCCGCATGCTCGAGCAGGGCGTCGGCACGGCCGAGGACATCGACAAGGCGATGACCCTGGGCTACGGCTTCCCGATGGGCCCGCTGCGACTGACCGATCTGGTCGGCCTCGACGTGCGGCTGTCGATCGCGGAGTACCTGAGCACCGCGCTGCCCGAGGGCACGCACTTTCGCCCGCCGGCGCTCCTGCGGCGCATGGTCGCCGAGGGCAAGCTCGGCAAGAAGAGCGGCGAAGGCTTCTACCGCTGGGGCTAGGCCGATGGGCCAACTCGCGGCGGGCCCGCGATCAGCCGGCGGGCAGCCGCACCGGCACCAGCGTCGTGCCCGGCTCGCCGAGCTTGAGGCCGCGGGCCTCGAGTCGCCGCGCGTCCTTGTAAATCGCGAGGCGGTAGCGGCCCGTCGGCGCGTCGATGACGGTGAACACGCCCTGCTCGTCGGTCAGCGTCAGGATGCGGACGCCGGGTCCGTCGCCGTCGTCACGCTCGAGGAAGACCGCCGCCCGCGACAGCGGCGCCGACGTGTCGGCCGCAGTCACCTGCCCGACCAGACAGGAGCGCACATCGGCGCAGCGCGCCGCGATGAAGGTGACGCCGCCACGACCCGACGGGGACGCCACCTGTGGCAGGCCACCCGGCTGCACGCAGGCCACGGTGGCGACGCACGCCGCGGCATGAAGAACGATGCGCCGCGCCGCCGCACCCGCACACCGCGTCGCACCCACGAGCCGTTGCATCGCCACGCATCGTACAACGTGGGGGCCACAGGCGGGCTTTCAGCGCAGCGGTCCCACGCCCGGGCATGGTTTCGCGCGCCGAGCCGGTTTGCGCGGGCCCAGGAGGCCGCGTAGGCTGGGCGGTACTCATGGTCGGAATTCGTCGCGCCCTCGCCATGCTCTTGCTCGGCTTCTACGTCACCCAGTTCGCCATGACGGCGTGGCTGGGTCCCGACGAGATGTTCGCGGCGTACCTCGGCCTCGCGCTGTGCTACGGCCTGGCCTTCGTCGGTCTCGGCGCCGAATGGTTCTGGGGTCGGTGGTTCGCGATGGGCGTCGGCAACTTCGGATCGCTCCTGTTGCTGGTGCTGTTCAAGGTCGGGCTCGAGCCGCTCATCGCGTTCTTCGGCTTGACCCACCTCATCATCGCCGTCTTCTTGCTCGGCGAGGGCATGGCGGCGCGGTACGAGCACTCCGAGGCGACTGCCGAGCGTTGGAACTTCCAAGAGGAGTCGCTGATGCTGATGCGACGCGCGACGTTGTCGGCCGGCAGCACGCTCCCGTTTCTGATCCTCTACGCCCTGGCGCCGCGGCCCGAGCTCGCGCAGCTCGCTGCGTTGGGCCTGGGTGCGGTTGGGCTCGTCGCCCTGCTGCGCGGCCGGACGTGGGGCGCCTTCGCCTTCGGCGGTGCCGGCATTGTGGCGCTGTTCGACGCCGCCGGCGCCTTCGGCGTGCCGCCGGTGGGCTACCTGTTGCTGTCGCCGTCGGGCGGCCTGATCATCCATGGCGCTGCATTCGCGTGGCTCGCCGCGCTGGTGCTGCTGGTGCCGCTGGGCCTCGCGCCGGCGTGCATCCGCTTCCTTCGGCTTCGCCGGCGCGCGGTGGCCTGAACCGCCCGGCGCACCGTCTTCATCGGCGCGTGCGGAGCGGGCCGGGATCCGGCAGCACGGGCGGCGGCGTCAGCGAGCGGGCACGCTCCGAGAGCTGACTCCACAGCAGCGACATGATGAGCCATGACGTGGGCATGAGCGCCATGTACTCCGGCATCACCCGGGCGATGCCACAGACGAAGCCCGAGAGCACCGAGGCCATCAGCACGATCGTGACCGTGCGGCTGGGCCGGGAGACGAGCTTGGGGATCGGCAGGTTCGAGGCCATGAGAAAGGCCCCCGCGATCATCACGGCGGGCACGTAGCTCCACACGGCTGGCGGCACCGTCCAGTCCCCCAGGATCTTGGGGCCACCGAACGGCTCGAAGTGCACCGGGGCGCCCGGTCCCGAGTACTTGGCGAGCACCAGGTACCAGATCGCGAAGCTGCCGGCGGCCAACGTGGTGGGCACGCCGAAGAAGACCTTCGGCGCGTCGGGCTGCTCGGCGACGACGTTGAACTTGGCCAACCGGAAGATGTTGGCGAGCGCCCATAGCCCGCAGGCCGCCATGAGGACCGCGCGGCCGGTGCCATCGGCGAAGCCGATCGCGGTCGCGTCCTCGAGCGTGACGAACACCAGGAACGCCGGGACGATCCCGAAGTTCAGCGCGTCCGCGAAGGAGTCCATCTGCACGCCGAAGTCGCTGGTGGCGCGCAGCGAACGGGCGACCAGGCCATCGAGGCGATCCGTGAGCACGGCCCAGATGACGAGCCAAGCGCCATCGGTGTAGCGGTGCTCGTAGCACGCGACGAGCGCCATCAACCCGAAGCACATGCCCAGGGCCGTGACCAGGTTCGGTGCGACATAACGCAGGAATCGGTGCAGCGGCATCGGGGTGGGCCGTATCTGAACAACGTTGGGGGACGCTGCGCAAGTCGGCAGCGGACAAATCGCGAAGCGCTGGCGTGATGCCCCGGCTCGGTGCGGTGGGGCGCCGCTGGCGCGATGGCGCGTCCTTGCCGCGTGCGGCGCGTGCGGGACGATCGGGCAACGCGGGGCGCCGCGGCCCGATCGCGGACCGTCGCCGCGGCGCAGCCGCAACGCACCGGGCATTCGCGCGCACCCGTGGACCGAACGCGTGTGGCCGCGCCCGCCGCCCGCACTACGAAGCAGGCGTGCGACTGCTCGTCTTGGCCCGTCACGATCTCGGCGGCGCGTGGTGTCATCTCTCCACGGTCCTGCGCCAGCAAGGCGTGGTCGACGCCCGCGTCGTGACCTTCGCCCACGACCCCGCGACAGGCTGGCCCGTCGACATCGCTGACGTCTTCGACGGCGGTCAGGAGCTCGAGCACCTGCTGCTCGACGCCGACGCGTACCACCTCGTGGATCTGTTGCCCGGTGATGTGACGCTGTTCGATGGCGTAGTGGGGCGACGTTGTGCGCAGGGCCGCGTGCAGGTGAGCCTGCAGCTCGACGCGCGACCGTCGGCCGCGGTGGCGCGCGAGGTCGAGCAGCTCGCGGGGCAGCACGGCTGGCCCGTGGTCTCGACCCGTCCCAATACCGTCCCGTCGGCCGAGTTCATCGCCCCGTTCATCCCCGTGTGGCGGGCCCAGTGGCAGCCGGTGTGTGCGGGCACCCGCGACCGCACCCGTAACGGCGAGCGCGTCGTGATCGCCAGCTGCGACGGAAGGTTGCGCGACGAGGCGCGCCTCGAGACCCTGGTCGATCGCGCCGAAGCAGCCGCGTCGCGCCTCGCAGACGTCCGCGTCGAGGTGCTCGAAGGGCGTCCCCATCCGCTCGTCCTGCAGCGACAGCGTCGCAGTCACCTCGCGCTGCACGGCGACGATGGGATCGGCAGGGCGAGCCTCGAGTCCCTCGCGCAGGGCGTGGCGACCGTCGCCGAGCTGTCGGCGGCCGACCACGAGGCGTGGACCCGCCTCGCCGGCGCGCCGCCGCCCGTCATCGCACCCCACGACCTCGAGGCCGTCATCGCCGAGCTCCCCTACGTCGCGGAGGATCCTGCCCGGCGCCGCTGGGCCGAGGCCGCCGCCTCGCCGCGACGCTGGATCGATCGCAGCCGCGCGTGGTGGCGCAGCGGCTCGTCCCGCCGTGCCGCGTGACGGGGCGCCGCGTGCGTCAGCCACCGAACAGCTCGTCGAGTAGCGCTTGCGAGGCTACGGTGAGCAACGCGAACGTCGACGCGTAGGCCTCGGGCCCGCGGCGCACCGGGTCAGGCACGTCGGCGCCCGTCCCCGTCGCCCCCGGGTCGACGACGTGCCGCAGCAATCGCAGGCGCGCCTTGCCCTGCTGCACCGGCCCGAACGCCGAGAGCCGCCGCAGTCGCTGGAGATCCTCGAGGTTGGCGCGGTCCATCGCCAAGATGTGATCGAACCGGTGGAGATCCTCGGGCCGGACGCCGCGCGATCGCTGCGCCGTCAGATCGATCCCGTGCTCGGCGGCGATGGCGATCGAGTGGGGGTGCGGCGCCATGCCGCCCTCGGCCCAGCACCCCGCGCTGTCGACGACGACGCGATCGCCGAGCCCGCGGGCCTGGGCCATGGCGGCGAAGATCCCCTCGCACAGCGGCGATCGGCACAGGTTGGCGTGACACACGAACAGCACGCCGACAGGCGAAGTGACGACGTCGACCACACTCAGCCCTCGAGGAGCTTGCGGACCTCGGGGTCGTCTTTGACGATCTCCCACATCGGATCGAAGTCGACCTGCGTGAGCAGCTTCTTGCCGCCGCGCGCCTTGACCTGCGTCAGCAGCTCGCGGGTCGCGTCGACGTCGCCGCCGTTGGCGGATTGCTTGGCGAGGTTGAACACCGGCTCGGGGAATTTCTTGTCCTTGTCGGCCGCCCACTCGAAGAAGATCTTGGCGCGATCGGGGGTCGCGAACAGCTTCTCGCCGCGGGTGTTGGCGGCCTTGGCGACGTCGCGGAGCTTCGCGCCCGTGGTCTCGAGCTCGGCGAGCGCCTCGAGTGCACGGGCGTCGGTGGTCTTGGCGTTGGCGATCTCTTTTCGTAGCGCGGCGGGATCGACGGCCGGCGTGCCGCCGTCGTCGGCCTCGGCGTCGGCGCCTTCCGCTGCGGCGCCTTCCGCTGCTGCTGCTGCTGCGCCTTCCGCTGCTGCGCCCTCCGCTGCGGCTGCTGCTGCGCCTTCCGCTGCTGCGCCTTCCGCTGCGGCTGCATCGGCTGCTGCTGCGCCATCCGCCTTCGCATCGCCACCGTCGAGGGCGACGTCACCGCCACCCGCGGGCGGCGCCCCGTCGTCGAACGCGATCGACTTGCCGGGCAGCGGCTTCTCGGCGCTACCGACGGGCTTGCCTTCGTTGGTGCCACCGCAGGCGACGACGAGCGCGATCAACGGACCGACCAACGGACCGACGAGCGCGATGCGGGGAAGCGAGAGAGCGTTGAACCGGGTGCCCGTCGACATGCGGAAGAGAGTGTACCGCCACTTCCTGCGCGCCCGATCGATCCGTCTGGCGCCCTCGCCTGTATCCGCATCGGCGGACCTGACGTATGCTCGCGATGCCCATGGTTTCTGCGGCTCTCCTCGCGCTGGCATTCGCTTCCGTACCCGACACCGGGCCCAACTCCGCCCTCCCCGCGCCCGTCGCCGACCGCGGCGAGTCGGCGGCGCCGGATCCGGCCCTGGAGGCCGAGGTCCGCAAGATCTTCGAAGACGCGTGCACGATGTGCCACTCGGCCGGCGGCGATCCCAACGATCCCGGCGAGCTCGATCTCGAGTCCTCGCCCATGACGCTGGTCGGCAAGAAGTCGGTGGTGGTCGACAAGATGATGGTTGTCCCCGGCGATCCCGGCGCCAGCTACCTCATCGACAAGCTCTACGGCACCGCGGCGATGAAGGGCGATCTGATGCCGCAGGGCATGGACCCGCTCACCAAGGAGCAGCTCGCGGCGGTCAACGCCTGGATCCTCGCGCTGCCCACCGACGCCAGCGCGCCGCCTGCCGTCGGTGCTGGGGATGGTGACACGGGCGCAGCGCCGGAACCCCCCGAGCGCCGTCCAAAGCCGTTCCACGGCACCGATCAGATCGTGCTGCCGACCACCTCGACGCTGGGTAAGCGCGTGCTGCAGTACCGCATCGATCACCGCTTCGGCCGCATCGGCACCGAGCGCGGCGCCTTCGGCCTCGACGCCGGCGTGGTCATGAGCATGGGCCTGCAGTACGGCATCCTCGACGGCTGGGACGTGCGACTGCGCCGCGGCAACTCGCGCAAGGCGTGGGAGCTCGGCACCAAGTACGTGCCCGTGCGCCAAGAGGCCGGCATGCCGCTGTCGTTCGGCATGATGGGGTCGGTCGACTTCTTCCGCGACTTCGACGTCGCGAACCCGTGGTCGGGCAACTTCATCGCGATGCTCTCGCGGCTGTGGTTCGAGCGGTGGGCCACCATGTTGACCCTCGGCTACCATTTGCGCACCAACCACAACCCGCGTCCGACCGTCGACTTCGGGGACGGCGACGGCCCCGTGTTGGTGAAGGACACCCGCGACACCATGACGCTCGGCCTCGCCACCAGCGTGTACCTCGGCAAGCGCAAGCAGTTCGGCATCGACCTCGAATGGTTGCTGCCGATCCCCGCCGGCGGCACCCCCGATCGCTTCTACTACCGTGGCGGCGACGCCGACCCCAATGGCAGCAAGATCGGCGCGTGGGGCATCGGCGGCTCGTACACCACGGGCAAGCACTTCTTCCAGGTGTTCTTCACCAACAACCGCGAGATCCACACCAACCTCGCTGCGGCCGGCGGTCAGAGCGGCAACCCGTTTCAGACCGAGGGAGTCGACAGCAACAACCCCTTCCACAAGGCCAATTTCTTCCTCGGCTTCAACCTGGGTCGCAACTTCACCATGGGCAAACGGGTCGACGCTGCACGGGAGAAACGCAAGGCGAAGAAGGCCGGCACGAAGGAGGCAGAGTGATGCGACGGATTGCGATCTTGATCGGGTGTGCGGCCGCGCTGCCGGGTTGCGAGCAGGTGACGCGCGTGGATGATGCGGGCGGTGGCGCGTGCGTGCCGGTCGAGGTGCAAGCGGCGTTCGATCGGAGCTGTGGCACCGCGGCGTGCCACACCGACGGTGGGATGCAGGGCAGCCTGTCGCTATCGGCTGGTCAGAGCGGCCTCACGATCGGCAAGACCGCGGTCGGCAGCCCGTTGCCGCTGGTGGAGATCGGCAACACCGCGGGCAGCTACCTCGCGCAGAAGATCGTCTCCGACCCGGTCGTCGCGCTCACCGGCGACCGCATGCCGATCGCCTTCGACCCGAACAACGCGAACCAGGTCGCCGACATCAACACGATCCTGACCTGGATCGGCGGCGGCGAGTTCGAGTGCGCGGCGGGACCCGGGACCGACTCGAGCGGAGGCTCCGAGTCCGTTACGACGGACGACACCAGCTCTCCTGCGCCGATCCAGCTGTGCGGCACCCAAGACCTGAAGCCCGGCGCCGTGAGCCCGATCGTGTCGGGCACCGAGCCGATGCAGATCCCGCCGGATATCGGGACCATCCTCGACGAGAATTGCGGATGTCACTACGCCGACGAGCTGACCGTCTCGGGGGCACCCGACTACCCCAGCGCCCTACCGTTCAAGATGGACACGCTCGCGGGATTCCTGGCCGAGCGTCAGCCGGGCGAGCCCTACCACCAGGTCGCGCTGACCCGCGTCGGTGGCGACGTCGCGCCGATGCCGACCGAGCCGTTCTGCAACGTCGGTGAGGGCGAGGGCATGCCTGTCGACCAGCGCGCCACCCTCGTGCAGTGGCTCACCGAGGGCGCGCCCGACTGCACGACGTGGTCGGGCTGCGCCGCCGGGACCCTGCAGGCCTGCGGCATCGAGGACCTCAAGCCGGGCTCACCGAACCCGATCATGGCCGGCGACGCCGCAGGCCAGATCCCGACCGCGATCGGCACGATCCTCGGCAGCAACTGCGGCTGCCACTACGTCGACGATCCCACCGCGGACGTGACCGACTACCAGGGCACCGCCGATCTCACCACGGTCGCCAGCTTCCAGGCGCCCTTCGGCAACGGCGGAGACCCGCTGCACATGCTCGCGCTGGGCCACGTCGAGTCCGACTTCATGCCGCTCGGATCGTCGTGCGACATCGGCGGCGGCGAGGCCATGCCGGCCGCGGATCGCACACTGCTGGTGCAGTGGCTGATCGAGGGCGCCCCCGACGGCGCCACGTTCATGCCGTGAGACTGCCGGCGCGCGCTCACACCCCGCAGGCGACGATGCAACCCGCCGAGCACGAGAGCACCTGCCCGACCGTCGGGTGGGCGAACGGCGTCGCGATCTCGCACTGCTCGCCGCAGATCATCGGGACCTGCAGGCTCGGCGGCATACTGCCGGCGCACTCCTGAAAACAGACGCACTCGGGGTCGGCGTCGCACGCGGTGAGCTGCGCGCAGCAGCTCTCCTTCACGCACGTATCACAGGCGGTATCGTCCGTCGCGGGAGCGCAGGGAGCAAGGGGCGCACCGGTGGTGTCGCCCGGCCCAGTCTCGGTGCCGGAGCCAGAGGTCGTCGGATCGCCGCTGGCCTCACTCGAGGCATCGGACGTCACCGGATCGGGGGCGGTCGTCGAGGTGCCCGGAATGGTCGGGTCCACCGTCGAATCACCCGTCGGCGCGACGGTGCCGCCGCTCGCCGTGCCGGTCGTCGTGCCGGCGCCCGTGTCGTCACCGTCATCGCCACCGCACGCGCACACCACAGAGGTCAGCGCCAAGAGAATCGGGCCGATACGCATCCGCACACCCTACCGTGCTTCGCCGACGGATTGAAGGCCGCCCCACCACCCTGACGCAAGGCCGGTGCGCCCCGTCACGCCTTGGCGCGCTTGCCCGGCGGCACCACGCTCGGCACGCCCAGCTCCTTCGCGGCCTCGGGGTGCACACCGAGCTGCACGACCACCCCGGCCGACAGCAGCGACGCCACCGGCGTGCCCTCGGCGATCGGCGCGCCCGACATGCTCTTGAGCTCGAGCGGCGGGTGGGCCTTGTCGTGCTTGTCGAGGAGCTTCTCGAGCTTCTTCTGCAGGCCCTCCTCGACGGTCGAGTAGGCCATGCGCCCGCGACACTTGGGGAACGCGGAGCAGCCCAGCCAAGGGCCACGCTTGCCGCGGCGTAGGTTCATCGCCGAGCTGCACTTGGGGCAGCGCAGTTCCTCGACCACCAAGGGTGGCGCCGATGGAAACTTAACGCCGCCCTTCTTGTCGAGGTTGAGCACGAAGGTGGTCTTCGGATAGTTGATCGACGCCAAAAACGGACCGAAGCGGCCGTTGCGGAGCTCCATCTGCGAGCCGTCCTCGGGCGTCGCGATGTCGACCATCTCGGGCAGCAGCGGCCGGCCCTCGCGGTCGATCGGCGCCGAGTAGTCGCACTCGGGATACGTCGTGCACGACAGGAATCGGCCGTTGCGACCGAAGCGATAGCAGGTCCGCGAGCCGCACTTGGGACACATCCACAGCGCCGGCTGGATCTCGGCCTTGGCGTGCGTCATGTCCTCGTGCGCGGTCTCGAGCGCCTTGGAGAACGGTCCGTAGAACGCGTGGAGCATGGCGACCCAGTCGCCGTCCTGATCCTCGATCTTGTCGAGCTCCGCCTCCATCTGGCGCGTGTAACCGACGTCGATGAGCTTGGGGAACGCCTCGGTGAGTTTGTCCGTCACGACCTCGCCCAGATCGGTGGCGAAGAAGCGGCGCTCGACCTGCTCGACGTACTTGCGATCTTGGATCACGCCGATGATCGACGCGTATGTCGACGGGCGACCGATGCCCTCGGACTCCATCGTCTTGACCAGCGACGCCTCGGTGTAGCGCGGCGGCGGGCTGCCGAACTTCTGCTCGACGTCGATCGCGAAGGCGGCGGTCTCGGCCTTGTCGGCGAGCGTCGGGAGCATCTGCTCGTCGGAGGCGAGGGGCACACCGACCACCCGGTAGAAGCCGTCGAACGCCAGCACGCGGCCGGTGGCACGGAGCACGGCGCCGGTCTTCTCGTCGGTGCGCTCGAAGCTGACCGCGGTGCCGTCCCACTGCGCCGGCGTCATCTGACAGGCCACGAAGCGCCGCCAGATCAGATCGTACAGCCGCGCCTGATCCTGGGTGAGCGCCGAGGCGATGTCCTCGGGGCGCCGATCCACCGACGTCGGCCGGATCGCCTCGTGGGCCTCTTGCGCGTCCTTGTTGGACGAGCTGTAGCGCTGGGCCTCGGCCGGCAGATAGGAAGGGCCCATCTTGCCGATGAAGCCGCGGGCCTCGGTGAGCGCCTCCTCGGTGAGGTTCACCGAGTCGGTGCGCATATAGGTGATGAGACCGATCTGGCCCTCACCGGGGATCTCGACGCCCTCGTACAGCGCCTGGGCGGCGCGCATCGTCCGCTGGGCGGTGAAGCCGAGCTGGTTGGCGGCCGCGATCTGCAGCGACGACGTGATGAACGGCGGCGACGGCTTGCTGCTGGTCCGGCGGGTCTCGATGTTGCTGACCCGGTAGCGCACGCCGGCGCCGATGGTGCCCGAGACCTTGCGGACGAACTTGGCCGGGCCCTTGCCCGAGGGATCCTCGGTGGTCGTCACCTCGGGCGCGGAAAGCCCCACCGCTGCGGCGATTCTGCGGACGTCGGCGCTCAGATCCCGGGGGCTGTCGGCGGGGCAGCCGAGCTCGAACTTCTTGCCGCCGACCTCGACCAGGCTGGCCTCGAAGCCGCCGTGCTCGCCGAGCCAGGCATTCTTGACCTTGACCGTGGGGCCACGGCCGCGCTCGTCCTTGGTGTCCAGGAGCTCGAGCCACTGCTTGCCCATGCCCTCGGCCTTCTTCAGCGCCAAGGTCAGCAGCGCCGAGACCTCCCAGCGCTCGTCGGGGACGAACGCCCGGATCTCGCGCTCGCGCTCGACGATGATCCGCGCCGCGACCGACTGCACGCGGCCGGCTGACAGCCCGCGCGCGACCTTCTTCCACAATAGCGGCGAGGCCTGGTAGCCGACGATGCGATCGAGGATGCGCCGGGCCTGCTGGGCGTTGACCTTGGCCTCGTCGATCGGGTGGGGATGGGCGAACGCCCGCTGCACCTCGGTCTTGGTGATCGCGTTGAACACCACCCGCTTGGCCGCTGACGGCTTGATGCCCAGGACCTGCGCGAGGTGCCACGCGATCGCCTCGCCCTCGCGATCCAAGTCTGTTGCGAACCAGATCTCCTTGGCGTCCTTGGCCAGGCGCTTGAGCTCGGCGACCGTCTTCTGCTTGCCGGCGAGCACCACGTACGTCGGCCGGAAGTCGCGCTCGAGGTCGACACCGGGCACCGGCTGCTTCTCGCCCTTGGGCGACTTCTCCGGCAGATCGCGCACGTGGCCGACGCTGGCGTGCACGACGAAGTCGGCGCCCAGATACTTGTTGATCGTCTTGGCCTTGGCAGGAGACTCGACGATCACCAGCTGGCGGCCGTTGCCACGCTTGAACGGCTTGGCCGGCGCGTTGATGTCGGCGAGCTCCTCGGCCGTGATGCCGTCGAGCTGGGGGACCGGCTGCGGCCCCGTGGGCTTCTTCGCTGCGGGCTTGGCTGCGGGCTTGGCCGGCTTCGCGGTCTTCGCCACCTTCGCGATCTTCGCCGCGGTTTTGGCCGGCTTGTTCACCTTCGCGGCCGCGGGGATGATTGGCGCGGCGACGAGGCGACGCTTGCCGTTGGTCACGCCCGCCTCGGGCTTGGCGCCCGCCTTCGCGGCCCCGTCGGACTTGCGTGCGCTCGTCGAAGTAGTCGGAGTCGGCTTGCGTGATGTGGGCGACATCGTGGTCCAGGCGGGGAGAGCATCCGGTGCGTCGGCCGCACCGGGCGCCCGAATGTAGTGGAACTGGGCCCCATCGCAACACCGGCCGATGGGCGCCGGCAGCGGACAGTACGCCTGCGGGCACCCAGCGTCGCGTATGGAGGCGCCGGACGACAGTCGCGCCTCGCGCAGGACGACCTCGGCGTTCGGCCCTCCGCGCGGGGGGCGGCCGCCCGGGGCGGCTCGGTTGATCGGCCCTGGCGGCTGCGACACACCGGAAAACGTGTCGGTGCCGCGCGTCACGAGGAGAGCATCACGCTGCCGTGCGCGATCCGGTTTCCCATCGAGATGATTCCCCCCCCGCCCGGGTTCGACCCCGCACGGCTCGAGACGTGGCCGCACCGTTCGGGTGCCCACCCGTCCGCGGGCTCGCGCATCTTCGGCGATCGCGGCGACGCGGGCGTGGATCTCCGCGCGGTCGTCGGTCGCTCAGCCGCCCGGGGG
>JBBQJI010000015.1:0-128012 GCA_038325765.1 Nannocystales bacterium
CCATGGCGTTCACTATAAAGAAACTGCTCGACAAGCAAGTCCAGCGCGGTAAACTACGGCCCAAAGAAGGCGTACGCTTGGCAGACTTTTATGAAAAATGCCTGAAAAGCTATACGTACCTACAAAACTAAGAGAAAAAGCTTATGACTGACCAACCACAAAGACCATCATCTCCTCAAGCTCCGTCTAATTCGAGACCGCCATCACGCTCTGGCGGCCACAATAGACATCGTAATTATGGCCATCAGCCGCAAGGACAAGGACAAGGACAAGGACAAGGACAAGGACGACAAGGACAAGGACAAGGACAAGGACGACGACGCAGCGCCCGCGGCCACCGACGGCGATGCTGCGACGGGTGGCGAGGCTGCCGAGGACGGCGGGGACGCCGGAGCCGACCCCAGAAAGCCCACGACCAAGCCCGCCGGGAAGCCGTCGAACAAGCCGTCGAGCAAGCCGAGCACGCCCGGCACGCCGGCGTCCAAGCCCACGACGCCGTCCAAGCCGACGCCCGCGTCGTCGAGCAGCCTCGACGTCGATTGCATCCTCGATCCCAACCTTCCCAAGTGCAAAGGCGGGGGCGGTGGCGGCTCGAGCAAGCCCTCGGGGAGCAAGCCGACCCCGGCACCGACCGACCCGAACCTGCCCGAGGCGCTGGGCGCCGCTGACATCCGGATCGGGGTCGCGCCGTTCCGCGATGCCGCGAAGGCCTGCGGTGCCAAGCACGGCGCGAAGCCGGGGGACACGGTGAAGGTGAAACTCTCGATCGCGGGCGCGACCGGTGCGGTGACCTCGGCGGCCGCCGAGGCGCCCCACGCGGGCACGCCGCTGGGCAACTGCGTGGCGGCGGCCCTCAAGAAGGCGACCTTCAAGAAGTTCCGCAAGGCCACGCTGGGCGCCGTCTACCCGATCAAGATGTAGCCGCGCCACCGGGGTGCGAAACGGCGAAGCGCGTTGGGTCGTCCCCCAACGCGCTTCGGATCGTCCGGGCGATCACTTCGATGTCGGCGTCACGGATGCCGAGGTGCAGCGCGAAGCGGACCTCGCGGGCGATGTTCGGGTAGCAGCGGATTCCGGCGCCGCGCAGGGCAGCGCACAGCGGCTCGGCGAACCGCAGGGGCGACCGAACCCGCGCGAGCACGAGGTTGGTCTCGGGGGGAGCGACCTCCCAGTGCGGGAGATCAGCGATCGCCGCGGCCAGCACGCGGGCCCGCCGGTGATCGTCGGCGAGCCGCGCGACGTGGTGGTCGAGGGCGTGAAGCCCCGCGGCTGCGAGCAGGGCGGGGGCCTGTCGCATCGCGCCGCCGAAGGCGTGCTTGAGCCGACGCGCGCGGGCCACCAGCGCCGGATCGCCGCACAGCAGCGAGCCCGCCGGTGCCCCCAGGCCCTTGCTCAGCGCCACGCTGACGGTGTCGGCGACCGCGGCCCACTGCGCCATGGGGATGCCGGTCGCGACGTGGGCGTTCCACAGCCGCGCGCCGTCGAGATGGACCCGCTTGCCCCGCGTGTGGGCCTGCGCCGCGACTTCGCGCAGCCCACGGGCCGAATCCAGGGGCCAGATAGCGCCGCCGGCCTCGCCCAGCGTGTTCTCGAGCCACACCAACGCCACGGGGGGCCACCCGCAGGCCTCCTCGTCGAGGAGCGCATCCAGGGTCTCCACGTCGTACCCCCGCCGATCTCCGATCGCCATGATCTGCACGCCGGACAGGGCAGCCGCCGAGGCGTCCTCGTGGATCCGGACGTGGGCCCCGGGCGCGCAAGCCAGCGTCGACCCCCGCGGGCAGTGCAGTGCGACTGCCAGCTGGTTGGCCATCGTCCCGGTCGGGACCCACAGGGCCGCCGCCTTGCCGAGCCGCTCGGCGACGCGGGCCTCGAGCAGCGCGACCGTCCGGTCGTCGCCGTAGGCATCGTCGTCGACCTCGGCGGCGAGCATCGCGGCGCGCATCGCCAAGGTGGGGCGGGTGACGGTGTCGCTGCGAAGGTCGTAGACCACCGGGGCCTGCATCTCGCGATCGTGCATCACTTACGACATCGCGCGTAAATCATTTTGTTGACTCGAGAATCGGGAGATCTTCGGGGCGCATGTCGGGCTCGTCCCCCGGGCGCGGCTTGGGCTTGGAGGCGTCGGGTTTCTGCGCGGGGGGCTCGGGGCGTGGCGGTGCCGCAGGCTGGCCGCGTTCGCGCCTCAGCTTCTCCGCGAGGCCGTCGAGCAGCGCATGGGGAAGGTGCAGCGGTCCACCGTCGGTGGTGATCTGCACGCTGGCTGCCGCGCGACCGCTGGCGTCCTTGGTCGCGAAGACCTCGATGCTGCCCCGGCCGACGCGGTCCTCCGGGCCGATGGGGAAATCGAACAGGATGAACCCTGCCTCGGGGTCGCGGTCGACGATGGTGTACCCGCGGTCGACCCTGAGGTACCGCATGGCCGTCGGCCACACGAACTCCATGGGGTAGGGCAGCACCCGCGCCTGGCCCAGACCGGTGTTCGCGGCGGTGTCGGCCCCGACCGATCCGGGCAGGCGCGCCACGGCACTGCGCTCCGTCACCGCCAGCACCCCGAAGCTCAGCACGGCCGCCGCGAGGCCGGCCAATCCCAGCCCCAATCCCGGTGCAGATCTCGCAGCCACGTCCATCCGATCGTCATCTGGCATGGTGCGACGCTAGCGCGGGGCTTTTCTGCCCCCAACTTTTCAGGCATTCTCCACCGTGCCGATAGACCGCAGCACGGCGCGGGCTTTCGGGGCTCGACCCTCGTTTTGTCCCGCCGACCGGGAACGTTCGGCCGCTTCGGCCGTGCATAGAACTTCGCAGGAGAACCATCTCGAATGAATTCGGAGAACTCAGCGCTCACCGCCCTGTCGGAGCTGCGCAACCTCGAGGCCAACCGCGTGGCCTCCGAAGAGTCGGACCGCGTCTCGAAGGAGCAGGCGGAGCGTCAGGCGCGTGACGAGGCCGAGCGCCGCGCACGGGAAGATGCCGAGCGCATCGCCCGCGCCCAGGCCGAGGAGTTCGCCCGCCAGCAGGCCGAGCAAGAGGCCCGCGAGCGCGAGGAGCGGATTCGTATCCACGAGGCCGACGTCCGCGCCCGCGCGGAGCAGGAGGCCCGGCTCCGCGAGGAGCAGATGCGCCTGGACGCGCAGATGAAGATCGCCGAGAAGAAGGCCAAACCCAAGTGGCCGCTGCTCGTCGTCCCGGTGCTCGTCGTCGGCCTCGGTGTCGCGGGCTACATGGTCTACCAGAGCACGCAAGCGGCCGAGCGAGAGCGTGCGGCGCACGAGGCCCAGATCGCGGGGCTCACCGCCAAGATGGACGCCCTCGCCGCCGAGCAGGACAAGCTCGAGTCGAGCAAGGCCGACCTCGACAAGCGGCTCTCCGCGGCCCAGACCGACGCCGAGCGGGCCAAGCTCATCGCCGAGAAACAGGAACTCGAGCTGCAGATCGCCAAGAACGCCGAGGCCCAGGCCGTCGCCGAGCAGACCGCCGCGGACGAGGGCGTGAAGGCCAAGCCCGAGGTGGTGAAGAAGAAGCCCGCCGGCTCCTCGACCCCCAAGAAGCCCGCCGCCGATGCACCGGATCCCGTCAGCGGCCGCCGCGACAAGCTCGACGTGAACAAGGGCGACGATCCCCTCTCCGGGCTCTGAACGGCCCAACGCCCCCGCCGGCGGACACCGGCCCCGCCGGCCAACGAGTCCAACGGGGACGCCGCGCCAAAATCCCCATCCCCCTTGCCGTCGCCGGCCGCGAGTGGTATCAGGCCGGCCCACGAGTGCCGCTGGCCTGGTAGCCAAGTGGTAAGGCAGAGGTCTGCAAAACCTCTATTCGCCGGTTCGATTCCGGCCCAGGCCTCCAGCGACGCACCGAGGGACGCGATCCAACGCCGGGCTCGAAGCCGGCGTCATCAGCCGGCGGTCAGCGGCGCCCGGGCGACCTTGGGCAGGTCGTCCCAGTCGAGATACGCCTGGGCCATGTCGTACTCGAAAAAGCCCATCATGCCGGTCTCGATGACCCGCCTGAGCAGCACCTTGGCGGCGGTGCCCTCGCCTGCGTCCCACCGCCTCAGCCCCTCGTAGAAGAGTGCCTCGGCGCGCTGTCCCCGGTCCTTGGCGGCGCCCATCAGCGCGTCGAAGCCGAGCTCACCACGGGCGTGCTGCGCGAGTCGCTGCGGCCACCCCTGTCCGACGAAGTCGGCGACGAACGCCTCGGCCTCGGCCTCGACGGGCTGGCCCTGGCGACGCGCGAGCTCGGCGACCCACAGCGAGAAATACAGCTTGAGGCTCGGCGACAGCGCGCGCCGGGCCATCGCACGGCGGAAGATCGTGCGGGCCTCGTCGTAGTAGCCGTGGGACACCACCGCGATGAGCGGGTCTGCGTAGACCTTCACATCGTCCGGGGCGAGCTCCGCGGCGCGCGCGAAGTCGGTCATCGCGAGGGCGGTGTCGCCGAGGTAGAAGAGCATCTTGCCGCGCTCGACCAGGCGCGCCGCCCGGCCATCGGTGTCGTCGCCTGGCCGCGCCAACAGGTCATTGGTGTGGCGCAGCGCGATGCGGATGTGTCGCATCGACTCGGCCCGATCGCCGCGGCGCAGGGCGATCTCGCCGAGTTGTTGTCTCGCGCGGGCCTCCCACTGCAGCTGGGTGAGTTCGTTGTCGTAGGCGAGGTTGGCGAGGTCCTCGTAGCGCGACTTGGCCTCGGACAGCTTCGACTGCTTGAGGGCGATGGTCCCGAGCAGATCGAGCGAGTTGGGGACCGGCTCGATCTTCACGCTGCGGCGCAGCAGGTCCTCGGCGCGCCGGGCCTCGCCGACCTCGTAGAGGCCCTGGGCGACCGTGTAGAACGCCTCGGGCATGCCGGGGCGGATCGGCCGATCCGACCACAGCTCGGTCGCGCGCGCGTGGAGCTTCTCGATGCGGGGCAAGCGGTCGGCGGCCTTGGCCGGATCGCGGGCAGCGAGCCGCTCGAGGTCGCGTTGCTCGAGTTCGGCGAGCTCTTGCCAGGCCGCGAACACGTCCTCCTTGAGGGCGAGGCAGCGCCGTAGATGCTCCATCGCCGCCACACCCAGGCCGGCGTTGCGCAGGGTCCGGGCCCGCAGCAGGTGGGCGTAGGCGTCCTTGGGGAATGCTGCGAGCGCGCGGCGCGAGAGGTTGTCGACGATAGCCCAGCCCTGCGTGGTGTAGGGGTCGTCGTTGTCGGCGGCGGCGTCGGGTGCGAACTGCTCGGCGAAGGCGAGCAGCGCCGTCGACGTGCGTCGGGTGCGGAACGCGTCGTTCATCAGCTCCGCGAGCTTCGCGACCGGCAGGTCGACGTCGACCTTGGCGAGTGCTGTCCGCGCCCCATCGATGTCGTCGGCGCGCAGATACAGGCGCATGAGCAGGTAGCCGGTGACCTCCAGGCGCCGGCGTGCGGCGCTGCCGGCATCTTGGCCGCGGCTGGCCTTGGCCGCCTCGTAGCGGGCGAGATACAGATCGGACAGCCGCCGCACCACGAAGGGGCTGGGGAACACCGCGGCGACGTCCTCGAGCGCGCGCTCGAGCTCCTCGTGGCGCAGCAGCGGCTCCTGGGCGAAGGGCCCGTTGCGGACGACCCAGTCCTCGAGGGTCTGCCACTGCTCGACGGCGCGGGCGCGGGCGGCCTCGTCGCCGAAGCGTTGGCGCACCGCGAGCGCGAGCAGCGATGGCGTCTCGGCGCCGCGGCGCGCCGCGAGGCGGTAGACGTCCTGGGCGATGGCCGCGAGCCGGGCCGAGGCGATCGAGCCGTCGCGCAGCTCGCCTGCGGTGTACAGCCCGATCCCGTAACGCAGGGCCTGGACTGCCTCGTCGGGCTCGCCCCCCGCGGCCTGCCGCTCGACGTACTCGGCCAGGAACGCGTGCAGCGCGGTGCGCTGCTTCTCGCGCGCGGGCGCGTCGGGAGCGAGCAGCGCGTAATGGTTGAGCGCCTCCTCGAAGTCGTCGAGGTCGTCGACGGCGAGCGTGGCGTTGGCGTCGATCGTGGCCGTGCCCCTGGATGGCTTGCATCCTGGCGCGGCCCCGGCGATCGCGAGGCAGAACAACGCCACAGGCGCGCGGAGCTTCACCACAGCAGCATACCAGCCGGCCCCCCGCGCGCACGGCGGGCGGTGACCGCGGCCCGAATCAGTCCACGACGCCGTCGCCCCACGACAGGGCCAAGGAGAACGAGTGGGTCAGGCCGAAGTAGCGGCCCGCGTTCGTCGATCGCGCCAGGCCGGCGAGGACCTCGTCTGCGCCCGCGGCGTTGATGTCGCCATCGGCGGCGGCGAAGTCCGCCGCGGCGGCCGGCGAGTAGGCGGCGCGGCTCGGCGTCACGCGCCGGGGCAAGGTGACATCCAGGCCGTACCCGGGGGTGAGCACGAGGCTCACGCGCGAGCGCGGTCCGGTCGGCAGACGGATCGTCGCGCCGGCGGACAGCCCGAGCTTGGCGCCGTTGACGGAGCCCGCGTGGGTCGCGTCCCGCCGCACCGCAGCCGTGCTGCCGTGGCCCGCCACGATGATGAAGGTCTGCGCGCGGGCGCGGTAGGTGACATAGGCGTCGAGGCCGTACACGTCCTGCAGGCCGCGGTGCCGGGTGAACTCCGGCAGCGCGAATGCGCGGCGATCGAGCCCGACCAGGCGCAGCACCTGGCCGCCATCGTCTGCACAAGAGTCGCGGGCGACTCCGCCTTGGCACAGATCGAGCCAGTACAGGTTGAGATCGAGGCGCCAGTCGCGGGCGCGGCCGAGCTTGAAGGCCGCGCCCAGGGCGAGCTCCTGCGGGAGACGCTCGCGCAGCGCCGCGTCGATCGGGCTCGCGGCACTGCACAGCGGCACCCCCGAGGTGTCCCCCGCCGTGGCCTCTGCGTCGGGACGGCAGACCAACGCCACCCCAGCCAGCGCCACCTCCCCGCGGCGGCGCAGAGGGAACGTTCGGTAGCGTGCTCCGATCCCGATCGTGTCGTTCAACAGTTCGACCGCGACACCCACCGTGATCGCGGCATCGAACCCCGGCGGAGCGCCATCCGGGGCGATCCAGCGCGTCCAGCCCTTGAAGCCGACCCGCTCCGCGCATGCCGGGTCCTCCTTGTCGCGGCAACCCGACTCGGTCGTGCCCTGCGAGCCGAGGGACGTGTCCTCGTCGAAGGCGAACCGCTCGCGCACCATGGGGAAGTGCACGCCGACGCCGAGCTGGAACGGGCCGCCATCGTAGGCGACAGCGGCGGTCAGATCGTGGCGGTAGCTGACCTGACCGCCGTTGGGTGGGCACACGGCGAGGCCGATGCGCAGGCAGCCACGATCGGGATCGGGCGCAAGGTGGTAGCGCAGCGGATCGGCGCTGGCGATGCGCATGGTCGTGCCCAGCGAGTAGATGCCCACGCCGATCGCGACCGGATCGAAGTGCAGCGAGCCGCCGATGAAGTAGTCGAAACCCGGCTGCAGCAGCGACGTGCGCGAGCCGAACTCGCCGAGCGGCTCGCCGGTGCCGGGGTCGATCGCATTGCGCCGCACGATCTGTTGCTCGGCGATGCCGGTGACCGCGACGTGGAACGCGGCGCGGCGGATCGTCGCGAGCATCGCGGGGTTGTGGTGCAGCGCGGTCACCGAGGGGGTCGCCGGACCTTGGGGACGCACGCCGCCCAGCCGCAGCGCGGCCCCGGGGAGCGCGTGCGCCTCGCGGGGCCCGACGAACAGGTACAGCCCCGCCGTGCACATCCACGGCAGCAGGCTGCCGATGCGCCGTTCGGTGCCGGCGCGGTCGACAGTCCGACGCCTCCGCGTGACGGAGTGCGGCCTGCGGTCCACGGCGGGCGGGGCCCAAGCGCGGCTCGCCTTCGTCGTCGGGTTGCGCCGGTGCACCGCGGCCGAGCATACCGGCCCCCCCCGCGACAAAGCAGGTTGACCCCGGCGCTTTTCACCCACTACGATGCGACTCCGCCGCCCATCCGGGCCCCTGGCTGCGGGGATCGCCCACATCAGTCCCGGATCGTTCGAGGCATCTTTTCATGGGACGAACGCTGCGTCAGTTCACCTGTCGAGACGACCTGTGGGATCGCGTCGAGGCCCTCGCCCAACGTCGGGGCATGTCGGCCGACGACGTGATCCAGGCCGCGCTCGTGCAGCTCTTCTCCCGTAAGGCCGAGTCGCCGGCGGCAGCCGGGGCCCAGGCGGCGGCTCGCCCGGCGCCTGCCGCGGCGAGGCCCACGGCCGCGCCGCGGTCGCCCACGCCGGCGCCTGCGGCCCGCCCCGCGACCCCGCCCGGACGCCTGCCGCCGCCCACCGGCCGCACCCCGACCGCCGCGCCGGTGGCCGTCGCCACCGCGCCGACCTCGCGGCCGCTGTACCTCTACTTCGAGGGCCAGGTGTACGAGGTCAACCAAGACCAGTTCGTCATCGGCCGCGGCTCGAAGTACAGCGACCTGCCGATCAAGGACGCCAACATCTCGCGTCGCCACTGCGCGATCGTGCGGCGCAACGGTCAGTATTTCATCAAGGACCTCGAGAGCACCAACGGCGTCGAGTTCAACGGCCAGCGCGTTGACAACCACCTCATCCAAGAGGGCACCGTCTACCGCCTGTGCGATCACGAGCTCCGCTTCTCGTTCATCCCGCCGTCCTGACCGTCGTCGTGGGCAAGGCAGGGCGGCGGGCGGCTCCGGCGAACCGGCAGGTCGAGCGGTTGCGGGCGGTGGTGCGTCGCGCCGCGGCCGGCAGCTTCGCGGGGATCGACGCGCCTGCGCTGGGCGCCGATCTCGGGGTGGCCTGGGCTGCTGCGGCGTCGGCGTGGTCGGGCAGGCCCGAGTGCGCCCGCGTCGAGGCTGGCCTCGGGATGTGGGACGAGGGCGGGCGGCAGGCCCACGTGGAGCTCGTCGCGTTGATCATGCGACTGCTCGCCCAGTTCGGCGCGCCGCCGCCGAGCGCCGCGTCGCTGCGGGCCTCCGCCAACGCCGCCACCGACGCCACCGACGCGGAGGCTGGCGAGCGCGACCCCCGGGACGTCGGCGTCGAGACCTTGCCCGGGGTCGGCCCGGCCACGGCGGTGCGGCTGCGCGAGCGCGACCTGTCCACGCTCGAGGATCTCGCGATGCTGCTGCCTGCGGCGTACCTCGATCTGCGGCGCCTGCGGGGCATCGAGGAGTTCCACGAGGGCGAGACGGTGATGTTCGTGGCTACCGTCCGCGGCCTTCGACAAGGGTTCTTCGGCGGCCGCTTCTCGGCGACGATGGATCTCGAACTCGAGCCTGCGCCCGGTGAGTCGGCGCCGACGCGCGTGGTCGCGCGGTGGTTCCAGCCCACCGGTGGCCTGAACCAGTGGCCCGGTCGGGGTCGCGTGCGCGTCATCGGGGCCGCGCGCCAGCACAAGGGCCAGTGGTCGTTCATCCACCCGCAGCTGCGCGACGCGGATCAGCCGGTGCCACCGGTGTCGACGCGCTATCCCGTCATCGAGGGGGTGCCGCCGGCGACGGTGGCCAAGCTCGTGCGCGCGGCGCTCGAGCGGTTGCGTAGCGCGGCGCGCCCCGATCCGCTGCCCGAGTCGCTACGGCAGGCCCACGGACTCATCGGTTTCGAGGAGGCCCTGGCCGCGGTCCACGATCCCGTAGGCGAGATCGATGACGCAGCCTTCGAGGCGCTCTCGCGCGGGCTCTCGCCGGGGCACCTGCGGCTCGCGTTCGACGAGCTGTTCTTCGTGCAGCTGGCGCTCGGCCTGTCCAGGCGGCGCTATCGCGACGCCGAGACGGCGGTGCAGGTCGCGGTCGACCCCACGCGGTGGACCCGGATCCACGCCGCGTTGCCGTTCACCGCCACCGGGGCGCAGCGTCGCGTCATCGACGAGATCGTGGCGGCGATGGGCGAGGGGCCGCCCATGATGCGGCTGCTGCAAGGCGACGTCGGCTGCGGCAAGACGGCGGTCGCCTTTGCGGCGGCGCTGGCGGTCGCCGATCACGGGGGGCAGTCGGCGGTGATGGCCCCGACCGAGATCCTCGCCGAGCAGCACTACCGCACGCTGCAGCCGTGGTGCGCCCGCGCCGGGCTCAAGGTCGGCCTGCTCACCGGAGCGACCAAGGGCGGCGTGCGCGAGAGCCTGGTCGCGATCACGGCCGGCGGCGGGGTCGACATCATGGTCGGTACCCACGCGTTGCTGACCGAGGACGTCGGCTTCGGGCGCCTCGGTCTGGTGGTCATCGACGAGCAGCACCGGTTCGGCGTCGAGCAGCGCGCCCGACTGCGGTCCAAGGGCGACCGCCCGCACCTGCTCGTGATGACCGCGACCCCGATCCCCCGCAGCCTCGCGCTGGTCGCCTACGGCGAGCTCGACCTCAGCGTCATCGACGAGATGCCGCCGGGGCGGCGGCCGCCCGTCACCGAGGTGCTCTACGGGCCCAAGGCGCTGTCGCCTTCGCGCGGGCGCGTCGCCAACCGCGTGCGCGCCGGTGAGCAGGGGTTCGTGGTGTGTCCGCTGGTCGAGGCCTCCGAGGAACTCGACGTCACCGACGTCGAGGCCACCGCGAAGGCCTTCCGCCGCGCGCTGCCGGGCCACACGGTCGGCGTGGTCCACGGGCGCATGACGAGTCGCGACAAAGACGCGGTCATGTCCGAGTTCCGCAGCGGCGCGGTGGCGTTGCTCGTGGCGACGACCGTGATCGAGGTCGGCGTCGACGTCCCGGGCGCGACGGCGATGCTCGTCGAGCACGCCGAGCGTTTCGGCCTCTCGCAGCTCCACCAGCTCCGGGGACGTGTCGGCCGCGGCGGGGGCGAGTCGATCTGCGTGCTGCACACGCCTTTCGCCGAGACCTCCGAGGTCGGTGCGCGGCTGCGGGTGCTGGCGGAGCACGCCGACGGGTTCGCCGTGGCCGAGGCCGATCTGCGGCTGCGCGGTCCTGGTGAGGTGTTCGGCCGGCGTCAGGCGGGGGCGCCGCGGCTGCCGATCCCCCTGGGCGGCGCCGAGGCGACCGCACTCATGGTCGACGCGCGGCAGGCGGCCCAGGCAGCCCTCGAGCAGTGGCCCACCGGGGCACCGGTCACGGGCCCAGACTCCCCGCCGTGGGCCGAGGAACTGCGCCGCCGCCGGGGCGAAGGCGTGTTCGTCGAGGCGTGATTGCGTGGCCCCGCCCCCGCATCCACGCTAAGTATCGAAGTCACGGATGGGTCGGCTGCTCTGTCACTGCCTCGTCGTCGAAGAGGCGGAGGTCCGCCGCGTGATCCGTCAGGGCGCGCGGACCGTCGACGAGATCGGCGACCGCTGCGACGCCGGTACGGGCTGCGGCAGTTGCCGCGCCGGCATCGCCGTCGTCCTCGACGAGGAGCTGCGCCGCCGCGCCCAACACGGTGACGCCGCCGAAGTGCTCGCCCAACTCGGCCTGTTCGGGGGCAAACCCCAGGGCTGAGGGCGCGATAGCGATCGGGAGGGGGTAGGGGGACCGGGCCGGTCCCCCAAAAGGGCTGAGAGAGCGACAGCGATGGGGAAGGTTCCGCCGGGCTTTGCCCGGTGGAAGGGACCGGGCCGGTCCCCCAGAAGGGCTGAGCGACGCGATTCGGAAGCCGGGGCGTTCCCCACGGGCCATGCCCGGCGGGACGAGCCGCAGGATGTTCCTCCGGAAGACCGAGGCTGCAGCCTGCAACGCACGGGGAGGGTGGTCGATGCGGCCGGAGCCTTGTCGACGCTGCGTCGCGAGCTGAGCTGGGGCGCGCTGGTCGTGCTCCTCGCGTTCGCCGCGCTGCCGTGGGGCCCCGACGCCGGCTCGCCGGTCGCGATGCGCTGCAGCCGGGCGGTGATCGTGGGCGGCGCGCTGCGCTGCGACGCCGATGCACCGGTGGATGTCGCGGGCCTGTGCGGGCCGGGGCACCCCGAGGCGAGCCGCGCCATCTACGGCGGCGACGTCGTCGACCCGGTGGCGCTGTGTACCCGGGGAGCCACGGCGGGACTGACCCGGATGGCCCCGGAGGACCTCGCGGCCCTCGCCCAGCCCACCGACGTCAACGCCGCCGACGGCGACGAGCTCGATGGCCTGCCCGGGATCGGTCCGGCGCTCGCCGCCCGCGTCATCGAAGCCCGGCCCTTCGCGGACGTCGACGATCTCGTCCGCGTTCGGGGCATCGGTCCGGTCACCGTCGAGCGACTGCGCCCCCGCGTGGTGGCCCGGCCATCGCCGCCCCCCTGAGGGCCTCGATCGCGTCGATCGTCTTTGGCACCCGCCACGTGAGGACCTCGGGCCCGGCGGCGCCCACGAGCACGTCGTCCTCGATGCGGATTCCGCAGCCCCGCAGCTCGGCCGGCGCGGTCTCGTCGTCGGGGGGGATGTAAAGGCCGGGCTCGACGGTGAGCACATAGCCCGGCTGCAGCGGCCGCGGCTTGCGGCCGAGGGTGTAGTGCCCCGCGTCGTGCACGTCGGCGCCGAGCCAGTGGCTGGTGCGGTGCATGTAGTAGCGCTTGTATCGCTCGGCCTCGAGGGCCTCGTCGATGTCGCCGTCGATGAGCCCCAGAGCGGCCAGCCCCTCGCACAGCGTGCGCAGGCAGGTGCGGTGGATGCTGTCGATGTCCCCGCCGACCACGGCGCCCGCGATCCCGGCGAGGTTGGCCCGCAGCACGATGTCGTACAGGTCACGCTGCGCGATCGAGAAGCGAGCGCCGATGGGGGTGGTGCGCGTGATGTCGGCGGCGAAGAGATCGACCTCGGCGCCGGCATCGACGAGCAGCAGCTCGCCCGCGTGGAGTTGGCCCGCGTTGTCGACATAGTGGAGGATGGTGGCGTTTTCGCCCCCGCCGACGATCGAGCCGTAGGCCGGGCCGTCCGCGCCGCGGCGACGGAACTCGTACTCGAGCAGGGCCTCGATCTCGTATTCGTGCATGCCCGGGCGCAGCGCCGACATGGCGGCGATGTGGGCCTCGGCGCTGATGTCGACGGCGCGGCGCAGGCTCGCCATCGCCGCCGCATCCTTGACCATCCGGTCCTCTCCGAGGGTCGTGCGCGCGTCGTGCAGGACGTCCGGTGGGGTCTCGCCCCAGCGGTTGCGGCGGCGGAGGTGGTCGATTGCGCGCTGCACGTGGCCGTCGAGGACGCGCCAGCGGCCGGTGGGCACATGGACCGCCGAGGCGCCGTCCAGCAGCTTGGGCAGGTGCTCGGCGAGCTCCGACAGCGGGTGCGCGACGTCGGCACCGAAGCGGCTGGTCGCGCCCTCGGGGCCGATGCGACGTCCCGACCACACCTCGGCTTCGGCGTCGCGCGGGCGGACGAACAGCACGAATTGCGGGGCGGCCCCGCCGCGCAGCACCATGATTGCGCCAGGCTCGCGCAGCCCAGTGAGGTAGTGGAAGTCGGAGTCCGGGCGGAAGCGGAACTCGGTGTCGTTCGAGCGCGTCCGTAACTCGCCGCCGTAGAGGACGAGAGCGCCGTCGCCCACCGCGGCTGCGATGCGGGCGCGACGCTGGGCGTGCGGATCTCGGGGACGCTCCGGCTCGTAGGGCACCATCTTGCTGCGTCAGCATCTCATGGCGCCGGGGATCGGCGAGCGCGGCTCGGCTCGTGCGCGTCCACACTGCCGACGAAGTGACCACGGAGTTGGCCACGGAGTTGGCCCGGGTTGGGACGCGGCTGGCCCAACAGTTGGCCACCGCCGCGGCGATGACGGGGGCGTCATGTCGAGATTCCTGGCGATGGCCATGTCGGCCGTGTCCGGCGACGCGGTGTCCGCCGACGTCGTGGACGACGGCGCGGTGCTCGACGCGCCGCTGGCGTTCGTGTGGCCGTTGGCCGGGCCGTTTGGCGCGGTGCTGCTGTCGGCGATGGCCTGGCTCTCGATCTGATGTGCCGTCCCAGGCTGAGGTGACCGGGTGCGCAACCCGTTGCGCCATCGACCGTGCCTCGGCCATCTTGCGGGGAGGCGTCGGATGCTGGCAGCTTCTGCGCACCCATGTCCGCGCGCCAGCAAACGAGCCGTCTCGTCCACGAGGTCCAGCAGTCCATCGCGACGTACCAGCCGTCCACGGCATCGGTCGACCGCGAGCAGCTCGTCGCATTCGCGAAGTCGGTCCTCGCCTCAGTGGATGTCCGCGACCTGCGTGGACTGGGCAGCGCCGATCTGCTGCCGCAGCTCGAGGCGCTGCTCGCCGCCATCGCGCAGCGCAAGCGCGAAGAGATCCGGGTCAGCCTGCACTACCAGGAGTCGACCGACACCTTGGTGGTCGAGACGTGTGTCGAGGACCAGCCGTTCCTCGTGTCGACGCTGCGCGCGGCCCTGGCCAGCGAGCACCTCGACGTGCGTCGCTTCATGAACGCGATCGTCCGGGTGAATCGCGATCCCGCGGGTAAGCTGGTGGCGGTCGGCACCGGCACCGCAGAGTCGGTGATGCGTGCGGAGGTCGGGCTCGCCGGCGGCAGTGCGGGGCGCGACGGCGGCGGCATCCCCAATGGGTTGGCCGAGCGCATCGGGCAGCGACTGCGGCTGGCGCAGGCGATGGTCGCCGACTTCGCGACCATGAAGTCGCGCCTCGGCGCCCTCGCCGACGGCTACTTCGCCGCCGCGCATGACCGCACCTCCGACGAGGCCACGGCGCTGCGCGACGCCGAGTCCTTGGTGCGGTGGATCTGCGAGGAGAACGCGGTGATCCTCGCCGTCGAGGAGTACGACGTACACGGCGAGCTGACGGGCGTGCTCGGCACCAGCCGCGTCGCCAGGCCGCAGCGTGATCTCCGGTTGGTCACCAAGGCCGCCCGCGGCGAGGCTCGCCGCGTCCGGTTCATGCGCAGCGCCGAGGAGTCGCCGGTGCACCGCGCTGGCAAGCCCGGCCACTTCATCGTCACGCGCTTCGGCGAGGAGGGGCGGCCGGCGGGGGCGATGCTCATCGACGCCCTGTTCACCTACAAGGCCCTCCATACCCCGCCCGAGCAGATTCCGGTCGTCCACGGGGTGCTCCGCGACCTGCTCGCGGACCGCGAGGTGGGCGGTGAGTCCGATCGCGGCAAGAACATCACCAACGCGTTCAACTCGCTGCCGCTCGAGTACCTGTTGTCGGAGGATCGCGAGGCGATCTGGGAGCTCACCGATCGCATCTTGCGGGCCGAGGCCGAGGGCGGCAGCGACGTCCACATCCGCATCGGCGAGAACGCCCGCTTCGCCTTCGTCTTCGTCGCCCTGCCGCGCTGGCAGTTCAGCGAAGAGCTGCGGCAGCAGGTCCAGACCGTCGTCCTCGAGTCGCTCGGCGGCACCTATGCCGACTACGGCGTCTACATCGATCGCTACGACAACGCGGTCTTCCACTTCTACGTCACCGGCGTCGGGCCGCTGCACGGCATCGACACCGAGGCTCTGCGCGATCAGGTCCTGGCGCTCGCGCGATCGTGGACCGACCGGCTCAAGGAGGCGCTTTGCGGCATCGCGGACGGCTCGCGCGTCGACGACCTGTTCGACATCTACGAGAACGCGTTCACCGACGAGCACATGCGCCGCTGTGGCGTCGGCCGCCTGCGCGGCGACATCCGCTGCCTCGAGAATCTTCGCGCCGGTGCCGACACCGACTGCGATCTCTACGTCTCCGAGTACGGCGACCACCCAGGAAGCCTCAACCTGCGCATCTTTTCGCGGTCGCCCGTCAACCTGAGCCGCGGGCTGCCGGTGCTCAGTCACTTCGGCTTCGAGGTCGTCGATCAGTACAGCCGCGAAGTCACGTTGCCGGGCATGCGCTCGATCGACATGGACAACTTCCGGCTCGAGGTGCGTGAGGATCGGATCGGCCAGATCATGGCCCGCCGCGGCAACGTCATCAATGCGTTACGCGAGGTGTTCGCGGGCCGCTGCGGCGACGACGACCTCAACCGTCTGATCGTCGTCAGCGACCTCAACTCCCACGAGGTCGAGATCTTGCGGGCCTACCTCGCCTACTTCCACCAGCACGCGCTGCCGTTCGGCGACGACCTCGTGCGGCAGACGATGGTCGACTATCCCACCGTCGCCGAGGAGCTGATCGAGTGGCTCGCCAGCCGATTCGACCCCAAGTCCGCGACCACCGAGGCGGCCGAGGCCGCGGACGTCTCGCTCGAGGACGAGCTGCGCTCGGTGACCGACTACACCGCCGATCGCGTGCTGCAGGCGGTGGCCGAGGTCATCCGCGCGACCCGGCGCACCAACGCCTGGGTCGCCGACGTGGCCGGCGGTCAGCCGCTCGCGTTCAAAATCGCGTCGGGCGAGCTGTCGTTCGGCGCCGAGCCCAAGCCGATGCGCGAGATCTGGGTCTACCACCGCGACTTCGAGGGCGTGCACCTGCGCGGTGGTCGGGTCGCGCGCGGCGGTCTGCGCTTCTCCGATCGGCCCGACGATTTCCGCACCGAGATCCACGGGCTGATGTCGACGCAGATGGTCAAGAACGTCGTCATCGTGCCCATGGGCGCGAAGGGTGGCTTCGTGCTCCGTCAGCCGCCGGCCGACCGCGACGAGCTGCGCGCCGCCGGCGACTTCTTCTACGAGAAATTCGTGCGCGCGCTGCTGTCGATCACCGACAACCTCGTCGAGGGCGAGGCCGTCACGCCGCCGGGGATCCTGATCTACAAGGAGGGTACCGATCCCTACCTCGTCGTCGCGGCGGACAAGGGCACCGCCCACATGTCCGACACCGCCAACCGCGTCAGCGCCGAGCAGTCGTTCTGGCTCGACGACGCGTTCGCGTCGGGCGGCTCGGCCGGGTACGACCACAAGGTCACCGGCATCACCGCCCGCGGGGCCTGGGAGGCGACCAAGCGCAGCTTCCGCGAGATGGGCGTCGATCCCGAGCGCGACGTCATCACCTGCGCGGGCGTCGGCGACATGAGCGGTGACGTGTTCGGCAACGGCCTGCTGCGCAGCCGCACGATCAAGCTGCTCGCGGCGTTCAACCACAACCACATCTTCGTCGACCCCAACCCGGATCCGGAGCGCAGCTTCATCGAGCGCACGAGGCTGTTCGCGCTGCCGCGATCGCAGTGGTCTGACTACGACCCGGGTGTGCTGTCCACCGGTGGCGGCATCTATCCGCGCAAGAGCAAGCTGGTCGATCTATCGCCCGAGGCGCGCGCGATGCTGGGCTTCGCCCCTGGGCGCAAGGTCAACGGCGAGGAGGTCATGCGCGCCATCTTGCGACTGCAGGTCGACCTGATGTGGATGGGCGGCATCGGCACCTACGTCAAGTCGCGGGACGAGACCCACGCGGAGGTCGGCGACAAGACCAACGACGGCGCCCGCATCGACGCCGCGGAGCTGCGCTGCCGGGTGTTCGCCGAGGGGGCGAACCTCGCGATCACCGATCGCGGCCGCGTCGAGTTCGCGCGCAACGGCGGGCACAACTACAACGCGTTCCTCGACAACTCGGGCGGTGTCGACACCTCCGATCACGAGGTCAACATCAAGATCCTGTTCGCGCCGCTGCTGCGGGCAGGTCGGGTGTCGCGGCCCGATCGCGACGCGATGCTCAAACAGTGCGAGGACGAGGTCGTCGAGATGGTCCTCGACAACAACCGCTCGCAGAGCCGCATGGTGTCCTACGACGTCCGTCGCAGCCGCCACGACGTCTTCCGCTACAGCCGCGCCCTCGGATACCTCGCCCGGGCGCTCCCGTTCAACCCCGACAACTTCGCGATGCCCACCGAGGAAGAGCTCGGCAACCGCAGCCGCAAGGGCCATGGGCTGTACAAGTGCGAGGCCGCGGTGCTCTGCGCCCACGCGAAGATGCTCGCGTACCGGCAGCTGCTCGAGTCCGAGCCGCTGCCGGATGCGGCGGTGGGGGCAGCGGTGCGCCGCTACTTCCCCAGCGCGCTCGCCGATCTCGCCGGCCCCGACGCGGTCGCCAACCACCTGCTGCGTCGCGAGATCGCCACGACGATGATCGTCAACGGCATCGTCGACAACGCCGGCGGCAGCATGCTCGCCGAGGTCGCGATCGGCAGCGGACGCACGACGCGGGACATCGTGGTGGCGTACCTGCAGGCGGTCGAGGCCGCCGACGTCGACGCCCTGCGCGACGACGTCTACGCCCTCGAGGACGAGCGCCGGCAAGAGGCCGTGTACGGGGCGATGGCCGCCGCCGAGCGGGCGCTCGAGGACGCGACCTTCTACCTCATCGACCAGATGGACCTACCGCCGCTGGACGAGGCGGCCATCGCCCAGGCGCGGACGCTGCTCGCGAACGTCGACCAGGCGCTGCCGGCGGGCAGCAAGGCCCGCAGCGCGGCGCGGCTGCGCAAGCACGAGGAGGGAGGCGTGCCGCTTCCGCTCGCCGAGCGCATCGTCAAGCTCCGCTATCTGACGCCCGTGCTCGACGCCGTGCGCATGGCCCAGGTGATGGGTCGCGATCCCAAGGACCTGCTGTTCCTGCGCCTGCAGGTCACCGATGCCGTCAACTTCCTCTACCTCAACCAGGCGATCGACCGCATGGTCTACGCCGGCCCATGGGACGGCCCGGCGGTCAGCGCCCAACGTCGGCAGCTCAATTTCCATCTGCACAAGCTGGTGCGTATGGTCGAAGGCGACGATGTCGCGGGGATGATCGAGAAGTACAATCTGGGTGAGTTCTGCGCCCAGGTGGGCGCACAGGCCGAGAGCGGCCCGACCATCTCGAGCCTGGTGATGCTCGACGACTGGTTGCGCCGGAACCTGCCGCCCCTCACGGCGATCAACAGCTGAGCCACCGCCATCTGAGCCACCGCCATCTGAGCCACCACGGGGTCTGCATGTCCGGCATGTCCGACGCGAAACCCGGTCGACTCATCGCTTGGTTCGTCAGCGCAACCGCCGTGGGCTGTGGTTGCGATCTCCAGAGCAAGGCGTGGGCTGAGCGCACGCTCGAAGGGCTGCCGTCGCAGACGATGTCTGTGGTCGAGCCGTGGCTGGATCTCACCTTGGCGTACAACCGCGGCACCGCGTTCAGTGTCATCGGCGATCTGGGGTCGGCGCGCTGGATCTTCGGCGTGCTGGCCGTGGTCGTGGTCGCGCTGCTAGTCGGCATGTTGCTGCGCTCGGGGCGGGACCGCATCGACGCCCTGGCGATGGGTGCGGTAGCGGGCGGTGCGATCGGCAACGGTGTCGACCGCGTGTTCCGTGGTGCGCCCGGCGGTGGCACCGGCGTCGTCGATTTCTTGCAGATCAACTATCCGTGGGGCGGGCACTGGCCGCTGTTCAACGTCGCCGACGCGCTGCTCGCCGTGGGTGTCGCCGTGCTGCTCGTCCGCGGCGTGTTGGCGCGGCCGGGGGTCGACGCCCCACCGACGACCGTCGCGACCTGAGAGAGCGACAGCGATCGGGAGGGGGAAGGTTCCGCCGGGCTTTGCCCGGTGGAAGGGGGACCGGCCCGGTCCCCCTGAAGGACTGACGCCGAACCCGGCCGAATCAGGCGGAGCAGGGCGCCGCGGCGGCGAAATGTCGGGCGATGGTCCGCCAGTACAGCGCGTGCTCAGCGACCAGCACCCGCGCCGCCAAGGCGTGGACGTCGTCGCCTGCGAGCACCGGCACCGGCGTGTGCGCGAGGATGTCGCCCTCGTCGTAGTGTTCGCTGACCAGGTGCACGGTGGGGCCGCTGGTGGCGACGCCGGCTGCGAGGACCGCCGCATGCACGCGCTCGCCGTACATGCCAGCGCCGCCGAACGCGGGCAGCGGCCCCGGGTGGATGTTCACCGCCCGCGCGCGAAAGGCCTCGACTACCCGCGGATCGAGCAGCTTCATGTAGCCGGCGAGCACGACGACGTCGGTCGCCACCGCGCCCAGGTGCGCGAGCAGGGCGGCGCCGGGATCGTCGTGGGTGCGGCCGCTGATGTGCGTCGCCGGGATACCGCGGGTGCGGGCGAACTCGAGGGCCCCGGCGGCGGAGTTGTTCGAGACCACCGATACCAACTCGGCCCGCAGCACGCCGCGGTCGATCGCGCTTTGGATCGCCACCAGATTGCTGCCGCGCCCCGACGCGAGCACCGCCAGGCGGAGTGTGGCGTGGGGCGCTTCGGGCACGTAGCTGCTCACGCCGTCAGCTTTGCCAGAGTTGCAGCGCCGGTGGAAGACCGCGCCGCCGGGCCCGTATACTGGGACGGACGATGGGCAGACACGACGAAGAGCGTCCCACATGGCGATCGACCACGGTGCTGTGCGTGCGCCGCGAGGGGCGAGTCGCGCTGGGCGCCGACGGCCAGGTCTCGATGGGCAACACCATCATGAAGTCGCGGGCCAACAAGGTGCGGCAGCTCGCGGGCGGCCGGATCGTGGGCGGCTTCGCCGGCTCGGCGGCCGACGGGCTCACGCTGTTCGAGCTGCTAGAGGCCAAGCTCGAGTCCGTTGGGGGGAACTTCACCCGGGCGTGTGTCGAGCTCGCGAAGGACTGGCGGCAGGATCGGCGCTACCGCCGGCTCGAGGCGCTGATGGTGGTCGCGGATCGCGACCGTACGCTGCTGCTGTCCGGCACCGGCGACGTCATCGAGCCCGATGACGGCATCGTGGCGATCGGCTCCGGGGGCAACTTCGCCCTCGCCGCCGCGCGGGCCCTCGCCGGGCACACCACGCTCGATGCACGCGCCATCGTCGGCGAGAGCCTGCGCGTCGCCGGTGAGATCTGCGTGTTCACCAACCTCGAGCACGTCATCCTCGAGCTCGGGGAGGCCGCATGAGCGCCGAGAGCCGCAGCTTCACCCCGCGCATGGTGGTCGAAGAACTCGATCGCTACGTCATCGGCCAGCACAAGGCCAAGCGCGCGGTCGCCATCGCGATGCGCAATCGCTGGCGACGACAGATGGTGGGCGACGCGATTCGCGACGAAATCTCGCCGAAGAACATCATCATGGTCGGGCCGACGGGGGTGGGCAAGACCGAGATCGCCCGGCGACTGGCCAAGCTCAGCGGCGCGCCGTTCGTCAAGGTCGAGGTCAGCAAGTTCACCGAGGTCGGCTACGTCGGCCGCGACGTCGACTCGATCGTCCGCGATCTGATCGAGGTCGGGATCCAGATCGTGCGCACCGAGATGGAGCGCGACGTCCGGGCCGAGGCCAAGAGTCGCGCCGAGGAGCGCGTGCTCGATCTGTTGCTGCCCACCGGCGCCGAACCCCGGGCCTACACCGATCGGCCGGGGGAGCCGTCTGTGACACCGACCAAGCCGTCTGTGACGCCGACCAAGCCGTCGGCGACACGCGAGAAGCTGCGCGAACTCCTGCGCGCCGGCAAGCTCGACGACCGCGAGGTCGAGGTCGAGGTCGAAGAGGGGGGCTCGGGCGGTCTGCAGCTGCTGCCGGGGATGCCCATGGGTGAGCAGATGGGCCCGCAGTTCGGGCAGCAGCTCCGCGACATGCTCGGCGCGTTCGGTCGGCGCAAGCACAAGCGCAAGGTGAAGGTCGCCGACGCCCGCGAGCTGCTCGCAGCCGAAGAGGCCGCGAAGCTCGTCGACCAGGACAAGGTGACGCGCGAGGCGATCCGGCGCACCGAGCAGCTCGGCGTGGTTTTCCTGGACGAGATCGACAAGATCTGCAGCCGCGAGAACGTGCGCGGCGCCGACGTGTCGCGCGAGGGGGTGCAGCGCGATCTGCTGCCGCTGGTCGAGGGCGCCACCGTCTCCACGAAGTACGGCCCGGTGCGCACCGATCACGTGCTGTTCATCGCCGCCGGCGCGTTCCACCTGGCCAAGGTCAGCGATCTCATCCCGGAGCTCCAAGGCCGCTTTCCCATCCGTGTCGAGCTCGAGTCGCTCGGTGCCGGCGAGTTCGTCCGCATCCTGCGGGAACCGGCGAACTCGCTGCTCAAGCAGTACAGCGCGCTACTCGAGACCGAAGGGGTCGTGCTCACCTTCGACGATGCGGCGATCGATGCCATGGCCGACGCCGCGTGGCGGGCGAACAGCACCCTCGAGAACATCGGCGCCCGACGACTGCACACCGTGCTCGAGCGCGTGCTCGAGGAGCTGAGCTTCGAGGCCAGCGAGATCGGAGCCCGAGAGATCCGCATCACCGCGGCCTACGTGCACGAACGTGTCGACACGCTGCTTCAGGATCGCGATTTGTCCCGTCACATCCTCTGACGGAGCCAGCGCCTCAGCTCGCGAGGCGGGCGTACTCGGTCGGCATCGACCCGTTCGCGGCGGCCACCTCGCGCCACACCGAGTGCACGCGTTGGCGGACGTGGTCGAGTTGCGCGAGGGTCCGCGCGACCTCGGGGTCGGGCCTGTCGAGTTGCGAGCGTTCGAGCCACGTCGCGGCGCCATCGAGATCGGAGCCACGCTCGCACGCGGTCGCGATCTCGATCGCCAGATCCGCCCGGACGGCCGCCCTCGAGCAACGCGCGTGGATCGTGGCGGCCATCCGCAACGCGGCCGGGGTCGCGCCGGTGGCGAAGAGGGCACGCTTGAGGTGGAGCCGAAGATCGTTGCCGCGGACCGCCTCGACGACCGCCTCGGCGGTCGGCCCCGGGACTGTGACCGCCAGGGGGTCGGCCCGGCGGCACAGCACCCGCAGACGGCCCTCGGCGACGAGATGGAACGGCTCGAGGCCGGCGCGCTTGCACGCCGTGACGAGGGCCCGGGGCGTGAACCAGTACGGGCGTCCATTGGTCAGGAATTCGTCGGTGGAGCTGCCGGCGGCACACAGTAAGTTGGGCACCTCGACCAGTGCGACGCCGCCAGGGGCGAGGCGGGCCCAGATCGCCTGCAGATGCGCCATGGGATCGGCGAGGTGGGGCAACACGTCGTGCTCCACGATCAGATCGAAGCTCCCGCGGCGGCGCCAGCCCTCGAGGGGATGCTGCTGCACGTCCAACTCGGCGGCCCGCGCGGCGTTGGCCCATGGTCCCCACGGCTCCAGCGCCACCAGGTTGACGCGTCGCCCCTGCGCCGCGGTCCGCAGCCAGGTCGTCTGCCGGGCGCCCACCTGCACCACGCGGAGACGTCGATGGCTGCCCACCGAGGCGAAGGCACGCTCGAGATCCCCGACCCGTGCGCGGTCCATGGCGAGGCGGTCGGTCGGGGTGCCGAAGCCGACCCGTCCGTCATCGGCCTCGACGCGGGCGGCGGCGTCGTGCGAGCACACGCGGGCCCGGTAGCCAGCATCCACGCGGAACGTGGCGGTGCCGGTCCACGCCAGGGTGCAGCCCGGACACACGTGGGTGGCGATCGGATCACCGCCCATGGTGTGGCGCGCCAGGAGCCACCAGTCGGGGCCAAAGGGGGTGCTGCAGACCGGGCAACCGGAGAGGTCCATGGCGGTGGGTTGTGCAAGCGGTGCGCCGGGCACAGCCGGGGCGTCGGCCCGATCGGGGACGGTGGGGGGCAACGCGCGCGACCGAGCAGACTGACGATCCCAACGTTCACAAAGTGACGAAACTTACGCGGAAACTGTCCTCGGGGGCCATGGTGGTCGGCGGGGTCCGGGGCCTCCGAGGAGGCCCGGATCGTCGCGGAGACGCCGTAGAACGCCGAATTCGGCGAAACTGGTCGCCCTGCAGCGGGTGACGATTCGGATGAACAGGGGACTTGCGCGTCAGTGGGTTTTGGTGGATTCTCGTTCGATGATGACAGTGCGGCTCGGGAGGGCCGGCCGCCTGCTCACTCGATCCGTTCTCGGTTGCCCAGCGTCTCCCGGTCCAGGGGGCCAGCCTGGGCTGGGCAAGTGCAACCTCTCGTTTTTTCAAGGGAAAAGAATCATGCGAACGAAGATTTTGATTGGTCTCTGTGTCTCGGCGGGCGTGATCCTCGGGGGCTGCGGCTCCAAGGCGGACGATCCGGATGCTACCGGCACCAATCCGACCACCCCCCCGACCGACACCGAGGATCCCTCGGGCACCGTCGACCCGAGCGACACCGGGGACCCGTCGGACACCGAGGACCCCTCGGGTCCGTCGGACACGACCGCCGGCACCAATCCCGACCCGTCCGCTAGTGGTGGCTTCATCACCGATCCCGACGGCGGGACCGGCGTCGAAATCGAGTGCGATGTCTGGGCGCAGGACTGCGCGAAGGACCAGAAGTGCATGCCGTGGGCGAACGACGGCGGCCTCTCATGGAACGCCACGCGGTGCTCTGCGCTGGATCCGAACCCGGCGCAGATCGGCGATGAGTGCACCGCCGAGGGCGGCGGCGTGAGCGGCATCGACAACTGCGAGCTCGGCGCGATGTGCTGGAACACCGACGAAGCCAACCTCGGCACGTGCGTCGGGTTCTGCGAGGGCAGCGAGGCCAACCCGGTGTGCCCCGATCCGTCGACGGCCTGCGCCATCGCCAACGGCGGTGTCCTCATCCTCTGCCTGCCGACCTGCGATCCGCTGCTGACGGACTGCAACGAGGGCGAGAACTGCTACCCGATCGACGACTCTTTCGCGTGCGCGCCCGATGCCGGCGGCGAGGAAGGCGTGTTCGGTGACGCGTGTGAGTTCCTGAACTTCTGCGACCCGGGTCTCTACTGCGCCGCCGCTGCCGCGGTGCCGAACTGTCAGGGCTCGCAGGGTTGCTGCAGCTCGTTCTGCGACATCACGGAGCCCGGCGCTTCGGCCGAATGCCCCGGCGCTGCGGGCGGCCAGGAGTGCGTGCCGTGGTACGAGGAGGGTCAGGCCCTTCCCATGTTGGAGGACGTCGGCGGCTGCGCCATCCCGATGTGATCTGACGGGAGCCGCGCCGACACGGTCGGCGAACACGGGGGAGGTCCCACATCGGGGCCTCCCTTTTTCGTGTGCGCTCACGGCGGAGGGCATCGCCCTCCCGCGCGCGTAGCCCCGCGATCAGGGTCGCGCGACGTAGAAGTCGAACACCGCGTCGAACACCGGCACGTCATCGGCGCGATCGATGTGCCACACGAGGCGGACCTCGTTCGCCGTGCGGACGACCGGCTCGAAGTAGAGGAAGCCGCGCATCTGTGTGCCGGGCGCGAGCATGCCCCACGGGAGCGCCCGCGCTGGCGCGTCGCCGGGGGCGAAGAACGGCTCGAACCCGCGCGAGCGACCGGGATCATAGCTGCGCTCGAGACCGCGATCGTATGCCGCGCCCTCCGGGACCCGCTCGAAGCTGCCGCCGACGTCGAGCACCGCGTAGCGGAACCCGCGGGCGTCGACGAGCTCGAGGTCGCCGGGCGCCAGGCGAATGGCGGCGTCGCCCATGTTGGCGACCAGGGCATGGACCACGGTGACCTCGGTCGCCAACGCGGCGGGCTGGCCGTCCCACGCGCCGGTGGTGAGCACGACCGTGATGCCGCTGGTGGCGTCGCGCGCGACGAGGCGTCGATTGCCGCTGGGGGCGACCAGCTCACCGGGCGTCGCACACGATGGCAGCAGGGCGACCGACAGCAACACGCCGATGCGCAGCCAGCTGCGGCTGCCGCTCGGGCGCGGGCCCTGGGGTTCGGACATCACGGCGTCAGGATAGCAACCCTGCTTCGCCGACGTCACGGAGGATCTCGCGCACGTCGGGGTGCTCGAGGTAGCCCCGGCGCAGATCCTCGTCGCGCAGATCGTCGAGGCGCGACGAGACCATGGCAGCGGCCTCGGCGAGCAGCGCCTGCGCCTCGTCGCGCTCGCCCCATCGCTGGAGCAGCAACCCCAGGTGGTGGATCGATCGCACACCCTCGAGCGGCGCCGCCCCTGCGCGCACGAGCGCCACCGACTCGCGCTCGCTGACGATGGCCCGCTCGAGGTGGCCACCCTCGGCATCGAGCCGCGCGAGCACGTGCAACGCCCGGCACCGCGCCGTGCGCAGGCCGTGCGCGCGGGCGGTGGTCGCGACCTGCTCGGCGATCATCTGCGCGGTCGCGCGATCTTCGGGTGTGCTGCCGTGCACCGCGAGGGCGTTGGCGAGCCGCACCCGCGCCCGCAGCTCGATCCGCACGTCGCCACGCGATACGGCCACCCGCGCGGCGTCGACGAGCAGCGCCCGCGCCGCCTCGAGATCGCCGAGGCGACCCATGACCTCGCCGAGGTGCACGATCACGTCGTTGAACTCGCCGGGGTGGCCCACCGCTTCGTGCAGCTCGAGCGCCTTGCGAAGGCAGCGCTCGGCGCGGCGGTGCAGGCCGATCGCGGCGTAGGTAGCGCCGAGGTTCGCGAGCTTGCGGCCGGTCAGGTAGCGATCGCCCAGGTCGCGATCGATCACCAAGGCCGCCTTGAAGCAGTCGACCGCCTCCTGGAAGTGGGTGCTCCGACCCGCGACCTCGCCCAGCGCGTTGAGGAGGTTGGCCTCGAGGCGGGGATTGCCGAGGCCGCGGGCGATCGTCAGTGCTTCGCCGTACACCGCCCTTGCCTGGGCAAAGCGCCCCTGGCTGTTCGCGACCTGGCCGATGCTCCGCAGCAGGCGGCAGCGCTGACGTGCGCCGCGTGGGCCGGTGCCGCAGTACACCACAGCAGCACGTGCGACCCGCTCGGCCTCGTCGAATTCGCCGAGCGCGAACAGCAGCTCGCTCTGCAGCTCGCCGAGCACCGCCAGGAATGCCGTGGCCCGCGGCTCGGCGAGGGCACCGATGCGCTCGCGCAACCGTGGCACCAGGCGCTCGCCTTGGTTGACCCGCCCGACCTCGAGGTAGAAGCGAAGCAGCCGGATCGACGCGACGACCATCTTCTCGGCGTCGCCGATGCGGTCGGCGGTGCGCAGCAGCAGCCGCACGTCGGCGCCCTGGGCTCGCCTGCGCCCCCACGCCCGGAGGATCCGCTCGCGCCGCAGCAGCGCGTCCCAGCGACGTGGGTCGTCGTCGGGCATCACCCGCAGCGCCTGGGTCAGGTAGTAGTGGGCCTCGACGTTGCCGGCCACGTCGTAGGCGCGCATGGCCGCGCGCATCGCCGGCTCGATCGCCTCGGTGCCGCGGTCGGCGTGGACCAGATGCTCGGCGATCGGGCCGTCGTCGCGCTCGGGGGAGTAGTCGACGCGCGCGCGCCTCAACCCCGCGGCGAGGCCGTGCAGCCGCGCCGCCACCTCCGGGGCGATGCCGGCCTTGCACACGTCGTGGAGGCTGACCGTCGCGAAGCGGAAGCTCTCGGCGTGGGGCGACGGTGAGGGGATGCGCTCGACGAAGTGCCGAGCGAGGAGGCTCTCGAGGCTGCGCGAGACGTTGCGCTCGAGCAGCTCGCCGAGCTCGTCGGGGCGGAAGGTACGGCCAAGGACGCCGGCACCTTGCAGCACCTCGCGATCGGAGCGCGACAACTCCTCGATGCCGTCGGCCAGCGCAACCTCGACCGAAGGCGGCACGTCGATGGCCGCGCCGCGCTGCCGCAGGGCCAACAGCCGGCCCTGGGCGTTCCAGGCGATGACCCCACGATCGAGCAGCGACGCCAGGACCTGCTCGATGAACAGCGGATTGCCGCCGGTGCGGGCGAGGATCGCGTCGGCCAGCTCGCCCGCGGCAGCCTCGTCCTCGAACCGGCGCACGATCAGCTCGCGACGCGCGTGCTCGTCGAGCTCGCCGACCTCGAGCGTGGAGATGTTGGGTTCACGCCGGATCATCTCGACGCGGAGATGCCCCGGCCTGCCGGTGCTGATGCCGAGGATCGGCCACGGGTGACGCACCAGGATCCACTCGCGCAGCAGCAGCACGCTCTGCTCGTCGAGGAAATGGAGGTTCTCGAGGACGATCAGCACCGGGCGGCGCTGGGCGAGCGCGATGATCAGGCGCCGCACCAGGCGCCACAGTCGGTCGCGGCGCGTGAACGGATCGAGCTCGCCATCGGTGGCGCCCTGCACCCCGAGCGCCGACGCGAGGGCCTCGGCCAGCATCGCCGCGTCGCCGACGCCGTGCTCCTCGAGTTTGGCGACGATCTGCTCGGGGCGGGTGTCGTGCTCGATGCCCAAGAAACGCGACAGCAGCTCGAGGAACACGCCCAGCGGCACGTTGCGCCGCGACCAGCTGCCTGCGGCGCGCAGGACCCAGCACGCGGTGCGCGGCAGCGAGGCGATGAAGCGCTCGACCAGGGCCCGCTTGCCCATGCCGGGCGATCCGAGGATCAACACGGCCCGGGACTCACGGGCGCGGATCGACTCGGAGAGGCCATCGCGGAGCGACTTGAGCTCGAGCTCGCGGCCGTAGAGCACCGCGCGACCGCCCGGCGCGAGGTGGACGCGGCGGTCGTCCTCGAGGGCGGCGCCGAGCAACGGGGCGACGTGCTCGAGCTCGTGATCGACGACGGTCGCGGTGCCCGACAGCCCCGCCTGGGGCTCGACGAAGCCGCCGTCGCCGAACCGCCACGCCCGCGCCAGCAGCTCGACGAGGTTGCCCGAGACCATGACCGGGCCCTCGACGAAGCGGCGCGCGACGTGCTCGAGTTGGTCGGCGACACCGCGCCGCAGCTCGACCAGGATCGGCCCGAGCGGGTTGCGCTGGACCACGGCGGCGGCGTTGGCAACCAGCAGGCCCAGCCGCCAGCCGGGCGCGGCTTCGCCGATGTCCTCGCGCAACGCGAGGGCGACCCGCAACGCCCGGTCGGCGTCGTCCGCGGTCCGCAGAAGGGTGCCGAACGCGACGATGATGCTGCGCTCGTCGAGGCGCAGCACCTGGGCGTCGCGCTTGAACGCGATGTCGCGCACCAAGCCGAAGAACGCCGCCGGCTCGGCCACCGGCACCCCCCCGCCGCTCGCCTGTGGGCGGTCGAGCGCCGCATAGACGACGACCACGCGCTGGGCCTCGCGGCTGGTGCGTCGCGGCATCGGCGTGCCGCCTTGGGATGCGCCGTCGCGGGTCGCGGGATCGGCCGGCGGCGGTGCGCCCTGGGCCGCGGCGCGGGCATATCGGGCGACGAAGTTGGTCAGCACCTCGTCGTCGACCACCGGATCGGCGCGATGCAAGAAGCCGGCGAGGTCGCTCTGCAGCGCCCGCGCGCTCTCGTAGCGGGCGTCGGGATCGCGGGCCAACGCCCGATCGACGATCGCCGCGAGCTCCGGCGGGACGTGGGGCGCGAGCTCGCCCAGCGGGGCCAGCGGCTCGGCCCGCACCCGCTCGAGCGCGGCGAGACGATCCTTGTCGCGGAACAGGAGCTTGCCGGTCAACGTCTCGTACATCACGACGCCCAGGGAGTAGACGTCGGATCGCAGATCGAGCGGGCGCCCCGTGGCCTGCTCGGGGGACATGTACGCGACCTTGCCCTTGATCGTCTCCTCGGCGCCGGCAAGGCGCCGCTCGCCGGTGATCGCGTCCATGCGCGCCAGCGCGTGCTCGCGGGTGCGCGCGATCCCGAAGTCGAGCACCTTCACCTGGCCGGCGTAGCTGACCATGATGTTGTGGGGGCTGACGTCGCGGTGCACGATACCCAGCGGTTGGCCATAGTCGTCGTGCTTGCGATGGGCGTACGCGAGCCCGGCCGCCGCCTGGTGGGCGATGTACGCGGCGATGACCGGCGGAAAGGAATCGCCGACGTTGCGCACGGCATGGAACAGCCGCATCAGGTCGATGCCCTCGACCAGCTCCATCGCCAGGTAGAACGTGCCGTGGACCTGGCCGAAGTCGAAGACCTGGACGATGTTGGCGTGATTGAGCGACAACGCGACCTTGGCCTCGTCGACGAACATCCGCATGAACTCGCGCTGGTCGGCGAAGTCCTTGCGGATCTTCTTGATGACGACGCGCTTGGTCAGACCCTCGGCGACGCGCACGTTGGCGAGGTAGACCTCGGCCATACCGCCCTCGCCGACCTGCTCCGTCAGCACATAGCGGCCGAAGATCTGTGGCAGCTCCTGGGTCACAGGGCCTCGATCACGAGGTTGTCGAAGTGCGTCTCGGCCTCCCAGCCGGAGAACGCGAACCGATCGTGCCCGGGGCCGCGTAGCGGCGCGGGATCGTCGAACTCGAGGACGACGCGGCCGTCGACCTCCCAGATGATCTCGCTGGCCGAACGGGTGATGACGAAGTGATAGCGGCGCTCCGCCAACGGCAGGGGCTCGGCGACGGTGGCGCGGTCGCGGCCGTGCTCGTTGCGGCGCGCGATGGCGTTCAAGGTGTTGTTCCAGCCGCCGAACACCAGCACGTAGCCGCTCGCGACGTAGTTCGTCGACTTCGCCACCGACGTGCCGTCGCCACACAGCTCGACCTTGACGTCGCCCTCCTCGGTGGCGGCCCACGCGTCGAACTCGATGCGCACGTCGTCCGGCAGGGCGACGTCGAGCCACACCGGGTGATTGCGCAGGTCGGCGAGCTCCAGCACGCCGTGCTCGATGCGGGCGCCCTCGGCGGTCGGCGCCCACGGTGGGCCGAGTTCGGGTCGCTCGAAGTCGTCGCGGAAGATCTCGGTGCCGGCCTGGCCGCGCGTGCTGTAGGTCCGCGGGACCTCTTCGCAGGCGCCGAGCAGCCACGCCACCGCGAGGCTACCAACGGCGCGCATCGGGATCCCGGGCGAGCAGCGAACGGAGCAGCGCACCCGCGGCTGCGGGCGCGTCGTCGGGCACGTGCGGTGTGACGTCGAGATCATCGTCCAGGTGGTCGAAGGCATCGGGCAGGGCGGTGGGGTACAGCAGCAGCTCGAGCAGGACGACGCCGGCGCCGAAGAGGTCCGAGGCAGGGGTTGCCCGCGCCGCGCCGCCCCGGAGCTCGGGCGCAAGATAGCGCAGCGTGCCGGCCTGTGCGCCCGCGCGACCGGGGCCGACGTCGAGGGCCACCCCGAAGTCCGCGAGCGCCACCGGGGCGCCCCGGAACGCCGTCCGCAGCAGGATGTTCGCGGGCTTCACGTCGCGGTGGACCGCCCCGGCGGCGTGGACCGCCCCTAGGGCCCGGCGCAATTCGGTCGCCACCCGCGGGAGATCGGCGGGGCCGACCAGGCCGCGGCGCATCCCCAGCCGCAGGTTGCCGCCGCGGCACAGCTCGAGGGCGATGAGCCGGTGGCGGGGTTGGACGTCGAGCAGCGCGACGACGTAGGGGCTGCGCACCCGGGCCAAGGTGCGGGCCTCGTCGAAGAAGCGGGCCTGCAGCACCCGCGCCGCGGCGGCGTCGCCATCGAGCAGGCGCTTGATGGCGACATCCCGGCCGACGTGACGATCGTAGGCTTGGTACACGACCGCATGGCGGCCGCGTCCGAGGGGGCGGGCGAGTTCGTAGCGGGCGACGCCGAAGGCCTCGTGGGCCTCGAGCTCGTCGAGTCCGTCGAGCAGCGACAAGGCGCGACCGGGGCGAGCGCCGAGCAGACCGCGGCGCTCGAGCGCGTCGGTCGCCTGCTGCCAGCCCCGCAGCGCGCGCGCGTGATCGATGTCGTGGGCGAGCACCGCCTCGAAGTGACGCAGGGATCCGGCGGCGTCGCCACGGTCGCGGAGCTGCTCGCCGAGCAGCAGGTTTGCCTGCGCGAACAGGCCCCCCGTCACCATGCGCGTGGCGTCGACCTCGGGCAGGGCCAAGGTCGCATGCAGCAGCCGTACCCCGAGATCGGGATCGATGGCGTCGAGCAGCTCGCGCGCGAGCAACACCGCCACGTCGGCCCGTGGCCGCACGCGCAGCGCGGTCGCGAGCACCACCATCGCGCCGCGGAGAAACCCGGCGTGGCTCAGCGCGCGCAGCTCTGGGTCGATCTCGACCACCGGCGCGTCGCGGGCGAGGGCGTCGGCGAAGGCGCCCAGCCGCACGACCTCGTGGGGGCGGGCGGCGCCGTCGGCGAAGCGCGCGAGCACGGTGTCGAGGGTGGGCACCAGCGGGTGCTGCAGCTCGCCGACGAGCATGGGCTGGGCCCATTGTGGCGTCATCCGAGCACCTCGAGGCGCAACGGGGCATCCCGCAGGGAGATGCGATCGCCGCGCAGCAGCTCGATGCTGGCGCCACCGCCGAGGTCACGGCCGTCGAGCACGACGTGCACGCCGTGGCGGAAGTCGAGCACCACGTAGCCGCGATCGAAGAGCACCGACGCCGGCACCTCGAGCTCTGCTGTGAGCCACAGGCGTCCGCCACTGGGCAGCCACACGTGGGCGCGGGCGTCACCGGGCCAGTGCACGACGGCGCCGGTGTCGTGGCCATCGACACCGCGGATCGGCGCGATCGCGATCGCGGTGTGGCCACCGAGGCCGAGCTCGGTGGGCCCCACGATCGCGAAGGGCTCGCCGGGCACCAGCGACTCACCATCGACGAAGGTGCCGATCTTCGAGCCGAGATCCTCGACGATGACGCGCGTGTGGGCGCCCGAGACGTCGAGGCGCAGCTCGGCGTGGTGGCGCGAGAGGTTGGCCGCCGGCACCACGAGCTGGGCATCGGGGGCGCGTCCGATGCGAAAGCGCGGTGCGCCACAGATCCGCGTGTGCCGGCCGGGGCCCCAGTGCAGTTCGAGTTCCGGGCCGCGGAGCAGGCGCTGTTCGAGGGCCTCGAGGCGGCCCGCGACGTGCGGTGGCGGCAGGCCGCCGCCGTGGCTGCGCGCGCGCTCGAGCAGCAGGGCGTGGGCCTCGGCGCGGTGGCCGGTCGCCATCGCCTCGTCGACCAGACCCTCGAGCCCGCGCAGCCGGGCACTTTGCTGCTCTTGGTGCTCGAGCACGGCGAGCACGAGCTCGAGCCGGGCGATCTCGCCGCCGCGCTCGTAGGCCGCCGCCGCCCGCGACAGCAGCCCGAGATCCTCGTAGAGCTCACCCGCGGCGGCGCCTTCGTCGGCCTCGTCGAGGGCCCGCGCGGCCTCGAGCCGCGCGCCGCGGCGGGTCGCAGGATCGACCGCGGCCTCGGCCTCGGCGAGCAACAGCTCGGCGAGCACGACATGCAGCAGCTTGGCCTCGGGCCCCTCGCCGGGGATCCGCGCGCAGCCCTCGCGCAGGACGTCGATCTGTTGGGCGCGATCGGAGATCGTCCTGGCGATCTCGAGGCGGAGGACCGCGGCCTGCGCGTGCTCGCCCGCGTACTCGAAGACCCGCGCTGCCTCGAGCAGCTCGCCCGCATCCTCGAGCGCCATCGCCGCCCGTAGATCGGGGCGCAACGTGGCGCGGCGGCGCAACCACCCGCGGGCGTGGGGCCCGCCCACACCGCCGTCGGAGAGCGCCGAGCGCTTGATGGGCGGCACCACGAACCGCCAGGTTAGCATCCCTGTCGGTCGCTCGGTCGCTCGGTCGCTCGGTCGCTCGGACCACCCCGCGACCGCAGCTGCCGCCGGATGCGGCCATGTGCGTGTCGATGCATTCGCTGCGCGCTGTGTGCACTTCGTGGACACTCGCTCGGTTGGGGCCGGCTGCGCCTTGCCGAGCCCACGGGCCGCCGCCTATGCTGCGCGCACGCCGATGCCCAACGCCTTGCTCGAGCCGGTCGCCGCTGGGCAGACGCGATTTCGGATGCAGGGGCTCGTCTCGGACGCCCGCGGGATCGCGATCGGCCGCGAGGTCCTGGTGGTACTGCCGTCGATCGACGCGCTGGTGTCGTTCCTCGGCGCATACAGCGACGAGGCCAGCCTCGACGACCTCGTGCCCACGATGACCCTCGAGCAGGCGCAGCGCAGCGGCGGAGGCCACGCGACGCTCATCCGGTGTGGCAGCGGCGACGGCTATGCGGTCGACCGACTCGCACGGCTCGCCACCACCGCGCGCGGGCAGCTGTACACCGGCGGCGGTGCGGTGTTCGTGCGCTGGCGCGAGCGCGAGGCGCCCTTTGGCTACGACCTCGCGGTCGCGCTGCAGCCCGGCCGCGACGAGGTGATCGTCGCCGACGTCGACTTCCTCGGGCGCTACACTACGACCCACCGCATGGATCCGGTCGATCTGATCCAGCGGCTCGAACTGCGGCCGGTGCCCATCCCGCTGGGCGGGGTGTCGCGCGACCCCGAGCTGTGCGGGCTCAAGGAGATGGCGCTCGTCCTGGTCGCGCCTGCGCTCGCGCATCGGGTGTTGCGCTACCTGTGGCGCATGGAGATGCCGATGGCCGGCTACTACGCGCGCCTGGGCAACGACACCCAGTCGTCACTGTTGCTGCGGCTCCGCCAGCCGCGCGCGCGCGCACTCGACGTGCTCTCGCAGGTCCCCGGCATCGAGCTGCTCGCGCCGGTGTCGAGCCGCGCCGCGGTGGAGATCGGCTGGCGTCATCCGGTGCAACTGGCGTCGGCGCAGAGCTGTCTGCCGGGCGACGAGATGTTCCTGTTCCGCGGCCGCGCGGGCCGGGTCGAGCGGCTCGATGGCCCGCCGCGCTTCGTCGACGGCCGCCATCTCGTCGAGTCCACCGTCGGCGTCCGGTTGCGCGAGATCGGGCAGATGCGCGACGGCGATCTCGAGGTCCTGCGCGTCGAGCTGCGCATGCGGCCTGGTGCCCTGGCCCGCGAGCCGCGTGCGGTCGTCATCGACTGGGATCAGGTGCCGATGCTGCGCCACCTCGTGTACATGCTGCCTCCCGCCGCGCTCGCGGCGGCGCGGATCGTTCCGCTCGAGCAGGGGCTCGTCGTACTCGCGGCACCGAGCGCGCTGGGGCGTGCGACGCCCACCGGACTCGGCGCGGGGCTGCTGTTGCCGATCGGTCGCCGCCTCGGCGAGGTCGCCCCCGGCGTGCTGGTGCCCGACGGCCACGAGCTGTGGCCACGCGTGCGACCCGCACTGCTGCGTCACCTGCTCGGGCTGCAGGCCGAGGACCACGCGCTGTACCTCGCCCCCGACACCGATCCGATCCGCGTCCGTCCCGAGCAGTTGCGGCCGCTCGATGCCGCCGTCGTCGGTCGGCTCGCGCTCGAGGACGCCGCGATCGTCACCCCGGATCTCCCGGCCGTCGGCGTGGGCACGATTCGCAACCAACGCCTGAGTCGCTTCGCGCTGTGGGGCTTTGGCGGGCTGCCGGCCGGCGGCCCCCGTCCGGTGGGCGAGGGCGAGGGCTGAGGCGCGCACGTGGCCCGCGATCTGCGAGCGTTCGTGACCGAGTTCGTGGTGCCGCTGCTCGCCGGCGCCGACGTGTGGGTGGGCAAGCCGCTGCGCCCGCGTGATCGCGACGAGTGGGCTGCGGAGCTCGGCGGCACGTCGTTCCCCGAGCTCGACTTCTGGCGATTGCGGCGCGGGCAGCTGCTCGCGGCCCACCCCGAGCTCCCCGCGCCCGACCACGACGAGCTCGGCCTGTGGATGGGCCTGCACAACCTGCTCGTGTTCGAGCACCCCGACCGGCAGCGGGTGTGGGCGCGCGAGGTGACGTGGCGGCGACTCGAGGGCGCGACGCGAACCCTGCTGACGTTGCCCGCGCCCGAGGACGTGCCGACCCTCGTCGCGCGCCACCTGTCGGTCGGCGCCTTCGTCGATCTGATGCGCGCCGAGGTGATCGTCCCGACCGCGGTGGGCGAGATCCGCATGCCGGCGCGAGAGCCCGCCCGACGGTTCCTGCGCGCCGGCGGGGCAGGGCGCGAGCAGAGCGTGCCGTGGCTGCCGCAGAACCACGCGCCCGAGGTCGAGCGCCTGCTCGAGGACGCGCTGCGGGCCTCGCCGCTGACGTGCCTGCTGCGACCGCTGCTCGCACCGGCCGGCAGCTCGCCGCTGCAGGCCGCGGTCATGCTGCGCGAGCGCGGCTGGGCGCGGGCGGTGTGCCACGCCTGGGCGAGACAGAAGGATTGGATGACGACCGGTGGCGCGGTGATGTCGGCGCTGCTGCCGTCATTGCCGCGCGCGCCGGCGCCTTTGCCTGCAGCGGCCGGCGGGGCTGGTTCGGCCGGCGGCGTCGTCGCGGCGCTGCCCGCCGCCGGCGCCCTGCTCGCGCTGCCCGGCGCCGTGGTCCCGTGTGATCCGCACGATCTCGGTGCGATCATCGCCAGTCTCATCCACCTGCACCTGCTCAAGGTGCTCGAGCTCGACACGCGCGTGGGGCTGGCGCTCGGCAGCCGCGAGCCCGGCGTCCTCGCCTTCTTGGCGCTGCCGCTGCTGTTGCCGCAGCTCGCCTCGGAACTCGGTGAGCCGGTGCCCGCGGTGGCCTCGGACGCCACCGCTGCGCCCGTCGTGCGCCGTTGGACCGAATACGTCGATCATCTCGCGGAGCTGGTGCCGCGATCGGTCGTCGAGAATCTGCTGGCGACCGTGGTCGGTCGCATCGTACAACCGGCGTGAGCATGCAGGCCCCCCAAATCGCGCGCCCCCCGGTGTCGATCCCGGAGTTGTCCCGGCGACTACAAGACGGCGCGCGCCAGCTCGAGGCCCAGTTCCTGGGCAAGGAAGAGATCGTCCGCCTGCTCTTCGTCAGCGCGCTCGCGGGCGAGCATCTCGTGATGGTCGGGCCGCCGGGCACGGCCAAGAGCGCGCTCATCCGTGCGTTCGCCCAGATCATCGAGGCCCGCTACTTCGACTACCTGCTCACGCGCTTCACCGAGCCCAACGAGATCTTCGGCCCGGTCGACATCCAGGCCTTCCGCGAGGGCACCTACCGCCGTCGCCTCGACGGCATGCTGCCCGAGGCCGAGGTCGTGTTCCTCGACGAGATCTTCAAGGCCAACAGCGCGATCCTCAACAGCCTGCTCACGCTGCTCAACGCTCGGCGCTTCACCCACGGCAACGCCTCGGTGCGGGTGCCGCTCATCTCGCTGTACGCGGCCAGCAACGAGGTCCCCACCGACGAGGCCCTCTCGGCGCTGTTCGACCGCTTCTTGCTGCGCGTGCGCGTCGACTACCTCGACAGTTATCACTTCCGCGGGCTGCTGCAAAAGGGCATCGAGCTCGAGGCCAAGGGCATGAACCCCGATGCCGGGCCGGTGACGCCGGTCATCAGCGCCCACGAGCTGCGCGAGCTCCAACGCAACTTCGGCAACCTGCTGCGCTTCTCCGAGGACTTTCTCTCGACCTTCAAGGGCCTGGTCTTCCAGATCCGCTCCGAGGGCGTGGGCCTGTCCGATCGCCGCATCGTCAAGCTGCTCAAGCTGTTCGCCGCCTCGGCCGTGCTCGATGGCCGCGAGGCGGTCAACGACAGTGACTTCTTCGTGCTGCGCCACGTGTGGAACACCCCGGAGCAAGAGGAGATCCTGCAAGAGGTCGTGGGTCCGGTGCTCGACCAGTGGTACGAGCACCACCCCGAGCAGACCCGCATCGGCGCCACGCCGACCAACCTCCAAGACCTGCTCGAGGAGCTCCGCGTCATCCGCGAGACGCTCACCGGCAGCGAGGTGCTCAGCGACATGCAGCTGTTCAGTCAGCTGCGCAACCTCGGCGACATCAAGGCCGCGCTCGGCCGCATGCCCGACAACCCCGCCGCGCAGCGCATGATCACCGAGGTCGACAAGCTGCTCGAGACGATGTTCGCGAGCAGCCGCTTCGTCTGACTCGGAGCATCTCAGCCCCCCAGTGGCTCGAGCTCGAGCACGACCGCGTTGTCGCCCGGCAGCATCGGCACGCGCATCGCGACGGGGCGGAAACCCGGCGACTTGGATTCGCAGCGCAGCGTGCGGCCGTGGCCGACGTCGATGGGCGGCAGATCGGAGGCGAGCCACCACTGGGTCGCGAGCAGATCGCCGCCTTGGTGGCAACGGACGGCGAGCGGCTTGGGTCCGTCGATCACGAGGACCGCGGGCCGTGGCCACGCGCGCAGCACGTGGACGCTGCCGCCTGTCCACGCACGCGGGTGCAGTGTCAGCTCCCCGTGGTAGTGGGGTCCGACGAGCCGCACGACGATCTCGAGGTGCAGCAGATCCACCTGCAATCCGGTCGCGGACAGCCGCGTGCGCGCGCCCGAGACGTCGAGGGAATGGTGGGCCCGCGCTGGCACCGGCAGGCCCACGACGGTGACCGTACAGCCGTCGACCACCGGCGGCTCGCGAGGGTCCGCCCCGGGCGGGGGCGCCGCGGCGGGCCGCCCCAGGCCCAGAGGCACGAACACGAGCCAAGACAGCCAAGCCATCGGCCCATGATGCTCCGGGCCGCAGCGCCTGGGTCGCTGCGGCCGGGTCAACCCGCCGGGGTGCGGCGTGCGGTCGCGGCTGCTACCTTCGGCCGGTCGCAATGGCTCCCCGCACGCCGCATCACGCCGAAGCCGGCATCGGAGCCGAGTTCGAGCGGCAGATCGGCACGATGGCCCTCTCGCAGCTCGAGGGCACCGGCGCCCTGGCGCTGATGCGGGCGGTCGCGTGGCACAACTCGCTCGTGCGGCTCGGCATGGCGGTGCCGCTCGTGGTCGTCCATGACCTCGGCTGCGTCATCGCCGGACTCGGCCGCCCCGCGTCGCAGCTGCGTGGCCTCGGTGACCCCGAAATCTCCGACGCGTGGCGGTGCCTGCTCGTCGAGCTGGGCGAGTCGGAGCTCGCCCGCACCCAGGCCGGCTGGAAGCATCGCGACCCGATGATCGGCGTGGTGCTCGCCCGCGTGCTGTCGAGTCTGGTGCCGCAACTGCCCGACGATGTCCGCGTGTTGCGGCCGGTGGCGCTCCCCAACGACGTCGTCCACTACACCCGCGTCGAGCCCAACTCCGCGTTCACCCGCTACGACCAGAGCGTCGCCACCGCGTGGCTGGCGACGCTCGCGGTGCATCGCCTGCTGCCGCTTCTGGAGATCGAGCAGATCGATCTCGACGCGCTGCGACTGCTCGGTCTGTTCCGCGGCGGCGACGCCCTACCGGGGGTCGATCTCGCGGATCTCTACAACGTGGTGATGAGCCCGTCGCTCGCCGACGTCATCGACTTCTCGATGGAGCTGCTGCCGTCGATCCTCGAGGTCCGCCGCGACGCCGGGCAGCAGAGCTTCAGCATCGACGGCTACGCGTCGATCGAGCGCCGCGGCGGCTTCGACGACCTGATCCTCACCCAGCTCGCCTACGACAACGACCTGTTCGAGCAGAAACTCGCGGACGACGATCTCTTCTACTTCACCCACGAGAAGCAGATGGAGAACGAGCGCCGGGTGCACCAGGTGCTGGTCGACGGCAGCGCGTCGATGCGGGGCGTCCGCGAGGTGTTCGCCCGCGGGCTCGCGCTGGCGCTGTGCAAGCGCCTGGCGCTGCTCGGCGAGGAGGTCACGCTGCGGTTCTTCGACTCGCGCCTCTACGAAGGTGTGCGGGTCCAGGCCACCGGCAGCGCCGAGGTGCCGTACGCCCTGCAGTTCCGTGCCGAGCGCGGCCGCAACTACGCCCGCGTCATCCGCCAGCTCAACGCCGAACTCAGCGCCCCGCGGCGCAACGCCGCCCACACGCTGGTCTACATGTTGACGCACGGCGAGTGTCAGCTGCCGGTCGACGAGGTGGCGCTGCTGGCCTCGCGGGCGCCGATCTACGGCGTGTTCATCCTGCCCAGCGGGCCGCTCGAGCTGCCATACCTCGACCACCTGCACCGCGTGCACGTCATCGACGCCGACGCGATCAGCCACGGTCGCCGGGCCCATCGGGCGCGCCAGATCATCGACGACGTGCAGTCCGATCTCGACGCCCGCCGCAGCGGCAAGGTCGCCGCCAAGCGCGTCGTCCCGCGGGCGGTGCGGCCCGAGCGGAGGCGTTCGTGATCGACACGGCGGTCCTGTGGATCCGCGCCGAGGCGAGCATGCGCGCGGGCCGGCACGCCGACGCGCTCGTCCACCTGCGCCACCTCGTCGAGGTCGTCGACCGCATCGACTTCGAGTACGAGGAGTGGCTGCGGGCCATGGCGGAGTGCCTGCGGGCGCTCGGTCACACCCGCGAGGCGGCGGCCTGCGCGGCGTACCTCGGTGCCACCGACGTGCCGCCCGGCGAGGTCCTCGCCCGCGAGACCGAGCGTGTCGCCAGCGGCGACGCCGATGCGCTGCGGGGCGTGCGACTGCTGGGCGTGTACCTGTCGCGGGCCGGCCAGCCCCGCGCCGCGGCGGCGTGGTTCGGCGTCGGCGACATGCCGGTCCATCGCGCCGTCGAACTCGAGCGCGCCGGTGACGACGCCGCGGCTGCGGCCCTTTGGCAAGACGTGATGGCCCGCGACGATCTCGACGAACGCCGCTACGAAGCGGCGCTGGCGAAGATCAACTACGCGCTGTGTCTGTTGCGCCTGGGTCACGAGCGGGCGGTGATGGCGTTGTCCGTGGCCACCACTGCGGTCGAGGAGGTCGCCGACGCCTTCGAGACCGAGGGCCTGCGCGAGCGTGCGTTCGACTGCTATCAGCTCATCGCCCGCATCGGCAGCGAAGCCGGCGCCTTCGAGAACGTCGCCGAGGGCTACCTCAACAGCGTTCGTATCCTCCGCGACGACGGGCTCAAGCTCGACGCGCTGCGCCTGCACGAGGCGTTCGTGACCATGGCGCGTCGCGCTGGCGAGTGGCACGCGGCCGCCAGTTTGCTGCGCGAGGCCGCCGACTACTGCACCCGCGCTGGCATGCCCTACGCCGACGATCTGCGCCTGCGCAGCGCCGAGGCTTGGCTCAAAGCGGCGGCCGAAGCCCACGGCGCCGGTCACCCGCTACAGATCGTCGAGAACGCGTATCTCGCCGCCGCCGAGTCGTTCGCGTCGGTGCGGGCCTTCAAGCAGGTCCTCGAGGTCTACCGCCGCCTGCTGCAGCTCGAGCTGCCCGGTCGCGCGCGCGACCGCTACCGGCGGCTGTGCGAGCGGCTCGGCGGCGATCTGCACGACGCCCCGCGCCCGGTGCCGGTGCCGGAGTTCCTCAAGCAACTGCCCGAGTACGAGGAGGTCTGGTACGTCGATCTCGCCGAGTGGGAACTCGACGGCGATCCTGGCCTCATCGCCGCCGGCGTGATGGCCGACCGGCGATTCCCCGACTTCGTGCGCCGCCACGCGTTGCTGCTCGTGCTCGAGCTCGAGCGGCGGACGCAGGCGGTCCCCGCCATCGACGTGGTGCGGCGGCTCGAGTCGATCCGCGCCTATCCGGTGATCGCCGCCCTCGAGGGCCTGTTCACCGCGCGAGACCCCGCGATCCGCCGCGCCGTCGCCGAGTCGATGGGCAAGCTGCGATTCAAGCGGAGCTTCGCGCTGGTCGGCCGGGCCCTGCGCGACGACGATGGCGACGTCCGCGAGGCCGCCGCGATGGCCACGGGCCAGCTCGTGTTCCCCCACGCGTTCGAGCCGTTGCGCCGCATCTTCGCGTCGCGGGACCTGCCGGACGCCCCCCGGGCGCGGCTCGCCGCGCTCAAGGCGATCGGCAAGATCAACACCGTCGAGTCGCTCGAGTTCCTGTGCGATCGGCTGCGCGAGGGCGATCGCGACTACGTCGAGCACTCGGCCCATCTGCTCGGCGAGCTCAGCAACCCCGAGCTGCTGCCCTACCTGCGCCAGCAGGTCGAGTTGGTTCCGGCCGTGTTCCGGCCTGGCCTCGAGGACACCGCACGCAAACTCGAACGCCGGCTGCGCTGAGGTCCGTCGGGATCAGCCCATCCAGTACGAGAGGCCCAAGGTGAGCATGTGGGTCACCGGCATCTGGCCGCGGAAGCTGCCGACCAGCGCCTGGTAGCCCATCGACACCCCGATCCCGTGGAAGAAGCGGCGGCCGTCGTCGAGGGCGACGAGCCCGAGATCGAGGCGCACGCGCGGCCCGTGGGGGATCAGATTCTTGGCGGGGCTGATGCTCAGGTCGCCGCCGCCTTGCGGTCGGACCACGGTGCCCGCGTCGCGCTCGTTGACCACCGCGTGGAAGACGTCGTAGCCCAGGCGCAGATCGAGGAAGCCGCGGCCGAGCAGCGCCATGCGGCCCAGGCCCACGGTGGGCCCGGCGCCGATGAGCGCGTTGATCTCGGAGGTGCCGGTGTCCTGCAGCGCGAAGCGGCCGACGTACGCGGTGCCGGTCAGGGCGTAGCCGAAGCGATTCCAACTCTGGCCGACGTCGACCGCCAGTCCACCGAAGCGGCCGCCGCCGGCGTTCTTGGCTCCCGCGTTGGCGAACATGAGGCGCGCCGCGACGTTGAGCTTGCCGGGGTTCTCGTTGGGGCGGAACTTGGGTGCGTAGGCCCTGGTGATCGCCTCGTTGGGGGTGAGCTCCTCGGTCTCGTCGGCCGGCGGGCTCGGCGTCGAGATCGCGGTGGGGGCCGCGGTCGGCGACGGCGTGGGCTCGGCGTCGAGCATGTCGGCGGCGATCGGTGCCGCCGGCTCTGCGGGCGCAGCGGGCTCCGCAGGCGCCGGCACTTCGATCGCACCTTCGGGTGGCGCTGCGTCGGTCGGGGGCGACACTGTGGGCGGTGCCGCGTCGGCCGGTGGCGACACTGTGGGCGGTGCGACATCGGCCGGCGGGGGCGCGTCGACTGGGGGCTGCGCCACCGTTGCGGCGATCCCTAGGCCCACGGCAGCGTGGGTCGGGGCCGGCAGCACCGTGTTCGCCAGGGCCTGCGCGGGGATCGACGCGACAACGGAGCAAATCATGACCATCGTCACGGCGCAGGTCCTGGGGCGAAGGCGACGCATGCCCCTAGGCTAGCGCTGCCGCAGGGCCCCGGCGAGCCCTGTTCGGGCGATTTGTAGCCAAATGCCGCAGCCCTCGCGGTTGGCTGATCCGATGTGGGTTCGGGGTTGACGTTTTCCCGGCTCAAACTACAGTTGCGCGCGCAAAGCCCGACCGGCGGTTTTTTTCCCGCCTCTTCGGTGCTTCCTTCCTCCTCTTCTCTCCTCTTCGTTCCCACCACATCGCCGCATCGAGTCGGCGGATGGAGTTCCCCAATGCATATCCAACGCAAGTCCAGGCTCCTCGTCGCCGGGCTCCTCGCCTCCGTGGCGATGGCCGGCTGCGCGCCGAGGGTCTTTGCCGACACCTCGGGTCTCGCCATCGTCGGCTCCGCTCCCCCCCCGGTCGAGGCGCCACCGCCCGAGCCGCAGAACCGCGTGGAGATCCGCGAGAACAAGATCGTCATCAACGAGAAGGTCCAGTTCCTCGTGGACTCCGACAAGATCCTCGAGGTCTCGGACAGCCTTCTCGAGGAGGTCGCCAAGACCATCAAGGAGCACCCCGAGATCAAGAAGATCGAGATCGAGGGCCACGCCAGCATCGAGGGCGGCGACGTGCACAACCAAAAGTTGTCGGAGCGCCGCGCCAAGTCGGTCATGAAGCACCTGACGAAGAAGGGCGGCGTCACGGCCAAGATCCTCATGTCCAAGGGCTATGGCTCCACCCGCCCGATCGCCGACAACGAGTCGGAGGACGGCCGCGAGAAGAACCGCCGGGTCGAATTCACGATCACCGAGCAGGACATCTCCAAGACCAAGGTCGAAGTCGACGCCAAGGGCAACGAGAAGGTCATCTCGGGAAGCTGAGTTCCACCATGAAGACATCCATCGCAATCGCGTTCATCGCCGCAATGTCGGCCGCGTGCAGCTTCGTGGCCCGCGACACCGAGACCTACAAGAACGACACCCGCTCGGTGCTCGAGGGCAAGTCCTCCGGCATCGTCGGCTGCTACGACAGCGCACTGGCGGCCAATCCCGCCCAGTCCGGCAACGTCGTGGTGACCTTCGTCGTCGAGAAGAAGACCGGCGCCATCACCAACGTCAGCGCCGATCCGAACCAGAGCACCGCCCCCGAGGGCCTACAGCAGTGCGTGGTCACGGCGCTCGATGGTCTGATCCTCGACCCGGCCGACCAGCGCGAGGGCCAGGCGACGTTCACCTGGACGTTCACCGCGCCCAGCAACCCGAACGACGCCCCCGACGCCGTCTGAGCTGGCCAATCGGGCAGGACGCTCCACGTCCTGCCCATCTCGACCAGTCCCCGGGCCCGTACCTTCGGCACGAAGGTCGGGCCCGTTTCGTTTTCGCGCCTCCCGGTGCGCGAGGCTTTCGTCGCCGCTGTGATCACGCCCCGACTATCCGGCAGGCGCGGTCGAAACTAGAATCGCCCGGCCGAACGACACGCCGTCGTCGGCGTAAAAGGAGCCCGATGATCTACTCTCGAAGCAGGAAACGCCCGCTCGTCGCTGCGGCACTAGCCGCGATGATCGTGCTCGGTCTGGGTGGTGTCGCCATGGGCGACGACGCCGATGCGCGACTACAGAAACTCAGCGTCGCGCTCAAGGAGCACGACGTCGCCGACAGCACCCTTCACGCCGCGACCACCGAGATCGGCAAGGCCGAGGCGCTCAAGGACAAGGCCCGGCCGCTCATCGGCCAGCGTCGCGAGCGCGAGAGCCTCGACCGCACCCTCGACGAACTCGAGGCCACACTGTCGGTGATCGACGCCAAGATTGATCACGCCGCGGCCAAGGCCGAGCTCGACGCCGCCAAGGCCAAGCGCGACCAGGTGAAGCGCGAGCTCGACACCGTGCGCACCGAGGCCGACTCCCTCGAGAAACAACAGGCCGAGCTCGAGAAGAAGCTGGGAGGTGGCCAATGAAGCGCGTACTCCTCACCGCCGCGATGGTTGCGATGGTCTCGTGCGCTCGCCTGCCCAAGCCCGCGGAGATGACCCAGTACGAAGGGGAGCGCAAGGCCCGTGCGGGCGAGGAGCTCAAGCTCGAGCACCCGGAGTTGGTCCAGCAAGCCGACGCGCAGTACGCCAAGGCCGTCACCGCCCACGACGACAAGGAAGAGGACCTCCTCGCGCACCACGCCCACCTGACCTCGCTGTGGTGGCAGTCGGCCAACCTGCGCCGGGACACACGGCTGGCCACGGAGTCCGAGGCGGAGATCGCCAAGGAGACCGCGCAGCTCGAGACCTCGCTCGCCGAGGCGAAGAAGCGGCAGAAGCTGGCCAAGTCCACCCTCGATCGCATGGCGCAGATCATCGCGCTCGAGGGCAAGGTGACCGACAGCCAGGACGTGAACACCGCTCGCGGTGCGATCAACGAGGCGCTGGCCGCCCTCAAGGAGGCCCAGGCCGTCGACGCCGACACCCACGCGGCGACGAGCTTCGCCGCGGCCGAGGCCAAGCTCAAGGCCGCGACCGACGCGTTGGGCAAGAACAAGACCAAGGACGCCCAGAGCTTCGCCATCGAGGCCAAGGCCGCGGCCGAGACCGCCAAGCGCGAGGCCCAGCCCAAGTACGCCACCACCGAGGCCGATCAGGCCAAGCTCAACCGGCAAAAGGCGCTGTTCGACGCCCTGGGATCGGCCAGCGGCGCCCAGCGATCGATGGTGGAGAACGGTGTCCGCGTGACGATCGTCGAGGTCTTCGCGGCCACCGGCGGCATCACGATCCTGCCGGTCATGGAGGGGAGCTTCAGCAAGATCGCCGAGACCGCCAAGGCCTTTCCCGAGTACGCGCTCGTGATCGAGGCCCACACCGACAGCAAGGGCAACAAGAGCAAGAACCTGCAGTTGTCGGAGTCGCGGGCCAAGAGTGTCGCGGCCTTCCTCGCTGGCCAGGGAGTCGCCCCCGATCGCATGACGTCGCTCGGCAAGGGCTCGGTCTCGCCAGTCGCCGACAACAAGACGCAGGCCGGCCGCGCCCAGAACCGGCGCATCGAGCTGTTGTTCGTGCCGTCGAGCAAGTGACGGCGGCCCTGCGCGCGTGAGCGCGCCGCGGTTGCGCCGAACGAGAAACGGGGGCCTCCGATCGTGGGATCGGGGCCCCCGTTCGCGCGTGTCGAGGACTCAGACGGCTTCGAGCGCAGCGGTGAGGTCCGCGAGCAGATCGTCGATGTGCTCGACGCCCACCGACAGCCGCACGAACGAATCGTGGATGCCCAGCGCCTCCCGCTTGTCGGCGGGGATGCTGGCGTGGGTCATGATCGCCGGGTGTTCGATGAGGCTCTCGACGCCGCCGAGGCTCTCGGCGAGCGTGAACACCTTCACGTGGGTCAGAAAACGCCGCGCGGCCTCGAGGTCGCCCGCCAGGTACGCCGAGATCATCCCGCCGCCCCCTGACATCTGCTGCTTCGCCAAGGCGTGCTGCGGGTGGCTGGGCAGGCCCGGGTAGATGACCCGCGCGATCTTGGGGTGGGCCTCGAGGAACTCGGCGACGATCTGGGCGTTGCTGCAGTGCCGCTCCATCCGCAGCGCGAGGGTCTTGAGGCCGCGCAGGGTGAGGTAGCAGTCCTGGGGGCCCGGCACGCCGCCGCACGAGTTCTGCAAGAACGCGAGGCGAGCGGCGAGCTCGGGGTCGCGGGTGACGACCGCGCCGCCGACCACGTCGGAGTGGCCGCCGACGTACTTGGTCGTGCTGTGCATGACGAGGTCGGCGCCCAGCTCGAGCGGCCGCTGCAGCATCGGCGAGGCGAACGTGTTGTCGACCGCGAGCAGCACGCCGCGGCGCTTGCAGACAGCCGCGATGGCGGCGATGTCCGCGAGCTCGAGCATCGGGTTGGTCGGCGTCTCGACCCACACCATCTTGGTGCCGGGCTCGATCGCCGCCTCGATCGCCTCGGGGCGCGTGGGGTCGACGAAGCTGAAGCGCAGGCCCTGGCGGCGCAGGACCTTGTCGAACAGGCGGAAGGTGCCGCCGTAGACGTCGTCGACCGACACGATGTGATCGCCGGCGTCGAACATCAGCGCGATCGTGGTCGTGGCCGCGCAGCCCGAGGCGAAGGCGAAGCCGAAGCGGCCGCCTTCGAGCGCCGCGATCGCCCGCTCGAGCGCGTAGCGGGTGGGGTTGTGGGTGCGGCTGTATTCGAAGCCGCTGTGCTCGCCCGGGGCCTTCTGCGCGTAGGTCGAGGTCTGGAAGATCGGCGGCATCACGGCGCCGGTGACCGGCTCGGGGTGCTGGCCGCCATGGATCACCAGGGTCTCGCGGCGGGCGCCCTCGGGCAGGTGGTCGGTGGACTTGTCGTACTCGGCCATGGTCTGCGGCTCCCTCAGGCGCGGTGGCTCGCCAGGTAGTCGATGAGGTCGATCTTGGTCAGCACGCCGAGCAGGCGATCGTCCTCGACCACGAGCACGACCTTGGCGTCGCTGAAGATCGAGCGCACCAGCTGGATGCGGGTGTACGGCGTGACCGTGGCGTAGTCGGACTCGATGAGCTCGGTGAGCGACTCACCCAGCGCGCCCTCGTGCTGCACGAGGTAGTTGAGCAGGTCGATCTCGGCCACGATGCCGCAGTGCCGGCCCTTGTCGTCGAGCACCGGGAGCTGGCTGATGCCGTGCTCCTTCATGATGGTGATCGCGTCGCGCACCGTCGCTGTGATGGGCGCGGTGATCAGGCGGTGCGGCTTGTGCTTGAGGATATGGGCGACGGTGCCCTCGGTGTCGTCGTCGGCGAGGAAGCCGTTGCTGCGCATCCACTCGTCGTTGAAGATCTTGGACAAGTACTTCTGCGCGCTGTCGGGCAGGAGCACGAGGATGTTCTGCGGGGCCTTGAGCGACTTCGCGTACTTGATGGCGCCGACCACCGCCGCGCCGCCCGAGCCGCCGGTGAAGATGCCCTCGCGGCGGGCGAGCTCGCGGGTCATCGCGAAGCACTCGCGATCGTCGACCTGGATCACCTCGTCGATGAGGTCGAGGTTCATCGTCGACGGCAGGAAGTCCTCGCCGATGCCTTCGACGTAGTACGAGAACGGCTTGGTCAGCCGGCCCGTCTTGACGTACTCGTAGTAGAGCGAGCCGATGGGGTCGACGCCGACGATCTTGACGTCGGCGCGCTTCTGCTTGAAGTAGCGGCCGCAGCCCGACAAGGTGCCGCCGGTGCCCATGCCGGCGCAGAAGGCATCGAACTCGCCGCCGGTCTGCTCCCAGATCTCGGGTGCGGTCGACAGGTAGTGCGCCTCGGGGTTGGCCGGGTTGTGGTACTGGTTCGAGTAGAACGCGCCAGGCGTCTCCTCGACGATGCGTCGCGCCGTCGAGTAGTAGCTGCGCGGGTCGCTGGGCTCGACCGACGTCGGGCAGATGACGACCTTGGCGCCGTAGGCACGCAGGGCGTCGACCTTCTCCTTCGACATCTTGTCGGGCATCACGAAGATGCACTTGTAGCCACGGGTCGCTGCGACCATGGCCAGGCCGGCGCCGGTGTTGCCGCTGGTGGCCTCGATGATGGTGCCGCCGGGCCCGAGCATCCCGCGCCTCTCGGCGTCGGTGATGATGTTGAGCGCGACGCGGTCCTTCATCGAACCGGCCGGGTTGAGGTACTCGAGCTTGACGTAGATGCTCGACTCGACGGACTCGGCGACGCGCTGGAGTCGGACGATGGGGGTGTGGCCGATGGCCTCGGTGAGGTCGGCGACGGCGCCGCGCATGAGCTGGCGTTCCATGGAATCCTCTGCCTTTTGCGCAGTGAAGGCGCGCGGCGGAGTGTTACCACGGCATCGGCAGCAGGGCCCCGAATTCCGCGCACCCCCACGGCGGCAGCGAGTTCACCGCTCGGCGGCGGCTCTGGACGCGCGGCGAGCCCGCTGCCGCGCACGCTGCTTGCTGCCGTCGCCGAAGTACCAGCCGACGTTCAGGGTGAACATCGCGCGCCAGCTCTTGGGCTTGTCGAGATCGAAGTGCTGCAGGCGGCTCCGCACGCCGGCGAAGCGCAAGATGACCGACAGCGCGCCGCGGTCGACGCGGGTGGTGAACGACAGCTCGCCGCCGATGTGGTGGTTGTTGGTGATGATCGGCTCGCCCAGGCCGCCGCGCGAGTTGCTGACGACGTCCTTGCGCGCGACGACGGGCTGGAAGAACCCGTAGCCGAACGCCGCGCCGACCAGCGCCCCTTGGTAGCCCACGTGAAGTTGGGGGTGGATGATGACGGGCATCGACTCCAGCGTGTTGCTGACGTTGGTGCCAAACGCCAAGCTGGGCCGCACCATCATGTACTTGAACAGCTGGGCCTGGTACGCGAAGTCGGCGAGCAGCGGGATGTAGTGGAAGCGTTGGGATTCGCCGGAGTCGGCGTCGACGGCCGACGACAGGCGCATGTACGAGAACTGCAGACCGAGCCGGAAGCGGTGGGTCGGGGGCAGCTGGCGCTTGCGCGGATCGATGAACGTGGGGTCTTCGTCGTCGGCCGCGTGCGCGCTCGCAGGCGCGGCCAAGCTCGCCACCCACAGCGCCGCAGCGCCGCCCAGCACCGCCCACAGACTACGCACGTCCATCCAGTCCGGAGCATCCCAGGCCACCCCGCGGCGGTCAAACCCGATGACGTCCGTATCACGGCAGCGCGCAGAGGCCCAGTCACACGGATCGGTGCGGCGGCGACCATGCGGGGCCAGGCGCGCGGGCTCGTCGGGCCGTCAGCCGACGGTCAGATCGAGCACGGTCGCGGCGAGGTAGCCAAGGCTCACCCAGCCGTTGAGATCGAAGAACGCGCGGCCGAGCTTGGACAGATCGCCAGGGCGGACGATGGCGTGCTCGACCACGAGGATCGCGGTGATGAGCGCGATGCCGGCGGCGTGGATCGGACCGAGCTCCGCGAGTAGGTGCACGGCGACGAGCGCACCGACCGTGAGCACGTGCAGGCCTGCGCTGATCACGATGGCGCCTTTGGTGCCGAAGCGGGCCGGGATCGAGTGCAGGCCGTGCTCGCGGTCGAACGCCTCGTCCTGCAGCGCGTACAGGACGTCGAAGCCGGCAACCCACGTGGCGACGGCCGCCATCAGCGCCAGGGGGATCGCCGCGCCGCCGAGGCCGCCGGTCACCGCGACCCAGGCCCCGCCCGGCGCCAGCGCGAGCGCGACGCCGAGCACCAGGTGGCTCGACCACGAGAAGCGCTTGAACAGGCTGTAGCCGAGCAGCACCACCAGGCACAGCGGCGCCAAGGCGGCGGGCAGGGGGCCAAGCCACGCCGACGCGCCGAGGAACACGGCGGCCGAGAGGATCGTGAGCGCCCAGGCAGCGCCCAGCGAGATCACGCCGCGGGGCAGCTCGCGATCGGCGGTGCGCGGGTTGGCGGCGTCGAAGCGGCGATCGACGATGCGGTTGAAGCCCATCGCGGCCGCACGCGCGCCCGCGAACGCGAGCACGATACACAGGACGCGGACGACGTCGAGGCCGGGGGAGCCGGCCGCGATCGCGAAGCGATGGCCCAAGGCCGCGGCGGCCAGCGCGAACGGCAGCCCGAAGATGGTGTGGCTCAGCTTCACGAGCGAGCCGAACGCGCGCAGCTGCTGCGGCAGGCCCGTGGGCAGCGCGTCCGTCGCGTTCACGCCCGCGCCCCGACAGCGACCTCGGGCGTGCCGAGCAGCTCGTATTGCATGTTGCGCCGCGCCGGCACGAAGCCGGCCTGGCGGATGTGGTGCTCGATCTGCTCGGCGGTCAGCATGAAGTGCGCACCCGCCTGCGACACGACGTTCTCCTCGATCATCACCGAGCCGAAGTCGTTGGCGCCGAAGCGCAGGCCGACCTCGCCGATCTCGGGCCCGAGGGTCGGCCAGCTGACCTGGATGTTGGGGATGTTGTCGAGGTACAGGCGTGCGAGCGCCTGCAGCCGCAGGTAGCGCCACGCGCTGGTGTCGTCGCGGAGCTTGAGGCGGGTGCCGTCGGCTTGGAATGGCCACGTGATGAACGCGGTGAAGCAGCCGCCGTTGTCGCGGGCGAGTGACTCGTCTTGCAGGGTTCGCAGGCGATCGAAGTGCGTGAGCACGTGATCACCGGTCTCCTGGAAGCCGAAGACCATGGTGCAGGTGGTCTTCATGCCGAGCATGTGGGCCTGGCGCATGACGTCGAGCCACTCGTCGGTGGTGTTCTTGAACGGCGAGATGCGGTTTCTGATCTCGTCGCTGAGCAGCTCTGCGCCGCCGCCGGGCAACGAATCCATGCCTGCCGCACGCAGGCGGACGAGGACCTCGCGGATCGGAATCTGTTCGAGGTCGGCGAGGTGGATGACCTCGGTCGGCGACAGGGCATGCAGGCGTAGCGAGAAGTTCGCCTTGGTCCAGCGGAACAGATCCTCGTACCAGGACAGGCCCAGCTCGGGGTTGAGGCCGCCCTGCAGCAGGATCTGCACGCCCCCCAGCGCCTCGGTCTCGCGGAATTTCTCGGCGAGCACCTCGCGCGAGAGCACGTAGCCGCCGCGGCCACCCGGCGGCGTGTAGAAGTTGCAGAACTTGCAGCGAGCCGTGCAGACGTTGGTGTAGTTGACGTTGCGATCTACGATGTACGTGACGACGCCTTCGGGGTGCAGCGCGGCGCGGCGCGCATCGGCGACGGCGCCCAGATCGAGCACGTCGGCCTCGTCGTACAGCCGCAGTCCCTCGCGCAGCGAGATGCGCTCGCCGGCTTGGGCGCGGGCGAGGATCTGGGCGCACGTGCCCAGGCTCGCGGCCCCGGTCGAGCGCCGCAGCGGCGCGTAGCCGGCGTCGGCGAAGCGCACATGGGCGCCGTCGTCGTCGCCGCCCGCATCGAGGCCGAGGACGGCGCGCGCGCGGCTGAGGTACTCGACCAGCCCCTCGCGCTCGTAGGCGTCGAGGCCGTGGCGTATCGTGCGGCGAAGGTAGGTCGCGTAGTGGGATTCCGCCAGCGTGGCCTCGGGGCGCGCGGCGTACTCGCGGGCGTAGGTCTCGATCTGACGCAGGCCGCGGTCCTTGGCGGCCTGCAGCGCCTCGAGGTGCTCGGGCCCGAGGCAGCCGGGGCGGGCGGCCCACACCGCGAACACCATCGGCAGGCCGGTCGCGTCGAACCATGCGGCGCCGAGATCGAGCGTGTGGGCGAAGCGGTCGCCGAGGCCGAACGCCGCGTCGCCGATGATCAGTGCACCGGTCTCACCCGACACCCGCTGCGCGCCGGCGCCGTGGGGCACGATCTCGAGCACGGGCGACAGGCCGCGCTCGGCGAGCAGCACCCGCAGCAGCAGCGCCGAGCTGCGCGACGCGTCGTCGATCAAGATGCGCGTGAGCGCCTCGAGTGGCCGCTTCGCCGCGACGACCACGGTCTCGACGGCGCCGCGGCAGGCGATCGCGACGTCGGGCACGACCTCCCACTCCGGGTGGTCGAGCAGCGTCGCGACCGGCACCAGCGCGACGTCGCATTCGCCGTTCGCGAGGGCCTGGGCGCAGGCGCTGGGCATCGCCTCGGTCACGGTGAACAGCGGCTCTCCGCCGGGTCCACAGGGCGGATCCGCCTGCAGCGGCGCAACCAGGGGCCGGGCGTTGAGGAACGAGACGCCGATCACCCGCAATGGCGCGCTCATCGGGCACCGCCTTGCAGGCGCACCGAGGCCGCGGGCTGCTCGGCGATCGGCAGGTGTCGCTTGCCGCCGGCCGAGTACGGCACGCTCGAGTCGAGGCGGATGCCGGGCAGCGGCGCGCCGTCATCCTCCCACAGCACGTTGTAGAGCGTGTCGCGCTCGACGGCGTGGCGCCCGGCCTCGCGGATGAGTCGCACCAGATCCACGCGCGCCAGGGCCTGCGGGGTGTCGGCGCCGGCCATGTGATAGATCTTCTCTTCTTGCACGGTGCCGTCGATGTCGTCGGCGCCGAAGCTCTGGGCGATCTGGGCGGTCTTGATCCCGAGCATGATCCAGTACGCCTTGATGTGCGGGATGTTGTCCACCATCAGCCGCGCGACGGCGTAGGTCCGCAGATCGTCCATGCCCGTCGGCGGCGGCAGCTTGCCCAGATCGTTGCCGTCGGGGTGGAACGAGAGGGGGATGAAGGTCTGGAAGCCGCCGGTCTCGGCCTGCAACGCGCGCAGCTGCAGCATGTGGTCGACGCGCTCCTCGAGCGTCTCGATCGTGCCGTAGAGCATCGTGCAGTTGCTGCGCAGGCCCAGGCGGTGGGCGGTGCGGTGGACGTCGAGCCACTGGTCGCCGGTGGCCTTGTCGCGACAGATCTTGCGGCGCACCCGGTCGGCGAAGATCTCGGCGCCGCCACCGGGCAGGCTGCCGAGCCCGGCGTCCACGAGCTCGCGCAAGATGGTCTCGTACGATTTGCCGTGGCGGGTCGCGAAGTCGTGGATCTCGACCGCGGTGTACGCCTTGAGGTGGATCTCGGGCCGCTCGGCCTTCAGCACCCGCAAGGTGTCGAGGTAGTACGACCATGGCAGCCCGGGGTGCAGTCCGTTGACGATGTGGACCTCCGTGACCGCCTGATCACGGCGCTCGGCGAGCTTGCCGCGGATCTGATCGAGCGACATCGTGTAGGCCTGCGGCATGCCTGGCTCGAGCCGCGCGAACGAGCAGAATTTGCAGTCCGCGTGGCAGACGTTGGTCGCGTTGATGTGGAAGTTGATGTTGAAGTACGTGCGATCGCCGTGCATCCGCTCGCGCACGCCGTTGGCGAGGCTGCCGAGCGCGCAGAGATCGCCGAAGCGATACAGGAACATGCCGTCGTCGAACGACAGGGGCGTGCGATCGTCGAGCTTGCGCTCGATCTCGAGGAGGCGGGCGTCGGTGCGGATCATCGGGTGGTCTCCGGGTCGTGCGCGGGCGATAGGCCGGCGTGGCGGACCAAGGTGGCGAGGCCGCTGGCGGTGTTCTCGTCGGGGCGGGTCACGCCGCACAGCGGCAGGTTGCGATCGGGCTCGATCGGCCCGGCGATCGTGTCGGCGCCGAAGCCCAGCGCGACCTGGGCGAGGCGGATGCCGAGCAGGTCGTGGCGCGCCTCGATGGCGACGTGGGCGGGCAAGCACAGCCGCGCCGCGGCGATGCACCACAGCGGGTGCAGGCCCGAGGCGGTGCGCGAGCACGGGGCGATCGAGATGCGCGGCAAGTCGTGGCGCGCGAGCGCATGCAGCCAGCGCACGTAGCGCTCGCGATCCTCGGGCACGGTGCCAACTTGCACCACCACGTGGTCGCCGGCCTGCAAGCCGCCAGGGATCGCCGGCCACTGCTGCAGCGTGCGGACCTCGCCGCCGCGGACCACCGTCGCGTGCTCGGGGATCGGCAAGGTGGGCCTGGCCGTGATGCGGACGCGGCGACCGAACAGGCCGTCGCGGCGGGCGCGGCCGCGGGCGGCGGCGATGAGCGGCTCGCGGACCCACGCGAGCAGGGCCTCGATCGATGGCAGTTCGGCGCGCGGTGGCTCGGCGCGCGGTGGCTCGGCCATCGGCACACTCGCGGAATGCGTGACGCGCTCGGGGATCGTCGGTTGGGTCATGGTTGGTCTCCCCAGCGCCGCACCAGCGGCAGCGGCACGCCTGCGCGATCGAGCGCACGGATCACGACGGTGTCGACCGCCTCCTCGAGCGAGGTGACCGCGCCGTAGAACGAGGGAATCGCCGGCAGCACGATGGCGCCGGCCTCGGTGGCGGCGACCATGTTGCGCAAGTGCACGAGCGACAGCGGCGTCTCGCGCACCATCAGGATCAACGTGCGGCGCTCCTTGAGGGCGACCTCGCAGGCGCGGCTGCACAGATCGCCGCCGCCGCCGTGGGCGACCCGTGCCAGCGTGCTCATCGAGCACGGCGCCACGATGACGGCGTCGGGCGGGCTCGAGCCCGAGGCGAACGGGGCCGAGAAGTCGTTGGCGCGCCACCGCCGGGTGCCGGCGATGCCGGCGGGCATCGGCTCGCCGAGCTCCTGCTGCCACACCAACTCGGCGTTGGCGGTGGCGACCCAGTGCACGTCGAGCCCCGGGTCGGCGGGGATGCCCGGGATGGTCCCGCCGCGGGCGGCGGCGAGCAGCGTCAGCAGGCGTCGGGGATAGATCGAGCCCGACGCGCCGCTGATCGCCACCACGATGTGGCGCGCGGTCATGCCGGCCCCCGCGTGGCGCGGACGATCGACGCGATGCCGAGGGTCAGCGACTCGGCGCGGACGTCGACGAAACCCTGGGCCTCGAGGCGGCGGGCGTACTCGGCGGTGCTGTCGAACTTGCCGATGCTCCGCGGCAGGTACTGATAGGCCTCGCGATCGCCGGTGACCGCCCAGCCGACCCACGGCAGCACGCCGCGGTTGTAGACCGCATGGACGACCTTGGTGGTCCAGTGCTCGGGGCGGAAGAAGTCGAGCACCACGAGTTTGCCGCCCGGCCGCAGCACACGGGCCTGTTCGGCCGTGGCGCGCGCGAGATCGGAGAGGTTGCGGATGCCGAACGCGCAGAAGATCGCGTCGCACTCGCCGGTGGGCAGCGGCAGCGCGTGGGCGTCCATCACCCGGGTCTCGATGTGGCGGGCCGCCGCGCCGACGAGCTTGTCGCGGCCCTGCTCGAGCATCGAGGCCACGAAGTCGCCGGCGACCAGGCGCGCGGTCGGAAAGCGGGCGTGGATCGCCAGCGTGCTGTCGAGGGTGCCCGCGCACAGATCGAGGCCCATCGCCTGGCGACCCGGCGGCACGTGGGCGAGCAGGTCGGCGACCGCCCGCCGTCGCCAGCGGACGTCGATGCCCAGGCTCATCACCCGGTTGGCGCGGTCGTAGCCGTGGGCGATGCGCCCGAACATCCGCTGGACCTCGGCGCCGTGGGCGTCGACGACGGCGACGGCGGAGCCGCCCGAGCCGGGGCTCTCGGAGGCGTGCACGTCGGTCACCGGGTCCTCCGGACCACGTACGTGGCGACCTGTTCGAGGGCGGTGCGCGCCCGTGAGTGGGGCAGGGCTGCGAGGGCGGCGACGGCCCGGTCCGCGTGCTGCTCGGCGATCCCGGCGGCCCGCGCGAGCGCATCGGAGGCGAGCACCGTGTCGAACAGCGCCGACGCGGTGGCGGCGGGCATCGGCGACGGGCCGGCCAGCGCCGCGCTCACCCGTGCGTGCAGCCGCGCATCGGCTTCGCAGGCCAAGATCAGCGGCAGCGTCATCTTGCCGTCGCGCAGATCCTGCCCCGGCTCCTTGCCGGTCTCACCCGGGCCGGTGGGCGGCGCGCGGTGGAAGTCGAGGACGTCGTCCGCGATCTGGAACGCGAACCCGAGCTCGTTGCCGTAGGTCAGCAGCGGCGCGGCGAAGCGTGGGTCGGGCAGGCCGGCGACGCTGCTGCACCAGGCGACGAGCGCCGCGGTCTTGCGATCGATGACCATGGCATAGCGCGCACGATCCAACGTGTGATCGCCACACGCCTGGAGCTGGGCGACCTCGCCCTCGGCCATGCGCGTCACCGTGTCCGACATGCTGCGCACCGCCTCGAGCTCGCCGGTGGCGCTCACTGCCTGCAGCGCCCGCGCGAGGCAGAAGTCGCCGACCAGCACCGCCATGCCGTTGCCGTAGCGCAGCCGTGCGGTGGGCCGACCGCGGCGGAACTCGCCGCGATCGATCACGTCGTCGTGCAAGAGCGTCGCGGTGTGCAGCAGTTCGCCGGTCGCGGCGATGACGATGCGGGCGGGAGCGCGGTACTCCGCCGCCAACGCCGACAGTGCGGTGAGCAGCGGCCTGAACCGCTTGCCGCCGGCGAAGGCGAGGTGACCGCCGACATCCGGGATGATCGCGACCTGCGATTGCAGCAGGCGCCCGAGCTCGCGCTCGGCGAGCTCGAGATCGTCGGCGACGAGCGCCAGCGCCTCGAGCAGTACGGCCGCCTGGCCCACGGGCGGCGCGGTGGCAGGTGGAAAGGTGGCGGCGAAGGCCGCATGTTCACGGGCCGACTCGGACATCTTGCCCCCAGTGCCGCAGCAGCGCCGGAAATCGGGAGGCTTGCTGGGCGATCGACGAAAGCAGACCCGACAGGCGATGCCGGGCGACGAAGGCGTCGAGGAATCGACGCCCGAGCTCGAAGAAATCGTGGAGTTGCACCATCCGCCCGTGGGCGAACGCAATTGCGGGTGCGTCGGCGGGTGCGGCGGCGAGCAGCGCGAGGATCTTCCGTACCCGCACGATCGCGTCGTCGACCTGGGCGCGCTCGCGCCGGCGCATGACGCCGGTGATGATCTCCCAGAGGTCGGTCTTTGCCACGAACTCACGTCCGCGACGATCCACGACGCCCCAGTGTTGCAGCGAGCTGAGCGTCATGCTCACGGAGCCGGCGCTGACGCCCAAGCGGCTGCGGATCTCGGCATGGCCCAGGGGCTCCGGTGACAGGAACAGTAACCCGAAGATCCGGCCCTGGGTGCGGGTGAAGCCCCAGAAGGCCGCGATGGTGCCGAACACGTCCGCGAGCTCGTCCTGGGCCTGCGCGAGCACTTCGGGGACGGCGGCGGCGGCGTCGGGCGCTCGCGTCTGCGTCTCGGTGTCTTCGGTTCGTTTCAAATTGAACTGAACTCGAAAGGGGCTTACCGCGGCCTTGGGCGACTGTCAAACCGGGCGGCAGGAAATCCCGGAGTGCCTGCTACGGTAGGCGGCCGTCATGGCCCCCAACTCATCCCAGGCCGCGGGCGCCCCGCGCTCGGGCTGGCTCGCCGCCGCCGCTGGCCTCGCCGGGGTGGTGCTGGGTGCGGTCGCCGTCATGCTGGGGACGCACGCCCGGCCCGCGCCGTCGGTGCCGGTGCCGGTGCCCACGATCGTGCTCGAGGCCGCGGCGACGCCGACGTTGACCGATGCGGTGGCCCGGACGCGCGCCACCGTGGTCTCGCTGCGCACGCCGACGCGGGCGGGGGCGGGCGTCATCGTCGAGGCGGCGGGTTGGGTCGTCACGAACATGCACGTCGTCGCTGATGTCGCGACCGCGGGCGACGACGCACCGGCGATCCGCGCCCGCTTCGCCAACGGGCGCGAGGTCGCCGCGACCGTCGTCGTCGCCGATCGCGACGAAGATCTCGCGGTGCTGCGGCTGGATGGCGATCCGGGCGAGGTCTTCGAGGCGGCGGTGATGGGCGACTCGTCCGAGTTGCAGGTCGGCACCTCGGTGTTCGCGATCGGCAACCCGCACGGGCTGTCGCACTCCGTGTCGTCGGGCATCATCTCGGCCGTGGATCGACCGGGTGGTACGGCCGCGAACGTGCCGCTGTTGCAGCTCGACGCGTCGATCAACGTCGGCAACTCGGGGGGGCCGCTGTTCACCCTCGACGGGCGGCTGGTGGGCCTCGTCGCCGCCCGCGACCGCGCCGCCGAGGGCATCGCGTTCGCGTTGCCGGTGGATCACGTGCGCGGGTTCCTGCGGGCGGTCACGGGGGCGGGCGGCCGCCGATCGGGCGCGCTGGGCATCCGCCTCGAGCTCGATCGGGTGCTGCCCACCGAGGTGACCGCCCTGGGCTATCGCAGCGGGCTCGCGGTCGCCAGCGTCACGCCGCAGGCCGCCGCCGAGCAAGCTGGCCTGATCGACGGCGACGTCATCGTCGAGGTCCGCGGCGCCCGGCTCGACGCGATGGCGCAGGCCGACGAGCCCGCTGCGCTCGGCCAGTGGTTCGTCGACTCGGTGCGCGCGACCTTCCCCGGCGAGCGCCTCGAGCTCGGTGTGGTGCGGGACGGCGTCGTGCGGCGCCACAGCGTCGAGATGGGGGCGGCGAGCGAGCGGGATCAGGTGTTCATCGACGCCGAGGTCGTGCTCGGCGTGCGCCTCGATCGCGATGCCAACCTCCCGACGATCACCGATGCGATCGCGGAGCGCGGTCTTGGTCGCTACGGCAACGTGCTGCGCGGCGCGGTGGTCCTGGGCCTGCTCGGCCGCGAGGCTGCGGACATCGACGGGCTCGGCGTGCTGCTGGGCGAGCTGCGGGCGGTCGTACGCAGCGGCCGCGGCGATCTCATCGCGTGGATCCGCCTTCGCGATGGGGCCGGGCGTGACTCGGTGCTGCCGATCAGCGTGCACTGATGTGCTTGCACCGGCGGCCATCGCCGACGTAGCGTGGGGGTCGTGCGCGGGAACATCGTCGCTGTCGTGATCGGGGCGATGGCGTGCGGCGAGGCTGCGGCGCCGGATGCAGCCCCACCACGGCATGCAGTGTTCGCGCCCGCGACGGCGGTCGACGCCGGCGATCCGCTGCTCGCGACCGCGGCGCGCAGCGTGGCCGCGGGCGAGCTGGCGGCGGGGCCCAAGGCGGAGATCCTGGCGTCGGCATCGCCGGTCCACGCGCGGGCGCAGGCGCTGCTCTCGGCGCTGGACGGCAGCGACCAGAGGGCGGTCGCGCCGCCGGAAGCACCGGCGCGCGACGCCGCGCCTGCCGTGGACGTGGCGCCTGCCGTGGACGTGGCGCCACCGGCGGAGACCGCCGCGCCTGTGGACACGCGCAAGGCTTCGCGGCCCACGCTCGAGCGCCTGTCGATGCGGGCGACCGCCAGTGGCGCGACGCTCACCCTGCACGCAGGCCGCGGCGTGTTGGTCGGGGTGGCGAACCAACCCCAGACGGGCGTCGTGCGCCTGGTGCTCGACGACGTCGGCGCCGCCGCGAAGGTGCTCGCCGCGCGGCCTAGCGTGCAGGGCGCGCGTGTGACCGATGTCGACCTCGGACCGCACAGCGTGCGCATCGCCCTCACGCTCGATCCCGGCTGGCGGTTCGTCCGCGTCGCGCGTACGGGCAAGGGCGCGCAGGTCGAGCTCGCGGGTCCCTGAGCTCGGGCCCCGAGCCAAGGACGATGCGCGAGGACGATGCGCGAGGACGATGCGCGACGACGATCCGCGACGACGATCCGAGGATGCCGCGAGCGTCCTCGCCAGATCGGCTTGCGTGCGCTAAGAGAACCCGCGCATGGCGTATCGCAGCCTCCGCGAGGCGATCGTCGACCTCGAGCACACCGGCCAGCTGCGTCGCATCGACGTCGAGCTCGACCCCGATCTCGAGCTCGCCTACGTCCATCTGCGCGTGCAGGAGGCCGGCGGTCCGGCGCTGCTGTTCGAGCGCGTGCGCGGCTGTCGATTCCCGGCGGCATCCAACCTCTTCGGCACCGCCGAGCGCGCGCGCTTCTTGCTGCGCCACGCCTACGAGCGCGTGGCCCGGGTGATCGAGGCCCGCGCCGACCCGGCCGCGGCGCTGCGTCGGCCATGGCGCCATCTCGGCACGCCGCTCGCGGGTCTGCGCGCGCTGCCCAAGCGCGTGCGCAACGGTCCGGTGCTCGCCAACCGCGGCCGCATCGCCGACCTGCCGCAGATCCGGTGTTGGCCGGGCGACGGCGGCCCGTTCGTCACGCTGCCGCAGGTCTACAGCGAAGACCCCGACGCGCCCGGACCCATGCGCAGCAACGTCGGCATGTACCGCATCCAGCTCGGCGGCAACGCGTACGTGCCGGACGAGGAGATCGGGCTGCACTACCAGCTCCACCGCGGCATCGGTGTGCACCACAGCCACGCCCTCGCCAAGGGCGAGCCGCTGCGCGTCAGCATCTTCGTCGGCGGCCCGCCCGCGCACACCGTCGCGGCGGTGATGCCCCTGCCCGAGGGCCTGACCGAGCTCACGTTCGGCGGCATGCTCGCGGCCCGTCGATTCCGCTGGGCCCGCGCCGACGGCCACGTGGTCTCGACCGACGCCGACTTCGTCATCTGCGGCACGGTGGATTCGGGCGCGACCAAGCCCGAGGGGCCGTTTGGCGATCATCTTGGCTACTACAGCCTGCGCCACCCGTTCCCGGTGATGCGCGTCGATGCGGTGTACTGGCGCGACGACGCGATCTGGCCCTTCACGGTGGTCGGCCGTCCGCCGCAGGAGGACACCGCGTTCGGCAAGATGATCCATGAGCTCACCGCGCCGATGGTGCCGCGATCGATCGCGGGGCTGCGCGCGATGCATGCGGTCGACGCGGCCGGCGTGCACCCACTGATGCTCGCGGTGGGCAGCGAGCGCTACGTGCCGTGGGGTCCCCGGCGCCCGCAAGAGCTGCTGACGATCGCCAACGCGGTGCTCGGCTTCGGTCAGGCCTCGCTCGCGAAGTACCTGTTCATCGTCGCCCCCGACGAGGGCGGCGGCGCGCCGGATCCCGCCGACGAGGCGGCATTCCTGCGCTTCGTGCTCGAGCGCTTCGATCCGCAGCGCGACCTCCACTTCCACACGCGCACGACCATGGACACCCTCGATTACAGCGGCACCGGGCTCAACGAGGGCAGCAAGCTGGTCGTCGCTGCGCTCGGGCCGGCGCGGCGCAGCCTCGGCACCGCGCTGCCCGAGCGCCTGCCGCTGCCCGAGGGCTTCGGCGGGGCCGCGCTGGCGCTGCCGGGCGTGCTCGTGATCGATGGCCCGCGCGCCGACGTCGAGCCTGACGCGCCGGCGCGGCTGTGCGCGGCGTGGCACGGCTCGGGTGTGCTCGCCGACCCCGACACGCCGTGGCCGCTGGTGGTCGTGGTCGACGACGCGGCGTTCACCGCCCGCACCCTGGCAAATTTTCTCTGGGTCACCTTCACCCGCAGCAACCCGGCGAGGGACATCGACGGCGTGGGCGCGACGATCCAGCACAAGCATTGGGGCTGCCCGGGCGCGGTGGTCATCGATGCCCGCATCAAGCCGCACCACGCACCGCCGCTGGAGTTCGATCCGGACGTGGTCTCGCGGATGGAAGCGCTCGCGGTGCACGGCGGTCCGCTGCACGGACTGTTCTGATGACCCGGTGACCGCCGGCTTGCTACCATGCGCCCGTGCCCATCGCAGCTCCCGCACGTCCTCGCTCGCCGCTCGCGTGGCTCCCGCTCGCGGTGGCGCTCGGCGCCTGCTACCGCGGGCCCGTCGAGACCCCCGACGAGACGCCGGTGCAGACCGCGCCCGTGCCGGGCGATCCCATCGAGCGCGCCGGCACGCTGATGGCGTCGGGCGACCTGCGCGGCGCCGAGGAGATCATCGACGACGCGCTGCTGCAGCACAAAGACGACCACGAGCTGTGGTTCGCCAAGGGCGTCGTCCGCCAGGCCCAAGAGGACGACGACGGGGCGCTCTTGGCCTGGACCAAGGCCCTCGAGCTGCAGACCGAGTACGTGCCGGCGATCCACGGCACGGGCGCCATCTTGCTCAGCCGCGGTGACTACGACGCCGCCATCGACCGCTTCGCCCAGGCGCTGCGGCTGCAACCCGACTTCGCCGATGCCCACTACAACATCGGTCTGGCGCTCCTGGGCTCCGAGCAGCGGGCCAAGGCGATCGAGGCGTTCGAGCGCGCGGTCAAGCTCGCCCCCGATGACCCCACGATGTTGGTGCAGCTCGCCGACATGTACATCATCGACGAGAAGCTCGCCGCCGCGATCGCCCTGGTGTCGCACGCCGCTCTTGTCGCGCCCAAGGACTCGATGGCGTTCACGCTGTGGGGCAACGCGCTGGTGAAGCAGCGCGACTTCGAGGGGGCCATCGCCCGCTACGCGACCGCGCTGCAGAACGATCCGAACAACCTCGACGCGCGGCTCGGGCTCTCGCGGGCCCAGCAGCGTGCCGGCAAGCTCACCGAGGCGGCGACCCAACTGCAGCTGCTGAGCGAGGCTGTCCCCGACAGCGCGGTGGTGTGGGCAGAGTGGGGCAGCGTGCTCGCGAAGCAGGGCGATCTGCCCGGTGCCCTCGGGAAATTCGACCGCGCCATCGCCATCGACCCGAAGTTCGAGGCCGCCTTCGTGCGTCGCATCGGCGCGTTGGCCGAGGCCAAGCGCTGCAAGGAAGCGCGCGTCGCCGCGGATGCGCTGCGCGAGCTCGAGCCCGATGATGCATCGCTCGAGGCCGGGCTCGCCGCCTTGGGCCGCTGCAAGAAGTGACGTCGGCGGCCGCCGCGGCGCCGATCTCCACCGGGTGCGTCGACGCACGGCTGCGGCCAACGCCGCGCGGTCGCATCTGATTTCTCGCGCCGCCGCGGGCCGCACGCGCGACCAAACCCTGGCGCGTTCTCTATACTTCGCCATGGCCGACCGACCCACCGCCGCCCCGGCTGTCGAAATCCGCGAGGCGCTCACGTTCGACGACGTGCTGCTCGAGCCCGGGTTCAGCGAGGTGCTGCCGAACGAGGTCAGCCTCGAGACCCGGCTGACGCGCGAGATCACCCTGCGTATGCCGCTGCTCTCGGCGGCGATGGACACCGTGACCGAGGCCGCCACGGCGATCGCGATGGCCCGCGGCGGTGGCATCGGCGTCCTGCACAAGAACCTCTCGCCCGAGGATCAGGCCCGCGAGGTGCGGCGGGTCAAGAAGGCCCAGAGCTGGATCGTCCGCAACCCGCTGACGGTCGGCCCCGACCTGCCGCTGCGCGCCGCGTTGGAGCTGATGCGCGTGCATGGGTTCTCGGGCCTGCCGGTGGTCGAAGACACCCGGCTGGTCGGGATCGTCACCAGCCGCGACGTTCGCTTCGAGAACGACCTGGACCGGCCGGTGCGCGAGGTGATGACGCGCGATCCGATCACCGCCCCCGACGGCGTGAGCGCCGACGAGGCCAAGCGGGTGCTGCACAAGCACCGCATCGAGAAGCTGCTCGTGGTCGATCGCAACGGCGATCTGGTCGGCCTCATCACGGTCAAGGACATCCTCAAGGCGGCGGCCCAACCCGACGCGGTGGCCGATGCCCAAGGGCGCCTGCGCGTGGGTGCGGCCGTCGGCACCAGCCCCGAGACGATGGAGCGGGTCGCCGCGCTGGTCGAGCAGGGCGTCGACGTGATCGTCGTCGACACCGCCCACGGCCACAGCAAGCGGGTGATCGACACCGTCGCCGTGATCCGTCGCGAGTACCGTGACCTGCAGATCGTCGCCGGCAACATCGCGACGCCCGCCGCGATGCAGGCGCTCGTCGACGCCGGCGCCGACGCGGTCAAGCTCGGCATCGGCCCCGGCTCGATCTGCACCACCCGCGTCGTCGCCGGCGTGGGCCTGCCCCAGGTCAGCGCGATCCTCGAGTGCGCCCCGATCTCGCGCAAGACCGGCGTACCGATCATCGCCGACGGCGGCATCAAGTACTCGGGCGACGTGGTCAAGGCCCTGGCTGCGGGCGCCGCCACCGTGATGATCGGCAGCCTGTTCGCCGGCACCGACGAGGCGCCCGGCGAGCTCGTGCTCTACCAAGGCCGCAGCTACAAGGTCTACCGCGGCATGGGCTCGCTCGGGGCGATGCGCGCCGGCAGCAAGGACCGCTACTTCCAAGGTGCCACCGAGGATCGCAAGCTCGTGCCGGAGGGCATCGAGGGCCGCGTGCCGTACCGCGGCCCGCTCGGCGAGACGGTGCACCAACTCACCGGCGGCATCCGCTCGGGCATGGGCTACGTCGGCGCGGCCACCATCGCCGAGCTGCAAGCGCGCGCCCGTTTTCGCCGCATCTCGGCCGCGGGGCTCCGCGAGAGCCACGTCCACGACGTCATCATCACGCAAGAAGCGCCCAACTACCGCCTCGAGTAAGCCATGCAGCACGAGACCCTCCTCGTCGTCGACTTCGGATCCCAGGTCACGCAGCTCATCGCGCGGCGCGTCCGTGAGCTCGGCGTGTTCGCCGAGATCGTCCCGTGTCACCGCGCCTCGGAGCGCCTGGCGGCCCTGGGCACCTCGATCCGCGGCATCGTGCTGTCGGGCGGTCCGTCGTCGATCTACGACGACGGCGCCCCGGGCATGCCCCAAGGCGTGCTCGAGCACGGCGTGCCTGTCCTCGGCATCTGCTACGGCCTGTATGTGCTGGTCGCCGCGACGGGCGGCACCATCGCGCGCACGGACGAGCGCGAGTACGGCGCGGCGCTGCTGAAGATCATCGAGCCGATAGGACCGCTGGGCACCTTCGAGGGCGGCCGCGAGGAGACGGTGTGGATGAGCCACGGCGATCGCGTCGCCGCGCTCGGGCCCGGATTCCGCACCATCGGCAGCTCGCTCCGCTGCGAGCACGCGGCGATCGTGGATCCCGATCGGCGCCTGTGGGGGCTGCAGTTCCACCCCGAGGTCAGCCACACCCCCCGCGGCACCGCGATGCTCGCATCGTTCCTCGACGCGTGCATGTTCCGCCGCGATTGGAGCATGGCGAACTTCGTCGACGAGGCCATCGCCAAGATCCGCGCCGCCGTCGGCGACGAGGGCACCGTGCTGTGCGGCCTGTCGGGGGGCGTCGATTCCTCGGTCGCGGCGCTGCTGGTCGAGAAGGCGATCGGCGCGCGGCTGCACTGCATCTTCGTCGACAACGGGCTGCTGCGGCACGACGAGCGCGCCGAGGTCGAGCGCATGTTCGTCGGCAAGCTGCGGAACCCGCTCGTCGCCGTCGACGCCTCGGAGCGCTTCTTGGAGCAGCTCGCGGGCGTCATCGACCCCGAGGTCAAGCGCAAGCGCATCGGCGCCACCTTCATCGACGTGTTCGACGGCGAGGCCACGCGCCTGGGCGGCGCCGACTTCCTGGTCCAAGGCACGCTGTACCCCGACGTCATCGAGAGCATCAGCCACGGTGGCCCGTCGGCGACGATCAAGACCCATCACAACGTGGGCGGCCTGCCCGAGCGTATGAACATGCGCGTGGTCGAGCCGCTCCGCGAGCTGTTCAAGGACGAGGTCCGCCGCCTCGGCCTCGAGCTCGGGCTGTCCGAAGAGATGCTCTGGCGCCACCCGTTCCCCGGCCCGGGTCTGGCGGTGCGTGTGCTCGGCGAGGTCACCCGGGAGCGCTGCGACATCCTGCGCCGCGCCGACGTCATCGTGCTCGAGGAGGTCCGGGCCGCCGGGCTCTACCGCCAGCTGTGGCAGGTTTTCGGCGTGCTGCTGCCGGTGCGATCGGTCGGCGTGATGGGCGACGGTCGCACCTACGAGAACGCCCTCGCCATTCGTGCCGTCGAGAGCACCGACGCCATGACCGCCGACTGGGCGCGGCTGCCCTACGAGGTGCTGGCGACCATGAGCAACCGCATCATCAACGAGGTCCGCGGCATCAACCGCGTGGTCTACGACATCTCCAGCAAGCCGCCGGCCACGATCGAGTGGGAGTGACATGGCGCGGGTGCGTCACGACGATGGCCCAGGCAAGCCCCCAGGCAAGCTGAAGCCGCAGGCGGCCGAACGCACGGTGCTGCAGGGCGAGCGCGTCGACGAGGGCGCGCTCGAGGAGGCCTCGCTGCGGCCGCGGACGATGGAGGAGTACATCGGCCAGGCCGCGCTCAAGCGCAAGTTGCGGGTGTTCGTCGACGCCGCCAAGCAGCGCGGCGAGCCCCTCGATCACGTGCTGCTGCACGGGCCTCCGGGCCTCGGCAAGACCACGATGGCCCAGATCCTCGCCAACGAGCTCGACGTCCGCATCCACATCACGTCGGGTCCCGCGGTGGAGCACAAGGGCGTGCTCGCCGGCCACCTCACCGCCCTCGAGCCCGGTGACGTCCTGTTCATCGACGAGATCCATCGCCTGACGCCGGTGGTCGAGGAGAGCCTGTACTCGGCGATGGAGGACGGTCGCATCGATCTGCCGGTGGGCGAGGGCACCCGCGCGCGGACGATGCCGTTCACCCTGGCCCCGTTCACGCTCGTCGGGGCGACCACCCGCACCGCGCTGCTCGGCGCGCCGCTGCGCGAGCGCTTCCAGATCGTCGAGGGCCTCGAGTACTACGCCGACCACGAGCTGGCGCAGATCGTCCAGCGCACCGCCCGGATCCTCAAGTTCAGCGCCACCGACGCCGGCGCCGCCGAGATCGGCCGGCGCAGCCGCGGCACCCCACGCATCGCCAATCGCCTCACGCGGCGCGTCCGCGACTTCGCCCAGGTCCGTGGCCGCACCGCCATCGACCTCGAGGACGCGACCTACGGTCTGGGCGAGCTCGGCATCGACCCCGAGGGGCTCGACGCGATCGACCGCCGCGTCCTGATCGCGATCGTCGATCTGTTCGACGGCGGTCCGGTGGGCATCGACGCCCTCGCCGCGACCCTGTCCGAGCCCCGCGACACGCTCGAGGACGTCTACGAGCCGTTCCTGCTGCAGCGTGGGTTCTTGGTGCGGACGCCCCGCGGCCGCCAGGTGACCAAGAAGGCGCTCGCGCACCTGGGCCGCGACGAAGGCCTCGCGCCCCGTGGTGGTGGTGGTGGCGGTGGCGGTGGCACGCGTGGCGGCGGTGATCAGGGCGTGCTGCCGATGTAGTCCGCCGCGGCCCTCGCCCCGGCCCGACCCAAGCCGAGCATCAGGGGCAGGTGCCGCAGTCGTACTGGTCGACCTCGTCGACGCAGAACGAGTCCCAGGCCATGCTGCAACACGCGGCATCCATCGCGCACACGCAGGTCTCGACGGTGTCGACCTCGCATCCCGGGGTCGCGTTGGCGGTGCAGCACGGGCCATCGTCGTCATCGGGGTCGCACGACGGCGCGCACAGCTGGCTGCCGACGAGCCCGACGCACACCGAATCCCACTCCATCTCGCAGCAGAAGGGATCCGAGTCGCATACGCAGGCCTGGACCCCCGCGTCGTCGCAGCCCGCGCCACCGGTGACGCAACAGTCGTGATTGGTGGGGACGCCGCACTCGAGGCCGCACATCGACTCGGCCACCGTCACGCAGGTGTTGTCCCACGCGTTGTCACAGCAGAAGTCATCGATGCCGCAGACGCACGCGGTGACGCTGTCGTCTTCGCAACCGGGGGTTCCGTTGGCGGCGCAGCAGTCGCCCTCGCCGCCGCCCGAGCCGTTGCAGGCGCCGAGCTCCACGCCGAAGGTGTAATCGCCGGTGACGGTCGAGTTCGGCGCGAACACCCGCAAGAAGTACGTGCCGGCCTCGAGGCACGGCGTGGTGAATTCCTCGTCGGATTGCAGTGCGGTCGAGGCCGCGATGAGCACGCCGCCTGCGTTGGTCAGCACGATGTCGATGTCGACGCTCGAGGGGCCCGACAGGTAGCCGGTCGCCCGGCCAGCGCCGAGATCGAATTGGAACCAGTCGTTGGTGTCGCCGCACAGCGACGCGGTGTGGTCGACACCCAGGGCGAAGGCGCCGAACGAGCCGGCCTGGTCGAGGTCGTCGTTGTCCTCGAACTCGTCCTCCGTGCACGCCGCGCCCGCACCCAGACAGGTGCCCGACGCGGGGATGCACTGCCGGGCGCTGGCGCCGTCGATCGACTGCACGGGCGTCGGCGAGCACACGAACTCGGCGTCGCACTCGGCGTCGCCAGTGCAGGCGCTGGCACAAAAAGCGCCGCCTTCTTGCGAGACGCACAGATCGGCGCCACCGCATTGGGCGTCGGCGGAGCAGTGACCGCACAGCCCCGCGACGCCGCTGCCGTCGTTGGTGAGCGTCGCGCGGTGCGTGCCCGTGGCCGGCGAGTCGGTGAGGTGATCGCAGTCGCCGTCGATGTCGTCGTTGTCCGAGGCGCTGATCGCATACCAGATGTCGGCGCTGGCGCCGATCTCGGCGACCACCGGATTGGGCACGTGCCCGCGCCAGCTGCCGTCCTTCATGTCGCCTGACATCAGCCTCATGTCGACGACCGTCATCGCCGAGTAGTCGATCGGCGTGCCCGGATCCGTGTACGAGTACAGCAGGATCGGGGCGTTCTTGAGCCCGATGTCGTCGGTCACGCGGGCCTCGACCGGCAGGTCCAGGATCGACGCCATGTCCTGCGCCGTGTGCATGATGACCGGGGCGTCGCCTGGGCAATCGCTGCCCGAGCGTCGCCGCAGCACGACGACGTAGTCCTTGAGCGTCGCTGGGTTGGCCGGGATGTCCTGGGCCGACAAGGTGAGATCGTACCGATCCGCGGCCTCGAGCTGCTCGCGGTTGGGGCACCACGACCACCGACCGTTGAGCCCGGAGCTATCGGCGCTCAGATCCGAGTCCTGGATCGTCGGTGGTACCTGGCTCAGCGTCACGGTGCTCGAGTCCGGGTCGTCGACCGCGATCTCGAAGTCCACGCAATCGGCCTGCTCGAGATCGAGGACGGTGCCGTTGCCCAGCGGCTTGCGGAAGACGGGCAGGGTGCCGTCACCACCGGCGCCGATCACGTTGATGTTGATCGTGACTGTGGCGTCGTTGTCGCCATCGCTCACCACGAAGTCGAACAGGTGCGATCCGAGCTGGCTGGCCAGCGGCGTGAAGGTGAACACGCCGCGCCCGTCGGGCGCGATCGACATGGTCGCGGTCTGGGCGAGGTCGGGCACGCCGCCCGCCGCGAAGCGGAAGTCGAGCGAGTCGCCGTCGGGATCGGTGGCGAGGATGTCGATGCGGAGCTGCTGGCCGACGATCGCGGTCTGATCACCGGGGTCGGTGATGCTCGGGGCACCGCCGCCCTTGCAGGCGGGCACCAACGCGAGGGAGCACAGCGCCCATGCGGCGGCTCGATTCGGATCACGGCGGGTCGAGTTCATGGGGCAGTCCGTCGGTCGCGAGTGCCGAGTATGCGCTGCGCCGCTGCCGTCGGGCAACGTGCACGACCGTGCTCGACTGCGCCCGTGCGCGCTCTGGAGCCGGCGGCGAGGCGGACACCGCACGCCCTCGACTCTGTTAGGCTCCGCGGATGGGGACCTCCGTTCATCGCGTGGTGGCGCTGGTGGCGTCGCTCGCCGCTTGCCGGGCGCTTTTCGGGTGCACCAGCGACGATGACGGCGGCCGCCCCGAGGTGGGACTCGAGCAGATCACGCTGCTGACGGTGGCGCCAGCGTCGCTGGTGCCCGGATCGACCCTCGTCGTCACCGGCGACGGCTTCCTCGACGGCTCGGTCGCCGACTCCTGGCTGCGCTTGGCGGGTACGATGGACGGCGTCGCCGTCGACGTCGAGCTGCCCGCCAACTTCATCGACTTCGACACGCTCCATGTCGCCCTCACCCGCGACGTCATGGCGCTGCTGCCGACGCCCGAGGGCGCGTTCGTGGGGACCGCCCAGATCGCCATCGACTACCGGCCGACGGCGACGCGCATCACATCGCCGCCGCTCGCATCGACGCTGGCGATCGAGGCCACGCTCGAACCGAGCCTCGTCGACATCCAGATCGGCGGTGAGATCTTCGTCAACGACGCCATCCCGCTCGAGGGCGACGGATTCCTGCTCGGTGACGCCGAGGGCACCACGTTCGCGGTGGTCGACGGCTGCTTCGAGGCCGCGGACGGCGGCGACTGCACACCGGTCGGACCCATCGAGGTGCCGCTCGTCCCGAGCGCGCCCCACGATCGCACGCGGGCCACATTCGCCTTCTCGCCGCGCATCGCGGGCATCCAACCCGGCACGTTCGACGGCAGCGTGACCCTGCGCAACGACCACGGCGGGGGCGCGAGCGTGAGCGGCGTCGACTTCGCCGATGTCAGCTACCTCGTGGTGCCCACCGCCATCTCGGCGGCGGGCACCAGCAATGGCACCGGCGCCAGCTTGGGCCAGTACATCGACATCGACGGCGGCGGATTCCTCGGCGGCGACGAGGGCCTCACGATCCTCCGGCTCGACGGCAACTACACCCCCGATGGTGCCGCCGAGGGCACGCCCGTCACGCTCGAGGTCGTGCCCGAGTTCGTCGACGGCCGCCGGGTCCGCTACGTCATCAACGAGGAGGACGGCCTCGGCACGGCGATCGACGTCCGCCTCGACACCGGCATCTTCGACGGCACGATGGCTCCGGTGGTGGCCTACGGCGACGACGAGATCGTGGGCCCGGCGCGGCCGCTGATGTTCGCGATCTTGCCGGTGCGCCAGGTCGTCTGGGTGCGGTTCCTGCCGTCGTACGTCGAGAGCCTGCGGGTGTTCGGCCTGCGCGCCCTGGACTCGATGATCCGCGAGCGCATCCTCGCCGTGCTCCGCCGCGACTACGAGACCATCAACATCGAGTTCCGCGAGGAGGAGCCGGGCGACTTCGCCCTGTTCGCGACGATCGAGATCAGCGGCCCCGATCCCAACGGCCTGGGCCTGCTCGGCTACGACAACACGCCGGGCAAGGACGTCAACAACGAGCGGCTGTTCGACAAGCTCGGTGGCGTCAACGCGCTCACGCAGCAGGACGGATTCCCCGGCTTCGGCGGCGTGTTCATCGAGTCGCTGTTCGCGTTCTCGACCCACCCACCGTCCGCCGATGTCGAGGAGAGCGCCGATCCGCTGTTCGACGACATCTTCGATCCGTTCCGCCCCGACACCGGCGCGCCGTTCACCTCGGCCGACCTCGCCACCGGTCAGGTTCCGGTGCTGAGCTCGGGCGGTGGCTGCCCGACGGACGAGCGCTTGTACCAGGCCGCCTGCGCGGTCTGGTCACTCGGTTCGATGATCGGCACGACCGTGAGCCACGAGAACGGTCACTCACTGGGCCTCGCCGACCCGCTCGGCAACAGCTTCCACAACCTCGGCGACGCCCCCAATCGCCTGATGGACTCGGGTGGCGCGCGCACGCTGAGCGAGCGTGCGGAGCTCCGAGGTGAGGGGCCGGCGGTGTTCTGCGACGACGAGTACCGCTACCTTCGCGAGATCCTGCCGACTTCGGGTCCCGACACCGCCATCGAGCGACCGCTTTGCTAGCGTGCTTCCGCGCAGGCATCGTGCGCGCGGGTGCACACCGCGGTGTGGCCGTCCCCGCCCGCCGCGCCGCGAAATCGGCTATCGTCGGACGGCGCCGTGCAAGCGGCACTGCCTCGGGGGTCTCGCGTGTTGCATCCGGTTCTTCGTGTCTCGTTCCTCGCCTCGGCCTTCGCGCTCTTGGCCGCGTGCCCCTCGGGCTCCGACCAGCGCCCTGACGACGGCTCGATCGGCGGCACCGATTCCGTCACGGCCTCGGGCGGCACGGCCGACACCACGGCGGGCGACGCCGGCAGCGACGTCTGCCTGCTGCACAACTGCAACGCCGACGCCGAGTGCGGCGGCTGCACCGAGGGGCGCAACAGCTGCTACGCCGCGGACAAGCGCTGCGTCGCGTGCAACCCGGACACCGGCGACGGCTGTGCCGATGGCGAGGAGTGTACCGAGTTCGGCTACTGCGTCCCGGCCGGCACGGTGTGCCCCGTCGACGCCAACGGCGAGCAGACCGACCCGTGCACCGACGATCCCGACTGCGCCGCGTGCGGACCGGACAACCAGGTATGTGCCGCGGGCGCGTGCGTGGCCTGCCGCGGCGACGCCACCGACGCCTGCCTCGGCAACGAGCAGTGCATCGACAACACCTGCGCGCCCAACTGCCCGCAGGAGTGCGAGGCCGACGCGGACTGTGCGGCGTGTGGCGCGAACACGCAGCAGCCGGCGACCGCGTGCCACAACCACCGCTGCGCCGAGTGCTCGGACTCGCAGCCGTGCCCGGCCGGCGAAGACTGCTCCAATGAGGGCGCGTGCGTCCCGGTCTGCGGCCTGCCCGGCATGGTCGTCGGTGTCTGCGATCAGGACGCCGACTGCGCCGGGTGCCTCGGCGACAACACCAACTGCAACACGCCCATCAATGGTGGTCACGGCACGTGCGGCCCGACCGCGAGCGGTTGCTCGGATCTGGGCAACGGCGTGGTCGTGCTGCCCGATCCCTTCGATCAGGTGACCAACCTGTGCTCGGACGACGGCGACTGTTCGGGCGTCGGCGTCGAGTACAACGTCGGCGCGCTGCTGCGCGACATCACCGGCCTCGAGGGCATCGGCGACGCCAACATCCAGTACCCGATGAACGCCTGTGCTGCAGTCACCGTCGGCGTGGGTGACAGCAGCATCAGTTGCGGTGTGTGCGTGCCGTGCCGCACCCACGACGACTGCATGGACATCGACGTGGACATGGTCGCCGAGGATGCGTTCGGGCCGCTCGGCGCGATCGCGGCGGCGTTGCTGCTGGATCAACTCTTCGGCGCCGACGATCCCCTCATCTACATGTTCTGTCAGCCGGTGGCGGGGGAGTACGGCGTGTGCGCGCCGTGCCCGTCGCTCGTCAACGACTGCGCAGGCGGCGGTGGTGGTGGTGGCAGCGGTACCTGCGATCACGACGTCTGCACCGAGGGCGGACCGCTCGACCCCAGCTGCGGGACCTGTGCCGCTGCCGTGTGCAACGCCGATAGCTTCTGCTGCAACAACACCTGGGACGGGATGTGCGTCGCCCAGGTCGAGGACCAGTGCGCCGGCGGTTGCAGCGGTGGTGGTGGCGACACATGCCACGATCAGTGCGAGGTCGGTGTGGCGATGGCCCCGAGCTGCAACGGCTGCGTGTCGGCGATCTGCGCCATCGACCCGTTCTGCTGTCAGTCCTCGTGGGACGATCTGTGCGTCGGTCTCGTCGCGAATACCTGCGACGGCGAGTGCTCGGGTGGCGGTTGCGCCCACAGTGAGTGCAGCCAGGGCGGGCCGCTGCAGATCGACTGCTCGAGCTGCGCGACCACGGTCTGCGACGCGGACGCTTTTTGCTGCAACATCGACTGGGATGCGGCGTGCGTCACCGAGGCGGAGGCGCTCTGCGGTGGACAGTGCACCGGCGGCGGCTGTGCCCACGACGAGTGTCAGCAAGGCGGCCCCCTCGACGCCACGTGCTCGGCCTGCGCCGATGCCGTCTGCGACCAAGACCCGTTCTGCTGCTCGACGACGTGGGACGACGTGTGCGTCGACGTCGCCGACGCTGCCCCGGCATGCCCGAACTGCTTCTGAACCGCGCGGGTGGGGCGAGGTCGACCTCGCCGCCACCGGCCGGTCGCAGCAGGCCAGCCGTCGCGCTCAGGCGGGCCAGCGGCCGGTGAACACGAGCCGCGCCGGCCCGCGCATCCGCACCGGTTCACCGGGATCGCGGGGCACGGTGATCCACAGCGGCCCGCCTGGCAGCGTGACGACCAGGGGCTGACCCGCGGGCAGCTGGCCGGTGGCGACCGCCGCGGCCGCCGTCGCGCAGGCACCGGTGCCGCACGCATCGGTGATCCCGCAGCCGCGCTCCCACACCCACAGCGTGACAGCGTCGCGCTCGATGCGGGCGAACTCGACGTTGGTCCCCTCGGGAAAGACCGGGTCGCGCTCGAGCAGCGGCCCCAACCCGCGGGCGAGGCCCTCGGGATCCTCACCCTCGGCGACGAATGCGACGGCGTGGGGATTGCCCATCGAGACCCGGGCGAAGCTGCGCGCCGCCCCGCCGGTCGGCGTCAGCACGACGGGCTCGCCGTGGACCACAGCGCCCATGTCCACGTCGATGTCTGCGCCGTCCGGGCTGTCGATGACGCGGCAGCGGCGGGGTCCGGCGTCGGTGTCGACGCACCACGTGTCGCGCCCCTCCGACCGCGCCAGCCACAGCGCCACGCAGCGCAGACCGTTGCCGCACATCTGCGGCCGCGAGCCATCCGCGTTGATGACCCGCATCGTCACATCGGCCCCGGGCCCCGTGGCGTCGCCGACCAGCAGCAATCCGTCGGCACCGACGCCCCGATGGCGATCACAGATCGCGCGCGTGAGGGGCTGTAGCCGTGCGGCGAGGGCATCGAGGGCTGCCCCTCGTCCGTCGACGATCAGGAAGTCGTTGCCCAGGCCCTCTGCCTTCACGAAAGCGAAGGCAGGCTGGGGGGCACTCACGGGTTGGGTGCGTCCCGAACGGGCTCGTCGCTGCCGATCCCGATGCCGGGGGGCTCCGCGGCCGGCTCGCCATCGGCGGCGGGTTCGGGCTCCGGCTCGGCGTCGGGCGCTTCGTCGTCCTCGGCGAGGGCGGGCGTTGGCTTCTGGCCGGGGGCGGGCAGGGGCTGGGGATCCGGCCCGACCTGCTCGTAGTCGATCTCACCCTCGGCGGTCGCGAGCTTCTCGTCGCCGACCAGCTTCTCGCTCTCGGACTTCAGCCGATCGGAGCCGCTGTGGGCGCTCGCATAGGCGAGGTAGACCGCGCAGACCATGAAGCCGATCGCGAGCCCCTGGGTGAGCCGGGCCAGGAAGTCGGCGCCACCCGAGCCACCGAACACGCTCTGGCTGGCGCCGCCGCCGAGCGCCGTTCCGAGGCCACCGCCGCGGCCGGCCTGCAGCAAGACGACGAGGATCAGCACCACGGTGATGATCGTGTAGATGATCTGGACGAAGAGGGTCATGGCGTATGGCTCGGTGCGGTTGCGGTGGCGCGCACGATGGCGAGCAACGAGGGGGCCTCGAGGGATGCACCGCCGACGAGGAAGCCGTCGATGTCGCCGGCGGCCACCAGGGCCCCGGCGTTGTCCGGCTTCACGCTACCACCGTAGAGAATCGATCTGTCGGCGCCTTCGTCGCCCCACTGCTCGCGGAGCCACCCGCGGATGCAACGGTGCATCTGGGCGGCCTGCTCGGGGGTGGCGGTGCGGCCGGTGCCGATGGCCCAGACCGGCTCGTAGGCGATGATGAGCTTCGGCCCCAGCAGGGCGGGCGGTAGATCCGAGAGCGCCGCCGTCAGTTGTGCCAGCACGACGGCCTCGTGGGTGCCACCGTCGCGGCTCTCCAACCGCTCGCCGGCGCAGAGGATCGCGTGCAGCCCGGCCTCGAGGGCGGCGCGGAGCTTGTCCCGCACCAGCGCGTCGTGATCGCCGTAGGCGGCGCGGCGCTCGGAGTGGCCGACGATGGCGCCCGCGCAGCCGGCCTGGGCGATCATCGCCGGACCGACCTCGCCGGTGTGGGCGCCGCTGTCCTGGGCGGCGACGTCCTGGGCGAAGAGCCACAGCTCGCTGACCGGCCGGCAAGCCGTGCGCGCCGCCGCGATCGATAGATACGGCGGGGCGACGCCGACGCTCACGCGATGGTTCGCCGAAGCCGTGGCGGGCAGCCCATCCGCGATCGCGCGCGCGCAGGTCATCGCCGGCTCCGGCAGGTGGTGCTGCTTCCAATTCCCCACGACCCACATCGCCCGGGACATCACGCATCCTCCGGCATCAGGGCGGCGACGCCCGGCAGGGTCTTGCCCTCGAGGAATTCGAGCGACGCGCCACCGCCGGTCGAGACGTGGTCGATGCGAGAGGCGAGGCCGGCGTGGGTGATCGCCGAGACGCTGTCGCCGCCGCCGATCACCGTGTAGCCCGAGCACTCGGCGACCGCGCGGGCCACCGTGAGTGTGCCCTCGGCGAAGAGCCGGTTCTCGAACAGGCCCATCGGCCCGTTCCACAGCACCATGCGGGCGCGGCCGATGATCGCGGCGATGCGGGCGGCGGTGTCGGGGCCGATGTCGAGGGCCATGTCACCGGCGGCGAGGCCGACGGCGGCGCCCATCGTCCTCGCGCTGGTCGCATCGACGCCAGCGCCGACGCGGAGATCGGTGGGGAGCACCACCTCGACGTCGCGGGCCCGGGCCTTGTCGAGGACGAGGCGACAGTCCGAGGCGCGATCGCGTTCTTGCAGGCTGGCGCCGAGCTCGGCTCCGCTCGCGCCGAGGAAGGTGTTGGCCATGGCTCCGCCCACCACCAGGGAGTCACCGGCGCGCAGGCGTTCGACCAGCGCGACGAGGACCCCGAGCTTGTCGGACACCTTGGCGCCGCCGACGATCGCCACGAACGGATGCTCCGGGGCGTCGAGCAGCCGCGAAAGCGCCTTCAGCTCCGCCACCAGCAGATCGCCCGCCGCCCGCGCCCGCACCAATCGCGGCAGACCGACCACCGACGCGTGGGCCCGGTGCGACGCGCCGAAGGCGTCGTTGACGTACGCGTCGCAGAGCTGGGCGAGGGCGTGGGCAAATTTGGGGTCGTTCTTGGTCTCGCCGGGCTCGAAGCGGAGATTCTGCAGCAGCACGATCTGGCCCGGCCGCAGGTCGGCCACGAGCTTGATCGCGGCGTCGCCGACGACCTCGTCGGCGGGCACCCGCACCTCGGTGGACAGCAGCTCGGCGAGGCGAGCGGCGACCGGCTCCATCGCGTACTCGGCGTCGAAGACGCCCTTGGGGCGGCCGAGGTGAGAGGCGACCACGAGCTTGGCGTCGCGTTCGATCAGGCTCCGCAGCGTCGACAGCGACGCGACGATCCGCGTGTCGTCGTCGACCTCGCCGTCGTCATCCAGCGGCACATTGAAGTCGACGCGGACGAAGACGCGGCGGTTGTCGACGTCGAGGTCGCGATGGCTGGGGATCGAAGGCGACGCCATGGCGCCGCGATCTGTAGCCCAGCCCCGGGCGGGCGTCCATCGGAGGCGATGGCCTGCACACCGTCACTGGGCGGGCAGCGACTTGACGAGGTCGTCTCGTACCAACTGCAGCAGCTCGGTCGAGAGGCCGATGATCTGCTCGGGTGAGTAGCCCTCGTGGCGCATCTGACGAAAGAGGGAGCGCGCAAGGATTCCCACGGACTTGGTGTCGGGTCGGGTCTCGACGGGGGAGGCGGGGTGAAGTTCCATGGGGGTGACCAGGTCTCAGCAAGGTGCGTGCCGCGCTCGAAGCGCCCAGCGCCGATTGTGGGAATTCGCGTTGTAATGTAGGTGTTTGGATGGCGTCGTGCGATGTAGTTTCGAGTCGGTGCCGTGCACCCATGTGCACGGGTTCGGTGCGCAGGGGCTTGCGCGAACCCGACCCCGGCCTGCGCACCGTGGTCTGACGCCCCCATGGACGGCGGGAATCGGGATCGAGGCCTCGCACCTTCGACAGGGCTGCTAGACTGGCGCCGCGCCCGACCCGTGTTTCCCCGCTCGATTCCATTTCTGGCGTCCGTTCTGGCGTCCGTGTTGATCCTCTCGGGCTGCCGTGGTTGGCAGGGAGATCAGTACCTGCGGCACCGAGTCCCCGCCTCGCGGGCCGCCAAAGAGGCGTCCTACCGCTTCGGTCTGCCCGGCTCGCCGTGGCGTGAGGTGCGCGACGCCGAGGACGTCCAGGTCGCGTGGATGCACAGCGGGCTCGGCGCGGTGATCGACATCCACGCCCAATGTGCAGACCAAGGGGACAGCAGCCTCGCGCAGTACACCGACCACCTGCGGATCGACTGGACCGAGTGGGTCGTCGTGTCGCAGCAGCCCTTGCGGATGCTCGGCCGCGACGCCCTGCGGACCGTGGTCGACGCGGAACTCGACGGCGTGCGCCGCCGCAACGAGTTCCTGGTCCTCAAGAAGAGCGGGTGCCTCTTCGATCTGCGGTACTCGGCCCGGCCCGACACCTTCGCCGCCGGTCGCCCCGCCTTCGCTCAGGTCGTCGCGGGCTTCCGGTTCCCCACGGAGGGGCCGTGAACCTCGTCTCTCGCCTGGGCCAGCTCATCATCTCGGGCCTGGAGTGGCTCGGCGGTCTCGCGTCGCTCGGGCTGCGGCTGGTCCGTATCGGGCCCCGCCGGCCGTGGGGCATCGACGACATCGCGGCGCAGATGGTGCACCTCGGGATCCGGTCGCTGCCGATCGCGCTGTTCATGTCGCTGTTCATCGGCATGATCCTCGCCGTCCAGTTCGGGTCGGCGTTGCGCGACTTCGGCGCGACCATGGCCCTGGGCGACGCCAGCTCGCTGGCGCTGGTGCGCGAGCTGGTGCCTTCGCTGCTGGCGCTGACCGTCGGCTCCAAGATGGCCGCCGGCATCTCGGCCGAGCTCGGCTCGATGAAGGTCACCGAGCAGATCGACGCGGTGGCTGCCCTCGGCGCCGACCCGATCAAGAAGCTGGTGTGGCCGCGGGTGGTGGCGGCGACCTGGTCGCAGCCGCTTCTGGTGGTGCTCGGCAACATCATCGCGCTGCTCGGCGGCATGCTCATCGGCGACTCCGTCTACGGCGTGCCCGCGAGCTATTTCTACGAGACGTACATCGACCAGCTGTCGCCCATCGACTACATCCAGAGCTTGGTCAAGGGCACCGTCTTCGGCCTTCTGGTGGGCCTCATAGGCTGCTACCAGGGTTTCAACACCAAATTCGGCACCGAGGCGGTGGGGGTTGCCACCACCGAGACGGTGGTGTCGATCTCGATCTGCGTCATCATCGCCGACTTCTTCATCACGATGATGTTCTTCTGATGGACGACTCCGAACAGGCGCAGGTCCCGGTCATCGAGTTCCACGCCGTCGGCAAGGCGTTCGGCGACAATCTCATCTACGAGCAGATGGACCTGCAGGTGATGCGCGGCGAGACGCTCAGCATCATCGGCGGCAGCGGTCAGGGCAAGAGCGTGTGCCTGAAGATGATGATCGGGCTGCTGAAGCCCGACGCCGGGGTCGTGAGCGTCGCCGGTAACGACATCGCGGCGCTCGACGCCGAGGGCCTCAGACAGGTACGGCGACGGGTGGCGTACGTGTTCCAAGGTGGGGCCTTGTTCGATTCGATGAGTGTGCTCGACAACATCGGCTATGCGCTGCGCGAGCACACCGAGATGGACGACGGCGCGATCCGGGCCCGCGCCGAGGTGTGCCTCGAGATGGTCGCGATGCCCGCCGAGCTGCTCACGATGATGCCGGCCAACCTGTCGGGCGGTCAGCGCAAGCGTGTCGCACTCGCACGGTCGATCGCGATCGAGCCCGAGGTTATCCTCTACGACGAGCCCACGACCGGGCTCGACCCCCGCAACGTCACCCGCATCGGGGACATGATCATGAAGTTGCAACGCGAACTGAAGGTGACCAGCGTGGTCGTCACCCACGACATGCCGACTGCCCGCAAGGTCTCGGATCGGGTCGCGATGCTCTACGACAAGCGCTTCCCCTACGTCGGGACGGTCGACGAGATGTGGCACAGCTCGAAGGCCGAGGTCCGCGATTTCATCCACGGCACCTTGCGTCGCACCACCGGTGGACCGGCGACGCCGCACGCCGTACGCGACACGGAGGCCCAGCATGGCGCGTAAGAATGAAGCCCGCACGCGCTTGATCGTCGGCCTGTTCGTCCTGGGGCTCGGTGTGCTCCTGTTCCTCTCGCTGTTCATCATCGGGCAGAGCGAGGGCACCTGGGAGAGCAAGACGACGATCACGACCGACTTCCGCACCATCACGGGTCTGCGCCGCGGCAGCCCGGTGCAGCTCGCCGGTGTCGAGGTCGGCAGCGTCGAGTCGATCGACTTCGTCAACCGCCAGTACCTCTGCGACCCGCTGACCGAGGACGTGGGGCGCTACGGCGCCGGCCGCACCGACAACTGCGACGAGTTCCTGTTCTGCGCCCCCACGGGGGTGTGCGCTGCCCTCGAGCCCTACGCGGCCAAGGGCCTGCATGCCCCGTGTCTGTCGTCCGAGGACTGCGGCGACGACGAGGTCTGCGTGACCACCGAGTTCCGCCGCAAGGCCAAGCGCGTCAGCTGGGCCGGCACCGATGGCGTCTGCGCGCGCTACGTCACCGAGCACCGCCGGGTGCAGGTCACGATGAAGGTCTTCGAGGACAAGCTCGAGCTCATCCGCAGCGACTCGCGGGCCACGGTCGCCAGCAACGGTGTGCTCGGCGATCAGCTCATCAACGTCACGCCCGGAATGCGCGATCCGCTCGGCGAGGAGCGCCGCATCCAGTCGACGCCGTCGCTCATCGAAGACATCGAGCTGTTCCGCGAGCGCTTCACCGGGCTGACCGACAAGGTCGACTCCAGCCTCTCGGGCATCTCGGCCCTGTTCTCCGAGCTCAACGACGAGCGCACCATCGGTGCGGTCAAGGGCATCGTCAGCAACCTCGACGAGATCACCCAGCAGGTCGCCGAGGGCGAGGGCCTGGTCGGCGCCCTGTTCAACGACCCGGTGTTCAAGGAGGACGTCGGCGTCACCTTGCGCAAGATCCGGGACACCGCGAACGGCCTCGAGCAGTTCGTCGGCCGCGCCAACTCGACGCTGGCCAAGGTCGAGAGCAACGTGCAGCCGCTGGTCGACGACGGTCGCAAGGTCGCCGAGGACATCCGCAAGCTGCTCGCGGACCTCGAGGATCCGGCCAACAAGAGCCTCGTCGCCAAACTGCTGCGCGACGACTCCGGCGAGATGACGCGCGACCTCGAGAAGATCCTCGCCGACGTCGAGCAGATCACCGGCAAGGTGGCCGTCATCGCGACGAAGATCGAGAAGGGCGAGGGCACCTTGGGCAAGCTCATCGGCGACAGCAAGGTCCACGACGACGTGGTGAAGCTGTTCGACGATCTCGAGCGCAACGACGGGCTCAAGCGCCTCATCCGTGGCGCCATCGAGGCCGATGACAACAAGCGCGAGGCCGCCGGACCGGTCGCCGTCGAGCGCTGACGGGCTTCAGCCCGCGGCCGCTGTGGGCGCCTTCGCGAGGGCGTCCATGAACGCCAGCAGGCGACGGGTGACCTCGGGTCCGTACTCCGCGGGCAACGCGTGGCTGCCATCTTCGATGAGCTGCCACTGGGCGCCGGGGATCGCCGCCGCGATCCGGCGCAGGGTCTCGACGGGGATGAAGCGATCGCGCGCGCCGGCCATCACGAGGCTCGGCACCTGGATCCGCGGCAGCAGATCGTCGCCGCAGTGACGCGTCGCCTCGGCCAGCATGTCGACGAACAGCTGCGGGTTCATCGCCGCCATCTGGCCCAGATAGAACTCGAGATCCGAGAGTTCGATGCGCATCGGGTTGAGCTGCGTGTGCAGGCCGATGATCGGCAGCCACCGCGAGGGCAGCACCCGACGCCACAGTCGCAGGGTGAGATCGGAGGCGTGACGCGTGGCCGCGCGGAGAAACGGCAGCGCGTGCACGAACAGGTCGGTGCCCTGGAACTGGCCCAGGGCGCGGCTCGCGGGGCCCGCGATCGAGACCAGCCCGGTGACGCGCGTGCGGTGCCGGCGGTAGACCTCGACGGCGACCTGGAAGCCCATCGAGAAGCCGATGCAGGTCGCCTTCGGGATCTCGAGCGCATCGAGGACCGCGACGGCGTCGTCGGCCAGATCGGGCATCGACAGCTGCCACGGCCGCGGCGGCTCCGGGGACTTGCCGTGGCCGCGGTAGTGGGTCTGGACCACACACAGACGCTCGGCGAGCGCGGGTGCGATACGGCGGAAGGCCCAGCCGCTGCACCCGATGCCGTCGAGGATCATGATGGCGGGCGCGTCTGGACGCCCGAGGCGCTGCGCGAAGATGGCCGCGCCGTCGGGGCGGTCGACGAGCACGTCGACTGCGCCGAGCTCGGGTTCAGGTTCGCTCGGCGTCTCGGACGCGGAATCAGCGGGGGAGGGCGCCGGCGGCGTCACTCGTCGCGGCCGCGCTCGTCGTCCGGCGCGTCATCGGCGAGCTCGTTGACGCTCGGGTACTTCATGATGTCCTTGCGCGCGATCTTCCACGCCTTCTGGACGATCCAGGACAGCGACCGGTCTTGGCGCGCCGCCTCCTCCTGGATCTCCTTTAGCATCTGTTCTGGGAAGTAGAGGCTCTGCTTGCGCTTGTCGGAGCTTGCCATGGTCGAACGAAGCCTTCTCAGTGCAAAGGACGGGGGTCAGGGTAGGATACGGTGTGAAATCTTGTCAACTCGCGGCGACGGAATTCCGCGTCGGTTGCCGGGATCCGGGCAGGCTGCGCCGATGCTCCGGGAGATCTTCTCGCGCCCGGTCGGTCTGTCGGTGCCGGTGCTCCGGCGGGAACGCGCGAGTCGGTGGCACCCGACACACCGACCGTCATCCCCGCGGATCGGACAGGCCGGATGGGACAGGCCGGATCGGACAGGCCGGATCGGACAGGCCGGGTCGGACAGGCCGGATCGGACAGGACGGATCGGACAGGCCGGATCGGGCAGGGCGGATCGGGCGCGCGCACTTGCATGGCCATCGGCCGCGGAACATCGTGTGCGGCGTGAATTCGCAGGCCCGGCGGCTCCGCGGTGTGGCACGGCTCCGGCGGGTGGGTGCCGCCCGCCGTGGCCTTCGCCGCGGGGGCGCCCGGGCGCGCACGATTTCGCCGCTCGAATCCAGTTGTCGAACCACCCGACAGATCTTATGTTTCGCGGTCCTTTCGCACCGGCACCTTCGGCCGGGACGTCCCTCGCCGAGAAAGAAAGCTCCATGGCGCTGAACAAGTCGCAGATCGAAGACTTCCGCCTACTCCTCGAAGAGAAGCGCAATCGCCTGCTCTCCGAGGCGAGGCGCACCTTGGACCACGACATGGTGATCGACTCGGACGAACGGATGGACGAGGTCGACCAGGCCTCCTCTGAGTACATGCAGGCGTTCTCCTTCCGCCTGCGCGGGCGCGAGCGCTTCTTGATGGACAAGATCGAACACGCCCTGCGCAAGATCGGCGAGACGACCTTCGGCGTCTGCGAGGAGTGCGACGAACCGATCTCGCTCAAGCGTCTCCAGGCCCGCCCCGAGGCCCAGCTGTGCATCCAGTGCAAGGAAGCCCAGGAGCGCGAAGAGGCGGTCTACGCCGAGGAGTAGGGTCCTCCTGTGTCGGCGCCGACGCGCGCCTCCCCGCCGGCGTGCGCCTTCCCGCCGGCGTGCGCCTTCCCGCCGACGTGCGCCTTCCCGCCGACGTGCGCCTCGGCCTTGGGCCGCCCCCGATCGCCGACCGTGTCTCCCATCCTCTTCACGATTCCCGGCGCGGGGTGGGAAGTCTCCGCCTACGGGTTCTTCATGGGCATCGCGCTCGTCGCGGGGTGGTTGCTCGCGTTGGCGATCGCGGCCAGGGATCGGCTGCCCGCGGACCGGCTCGGCACCGGCTACGTCATCGCGTTGGGCTCGGCGCTGCTCGCGGCCCGCGGCGCGTGGCTGTTCGCGAACCCCGAGGGCTACACCGGCTTCGGTTCGCTGCTGCTGCTCTCGCAGGGCGGTCTGAACCCGGCGGCGGGGCTCGTCGTCGCGGTGGTCGTCAGCATCGCGCACACCAACCGGATGGGCGTGCCGGTCTGGGTCTGGTTCGACGCGCTGGCTCCGGCGCTCGCGCTCGGCGTCGCGCTCGAGCGCATCGGGGCGCTGCTCGGCGGCGTCGGCTTCGGCCGCTACGCGCCGGACTTCGCCCTGGCGATCCGCTTCCCGATCGACTCGCCGGCGTACGAGGCCCACCGCCGCGGGCTCGCGCAGCTCATGCCGGCGGGGGCTGCCGAGTCGCTGCCGGTGTTCCCGACGCAGATCCTCGCGGCCGCGCTCGCGCTGGTCGGCCTATGGTTGGCGCTGCGTCTGCGCGCCCGTCGACGGTTCGCCGGTGCCGTGTTCTTGCCGACGCTGGCGTGGCTCGTGGTCGCGCGGATGCTGATCGAAGAGCCGCTGCGCGCCGACCGGGCCCAGGCGAGCATCGGTCCGCTGTCGCCGGGGCAGGTGGTCGCGATCATCGTCGCCGGCGCGCTGGTGCTGCTGTGGCGTCGCCGCGCGCGCGCGGCCGCCGCCGATGCCAAGGCACCGCGGCCCTGGGAGGGTGGCCCGTGGAGTCCGAAGCCCGCACCGGAGTGAGCCGCGAGGTGCCGGTCGTGCTGCTGCACGGCGCGCTGCGGTCGTCGTGGGGGCTGTTGCCGACGGCGGTGCTGTTGCGTCGGCATGGGCTGCGCGTCCGCGGCTTCGACTACCCGACGCGGCGGGGCACGCTGGCGCAGCACGCCGATCGGCTCGCCGCGTTCGTGCAGGCGTGGCTCGGTCCTCCGCCCCCCGTGCTCGGGTTCGTGACCCACAGCATGGGCGGGCTCGTGGTGCGGGCGTACCTCGCGAGCGGGGCCGATCCGGCGACGCGCCACCGCGTCGTCATGCTGTCGCCGCCCAACGCCGGCTCGCAGCTCGCCGTGGCGCATGGGCAAGGCCGGATGTTCCGCTGGGTCTATGGCGATGCCTCGCGCGAACTCGTGCCCGCGCGGGTCACGAGCTTGCCGGCGGCGCCGGACAACGCCGACGTGTTGGTGCTCGCCGGAGGCCGCGGTGATCCGCGCGGCTACAACTCGGCCCTGCTGGGCGACGACGACGGCGTGGTCGCGCTAGGCGAGATGGGACTGCCGGGGATCGAGCCCGTCATGGTCGGCGGCATCCATTCCCTGCTGCAGTGGCGACCGGCCGTCCTCGCGCGGGCGGCCGCGTTCATCCGCGACGGGCGCTGAGAGAACGTCCGCGAAGGGGAGGGGGAAGGTTCCGCCGGGCTTCGCCCGGTGGAAGGTGGACCGGGCCGGTTCCCCAGGAAGGTGGACCGGCACGGTCCACCAGGAAGAACTGAGGCGGGCGAGAACGCGAGTGGATGTGGGGTGATTGCGGATGTCCCGTGACTCGCGGTATGGCGTCCGTTCCGGGGCGGTGGTGGGTTGTCTGAAGCCGTGGCCGCGGGTCTTTCCCGACTTGAAAGCGACACGACCATGAAACACTCCGTCCTGTTCTCCGCGTTGCCGATGCTCTGCGCCTCGGCCCTCCTGCTCGGCTGCCCCAGCGACGACGACGAGGCCACCACCAACGCCGACACCGCCGACACCGACGAGAGCGACTCGAACACCGTCAGCGACAGCGTCTCGGTGACCCTGACCACCGACCCCTCGGCGACGGACCCGACGACGGCGACGGACCCGACGACGGCGACGGACTCGACGACGGACCCGGACTCGAGCTCGACCGAGGATCCGACCGATGCGGAATCCAGCAGCAGCACGGACGCGAGCACCAGCACGGATCCGAGCACCAGCGGGACCGACACCGGCACGACCGGCGAAAACCCGGGCGTCGAGGCGTGCGTCGACGTCGAGGCGGACAAGAGCTGCCCGGACGCGGACAACGAGAGCTGCATCTGCCAGGCGTGCGAGGACGACGGCGTGTGCAACCTCGACGAGGATTGCGTCTGTGCCGATTGCGCCAACGATGCGTTCTGCTCGGGGGCCTGCGACGACGACGGGATCTGCGATCCGTACAACGAGGGCTGCGCGTGTCCCGACTGCTTTGGCCAGGTGTCGTGCGGTCCGCCGCCGGTGTGCGGCGATGACGTCGCAGGGGCAGGGGAAAACTGCGACGGCGCCGAGCTCGGGGGAACGAGCTGCAATGACCTCGGCTTCGCGGGCGGCGACCTCGCCTGCACCAAGGACTGCACCTTCGACACGTCGGCCTGCGAGGAAATCGTGGTCCCGGTCGAGTGGATCTGCGATCCGACGTTCTACGGGGTCGACGATGGCTGCGACTGCGGCTGCGGTGCGGTCGACCCCGACTGTCTCGACGAGACCTTCGACTCCTGCGACTTCTGTGCAGACGGATGCAGCGACATGGGGTGCGTCGGCAACACCGAGATCGACCCAGAGAACAATGCGGTCTGCCTGCCGATGTGACCTGTTCGCGAGCGAGACGTCCGTGTGCTGAACGGTCGTCCACAGCCGCATCGGGGCACCCGGTGCGGCTACTCGCGCGCTCGCCTGCGGGAGCCTGGCACGCGTCGGTAGGTCCGCGCTCCCGCTCACCACCATCCACCCGAGTCTGCCAGTGCCGAGGGCCGGACTTGAACCGGCGACCTAGGGGTTATGAATCCCTCGCTCTAACCACCTGAGCTACCTCGGCGAGTGGTAAGGCTCGGCTTTATGCGGCAGCGCGCGCCAGCCGTCAAGTCGGCGGTGCCACCGGGCTGGAGCCGCGCAGGCCTGCCGCTCCCGCGAGCACTCCACGCCCACCGGCGCAGCGGCACCCTGCGCAGCTGCATGGGTGCGGCGAACGCGGCGATGCCGTGATCAAACACAACCGTGCAGGGCAGCGGGGGCGACAGGGCGCGTGCTAGAGCGGTCGGGTCGGCGGGTGTCGGCGACCTTGGCCGCGGGGGTCAGGCGCAACCACGACGGAGATCAACCATGTCACGCGATGTCGTCATCGTCAGCGCCGCTCGAACGCCCATCGGGAGCTTCGGCGGGGCCCTTGCCACCCTGGCCGCACCAAGGCTCGGGGCCGCGGCCATCAAGGCGGCGCTGCAGCGCGCCAACGTCGAGGGCGCCGCAGTCGACGAGGTGTTCATGGGCTGCGTGCTGCCGGCAGGGCAGGGGCAGGCGCCCGCCCGCCAGGCGTCCATCCACGCCGGGATCCCCGATCACGTCGGCGCGCTGACGGTGAACAAGGTGTGCGGCTCGGGCCTGCGCACGGTGATGATGGCCGCCAGCGCGATCAAGGCCGGCGACGCGGACGTGATCATCGCCGGCGGTATGGAGAGCATGAGCAACGCGCCGTACTACCTGCCCCAGGCCCGCACGGGCTACCGGATGGGCCACGGCCAGCTCGTCGATGGCATGATCTTCGACGGGCTGTGGGATCCGTACAACGACTACCACATGGGCGTCGCCGGGGAGCTGTGCGCGTCCGAGCGCAAGATCGATCGCGAGCGTCAGGATGCCTACGCCATCGCCAGCTACCAGCGCGCGCAGAACTCGGTCCGCGAGGGGCTGTTCAAGGCCGAGATCGTGGCGGTCGAGGTCGTGGGAAAAAAGGGCGACATCACCGTCGTGGCCGACGACGAGGAGCCGTTCCGCGGCGCCATCGACAAGCTCGCGGGACTGCGCCCGGCCTTCGAGAAGGACGGGACGATCACGGCCGGCAACGCCTCGACGATCAACGACGGCGCCGCGGCGCTTGTCGTGATGGACGCCGATGGGGCCAAGCGCCGCGGGCTCGCACCGCTCGCCCGTATCGTCGGCTACAGCGGGGCCGCGGGCGCCCCCGAGTGGTTCACCACCGCGCCGGCGAAGGCGATCCAGAACCTTCTCACCAAGACCGGGCACACCGTGGCCGACGTCGATCTCTGGGAGATCAACGAGGCGTTCGCCGTGGTGGCCCTCGTGAACCAGGACTCCTTGGGTATCGCCCCCGAGCGGCTCAACGTGCGCGGTGGTGCGATCGCGCTCGGCCACCCGATCGGGGCCTCGGGCGCCCGTGTCCTCACGACGCTCGTCCACGCGCTGCGCCAGACGGGCAAGCAGCGCGGGGTGGCGTCTTTGTGCATCGGTGGCGGCGAGGCCGTCGCCCTCATGGTGGAGGTGGTGTGATGACGACGACGAACATCGATCGCGTGGGTGTGCTCGGGGCCGGACAGATGGGTGGCGGCATCGCCCAGGTGGCTGCACAAAAGGGGCTGCATGTGCTGCTCGCCGACGTCGACCGCGCCCGTGCCGAGGCCGGCAAGGCCGCGATCGGCAAGGCGCTGGGCCGGCTGGTCGAGAAGGGCAAGCTCGCGGCCGACCTGCGCGAAGCGATCCTCGGCCGCATCGAGCCGGTCGACTCCATCGCCGCGTTCGCCGACGTCGACATCGCCATCGAAGCCGCCACCGAGAACATCGAGCTCAAGAAGACGCTCATGATCGGCCTCGACGGCGCGTGCAAGCCGGGCGCGATCCTGGCGACGAACACCAGCTCGATCAGCATCACCTTGCTGGCGGCGCAGACCAAGCGCCCCGAGCTCGTGGTCGGTATGCACTTCATGAACCCCGTGCCGGTGATGGAGCTGGTCGAGGTGATCCGCGGGCTGGCGACCTCGGACGCCACCTACCGAGCGACGCTGGCGTTGGCGACGTCGATGGGTAAGCTCACGGTCACCAGCGCCGACTCGCCCGGTTTCATCGTCAACCGCGTGCTGATCCCCCTCATCAACGAGGCCTGCTTCGCGCTGCAAGAGGGCCTGGGCACCGCGGAGGACATCGACCTCGGCGTGAAGAAGGGCCTCAACCACCCGATGGGTCCGCTCGAGCTCGCCGATCTCATCGGCCTCGACACGTGCCTGGCGATCGCCGACGTGCTCCACGCCCAGCTCGGCGACGACAAGTACCGCGCCGCGAACAACCTGCGCATGCACGTCGCCGCCGGTTGGCTCGGCCGCAAGACCGGCCGCGGCTTCTACCAGTACGAGGGCAAGTGATGGCCTACGGCACGTTGCTCGTCGAAGACCGCGGGCCCGTCCGCATCGTCACCATCAACCGACCCGCAGTCCTCAACGCGATCGATGCGCAGGTCATCGACGAGCTCACGGCCGTCCTCGAGGCTACTGCGGTCGCCGATGAACTGCGCGCGCTGCTGCTGACCGGCGCCGGCGAGAAGGCGTTCGTCGCCGGGGCCGACATCGCCGCGATGCGGGAGATGACGCCGGAGGCGGCCGGGGCGTTCGCGGCGCGTGGACACCGTCTGGGCGATCTGCTCGCGGGGCTGCGCATCCCCACCCTCGCCGCGGTCGGCGGCTTTGCGCTCGGCGGCGGCTGCGAGCTCGCCTTGGCCTGCGACTTCATCTACGCGGCCGAGCACGCGAAGTTCGGCCAGCCCGAGGTCAAGCTCGGGGTCATTCCCGGCTTCGGTGGCACCCAGCGGCTGTCGCGGCGCGTGGGTCTGGCGCGGGCGATCGAGCTGTGCTTGACCGGAGCCATCATCGACGCCGCCGAGGCGCTGCGCATCGGCCTGGCCAACCGCGTGCTGCCGCGCGCCGAGCTGCTGCCGGCGGCGATCGCCACGCTCGAGACGATCGCGCAGATGGGACCCCTGGCGATCGCGAAGTGCAAGGCGGTGCTGCACCAAGGTGCCGCGCTACCGCTTGCCGACGCCAACCGCCTCGAGGTCGAGGGCTTCGCGTCGCTGTTCGCGACCGACGATCAAAAAGCGGGCATGGCCGCATTTTTGGCCAAGCGCCCGCCGACCTTCACCGGCCGCTGACGGGCGCCGCTGCCCCAGTGGCCCCCGCCGGGTGGACGCGGTACGCTCCCGCTCGGCGATGGATCTGACGCTCTCCGAGGAACACGAAGCGCTCGTGCGAATGGTGCGCGAGTTCGCCTTGCGCGAGGTGAAACCCGCGGCCGCGGCCATCGACAAGGAGGCCCGCTTCCCGGTCGAACTCGTCGCCCGCATGGGTGAGCTGGGGCTCATGGGCATCGAGGTGCCCGTCGAACACGGCGGCAGCGGCCTGGACACCATCGCCTACGTGCTGGCGATGGAAGAGGTCTCGGCCGCCTGCGCCTCGACCGGCGTCATCATGAGCGTGAACAACTCGCTGGTGTGCGATCCGCTGGTGAAGTTCGCCACCGCCGATCAGAAGTCGCGCTGGCTCGAGCCGCTCGCGTCGGGCGCCAAGCTCGGCTGCTTCATGCTCTCGGAGCCCGAGGCTGGCTCCGATGCGGCGGCGCAACGCACCGTGGCCGAGCCCGACGGCGATGGCTGGGTGATCGAGGGCACCAAGAACTGGATCACCAACGGGCCCCAGGCCGACGTCGGCATCCTGTTCACGATGACCGACCGCGCGGCGGGCCACCGCGGCATCACGGCGTTCATCGTCGACATGCACGCGGCCGGTGTGACGCGCGGTCACAAGGACGACAAGCTCGGCATCCGCGGCAGCCACTCGTCGCAGGTGGTGTTCGACAACCATCGCGTGGGGCCCGAACACATGCTCGGCACGGTCGGCGAGGGTTTCAAGATCGCGATGTCGACCCTCGACTGCGGTCGCATCGGCATCGCCGCGCAGGCCCTCGGCATCGCCCGCGCCTCGTTCGAGACCGCCGCGTCCTACGCCTGTGTGCGCCGCACGTTCGGCAAGCGCATCATCGATCACCAGGCGATGGGTTTCATGCTCGCCGACATGGAGACCGAGCTCGAGGCGGCGCGGCTTCTGACCCTGCGCGCCGCCGCGGCCAAGATCGCCGGACGTCGTCACAGCCGCGAGTCGGCGATGGCCAAGCTCTACGCGTCGGAGGCCGCCAACCGCCTCGCCAAGGCGGCGATCCAGATCCACGGCGGCAATGGCTACGTGACCGAGTTCCCGGTCGAGCGCTTCTATCGCGACGCCAAGATCACCGAGATCTACGAGGGAACGAGCGAGATCCAGCGGCTGGTGATCGCCGCGGACCTGCTCAAGGCCTGATCGCACAGGAGAACCACGATGACCCGCATCCTCGCCACGTCGCTCGCCCTACTGCTGTCGTCCTCGCTCGGCTTCTCCCTCTTTGGGTGCAAGAAGCAGGACACCGACAACCCCGACATCGCGTCGAAGTATCGCGGCAACAAGTACCAGGGCGAGATTGTCACCGGCACCTACCGCGACACGTACGACGACCAGGGCAAGGGCATCCACCCCAACACCCTGCGCTCGATCGAGGACACCATCTCGGGCGGCTACCACAAGGACTTCAGTCGTTGCCTCGAGGACGAGATGGCCGAGAACGACACCCGCTTCATGCGCAGCGCGTTCAGCGTCGAGTTCAAGATCGACACCACCGGCAAGGCCAGCGACGCCAAGGTGATCCGCATCTGGCTGAAGAAGCAAAACGCCAAGGGCACCGACATCGGCGGCGAGCTGCCGCCCGAACGGCTGAGCCAGTGCATCGTGGACTCGATCGCGCAGTGGGTCTTCGATCCCGCGCCCGAGGTCGACTACGTCCATACGTACAAGGGCCAGCTCGGCGAGGCGTTCTAGTCCATGTTCGACATCGAGCCCGGATCCCCCGAACACGGCGTGCAGCAGCTTGCCGCGCATGTTGCCGACGACGTCCTGCGCCCACGCGCGGCCGAGCTCGACCGCCGCGGCGGCTTCCCGACCGACAGCCTCGCCGCGCTCTCGGCCGCGGGGCTCATGGGCATCGCCGTGCCGCGCGAGCTCGGCGGACTGCAGGCCGGCGCGCTCGCGTACAGCCTCGCGGTCACCGAACTCGCCCACGCCTGCGCCGCGACCACCGTGGCGCTGTGCGTGAACAACATGGTCGCCGAGGTGCTCGCGCACTTCGGCACCCCCGAGCAGCGCAGCGTGCACGTGCCGAAGCTGTGCAACGGCGAACACGTCGTCGGGGCCTTCGCGCTGTCCGAGGCCGGGGCCGGCAGCGATCCGGCCGGCATGCGCACGCGAGCCCGCCGCACCGATCGCGGTTGGGTCATCGATGGCAGCAAGCTGTGGATCACCTCGGGCAGCGACGCCGGCCTGTTCGTGGTCTGGGCCAAGACCAGCGACGATCCCGGCACCCGTGGCATCTCGACGTTCTTGGTCCCGGGCGACACGCCGGGTCTCTCCCGCGGCAAGCCCGAGCACAAGCTCGGCCTGCGCGGCAGCACGACCTGCGCGATCGAGTTCGCCAGCTGCGAGGTCGGGCCCGACGCGCTGCTCGACGAGGTCGGCCGCGGCTTCAGGGTCGCGATGATGGCCTTGGATGGGGGGCGCATCGGCATCGCCTCGCAGGCCCTCGGCATCGGCCGCGCCGCGACGATGGCCGCCGCCGCGTGGACGCGGGACCGCTACGGCGAGCGCGACGTGCCCCAGGGCGTCTCGTTCGCCCTGGCCGACAGCGCGATGGAGCTCGACGCGGCCGCGTTGCTCACCACCCGCGCGGCGTGGCTCAAGACCACCGGCCAGCCGTTTTCCCACCAGGCGAGCATGGCCAAGCTCATGGCCAGCGAGCGGGCCTTCGCCGCGTGCAACCGGGCCCTGGCGATGATGGGTCCCGAGGGCCAGGACTGCGACGGCGTGGTCGAGCGCCTGTTCCGCGACGTGCGGGTGACGATGATCTACGAGGGCACCAGCGAGGTGCAGCGGGTCGTGGTGTCGCGGGATATCGCGCGCCGATTCGAGGATGCCCGATGACTCTGCCCGGGATCTGGCCCGAGCACATCGACGCGCTCGTGGGGGCAGTCGCCACGCTCGGCGCCCGGGAGATCGCACCGTCGGCGGCGCGGTGGGACGAGGACGGCCTCGACGCCGACCTCGCCGCCCGCTGTGCAGACTGGGGCCTGTTCGGCGTCAGCGTGCCCGAGGATCGCGGCGGCGCGGGGGCGGGCATGCTCGGCGCCGCGGCGGTCATGGAGGAACTCGCCACCCACAGCGGCTCGCTGGCGGTCCGGCTCGCGCTGCACGAGGGCGGCGCCGTCGGCCTCGCGCTCGGCCTCGGCGACGAGCCACTGCTGGCGCGCCTGCTCGGGGCCGGAGTCCAGCCCGAATCCCACTCGGGTGCGACTGGCCAGTCGTCGTGGGTCGGATGGGTCGGTGCTGGGCGGGGTGTCTGTGCGACGGGCGCTCCGGGAGGGACCACGCGGCTGCACGGCGCGGCCCGCATGGTCCCCGGTGACGGCGCGCTCGTGGTCGTCGGCCGCGAAGGCGACGTCGTCGGTCTGGTCGCCGCCGATCGACTCGATCGTCGGTCGCGCCGCGGCTCGGGGTTGCGCTCGGTCGGCTGGACCGACGTCGCGCTCGATGTCGATCTGCCGCGCACGGGCGATGCCGGCCTCGCGGCGCAGCTCTCCGCCCGCGTGTCGGTCCTGGTCGGCGCGGTGGCGTGCGGCCTCGCCCGCGCCGCGATCACGCAAGCCGTGCACTATGCCCGCGTCCGCGAGCAGTTCGGCCAGCCCATCGCGAACTTCCAGGCCATCCAGTGGAAGCTCGCCAATGGGGCGACCGAGCGCGATGCCGCGTGGATGCTGCTGGTCCACGCCGCCGGTCGCCTCGACGCGGGCGATGCCGGGGCCCACGATGCCGCAGCGCGCGGTCAGCTCGCGGCCGTTCGAGCGGCAGTCTCGGCCTGCTCCGAGGCGCTGCAGATCCACGGCGGCTACGGCTACACCACCGAGTTCCCCGTCGAGCGATTGCTCCGCGACGCGCGGGCGTGCAGCGCCGTCGACCGCGGTGACGACGCGCTGCGCACGGCCTTGACGGCCGGCATCGCCGCGCGCTTCGCCTGAGCGCGGCGGGCTCGCGCGACGCGGCGGCACATCCCGGGACGAGGGCTCGCCGGCGTCGGCCGAGATGCCCTCGAGCAGCGCCGCGTTCGCGGATCGGCGTCAGCGCGAGACGAGCGCGTAGGCGGTGAAGTAGAGCACCGAGGCCGACAGGAGCGCGGCGTCGGCGTCGAGATCGCGGTCGGCCATCGGGTGCCAGCGGCCGGCCTTCTCGCTGACGAGCACGAGGTCGGCCATGTCGGTGTCGGCCAGCTCGAACGAACGCTCGGCCTGGTCGATGTCGTCGGAGAGGTCGTACGTCAGGGTCGCGGGCCGAAGCAGCGAGAACCCGGCGGGCTCGATCGCGTACGCGCTGCCCAGGATCTGCTGAGGGGCGTCGTCGAGCAGCTCGATCGAGATCTCGACCTCGTCGGTCAGCGCGCCTGGCGGGATGTCGAGGGCGACGCGCCCGTCGGCGGACATGATGACGCCGCCGCGGGGACCGACGGTCTCGCCCTGGGTGTCACATGCGGCGACGACGCAGAGTGTGAGCACGGCAGCCAGGGTCTTCGTCGTCGCCATGCCCCGCTGATATGCAGAGTGCGTGCCGCGGCGCGATCATCTTCAAGTATTTGATTTTGTTCGAATGGGCGTCCGTCCGGCCCCCGGCGACACCCGTCGCCCCGTGGCGACCCTCGTAGCCTGTCCTGCGAGGTTGCGTACCAAACCGGCTATTCCAGCCCAAGGTCCGCCACGTCGTCTTCATCGAGCCCGAAGAAGTGGCCGAGCTCATGGAGCACGGTCACCTCGACCTGTTCGGCGAGAGTGTCATCGTCGGGGGCGACCGCCAGGAGATTGGCGTAGAAGAGCACGATCCGCGTCGGCCGGGTGTCGCTGTGCCCAGCCTTGCGGTCGAAGTCGGTGGGCCCCTCGAACAGGCCCAGCGCCCGCGGATCGAAGTGCTCGCGCACCAGGGCGGGGTTCGGACGGGCCTCGAGGACGACCGGGACATCCTGCACCCGCTCGGCGAGGTGGCCGGGCAGGGTGTCGAGGGTGCGCCGGGCGTGCTCCTCGATGAACGCGAGGTCGTCGGGCGTGCCGATGCCGGCGCGGCGGTCGGCGCGGGCATCCAGGGCGAGCACCCGGAGGTCATGGGCCACCATCGTTGCCATGTCTCCGCGGTCTTCGAGGATGCGCGCCAGCCTGTGGTGCGCGTCGGCATGGTCGGGGTCGGCCTCGAGGGCGGCCACGAGCCGCGCGTGGGCGGCGTCCATATCGTCGTCGAGCTGCGCGAGCTCCGCCTGCAGCACGAGGGTCTCGGCCGAGCGCGGCGCCAGCGATACGGCCTCGGCGATCGTGGCGCGTGCCCGGGCGACGTCCCCCGCGTCGAGCAACTCCTGCGCCTCGTCGACGAGGTGGGCGAGGGCGTCGGACTCGGCGGCGGACAGCCCGTGGCCCGATCCAGTGCCCGATCCGGTGCCCGATCCGGTGCCCGATCCGGTGCCCGATCCGATGCCCACGCCAGTGCCCGATCCGGTGCCCACCCCAGTGCCCGTGCGAGTGTCAGGTACGGCCATGCCGCGCCAGCATCGCGCGACCGGGCCCGCGACCCAAGCCAAATCGGCGCCTGGTTTCAGGTATACCCTGCCGCCCCATGGCCGCCCCCGTCGAGATCCGCATCCGTACCCTCGCCACCGGCGGCGACGCCGTCGGCCACCGGGTCGAGCCCGACGCCGACGCGCCGCCGACCTGGTTCATCCCCGAGGCGCTGCCGGGCGAGCTGGTCCGCGCCCACGTGGCCCGCACCGCCAAGAAGCACATCGTCGGCACCCTCGATGAGGTCCTCGAGCCCAGCGTGCACCGGGTCGCGCCGCCGTGTCCGCTCGCTGGCACCTGCGGGGGTTGCGGCTGGCAGCACGTGGCACCGGCCGCCCAGATCGACCTCAAGGTCGCGATGGTCGCCGACGCCCTGCGCCAGCTCGGCGTGGTGCCGGTGGCGGGCGATGCCCCGGGGGCCGGCGACGGCCTGGGGTATCGCCGGCGCGCGCGGCTGCACTACCGCAACGACGCCGAGGGCTTCGTGCTCGGGTTCATGCGCAAGCGCAGCGACGAGGTGATCGACACGCCTGCGTGTCCGGTGCTCACGGCCCCGCTGCGCCACGGCCTGGCCCGGCTGCGCCGCATCGCCGCGCTGCTTCCCGCACATGGCGAGGTCCATGCGCTCTCCGACGGCAAGCATGTCGCGCTCGGTCTCGCCGGCGTGCGGCCGACCGAGGCGCTTCGCGACGCCCTCGAGGCGTGCCTCGATCGGGTGCTCGTGGGCGTCGAGCTGCGCGGGGGTAGGGCGCGCATCCGCATCGGCAACCCCACGCTCGAGATCGACGGCGGTGGCGGACTGCCGCCCATGTCCGCGACGCCCTTCGTGTTCACGCAGGCCCGCAGCGACGTCAATCGGGCGCTGCTGCGGCACGTGCTCGGCCGCGCCAGGCCCCACGGCAAGCGCGTGCTCGAGCTGTACGCCGGCGCCGGCAACTTCACGCGGGCGCTGGCCCGTGTCGCCAGCCGCGTGTGGACGTGCGACGACGATCGCGAGTCGGTGGGCCTGCTGCGCAAGCTCGCCGAGGCCCACGGCCTGCCCATCAACGCCAAGCACGGCGACGTGGTCGCGCTGGTGCCCCGGATTGCCGGTGGCCCCACGCGCTACGAGGTCGTCCTCGCCGACCCGCCACGCGCCGGCCTGGGCAAGGACGCCGCGCGGGCGCTGGCCGTGGTCGCGACCGAACGCATCGTGCTGGTCGCCTGCGATCCGGCGACGTTGGCCCGCGACCTGGGCGTGCTGGTGAAGCACGGCTGGGCTGTCGACGAGGTCGCCGTCTTCGACCTGATGCCGATGACGCCCGAGGTCGAGTGCGTGGCCACCCTTTCGCCGCGGGGAGCTGCGACGAGGCCGGTGTGAGCGCCCTGGCGAAGATCCGCGTCGGCGACGTCGCCCCGGTGTACGTGCTCTACGGCAGCGAGCACGCCATGATGCGTGCTGTCGTCGAAGCGCTGCGCACGGCGACCCTCGACGCCGACTTCGCCGCTTTCAACCACGAGCGCTTCGTGGGTCGCGATCTCGAGGGGCCGGGCAAGGTGCTCGAGGCGTGCATGCAGGTGCCCCTGATGGCCAAGCGTCGGCTCGTCGAGCTCGACGAGCCCGAGGCGATCGGCAAGGGCCGCGGCCCGGCCAACCCCAAGCTCCTCGACGGCTTGGTCGAGTACCTCGCTGCGCCGAACCCCAGCACGGTGTTGGTGATCACCTCGGCGGGGATCGATGCCCGCTCGCGACTGGTGACCGCGGCGAAGAAGTCCGGCGTCGTCGAGAAATTCGAGGGGCTGCGTCGCAACGACGACGCGGTCAGCTTCGTCGTACAGCACGCCCGCGAGGTCGGCGTCGGCATCGACTCCGCCGCCGCGAACCTGATCGTCGAGCGCGTCGGCACCTCGCCGTCGGCCCTGACGGTTGCGCTCGAGCAGGCCTCGCTGTACGCGGGCGCCCAGACCAAGGTGACCGCAGCCCACGTCGCCGCCGTGGTGACCGACGCCCGCGAGGCAGTAGTGTTCGATCTGACCGACGCGGTGGGCATGGGCCGGCACGACCGGGCGATCGCGGTGTTGCGGCGCATGTTCAGCCAAGGCGACGGCGGCATGTCCGAGGCCGCGCCGCTGGTCGGTCTGCTCGCCCGTCAGCTCCGTATGCTCATGCTCGCCCACGGCGTCGGGCTGCGTCAGGGCGACGTGGAATCGGCGGCGGGCGTGCCGCCCTTCGTCGCGCGCAAGCTCGTCGAGCAGGCGCGGCAATTCAGTCCCGATCGCCTGCGCCGGGCGTTCGCGGCGCTGGTGCGACTCGACGGCGATCTCAAGGGTGGATCGTTCGTGGTGTCGAAGGCCACCGCGCTCGCGCTCGAGCGGTGGATCCTCGAGTCGTGCGATGCGCTGCGCGGCGTCGCCCCGCGCTGAACCGACTCGGGTGCGGCGATGAGCGAGCTTCATCGCCGCGTCGAGGGTGGGTTGTCGATGGATCGGCCGCAGTCGACCCCGGCCTCAGGCGGGATTGACTGCGACGGCGCGGGTCAAACGCGACACGTAGCGCGAGGCGGTATTGCGGTGGATGACGCCCTTGCTGGCCGCCTTGGTGATCGCCGTGACGGCCGCGGGCAACGAAGCCTTCGCGGAGTCGGCATCGCCGGTGGCGAGCGCTCGGCGGACCCTCTTGATGAAGGTACGCATGGAGGACAGGTGGGTGAGGTTCCGTGCACGACGCTTGATGCGCTGACGGTTCCGCTTCTCTGCTTGCTTGTGATTGGCCACGGGCGAATCTCGTTCGGGGCGCGCACTGTAACGCCGTGGGGGCGGAGCTTGTCAAGCCACGGCGGGCGGTGCATCGTGTGCGGCAGGCGGGTCCCAACGGGGCTCCGCGCAGGGTCATGTGAGCATGCGGGGACGGCTGGGAGTGGAGCCTTGGCGCGACGTGAGATGCGCCCGATGGGCCGCCGGTGCCCGAGGGCGGGCGGCTGCAGTGGCGTTCGGGGCCGTGGTGGGCTCGGGCTGCGTGTTCACGCCGCCACCGGCTCTGCCCGAGGAGGTCGCGGCCAAGCAGGCCGAGCAGGACGAGCGGACGGCGCGCCTACGGGCCGGCAAGGCCACGACGCCCGAGGCCGGGGGATCGCCGGAGGCCGAGGCGCCGCGCTTCGTTGCCGGCGACGAGCCCGAGCTGGGGATGACCGACGAGGAGATCCTGGCCTACTCCACCGCCCAGGGCGATCCGGAGGGCGGCGACTTCACCCTCGACGAGGCGCTGGACGGCATGACCGGCTCCGGCGCGCTGTGGGCCCGCCTGGTGACGAACCAGGGCGTGATCGAGTGCAAGCTGCTGCCCGAGGCCGCACCGCGGACCGTGGCCAACTTCGTGGGCCTGGCGCGCGGCAAGCGGGCCTCCCGCGACGCCGCGGGTGTGTGGGCGGCCAAACCCTACTTCGACGGCACGGTGTTCCACCGGGTCATCGAGGGCTTCATGATCCAAGGCGGCGATCCCACCGGCACCGGCACGGGCAACAGCGGCTACGTGCTCCCCGACGAGTTCGGTGAGGGCCTGTTCCACGATCACCCGGGGCTGCTCAGCATGGCGAACCGCGGGCCCACGACCGGCTCGGCGCAGTTCTTCGTCACGCTCGCGCCGACGCCCAACCTCGACGGCAAGCACTCGATCTTCGGCCGCTGCACCGACGAGGGCGTGACGGTCGCCGAGCGCATCGCCGCGACGGGCGGGCCCGGGGATCGTCCGACGACGCCGCAGACGATCGAGCGCGTCGAGATCCTGTACCGCTGACGCGTCTGCCGCTGACGCGTCTCGCGGGCCCAGGCAGTCGCCGGTTCAGCGCGCCGCGGTGGCGGCGGTCCGAGCGGCCCTGCGATCGCCCAGCCGCAGCCGCGCGGCGCTCTTGGGTGTGCGCGCCTTGCCGCCCCGCGTGCCCTTGGTGCCGCGGCCCGCCTGCTCGCCGGTGGCTCGGGTCCGCTTGGCCTTGGGCTTGCGGACGCGCTCGGGGGGCGCCTTGCCGGGGCCGCGATCGATGCGCCCGCCGAACAGCGACACGTAGCGACGGCCGGCCTCGACCCCGCCGCCGATGATCCCGAGCAGCGCGCGCCAGTGGAAGTCGCCCGCGGTCGAACCGCGGCCACGGGTCCACCAGCCTAGGCCCGGCCCGATGACGCGGGTGTCGCTGCGCGGACCGGCGGCGCGGAGGAACAGGCCGGGGACGACCTGCGCCATCTTGCCGTTGCGGCGGATGTCCCACCACACGAAGGCGCCGAAGGTGCCTTGGTTCTCCCCGCGCTCGATGTGCCACACGAGCGGGAACTGCACGAAGTCGAGATCCTCGCCGCGTCGCCGCTGCACGTAGGCGGCCGGGCCGATTGCCGTCCAGGCCTCGTCCTTGCCCCAATTGTCGTCGCGCAGGAACAGCGGCGCGAGCCACGTGAGGCGGCGCTGAGCGAACGCGTGGCCGTGGAAGAAGATCGGCGGCAGCACCGCGGTGGAGACCTTGTGCTGCTGCCTCACCTGCCACACCACGAGGCCGGCCTCGAAGAAGCGCCGATCCTCGCGGTGCCGGGCGATGAACAGCGGCGGCACGGCGAGGGTGAGGCTGCGGTCTTCGAGCCGGTGCGCGCGGCGGTAGTACAGCGGGAGCACCATCAGTCGACGATGGGTGTTGGTGGTCCGCATCGCGACGGGGCCGCCGTACCACGACAGCAGCTTGCCGGGCTGGTTGCGCACGCCGAACAGCGGTGTGTACAGCCGCATCCCCGACGGATCGCGATCGTAGACGTAGAGCAGCGAGCCGTGGGTGACGCGGCCCTTGCCGTCTTTGCCGTAGAGGAACAGGGGCACGCTGCCCCACAGGGTGTAGGTGCACTTCGGATCGTCGCCGGCGAGGTAGCCACACTTGCGGTGGCGGAACAGCAGCGGAACGAAGCCGGTGAAGCGAGCGTTCTTCTGCACGCGGAAGACGTCGACGAAGCCCGGCGGGGCCACCGAGAACCGCGTGAAGTTGTACAGGCGCTTGCCACCGAACGCGAAGGGGAAGATGCCCCACGTGCGGCGGCCGTTGGCGCGACGACGGTCGAACCAGAACGGCACGGCGACGGTGGTGTGCTCGCCGGTCTTCTTGTTGCGGATGTGGACGATCGTCGGCAGCGAGATCAGGCGGCGATCCGTCTCGCTGTCCATCCACCAGGCCAGCGGCACGAGGCCGGTGTTCAGCGATTTGCGGCTGAGCCGGTGGAAGAACGGGCCGGCGATGAGGGTGTGCGTGTGACGCCGCCGGTCGCGGGACCAGAAGAAGCCGACGCCGCCGTCCACGTCGACGCCGGCGGGCTGGCGTTGACGGAAGTACAACGGCACCACCGCGAGGTTCTTGCGCGCCCGCTCGCCACGGATCTCGCGGCGCCAGACGAGCGGCGAGAACATGTCGAGGTCGTCCTTGGGCGAGCGGTGGCGGATGACGAACGGCACGACGCTGACGTTGCGCACCATGCCCTCGGGGGTGCGCTCGGTCGTGGTCCACACCAGCGGCGCGACACCGGTCACGGTGCGGGTCGGCGTCTTGCGGCGCACGAAGAGCCCCCACACATTCGTCTGCGTATCGGCGGTCTGGTACATGCCGCCGATGGGCGACACGGTGAGCCGTTTGCCGTCGCGGATCCGCCGGTAGTACAAGGGCAGCACCGCGGTGTGGTGCTCGGCGCCGCCGTTGCGGACCACGTCCCACACCAGGCCGACGGCGCCGAGCGTGCGCTGGCCCGGGGCGCTGTGGCGCACGAACAGCGGTGAGAGGGTGAGGTGGGTGCGCTCGCGGACGTTGGTGACGTCGGCGAACAGCAGCAGTGGCGCGACGCCGTACCGGTACTTGCTGCCCGATCCCCAGAACACCAGCGGCGCCACGCCGCCGTCCAGATCGTCACCGCGGCGGTGGTGATAGAACGGTGCGAGCACGAAGGTGCGGCGGCGCGCGATGGGATCGTGCGCGTGCCACAACAGCGGCGTGACCACCTGCCAGCGGGTTGTGCCGGTGCGGCCGGCGAGGATGCCCGCGAGCGGGACGCCGCCGCGGACGCGGTCTCTGCGGGCGTCGAAGAACCCGAGCGGTCCGAGCACCACGGTGCGCCGGGGATCTTCGCCGCCGCTGCGGTGCACGTGCCAGAACATGCCGAGCACGCCCTGCACGCGGGTGCCGTCGTCGCGGCGGCTGACCCATGTGAGCGCAGGCGGCACGAAGGCCGCGTAGCCCTGCTGGGTGCGCATGCCGCCGCCGAGCACGGTCCACACGCCGCGGCGCTCGGGGGTGCGCCTCGAGAAGCCCAGCGGCGCGAACACCCGGACCATCGTGTCGTTGCGTCGATCCTGGAACTGGAACCACAGCGGCGGGGCGAAGACGTTGCGCTGCCGTGGATCGCTGTAGACGCCGACCGGCCCGACCAGCGTGAGCTGGCTGCCGCGCAGCACGTTGCTCGTGCGCCACACCAAGGGCGTCGCCGCGAACACGCTGCGATCGCGGTCGCGATGGCTGAAGGTGAACGCGAGCGGCACGGCCCACGCCGACCGTCCGCGCGCGCGATCGGTGCGGCGGATCCACGGCATCGACCACCACTCGCGGCGGTTGCCGAACTCGCTCTCGTGCCACAGCGCGAACGGGGTCACGGCGACCCAGCGCCGGCCGACCAGGCGGTTCTCCGCGCCCATGTATGCAAAGGCGAAATCGAAGCGACGCATGCCCCGGCGAAAGCGATAGAAGGCCGGTGCGGCGACGAACCATCCGCGATCGTTGTCGGCGTTGGTGTCGTCGAGGTGCTTGTTGCCGTACCAGAACAGCAGCGCCGAGACCGCGCGAAAGCCGTCGGGTCGCTTCTGCTGGTAGTGGAAGGGCGCCACCAGCAGGTTCTTCACGTATTTGGTGCCCCACGCCCACACGAGCGGGAACTGGCCAAAATTGTACTGCTCGCCGATGCGTCGGTAGCCCATGAGCAGCGGCGCCGCGCCCCAGAACGTCTTGCGCTCGGAGAAGCTGCCGAAGAACAGGCCGGCGGGGTTGATCCACCGGCGCTTGCCCTCGGCGTTGCCCCACCCGAACGTGAGCGACAGATCGACGTGCAGTAGCTTCTCCGGGTGGTCCTTGGCCGGCGTGCGGTGGACGAACAGCGGCGGGATTCCGATCGCGCGGGTGCGGTGGGTGTCGTAGGTGCGATCGATCCAGAACGGCGGCACCGACCGCGACCCCTTCAGCGTCGAGCGCGTCTCGATGCGGGCTGGCGGGGCCGGGATTTCGGCTTCTGCAGGGGCGGTCGGCGAGGATGCGGTGCCACCTGCGGTCTCGTTCGGCGGCGCCGGTGGTGGCGCCAACAACGACGCGCCGGGCAGCGGCACGATCGCGGCCGGCGGTGGCGCGAGCGACATCCACGAGGCGCCGGGGTGCCACGTGCCTGCGCTCGCCAGCACCGGCGCGACGGTCGGTGTCGGCGCGGCGGCGCGCCTGGGCTTCGCCGCCAGCCGCAGCGCGGGTGCGGCTGCGCGCGCGCGCGATCCGGCCTGCGCCTGCGTGGCGTGAGCGAGCAGCAAGAGCCCCATCGTCCACGTTGCCACCGCGAGCAGCCACCGAGCGAAGCGAGGCGTCCCCGTCGGGGCGCGACGGGTTGCGGCCGCGCGCTCGTGTTGGGGAAACTCCACGGGGACGGCGCGGGAATAACGAATCTGAGCCGGGGGGTCAACGGCCGCGGGCCCAACGCCCCGCCGCGCCTCACCCGCGATCCCCGCCCGCTGCCGCCTCCCAGTCCGACGACGGTGCGACGACGGTCCGACGACGGTGCGACGACGATTCGGTTGCGGCTCGGCGCTTTGACAGCGTGCCCGGCTTCGACCAGGCTCTCGCCCCGTGCGCCCCGCGGCGGTTCCCCATGCCCTGAGTGTCGACGTCTCCGCCATGCGGCGGCGGGGCGACACCCATCTGGCCATCGAACACACGCTGGACACCGCGTGGATGCGAGACGCGCTGCGCGAGACCGATGCCGAGGCGGACGAGCCCGCGTCGGTGCGGCTGGACCTCGTGGTCCAAGGCGATGGCAGCGTCATCGTCACCGGTGCGCTCGAGGGCGGCTTCCGTGTGCCTTGCGCGCGCTGCCTCGATCCCGCCGACGTCTCGGCTGACGCCCGGATCACGGCGATGTTCGTGGTCGACGGCGCGGCGCGGCGGCTGCCCGACGAGCGAAGCGTTCCCGAGTCCGAGGAGGACGACGACGACGGGGATGAAGATCTCTGGCCGTTCGACGGCGTGACCCTCGACCTCCAGCCGCTGCTCGTCGAGACGCTGAAGCTGGCGTACCCGATGCGCGCGATGTGTGCCCGCGGCGCGGACTGCCGCGGTCTGTGCAGCCAGTGTGGCGCGCCGCTCAACGAACAGCCCGCGGACACCCCCCGCTGCACCGCCTGCGGCGTCCCGGATCCCCGAGTGCCCGAGGTCGACCTCGTGCCGTCGGCCGAGCCGCCGCGCACCAGCGCCCTCGCCGAGGCCCTGCGCAAGCTCCAACTCCCCGAGTGAGCTAACACGCGCGCAGGCGCTTGCGGATTGCCCGGGGCAGCCCCTATTCTCCGGCGCCCGAAAGCGCCTATGGCCGTCCCAAAGAAAAGAAAGAGCCCGAGCAAGCGTGACATGCGTCGCGCCAACCACGACAAGGTGACGGCGCCGAACCTGTCGCCCTGTTCGAACTGCCAGGAGCTCATGTTGAGCCACCGCCTGTGCCCCGCCTGCGGGTTCTACCGCGGACGCCAGGTCATCGAAGTCGCCACCGAGTAGGCTCCGCACGTGTCGTCGACCGTGATCGCGCTCGATGCGTTCGGCGGCGATCACTGCCCGAACGCCGAAGTCGACGGCGCCGTCGAGGCCGCCCGCACGGGGGTCTCGGTGGTGCTCGTAGGCGATCGCGACCCGATCGTGGCCGCGCTGGGCAAGCACGCCGATCACGCCCGGCTGCCCATCACGATCCATCATGCACCGGGGCGCATCACGATGGAGGATCACCCCGGCAAGGCGGTCCGCGCCAAGCCCGATGCGTCGATGCCGACGTGCTTCGATCTGGTGCGGTGCGGTGAGGCCGGCGCGGTGATGAGCGCGGGCAACTCGGGGGCGATGCTGGCCTGCGGGCTGTTCAAGTATCGCCGGCTGCGCGGCGTCGATCGCCCGGCTTTCGTCACGTCGATGCCCAACCGCGACGGCTTCACCGTCGTGCTCGACATCGGCGCCAATGTCGAGTGCAAGCCGGTGAACTTCGTGCAGTTCGCGGTCATGGGCGCCGCGTATGCGCGGTTCAAGAACGGCCGCGCGCGTCCCCGCGTCGGCGTGCTCTCGAACGGCAGCGAAGACGGCAAGGGCACCGACCTCACCCGCACCGTCCACGAGCTGCTCTCGTCGGCCCAGAGCCCCGACTTCGTGTACGCGGGCTACGCCGAGGGTGCGGGTTTCTTCGACGGGCAGTTCGACGTCATCGTCACCGACGGCTTCACCGGCAACGTCGCGCTCAAGGTCGCCGAAGCCACGGGCCGGCTCATCGGGCACTGGCTGCGGCAGGCGGTGACCGCCGATCTGCGCAGCAAGCTCGGCGCGCTGCTGCTGCGGCCGGCCTTCGCGTCGCTGCGCGACACGATGAACCCTGACACCTACGGCGCTGCGCCGCTGCTCGGCGTCGACGGCCCGGCGTGGATCTGCCACGGCGGCGCGAGCCCGTTCGCGATCGCGAATGCGCTGCGGCTGGCGGCCCGGTCGGTCGACGAGGGGCTCGTCGGTGCGATCGGCGAGTCGCTCACCCGCAACGCCGCGTTCGTGGCCGCTGCCAAGGGCCACGGAGCGGCGCCCAAACCCCGGGTCGAGAACGCAGGGAGCTAGATCACCATGTCGCTCGCATTTCTCTTCCCCGGACAGGGCAGCCAGCAGGTCGGCATGGGCCGTGGGCTGTACGCGTCGAGCCCGGCGGCACGCGCGGTATTCGACGAAGCCGACGCCGCGCTCGGCGAGCCGCTGTCGACGCTCTGCTTCGAGGGCCCCGAGGAGTCGTTGGTGCTCACCGCCAACACCCAGCCGGCGATCCTCACCTGCAGCATCGCCGCCCTCGCGGCGCTGCGCGAGGCCGGGACCGAGGCACCCGCCTGCGTGCTCGGCCATAGCCTGGGCGAGTTCTCGGCGCTGGTCGCCGCCGGCGCCCTGACGTTCGCCGATGCGGTACGGCTGGTCCGTCTGCGCGGAGCGGCGATGCAAGATGCGGTGCCCGCCGGCACCGGCGCGATGGCGGCGGTGATCGGCATCCCGATCGCCGAACTCGAGGCGCTGTGCGCCGAGGCGGCGGGCGACGACGCGGAGATCGTCTCGCCGGCCAACGAGAACGGCGGCGGACAGATCGTCGTCGCCGGCCACGCCGCCGCGGTCGATCGTCTGGTCGCGTTGGCCAAGTCACGCAAGGGTAGGGTGGTGCCGCTCAGGGTGTCGGCGCCGTTCCACTGCGCCCTCATGGCGCCCGCGGCACTGCGTCTCGAGGCTGCGCTTCGCGACGTGGAGATCCGGCCGATGACGGTGCCGGTGATCACCAACGTGGAGGCCGAGCCCAACGACGACCCGTCGCGGGTGAAGGCGCTACTGGTGCGGCAGGTGACCCACCGGGTGCGCTGGGAGGCGTCGGTGCAGCGGGCGGTCGGCAGCGGCGCGACGCGGGCCGTCGAGCTCGGCCACGGCAAGGTCCTGGCGGGGTTGTGCAGGCGCATCGCCCCCGATCTCGCGGTCGCCGCCTGTGGTTCCCCGGCGGATCTCGATGTGCTAAAGGGTGCCCATGCCTCCTGAAGCTGCATCGCGCGCGCTGCCGGCGTCGCTCGATCTGTCGGGCCGCACCGCGCTGGTTACCGGCGCGTCGCGGGGCATCGGTCGCGCCATCGCACTGTTGCTCGCCGAGCGCGGCGCGAACGTCATCGTGAATTTCGCCCGGGGCGAAGCGGCCGCGCGCGAGGTGTGCGACGCGATCGGGGCGGCCGGGGGCACTGCGGCGCCGATGGGGTTCGATGTCGGCGAGGAGGCGGCGGTCGATGCCGCGGTCAAGTCGATCATCGAGGCCCACGGCGCGCTCGACATCCTGGTCAACAACGCCGGCGTGTCGATCGACGCGCTCATGATGCGGGCCAAGGCCGACGACTTCGACACGCTGGTCCGCACCAACCTGCGCGGCACCTTCCTGTGCAGCAAGGCGGCGACGCGGCACCTGCTGCGCGCCAAGGATCGCGGCCGCATCATCAACCTCACCTCCGTGGTGGGCGAGCAGGGCAACATCGGCCAGGCGATGTACGCGACCACCAAGGCCGGTGTCATCGGCATGACCAAGTCGCTCGCCCGGGAGCTCGCCAGCCGCGGCGTCACCGTCAACGCGGTCGCCCCCGGGTTCATCGACACCGACATGACCCAGGCCGCGCTCACCGGCGACGCCCGCACCGCGCTGCTCTCGCAGATCCCGTTGGGCCGCGTGGGCGCGCCGACCGAGGTCGCCGAGGCTGTGGCCTGGCTGGCGTCGCCCGCCGCCGCTTACATCACCGGGCACGTGCTGCGCATCAACGGCGGCCTGCTCATCTGAGCCATCATCCGACCGCGCCAAGCCGAAACCCGCCGCTGGACCATCATAGGAGCCCGACGATCATGAGTGGAGACATCGAAGCCCGCATCAAGGAAATCATCTGCGAACAGCTTGACGTCAAGCCCGAGGACGTCAGCGAGGCCAAGAGCTTCACCGAGGATCTCGGCGCAGACTCGCTCGCGATCGTCGAGCTCGTGCTCGCCCTCGAGGAGCAGTTCGACGTGAAGATCCCCGACGACGAGGTCGATAAGATCAAGACCGTCGGCGACGCCGTCAGCTACATCAAGGCCCGCAAGGGCAACTGAGCGAACGTGGTGCCCGGCGCCGCGTCGCCGGGTGTCGCAGTGGCCCACCGAGGGCGGCCCGAGGTGGCCCCTGGGTGGCCTCCACGACCGACCGGAGGATACGTGGCACGCAGGAGAATCGCGATCACGGGCATGGGGCTGGTCACGCCGCTCGGCGTCGGCACCGACATCACGTGGGCGCGCGTCCGTGCCGGTGAGTCGGGGATCGGACCGATCACCCGCTTCGACGCCAGCGAGTTCACGACCACGATCGCAGGCGAGGTCCGCGACTTCGATGCCACGCGCTGGATCCCCAAGCGGAACCTGCGTCAGATGGATCGGTTCATCCACTACGGCGTCGCGGCTGCCCACATGGCGGTCGAGCAGGCCGGCCTCGACGTCGACAAGCCCGACCCCGAGCGCTGGGGCTGCTACGTCGGCGCCGGCATGGGTGGGCTCGGCGTCATCGAGTCGACCTACAAGTCGCTGACCGAGAAGGGGCCGCGCCACGGCATCAGCCCCTACTTCACGCCTTCGGTGATCATCAACCTCGCGCCGGGGCAGATCTCGATCATGCACGACTGCCGGGGGCCGAACATGGCGATGGTGTCGGCCTGCTCGACCGCGGCGCACTCGATCGGCGAGGCTGCGCGGCTCATCGAGCGCGGCGACGCCGACCTCATGATCGCCGGCGGCACCGAGTCCACGGTGACGCCGCTGGGCATCGGTGGCTTCTGCTCGGCGCGCGCGCTGAGCCAGCGCAATCACGAGCCCACCCGCGCGTGTCGGCCGTTCACCGCCAGTCGCGACGGGTTCGTGCTCAGCGAAGGCGCCGGCATCCTCGTGCTGGAGGCCTACGAGCGCGCGGTCGCCCGGGGCGTGCCGATCATCGCCGAGATCGTGGGCTACGCCGCCAACGCCGACGCCCACCACATCACGGCGCCAGCGCCCGGCGGCGCGGGTGCGGCCCGCTGCATGACGCTCGCCCTGCGCGACGCCGGGTTGGCCCCCGAACAGATCGGCTACATCAACGCCCACGCGACGTCGACCGACGCCGACGTCGGCGAGACCGCAGCGATCCGCACGGTGTTCGGCGCCCACGCGTACGCCGGGCTCGCGGTCAGCTCGACCAAGTCCATGCACGGTCACCTGCTGGGTGCGGCCGGCGGGCTCGAGGCGGCGATCAGCGCGCTGGCGCTGCGCGACGGCGTGCTGCCCCCGACCATCAATCTCGACGACCCCGATCCGGAGTGCGACCTCGACTACGTGCCGCACCAGGCGCGGGTGGCGTCGGTCGAGTACGCGATGAGCAATAGCTTCGGGTTCGGCGGCACCAACGCTGCCTTGATCCTGCGCAAGGCCCGGTGAGCGCGATGCGTCTGGTGTTCGGCAGCGATCATGGGGGTGTGGCGTTGCGACGCCATCTCGCCGAACTCGCGGCGGAGCTCGGACACGAGATCGTCGCCGAGATCGGCCCTGCCGACGAGTCCACGTCGGTGGACTACCCCGACATCGCGGCCAGTGTGTGCCGCGAGGTGCTGGCGACGCCGGGCACCTTCGGGATTCTATTGTGCGGCACCGGCCAGGGCGTGGCGATGGCGGCCAACCGCATCCCGGGGATCCGCGCTGCGGTGCTCTCCGATGGCTTCAGCGCCGCGATGGCGCGCGCCCACAATGATGCGAACGTGCTGTGTCTCGGGGGCCGCGTGGTCGGCCTGGGGCTCGGTCGGCTTTTGTTCACCACCTTCCTCGACGCCGAGTTCGAAGGCGGTCGACACGCTCGGCGCGTCGACAAGCTCAGGGGCCTCGAGCAGCGCTGAGGACAGGGCGATGCGCTGTCCGGTCTGCCGCAACCCCAACACCAAGGTGCTCGACTCGCGCGACGGTCGCGACGCCACGTCGATCCGCCGCCGCCGCCAGTGCGAGGGTTGCGGCCACCGCTTCACCACCTTCGAGCGCATCGAGGAGAACCTGCCGATCGTGCTCAAGCGCGGCGGCACCCGGCAGCCTTTCGACCGCAACAAGCTGCTCGGCGGCCTCAAGCTCGCGTGCCGCAAGCGACCGGTGAAGCCCGAGCAACTCGAGACCCTGGTCGCCCAGATCGAGCAGTGGGCGTTCACGCGTGGCGATCGTGAGGTGCACGCGACCGAGATCGGCGAGCAGGCGATGCACTACCTCCACGACATCGATCCGGTAGCGTACGTTCGGTTCGTGTCGGTGTATCGCAGCTTCGAGTCGGTCGAGGAATTCGCCCACCTGCTCCACGAGATGGAGAAGGCGGAGCACGTCGATCCCGAGGGGCAGCGCACGTTGTTCGAGGCCGCCGCGGCGCGGGCGGATGCGGCCCGGGCCGAGGGACGGGACCGTGGCGAAAACCGCTGACGACGTCGGCATGGCACAGGCGGTGCGCTGGGCCCGACGCGGGCTCGGCTCGACGTACCCCAACCCCAGCGTCGGCGCCGTGATCGTGCGCCAGGGTCGGGTCGTGGGCGCGGCCCACAGCGCCGCCACCGGTGGGCCCCACGCCGAGGTACGGGCGATCGCCCTTGCCGGCGCGGCATGCCGCGGCGCCACGCTGTTCGTCACGCTCGAGCCGTGTTGTCACCACGGGCGCACGGGGCCGTGCACCGAGGCGATCGTCGCCGCCGGGATCACGCGCGTCGTCGTCGGCCTCGGGGATCCGGCGCCGCACGCCTCGGGCAGGGGCATCGCTCGGCTTCGCCGCGCCGGGCTCGAGGTCGTGGCCGCGCGCGCACCGGGGGCCGCGGCGGTGCACGCCCACTACCTGCACCACCTCGAGCACGGCACGCCGTTCGTGACGCTCAAGGCGGCGGTGGGGATCGACGGCCGGATCGCGGTCGCGACCGGTGACAGCCGCTGGATCACGGGCGTGCCGGCCCGCCGCGACGCCCACCGGCTGCGGGCGGAGCACCACGCGATCGCGGTCGGGGTCGGCACCGTTCTACGCGATGATCCGCGGCTCGACGTGCGGCTCGTCCGCGGGGTGTCGCCGGTGGCGGTGGTGTTCGACAGCCGGCTGCGCTCGGTGGCCAAGGCGGTGGGCGTCCGCGCCGTGCTGCGGCCGGGCACGTTGGTGCTGCACGGCGCGTCGGCGAGCGCGGCCGCTCGGGCGCGCGTGGCTGCGACCGGGGCGGAGCCCGTCGCGGTCGCGGTGGATCGCGACGGTCGCATCGACGTCCGCGCCGCGCTCGTAGAGCTCGGCCGCCGCGAGATCCGATCGTTGCTCGTCGAGGGCGGCGGCGCACTGCACGGCAGTTTCGTCGCGGCCGCCGCGTGGCAACGATGGGTCGTGTACCTGGCGCCGCGGCTGCTCGGAACCGGTCCCACGCTGTGCGACGGCGTGAGATGGGAGCACGTCGCCGATGCGCCGCGGCTTCGGCGCGAGGGCATGCGCCGGCTCGGCGACGACGTGCGCTTCGACTATGCGCCGGCGTCGGCTGCGGCGCCCAGGCCAGGGCAGGGCCCAGGGCGGGCGAGCGCAGCGTCACGGCGCGGGCGCGGCGGCGGGCTGTGAGACGCGCGGCGGTGGGGTAGAACCGCCAGGTGTTCACCGGGCTCATCCGGACCGTCGGCCGCATCACGGCGTCGAAGCCCGGCGCGCAGTCGCGGCGCCTCGCGATCGCGAGCACGCTCGGGGCGTCCGACCTCGAGATCGGCGCGAGCGTGTGTTGCTCGGGCGTCTGCCTCACGGTCGTCGCCGCGGCGGCGGGCGTCTTCGAGGTCGACGTCGCCTTCGAGACCCTGCGCGTGACCACCTTGGGCGCACGCAGCGTCGGCGCGCGCATCAACCTCGAGCCGTCGCTGCGCGTCGGCGATGCGCTCGGCGGTCACTTCGTCAGCGGCCACGTCGACGGCCTCGCGACGCTGCGGTCCGCGACGCCGCGCGGCGAGGCCAGCGAACTGTGGTTCGACATCCCCGCCGCGCTGATGGGCTTCGTCGCCGCCAAGGGTTCGATCTGCCTCGACGGCACCAGCCTCACCGTCAACGAGGTCGATGCCGGCGGTGCGATGGTGGGAATAATTCCGCACACGCTCGCCGCGACGACGTTGGGCGAGCTGACCCCTGGCGATGCGGTCAATGTCGAGGTCGACATGCTCGCGCGCTACGTGGTGCGTGCGCTCGCCGCTGGATCCGTCGCGCGGCCCGCCGGTGCGGCGACCGTGGACATGCCCGCGGCGGCCGGCTATCCCGGCGCCGCAGCCAAGGGGGCCCCGTGAGTTCGTTCGAGTCCGTCGAGTCCGTGCTCCGCGTCGTCCAGGGCGGCGGGATGATCATCCTCGTCGACGACAAGGATCGGGAGAACGAAGGCGACCTGGTGGTCGCCGCCGAGCACTGCACCGCCGAGCACGTCAACTTCATGTGCAAGTTCGGGCGCGGCCTGGTGTGCCTGGCGCTCGCGCCCGAGCGCATCGACGCCCTGCGTCTGCCGATGATGGTGCGCACCGATCCGGGCGACATGGGCACGGCGTTCACGGTGTCCATCGAGGCCCGCGTCGGTGTCACCACGGGCATCAGTGCGGCCGATCGCGCCCATACCATCCGCGTCGCGTCGGATCCGGCGTTCGGCGCCGACGACCTGGTCAGCCCGGGGCACATCTTCCCGCTGCGCGCGCAGAGGGGTGGCGTGCTGGTGCGATCGGGTCACACCGAGGGCGCCGTGGATCTGGCGCACATGGCCGGGCTACGGCCTGGCGGTGTCATCTGCGAGATCATGCGCGACGACGGCGAGATGGCGCGCATGGGCGACCTCGAGCGCTTCGCCGCCGAGCACGGCCTGCCCATCCTCGCGATCGCCGACCTCATCGAGTATCGCCTCCACCGCGAGACGCTGGTCGACGAGGTCGCCCACGCACCGCTGGCGTCGGCGGCCCTCGGGCTGTCGGAGGCCCAGGGCTGGGTGGTGCGGACGTTCCGCTCATCGGTCGAGCCGTTCGTCTATTACCTCGCGCTGTGCAAGGGCGATCTGCGGTCGAACGAGCCGACGCTGGTGCGCGCGCAGAGGGCCTCGGTGCTGGGCGACGTGTTCGGCTTCGGCGAGGACTCGGGCCGACGCATGCGCGCGGCCCTGCGCCAGATCGACCGCGCCGGCGCCGGCGTGTTCCTCTACGTGGTGGCCCCGGGCACCGATGATCTGGCGCCGATGTTCGATCCCGCCGCGGGCGCAGAAGAGGGCGGCCGCGGCCTCAAGCCGGCCGAGCGCGGCTTCCGGCAGTTCGGCCTCGGTGCGCAGGTCCTCGCCCGACTCGGCCTCGAGCGCATCCGCGTCATCACCAACAACCCGCGCAAGATCATCGGTCTCGCGGGCTTCGGGATCGAGGTGGAGGGCTCGGTGCCGCTGGGAGACGGCGATTGACCGACGCCACGCCGACGCGCGTGCTGCTGTGCGTGAGCGGGGGCATCGCTGCGTACAAGACCCCCGAGCTCGTGCGGGCCTTCATCGCCGCGGGCTGTGCGGTGAGGGTCGTGATGACCGCGGCGGCGCGGTCGTTCGTCACCGAACTGTCCTTGGCCACGGTGAGTCGCCACCCGGTGCGCAGCGACACCCTCGATGTCGCCGAGGAGGGCAAGGTCGGCCACATCGAGCTCGCCGACTGGCCCGACATCGTCGTCGTCGCACCGGCGACCGCCGATCTCCTCGCGCGCGCGGCGTGTGGCCTCGCCGACGATCTCGCGGCGGTCGTACTGCTCGCCACCCGCGCGCCCGTGCTCTTCGCGCCCGCGATGAACACCAACATGTGGGAGCACCCGGCGACGGTGGCCAACCTGGCGACGCTCGCCCAGCGCGGGGCCCACTTCGTCGGACCGGATGCGGGCGCGCTCGCCTGTGGCTGGGTCGGGGCTGGGCGCATGATCGACCCGCCACTCATCGTCGATGCGGCCTTGCATCGCGTCGCCGCGCCGTGGCGGGGGCGACGGGTGCTGGTGTCGGCCGGCCCGACCCGCACCTGGATCGATCCGGTGCGCTTCATCGGCAACGCCTCCACCGGGGCGATGGGGTTCGCGATCGCGGACGAAGCGGCGCGGCGCGGCGCCGAGGTGACGCTGGTCGCGGGGCCCGTCGTGCGGCCGACGCCCAGCGGCGTGCGACGGATCGATGTCGACACCGCCGACGAGATGCTCGCGGCGATGGACGCCGCGTTGACGGTCGCGCCCGGCCAGCTCGTCGCGATGGTGGCTGCGGTCAACGATCTCGCACCGCTGCCGTCGCGCGCGGACAAGCTCGGCAAGGGCGACCTCGTCGCGCGGCTCGGATCGCTGCCGTGGCAGCAGGGTGTCGACGTGCTCGCGACGTTGAGCGCGGGACATCGTGCCCATCACTACTTCCTCGGGTTCGCGGCGCAGACCGCCGAGGGCGACGCCGCCGCGGTGCGAGAATCGCTGCTCGCGGCGGGCCGCGCGAAGCGGGTGAGCAAGGGCGTCCAGGCATTGTTCGTCAACCGCGTCGGGGTCGCCGAGACCGGCTTCGCGACGGCCACCAACGCCGGCATGCTGCTGCTCGGCGACGACGACGTGCTCGACTCGGGCGCGCCGCGGCCCAAGTCGCAGCTGGCGGCGTGGCTGCTCGACGCCCTCGCCACACCATGGGTCGGCGCGGGCGATGCGGGGGCGAGCTGAGTCATGCATCCGCGGACACTCGCCCGCCAGTTCGCCGCCACGCTCGCCGAGCTCCGCGAGACGTGGGATGTGCAGTACTGGCCGGCCGGCGCGAGCCCGCCCGTACCCGAGCGGACCGCGAGCACGCAGGCGAGTCCCGCGGCGGAGGCGAGTCCCGCGGCGGAGGCGAGTCCCGCAATACCGCCGAGCACGGTGCACCTGCCGGTCGCTGCCGAGATGCGTGCGCAGGCCAAGCAATGGACCCCCTCGACCAAGCTCGAGTATCTCCGCAAGCGCAATGTCGGCGATTGCCAACGCTGCGGGCTCGCACGCACGCGCACCAACATCGTGTTCGGCGTCGGCAACCCCGAGGCGCGCATCGTCTTCGTGGGTGAGGCGCCCGGCGCCGACGAAGATCGGCGCGGCGAGCCGTTCGTCGGCCGCGCCGGCGCCCGCCTGAACGCGTGGCTCGGCGAGCTCGGTCTGTCGCGCGACGACGTGTACATCGCCAACGTGCTCAAGTGCCGACCGCCGGGGAATCGCGATCCCAGACCCGACGAGGTCGAGCGGTGCTCGCCGTTTCTGCAGGCACAGCTCCGCGCCATATCGCCTCGCGTGATCGTCGCGCTCGGTCGTCACGCCGGCATGTTGTTGTCACGACGCGACGACCTCTCGACGCTCCAGGCGATGCGAAGCGCGAACCTCAGCTACGAGGTCGAACGCGGCGCGGCAGACAGCGCGAGGATCCCCATCGTCGTCACCTACCATCCGTCGTACGTGTTGCGTCAAGAGGGATCCGCAGGTGGTACCGATACAACCGAGCGCGTCGTGATGGAAGATCTTCGCCGCGCGCTCGAGCTGTCGCAGACGACAGACGATCTCCGTTGACGCCGACCTCGCGCACACCTAAGGTAGGCGGCCCATCGCGAAGGCGCGTCCATGACGAAGGCAGAACTCATCGAACGCATCGCTCGCTCGCGCTCCCTGCCGCCGGACACCACCAAGAAGGACATCGAGAAGATCGTGACCCTCGCATTCGAGGAGATCGCGAGCTACTTCGCACGGGCCCGCGTCACGCGTGCACAGAGCCCCAAATTCTCGGTCCCGCACTTTGGCACCTTCGTGAAGAAGCGGCGGAGTGCGCGGCGCGGCGTCAACCCGCGCACGCTCGAGCCGATGCAGATCGACGCGTTCTACACCCTCGATTTTCGCACCAGCGGCGAGCTCCGCGATGCGCTCAACCAGGGACGCATCGAGCCGGAGGCGGCGCGCACTCGCAGTCGTCGGCGCACCGGTGACGCCGCGTCCGCCGCAGCTGCCGCCGTCGTCGCGTCGCCGCCCGAGACCTTCGCCGACGTCGAAGAGCGCCTGCCCGCCGCTCCGCTTCAGCGTGTGCGCAGCGCCGCCGGCCCGAACCGAGTGCGCTCCGCTTAGTCGGTCGCAATGTCGGTGGGATTCGGCGAGCGCTTCTTCGGTCGACTGGCCGACCTCTGCGTGCGGCGCTCGACGCTCGTGCTCGCCGTGTTCGCCGTGCTCTGCGTCGTGGGCGGCGGGCTCGCGCTGCGCCTCGAGGTGAGCACATCGCGGACGGGCCTTGTGTCCGCGGACCAGCCGGAGCAGGCCAAGCTCCAGCGCTTCTTTGCGCGGTTCGGACGTCCCGACGCGCCGCTGGTGCTCGTGACCGGCGGGACCGTCGAAGAGCGTCGCGTCACGGTCGATGCACTGCAGGCCAAGTACGACGCCGATCCGGAGTTCGAAGGGCGCGTGCTCGGACGCGTCGGACCTGCCGAGATGGCCGAGGTGCTGCTCCTGCAGCGCACCGACGCGCTGGTCCAGCTCCGCGCCGCGCTGCCACCGGGCACCGACCTTGCGCGGATCATCGAGTCCGGCGCCGTCGGTTGGGTCGGTGCGATCGCCGACCGGCTCGAGGCCGCGCTCGACGGCGGTGGGGAGGACGGCGCTGCGCCCGCCGGCGGTGACGCTGCCGCCGCGCCCGCCGGGGGCGACGCGATGGCCCAGGCTTCGAGCGGCTTGTCGGGGCTCGCGAGCATGGCCACCGCCCTCGACGATCATCTCGCCGGCCGCAGTCCGCTCGATCGTCTCGCCAACGAAGGGGCGTCCATCGCCCGTGAGGGCGTCGACGATCACGGCTATCTCACCACCAAGGACGGCACGGGCTACCTGGTCGCGCTGTACCCCGCGATCGACAGTGATGAGGGCGCAGTGCTCGAGCCGCTGGTCTTCCGCATCCGCGCGCTGCGAGACGAGGTCATGGCCACGGCGCCCGCCGGCGTGCTGGCGGAGGTGACCGGCATGCCGGCGTTCATCGTCGACGAGCTGCACGTCGTCCAAGACGGCCTCGCCAGCTCGACCGTCGTCGCCACCTTGGGCATCGTGCTGCTGTGCTGGCTGCTATTCCGCTCGATCGCGCAGACCGTGATCGCGAATCTACCGCTGCTGCCGGGCGTGGTGCTGACCCTGGCCCTGGTGTTCCTGGTCTACGGGCGGCTGAACCTCATCACGTCGAGCTTCGTGGCGGTGCTGCTCGGGCTCGGCATCGACTTCGCGGTGCACGTCGTCTCGCGGTGCAACGAGTACATCCGGCTGGGTGACGACCGCCGTGTCGCGATCCGCAGGGCCCTCGTCAGCACCGGGCCGGGCATCCTCGCCGGCGCCCTGATCACAGCCGTGGGCTTCCTCGCCGGGATCACCACCGAGTTCACGGCCTACGGCGAGCTCGGCGTGATCACGGCCATGGGACTGGTGGTCGTGGTGCTCGCGACGTTCTTCATGATCCCGGCGATGCTCGCCATGGGCCGCACCCGGGGAGGCGCCACCAAGGCGCCGCCCGAGGCGCCGGGCATAGGCGCGCTGCCGGGCGTCGTCCGGCGTCTGCGATGGCCGATTGCGGGCATCGGCATCGCGACCGGAGTGCTCGGCGTTGCGATGGTCGGCGGCGTGACGTTCAACCCGCGTTACTTCGACTTCCTGCCACAGCGGGTCGAGAGTTCGTCTCCCCTCAATCGCCTCGAGTACGACGCGGTGGCCAGTCCGGTCTTCGCCAACCTCACGGCGGGATCGATCGAGGAAGCGCGGACACTCACCGGCCAGCTGCGTGCGCTGGACACCGTGCGCGGCGTACAGTCGCCGAGCGACATCGTACCCGCCCTCGATGCCCCGGGCCTCTCGGCGCTCCGTGCCGGCTTCGCGGGGGTGTCGCGCGACCCCGATTTCGCCGCGCTGGCGGCCCACACCGTCGACGCGGCTGCCCTCGATCGCGAGTGTCAGCGCGTCATCGATGCACTCGACGAGGTGCGCTTCGCGATGGGCCAGGCCGGCATGCCGGCCGATGGTGCGCTCGCGGCCAAGGCGGCGTTCGAGGGCCTGCGCACGCGGATCGCGGGCCTCGACGCCGACGGGGCCGCGCGCCTGGCCGCCCTCGATGCATCGGTCGCCCGCGTGCTCGAGCCGGCGTGGCGCACGGCCAGGGCCGCCGCCGCGCGCGGTGAGGTGCTGCCGAGCGATCTGCCGCCGCTGTTCGCCCGGCGATTCTCCGCCAAGGATGGATCCGCGGTGGCGCTGTACGTGGTGCCCGCCGGAAATTTCTGGGAGGAGGCCGTCGCCGAGGCCTTCGCCGCCGACATCCGAGCCCTCGATCCCGAGGCCTCGGGTCTCGCGCTCAGCCACGTCGCCCACGGTCTCATGATCGTGGCCGGCTTCCGCCGTGCCGCCGTCATCGCTGCTGTCGCGATCTTCGTGATCCTCCTCGTCGACTTTCGCAGCCTCCGCGATGCCCTACTCGCCCTGCTGCCCACCGCCATCGGCTGGGGATGGATGATCCTCGCGATGCGCGGGCTGGGCCTGCAGTTCGACGTCGCCAACATCGTCACCTTGCCGCTCGTGCTCGGGGTCGGCATCGCGTATGGCGTGCACCTCATGCACCGCGTGCGCGAGGGCGATCCGAAGCCCGGGAGCTCGGCGCCCGCGAGCATCCCCGATGTGGACGATGCGATCCGTGGCACCGGAGGTGCGATCGTGGTGGCCGCGTTGACGACGGCGGCCGGCTTCGCGGCGCTCATGGTCCCGGACTACGGCGGCATGCGCTCGCTCGGCGCCGTCATGGTGCTCGGCATCCTGACGTGTCTGCTGGCGACCATCTTGGTGCTGCCCGCGGTGCTGCTGCTGATCCGACGCGCCCGCTGACGAAATTTCGGCCCAACCAACGACGAACGCGCCGGCATCGGGTGCGATGCGCGGCGCGTGGTGCCCAGCGGGCGGGACGTCACCTCGGGGCGACGAGGGTCTTGTTGGTGGCCGGCGGCTTGGTCGGCGACGGGTTGGCGCGGATGGTGTCGTTGGTGGCCGGCGGCTTGGTCGGCGACGGGTTGGCGCGGATGGTGTCGTTGGCGGCCGGCGGCGTGGTCGGCGACGGGTTGGCGCGGATGGTGTCGCCCGTCGTGGGCGAGTCGGTGTCGGCGCTGTCGGCGGTGTCGCTGGGCTCGTCGGGGGTGGCGCGCTTGGGCGGGACCTTGGTCCGCCGTGGCGGGACCGTGTTGCGCTTGGGCGGATCGACGACCTCGTCGGTGTCGGTGGTCGTGGGCTTGGTGCGCTCGGGCGGCGTCGGCGTGGTGGCGGGCGGCTTGGGAATCGCCTTGGAGCCGGAGCCGGAGGAGCGGGGCAGGGCCTTCTCGCGATTGTCGACCGAGCGGCCGCTCGCGTTGGGGACCGGCTTGCCGTGGTTCGAGCGCGAGGACGAGCTGCGCGGCGGGCTCGACCCCGACGAGTAGGAGAACGAGCAACCGCCGAGGGCGAGTGCGACGATCGTCGGCGTCAACAGGGTGCGGAGCGAAACTCGTTGAAATATGGGCATGGGGGACGGTCGCCTCGTGCTGGGGGCATCGACGGGGCCCCGCCTCACGCTATTCACGGCGCAACCACAGCGTCGCACGTTCGCAGCCGACGGTCGCGCGCAGATGCGTTCACCGGGCGCGAAAACAGGCACCCGCGATGCCGACCCAACCACGCGCGTCGCCGGCACCGATCGGCACGAGGGCCTGTTCGCACACCGTGCCCGTGAGGCCGGTGACGAGCTCGGAGAGGACCACCAAGGTCGGCAGACCGCTCGGACGGCCCTGCGCGAGCCGGTCTTCGGCCTCGGCGAGCACCTCACGCGTGCGGCCGCGGAGCACGGCGCCCAAGACGGCGCGATCCCGCATCGCGAGGGCGTCCCGGCCACCGTCGTCGAGACTCGGGCGCCCATAGGCCGCGCCGGCGTGCGTGAACTCGGCGACGGCCACGATGAGCACCCGCGCGTCGTCGGTCAGCGCATCGAGGGCGGCGACGAGCTCGGCCACGCCCGCGTGGAGGCCGTCGTCCCCGACGATCGCGGCCGCGCCACACAGCAGCGGCACGCACGGCGGCATGCGCTCGCCCCAGGCGTGCTGCAGGTACACGGTCGCCCACTCGAGGCTGTGGGCGAGGCGGTGGCGGATGGCCTCGCGCTCGAGCCACGGCACCCGACGCTGCAGGGCGTGCACGATGGGCGAGGCGCACGGGACCACGCCCAAGGGGGTCTCGTAGGGCTTGTCGAGCAGGGCGAACGGCAGCAGGCCGGGGTGGTGATCGGCGCCGAGCATGATGACGGCGTCGATGGCGTCGGGAGGCGGCAGGCACCGCAACGTGGCGGCGACGACGTGGCCGACGACGCCTGGGGGGCTGTGGGGCAGGAGTACGGCGCGGGCCCGCCGCTCGCCTGGGGCGGGCGGCGGGCCGAGGGCTGCGTGAAGGGCCGTGCGCAGCGCTTCGGGGTCGCTGGGGTACAACGTGTCGGCGAGCATGGGCGCCCGCGTGGGCGCGGCCATGAACGCGGCGTGGCACTGGGCCCAGCGGGCACGGAACGCGTCACCGTCGAGGAGTCCGGCGCCCTCGAGGTCGGCGATGAACGTGCGCAGATCGTCGAGGTCGACGTCGAGAGACCGACCCATCAGCAGTGATTGCCGGATCTGCACCGGCGTGCGCGTGCCATCGAGGGCGTCGAGCACGGGGACGAACGCGGCATCGATCGCGATGGTCTCGGCTATCCCCATGGGGTCGCGGAGCACCACGTGATCCTCGCCGTCGCGGCGCAGCGGGATCCGGTCGACGTTGCGCAGCTTGGGCCGGTCCATGACAATCCCGATCGCGTGCTCGCCGTCGCCCTCGCCTTCGCCGTGGTGGTCGCGCCCGCCCGGGCCGATGGCGTCGGCGTGGTGTGGTCCGAGGCTACGGTCGATCCGGACACCAGGCAACGGGTCCTCGCCGCCCTCGGGGTCGGCAGCGGTGCGGGTGCGCGGGTGGTCGACGACGCCGACATCGCCGCGCGACGCGTGGTCGCGTACGAGGTCGATCGCGCCGTGATCGAGCGGCAGCGCCGACGGCTCGCCGAGATCGAGCGCGCCGAGTCGGAGTACCGCGCCGGCGATCCGGCGGCGGCGCGGGCCCAGGCCGACTTGGTCCTGAGCTCGGCGCGCGCGGATCCTCAGGCGCCCGGGCTGGTCGCGCTGCTCGTCCGGGCCCATCTGCTGCGCGCGCAGGTCCTGTGGACGGAGGGCGCCAACGACGAGGTGGACGAGGCGTTGCGCGCGGCGCTGATCCTGGACCCCGAGGCCCGCGTCGGCACCCGCCGCATGCGCCCGGATCTCGTCGCGCGGCACGAGGCGCTACGGGCCGAGCTGCTCGCCACCCGCGGGCTCTGGCGGCCGCCGCACCTCTTCGTGGGCGACACCGCGTCGATCGAGCTCGACGGTGTCGCGGGTGCGCGGCCGGTGCCGCCCGGTGAACACGTCGTGGTGGTGCGCAGACCGGGCGCGGCGCCAGCGGGCGCGTTCGTCGTGCACGAGTGGAGACCGCCGGAGCCCGACGAGCGATTGCCCGCGGGACTCCCCGACGACGCGACGCAGGCCGAACGGATCTGCGATGCGCTCGGCCTCGGCGCGCTGATGATGGTGCGGACGCGGGAGGATCGCGCGGCCGTCCAGCAGTATCGCTGCGGCGACGGGTTCGTGGCGCCGTGGTACGGTCAGATGGCGGACCTCGATCGCGGCGTGGTGGCGGCCGACGCCGCGGGACGGGCGACGGTTGGCGTGGAACAGGCGTTGGCCGACGATGACCGCTGGCCTGTGGTCACCGTGGGGGAATCGGTGTCGCCGCGCCGCGATGACACCGGCGCAGCGCCCCGTCCGTGGTGGCGGCGTGCGTGGGTCTGGGGGCTCATCGGCGGGGTGGTCGTGGGCGGCGTCGTCACGGGTGCAGTGCTCGGCACGCGCGACGCTCCGCAGGGCTACGTCGTCGACGGTGACTCGTTCCTCGATCGCTGATGCGGCGAGATCCGGGGACTCACTCGGCGCGCAGCACCGTGGTCTCGCCGTCGCGGATGGTGACGGTGCGCTGCAGCAGCACGTGCTTGGTCGAGCACGCGTCGGTGCACGTCACGACCACGCGATGGGTGCCCTCGGGGAGCGGCAGCGGCCGGGTGGGGGTGTGGCCGGCCTTGCGTCCGTCGACGGCGACCTCGGCCCAGTCGACGTCGCCGGCGAACACCTTGAGGTAGCCCTCGCCCGCGGGCTTGGTCGCGACGAGCTCGATCCGCGGCGGCAGCGGGTGCTGGGCGTCGACGACGACGGTGCGCGGGGTGAACCCGGCGCGGCGCACGATGACGGTGCCGCCGCCCGCGGGGAGCACGAGGCGCGCCGGATCATCCACGCGTGCGCCGTCGACGGTGACGATGGCGTCCTCGGGCGTGACGGCCAGCGCGAGCGGCTCGCGGACGGGGACTTCGTCCAGCGGTGGCGCAGGTGGGGGCGCGGCAGCCTTCGCGGGCGTGGGGGCCGGCGTCGCCGCCACGGGCCGGGCCGGCGCCGGGGTGGGATCTGGTGCGGGGGACGCTGCAGTCACGGGCGACGGGCCGGTCGCGGGCGACACGATCTGCGCGGGTCGTGTGCCCCACCAGGCGGTAAGCCCGACAGCCGACGCGATCGCGGCGATGGGCAGCCAGCGGCGGGCGGTCCAGCGCGGCGGCGCGTCGGCCGACACCGGCACCGCGTTCGTGATCACCGTGAGCCGCGTGGCGAAGGTCTGCGTCTGCGGCCGGCCGTCGGCAGCACGCACGGCGGAGCCCGCGACCGCAGGCTCGCCCCGCGACTCCCAGCCGTCGGGGAACAGCGTGCGCAGCACCGCGGCGAGCTGCGGCTCGCCCCACGCCGCGCTGTAGCGGGCGAATGCCGGGGCGAGGCGCTGCAACAGCGCACCGGCGTCGGCGGGGCGCAGCGACGGATCGAGCGCCATCGCGGCGCGTATGGGCTCGCGCAGCTCGTCGGGCAGATCGCGGACGTCGGGCGGCAGCCACACGCCCTCCTTCGGGAAGGCGCGCTCGAGCGTCAGCATCTCGTACAGCAGGCAGCCGGCGCTGAAGACGTCGGCGCGGGGATCGACGGTCTCGCCGCGGATCTGCTCGGGCGCCGCGTAGCCGGTCGAGCCGCCGCGGACCTCGACCTCGGCGAACGCCGGCGCGGCGATGCCGAAGTCGACGATGCGCACCTGCCCCGAGCGATCGACCAGGATGTTGCGGGGGGTGACGTCGCGGTGGACGACGGCCGGCCGGCCCGGCTCGGCGGTGTGGGCGTAGGCCAGGCCATCGAGCACGGCGCGCGCGATGTGCAAGGCGGCGCCGATGTTGGGGGCGAGGTCGCGGCGGCGACACTCGTCGAGCATGGTCGCCAGGCTCGGACCGTCGACATGGCCCATCACGATGTAGAAGGTGTCGTCGGCGCGCCCGAGCTCGTAGATCGGCACGATGTTGCCGTGGGAGAGGGCCACCGCGGTCTTGGCCTCGGCGGCGAACAGCTCGACGAAGCGGGGCTTGGCGGCGAGGTGCGGTAGGATCGTCTTGATGACGAGTCGCTTCTCGAAACCGAGCTCGCCCACGAGGCGCGCGAGGTAGACCTCGCCCATGCCGCCGCGGGCGATGAGGCGCGTCAGACGGTACTTGCCGAACGACAGCGAGCTCTCGCTGCTGGTGAGCAAGTCGCTCCGCGAGTCGCCGTTCGTCAGGGCCGACACGTCGCATCGATGGTATCATGGGGCTCTGGATGACTCGCCCGCAGAGGTCCGAGCGGCGCACTCCACCGCGCCGCTGCCGCTCGCGGCGGTGGCTGGCCGTGACGCTGGGGCAAACCGCCGCGCTCGCGTGCGCGACCGCGGCCGGTTGCGCGCCGGACGAGCGCCCGACGCTGGTGGCCCTGGCCGGGTGCGGCCTGGACGAGATCGAGCTCAGCGTGCTGTTGCTGGTCCCCCGCGGCGACTTCCCGGCAGCCGCGGCCGACGGCAGCGTCGTCGATGGCGGGCGCTCGGGTCTGTCCGGCGTGCCCGACGACGCGGCCGCGATCACGGTGGAGGGCAAGTTCGCCGACGCGACCTTGGCGGTGGGTCGCACGGCCCGGCTGCGCGAGGACGACGGTCGCCTGCCGGTGTACTTCGCCCCCGAGGACGAGCTGTGCGCGGTGCAGTCGGGCGCGGGGGTGGCCTTCCGCGACGTCGGTGCGGTGGCGGTCGGCCCGGGCGGTGACGTGCTGCTCGTCGGCGGTCGCGACGAGCAAGGGCGACTGGTCGACGACATCGTCAGCGCCCGCGACATCGAGGAGTTCGTCACGCCGCTGGCGCGCGCGTTGCCATCGCCCACCACCGGCCTCGTCGTCGTGCCCGCGGGGGATCGCCGTTTCGCCGCCATCGGTGGCGCCACCGCCGACGGGCGCGTGCTCGATCACATGGTGATGATCGATCTCGAGCAGACCGATCCGGTCGGCGCGACGATCCGGATCGACGGGCCAGGTGTCGAGGGCAAGCGCAGTCACCACGCGGCCGGCGTGCTCCCGGACGGGCGGGCGATCGTCACCGGCGGGTGCATGGCGCTGGATCTGCGCTCGGAGTGCCTCTCGGGCCCAGGCACCGTGCTCGACTCGGCGTTCATCGTCGATGCCGAGGCCCAGCCGCCCACGTTCGAGCGCGCGCCGTCGATGCTGGTCGGCCGCCAGGGGCACGAACTCCATGTCGCCCGCGACGGGGCGGTCTTCGCCGTCGGCGGGCGCAACCACCTCGGCCGCGGGATCGTGACCATCGAGCGCTGGGCGGCCGACGAGTCGGCGTGGACGCCGTGGGGGCGCACCGAGAAGCTGGGCCTGGGCCTCTCACGGGCCATCATCGGCGCCGCGCTGCTCGAGGGCGGCATCATGGTCGTCGCGATCGACGACGGCTCGATCGCGTGGGTCACCGACGCCGACGCCGCGCGCTGGCCGGGCTGGTGTGACGGCGACGAGGCGACGCTTGGCTGCTTCTACGACGAGTCAGGGCCGCCGGTCGTGACGCCGCGGCGGCAGCTCCTCGTGCTGCCGGGCGAGCGCGTCCTCGCCGACGCGTGGCTGTTGCCGTTCCCGATGCTCGGCACCAGCGCCGGTGATGCCGTCGATCTCTCGGCGCCGAAGCCAGGGCAGACGAGCATCCCGCCGCCTGGTCGGACGGCGGCATCGATGGCGCTGCTCGCCGACGGCACCGTGCTCATCGCCGGGGGTCGCGATCCGGCCACCCTCGCCCCCGAAGATCTGTTCTTGTCACGCCTGCGGCCGCGCCTCGACGGCGCCGACGAGCGGATCCCGCGGGTCGACGAGTTCGAGACCGCGAGCTTCGTGCTCCACGATCCGGCGCGCATCGGCTTCGACATCGATCACCTGACCTTCGCCAGCGTCGGCGACGTGCGCGAGTTCCCCGACGTCTGGGCCCACGTCCGCGCCTTTCGCAGCGCGAGCTTTCGCTTCGACGTCACGCTCGAGGTCCAGGCCGCGCCGACGCAGGGCGAGCCGCCGCAGCCGCACCTGGTGCTCTCGCAGGGGGCGCTGGCGGGCACGAGCGTGCGCTTCGGCGAGGCCGTCACGGGATTTCGCCGCGACGCGGCGGGGCGCATCGTCGCATTCTCGTGCGCCGCCGATCCGATCGATTTCTCCGCCCAGCCGGTGTCGTTGCGCGTCGACGTGCGACCGCAGTCGATCGTGGTGCGCAGCGGCACCCGCGTGGTGGCGAACTGCCCGGGCCCCGGCGAGGCGCCCTCGGCGATCGGTCTGGGCGTCTCCGGTGGCGGCTCGATGTTCGCGTACGCGCCCCTGCTCACCCGCATCTGACGGCGGCGCCGCGGAACCTTCCCCCTCCGATTCGCTGTCGCTCAGGCCTTCTGGGGACCGGCCCGGTCGCCCTTCCACCGGGCAAAGCCCGGCGGAACCTTCCCCCTCGCTATCGCTCTCTCAGTCGTCGCAGCCGTCGTCACCCCACAGCGCCAAGACGCTGCCCGCCGCCGCGTGGCCGACGTCGCCGCCCTGGTCGACCCAAGCGCACAACGTCTCGCGCACGCGCTCGGTCGGGCTCTCGGCGTGGCGCAGCGCCTGGGCGAGGCGGCGGGCGTAGCCCCGCTCTGGCCGCGATGCGAGCTGCTTGGCGACGGCATCGGCACCCCGCGCCCCGAAGTGCCGGGCGAGCTCGCGGGCAGCCTCGCCGCTGAGCTCGGACGCGACCGCGTCGTCGTCGAGCATGCCGCGGAGCAGGACGAACGACGCATCGTCGGCGCAGCGGCCGAGCGCATCGACGGCGGCGCGCTGCACCGATGCGTCGCCATCCGCTCCGGCGCTGGTGCTGCCGACGACGGCGCCGATGCGCGTGACGATGCGGCGGGGACACGGTGTCGTGACGCGGCCGAGCGCCGTGGCGCGGACCTCGGGCCATGGATCGCCCATCGCCGGCTCGAGCCAGGCGTCGCCGGGCAGCTCGAGGTGAGCCCAGGCGATGCTCGTGAGCCGCGGCGTCGGTGCATGCTCGAGCCGGTGCTCGCGGACGCGCGCAGCGATCTCGGCGTGCGGCAGCGCAGGCAGGGCGAGTGCCACCAGGATCTCGTCGACCTGCGAGGTGCCGGGCAACGCGCCGTCGGCCACGGCGCGCAGGGCCGTCTGCGCCGCGGGGCGCTCGGCCTCTGTCACCAGCGCCCGGATCGACGCCACGCGGACCCCGAAGCTCCGCCCCTCGTCGCGGGCCAAGGCGGCGATGCGGGCGATGAACCCGTCGTCGATGCCGCCCTCGATCGCGGCGCGTAGCTGGATGATCGCGGTCAGCCGTTCCGGGTCGGCCTGCTCGAGCCCGCGATCGAGCGCGCCCAGCACGGCGACGCGGAGCTCGGCGTGGCCCCGCAGACGGCGGCGCAGCGATCGGGCGAGCTGGCGGCGCAGCTCGACATGGCCGCGGCCCACGAGCACGAGCAGATCGGTGACGGCGCCGTCGGGCGTGACGTCGACGAGATCGTCGAGCAACACCGCACGCACCGCGACCGGCAGCCCGCGGTCGGCGACGAGGCCGGCGATCGCGTCGCGGCCGGCCGCGCCCTGCTCGCGCAGCAGCGGCCGCCACTGCCCCGCGGCGGCGAACGTGCCGGCCTCGGTCGACTCCGCCGCGCAGCCGTGGCGCAGCTCGTCAGCGATGCGGGCGCCGATGGCGGGCCCGCCGATCTCGGCGAGCACGTCGAACAGCCGCTTACGCTCGGCGGCCGACGGTGGCGGCACGGCGTCGATGCGGGCGAGCAGCGCGGCGGTGGCCGCGTCGGGGTGGGCGACCAGGCGGGCCCGCGCCTGCAGATAGGCGCGGTTGGGATCGCCGAGGATCGCGTCGACGTCCGCCGTGGCTGCCGTCGGATCGTACGCGGAGACGGCGGCCTGCGGCTCGGCCACGGCCGCGCTTTCCGCGGGCGGCGCGAGCATGCGCACTGCGATGCCTGCGGCCATGCCTACGGCGGACGTGGTTGCGAGCAGCACGTCGGGGAGTGTGGCGGAGCGCGGCGCGATGCGCCACAGTCCAGGCCCCGTGGGACCCGAAGCATTCGACTACGTGCTGCCCCCCGAGCAGATCGCCCAGCATCCGGTGGCGGTGCGCGGCGACTCGAGGATGATGATCGTGCTCCCCGACGACGCGGTGCACACCCACGCGCGCGACTTCGCCGAGCAGCTTCCGGCCGATGCGCTCGTGGTCGTGAACGCGTCGGCGGTGGTGCCCGCGCGCATGGACGTGCGGCGCGCCGACGGCCGCAGCTTCGAGCTGTTGTGGTGCGCGCCCGGGCCCGGATTGGGCCCGGGCTGCGCGGCGGTTGCGTGGGTCCGCGGCAGCAAGCGGCTGCGCCTGGGCGACGTGGTGGAGTGCGGCGGCCTGCGGCTGCGCTGCGACGACGACGGCTCCGGCGGTCGCGCGCGCCGCTTCATCGTCGAAGACGGCGACGTGCTCGCGGCGTGCCGCAGCAGCGGCAGAATCCCGCTGCCGCCGTACATCGCCCGCCCCGACGGCCCGGACGCCGAGGACGCCCAGCGCTACCAGACCGTGTACGCCGATCGCGACGGTAGCGTCGCAGCGCCGACCGCCGGACTGCACCTCGACGACGCCGCGCTCGCGCGCCTCGACGTCGTGCGACTGCACCTGCACGTCGGCCCCGGCACCTTCTTGCCGATGGACGTCGACGACGTCCGCGATCACCGTGTCGGCGCCGAACGCATCGAGCTCGACGACGAAGCGGCCCGGCGCATCGAGGAGGCGCGCCGCGACGCACGACCCATCGTCGCCGTCGGCACCACGGTGGTCCGTGCGCTCGAGACCCTGGGCCGCGGCGGTCAGGCGCTCGCGCCGGGCCACACCGAGACCGAGCTGATGATCGTCCCCGGCCATCGCTTCGCCGTCGTCACCCACCTGCTCACCAACTTCCACCTGCCGCGCAGCAGCCTGCTCATGCTGGTGTGCGCGTTCGCGGGCACCGAGCGCGTGCTGGCAGCCTATGCCGAGGCCGTCGCCCGCGGCTATCGCTTCTACAGCTACGGCGACTGCATGTTGCTGACCAGGACCCCGTGACCTTCGATCCCGCCTGCGGACTGTCGTGCACCGACGACGCCCTTGCGCCTCGGCCACCGGGCACCTTCGAGCGCATGGCCCAGGCCAGCGATGCCCGCAGCGGCCGGCTGTGGACGGCCCACGGCCCCGTCGACACGCCGTGCTTCATGCCGGTCGGCACCTACGGCGCGGTCAAGGGCCTCGATCCCGACGAGCTCGCCCGCGTCGGATCCCAGATCGTGCTCGGCAACTCGTACCACCTCGCGCATCGCCCCGGCGCCGAGCGGGTGGCGCGACTGGGCGGCCTGCACGGGATGTCGGGGTGGTCGCGGGCGATCCTCACCGACAGTGGCGGCTTCCAGGTCTTCAGCCTGCGTGGCCTGCAGCGCATCGACGACGACGGTGTCGACTACCGCACGCACTTCGACGGCTCCGCCCATCGCATGACACCCCGCAGCGTGCTCGAGGTCCAGGCGCTGCTGGGGTCGGACATCTGCATGGTGCTCGATCACTGTCCGCCGGCCGACGCGAACCCGGCGGCCCTGCGCCACGCCGTCGAACGGACGACGCGCTGGGCCGAGCTCGCCGCGGCGCTGCGTCCGTCGATCCTCGGCACAGGTCAGCTGTGCTTCGGTATCGTCCAAGGCGGCGTGGACCTCGAGGTCCGCCGCGCCCACCTGGCCGCGATCGCGGCGCTGCCCTTCGACGGCATCGCGCTCGGGGGACTTTCGGTCGGCGAGACCACCGCCCAGATGCACGCGACGATGGCCGCCATCGCTCCCCACATGCCTGAGGATCGCCCGCGCTATGTGATGGGCATCGGCATGCCCGAGGATCTCGTCGCCGCGATCGATGCCGGCGTCGACATGTTCGACTGCGTGTTGCCGACCCGTAACGCGCGCAACGGTCAGCTCTTCACGATGGCCGGGCGCATGAACATCCGCCGCGCCCAGTGGCGCGACGACGCAAGCCCGGTCGAGTCGGATTGCGGCTGCCCCACCTGTCGTCGGTTCTCCCGCGGCTACCTCCGGCACCTCCACGGGCAGAACGACCCGCTGTTCGGGCGGCTCGCGAGCGTGCACAACCTGTGGTTCTTCCACCGCCTGGTCGGTCGGCTACGGGCAGCCCTGCGCCGCGGCGACTACCCGGCCGAGCGGGATCGCGTGCGCGCGACCCTGACGCCGGGTCTACGCACCGACGCCGCGGCGGGGTGAAGGCAGGGCGTTGGGGCTGTGCGCTCACCCACAGCCCCACCCCAGGCTGGGGTGGGTCGGGGTCGGGGCCGGGGTCGGGGTCGGGGCCGGGGCCGGGGCCGGGGCCGGGGTCGGGGTCGGGGTCGGGGTCGGGGTCGGGGTCGGGGCCGGGGTCGGGGTCGGGGTTGGGTCGGGGGCGGGGCTCTGGTCGTGCCTTCGCCGATTCGGGCCGCCTTGACCCCCCGCGGCGCCCTTGCTACGCCTGCCCGCCTTGGGGGCGCGGAGCCGGCCGGCGCCGCGCCGTCCGCCTGTCGGCGCCACGCCGTCAGATCGGACGTCCCAGTCCTCTACTCTCGCCGAGCGCTACCCGCCATGACTCTCGCATCGATCTTCGCCACCGTCTCGTC
>JBBQJI010000016.1:0-126812 GCA_038325765.1 Nannocystales bacterium
GCCGCCGGTCCGGCGGTGATGGGGCGGGGCCCCGGCCATGGCGCGCATTTTGGTCACGTCCGGCTGGTGGTCGAGCCGACCGCTCGCGGCGGTGGCTATGTCTTCGAGGACGAGGTGCGCGGAGAGATCCCCCGCCGATACATGCCCGCCGTCCGCGCCGGCGTCGACGAGGCGGTCGACCGCGGCCCGCTGGTCGGATTCCCGATGACCGACCTGCGGGTGACCGTCGTCGGTGGCAGCGAGCATCCCGTCGACTCATCCGAAACTGGCTACAAGATCGCGGGCTTCCAGGCGTTCCAGGAGGCAGCCCGCAAGGCCTCGCCGACGCTGCTCGAGCCGCTGATGTCCGTCGAGGTGGTCACTCCAGATCCCTTCGTCGGAGAGGTCATCGGCGATTTGCACGCGAGACGCGGAAAGATCACTGGAATTGCTGCGCGCCATGGTGTACAGACCGTCGCCTCTTTCGTTCCTCTGGCCGCGATGTTCGGTTACGCCACCGACCTCCGCTCTCGGACGCAAGGCCGCGCTACTTACTCGATGCAGTTCAAGCACTACGCCGAAGTTCCCCACGGCATCCGCGACGAGCTCGTCTCTCGCGTCCGGGTCTAGGCGAACGACACCTTCTCGATCTTCCGACTCGCACAGGAGCACGACATGGCCAAGGAAAAGTTCGTCCGCAACAAGCCGCACGTCAACATCGGGACGGTCGGCCACGTTGACCACGGCAAGACCACGCTGACCGCGGCGATCACCAAGGTGCAGTCGGGCAAGGGCCTGGCGAAGTTCACGGCGTTCGACCAGATCGACAAGGCTCCGGAAGAGAAGGCGCGTGGCATCACGATCGCGACCGCCCACGTCGAGTACGAGAGCGACAAGCGCCACTACGCGCACGTCGACTGCCCCGGCCACGCCGACTACATCAAGAACATGATCACCGGCGCCGCCCAGATGGACGGCGCGATCCTGGTGGTCGCCGCGACCGACGGTCCGATGCCGCAGACCCGCGAACACGTGTTGCTCGGCAAGCAGGTCGGCATCCCGAAGATGGTCATCTTCCTCAACAAGTGCGACATGGTCGACGACGTCGACATGCTCGAGCTGGTCGAGGAAGAGCTCCGCGATCTGCTGTCGAAGTACGACTATGACGGTGCCAACGCCCCGATCATCCGTGGCTCCGCGCTCAAGGCCCTGAACGCCCCCAACTGGGAGCACGAGGATGCCAAGTGCATCTTCCAGCTCATGGACGCGTGCGATACCTGGATCCCGCAGCCCATCCGTGACCTCGACAAGCCGTTCCTGATGCCGGTCGAGGACGTGTTCACGATCTCGGGTCGTGGCACCGTCGCGACGGGCCGCATCGAGCGTGGCATCGTCAAGGTCAGCGAAGAGGTCGAGATCGTCGGCCTCAAGGACACCGTCAAGACGACCATCACGGGCGTCGAGATGTTCCGCAAGCTGCTCGACCAGGGTCAGGCCGGCGACAACGTCGGGCTGTTGTTGCGCGGTGTGAAGCGTGAGGACGTCGAGCGTGGCCAGGTGCTCTGCAAGCCCGGCTCGATCACCCCCCACAACAACTTCATGGCGCAGGTGTACGTGCTCAAGAAGGAGGAGGGTGGTCGCCACACTCCGTTCTTCAAGGGCTACCGTCCGCAGTTCTACTTCCGCACCACGGACGTCACCGGCAACATCTTGCTCCCCGAGGGCGTGGAGATGGTCATGCCCGGCGACAACATCGAGGTCGAGGTCGAGCTCATCAGCACGATCGCCTGCGAAGAGGGCGTCAAGTTCGCGATCCGCGAGGGCGGCAAGACCGTCGGCGCGGGCGTCGTGACCAAGATCCTCAACAAGGTCCCGCCGAAGTAGCCGGACCCCCTCTGCAGCCGGCCCGGTTCGTCCGTGGCCGGCTGCTTCGTCTCTACTTGCCGACGTTCGTTCGCTTGCCTCGTCCGTGATTGTTGTCCGCTGCCCGGAGCCCGCCGATGGAAAACCTCAAGATCCGGATCCGCCTCAAGGCCTACGACCACAAGCTGCTCGATCAGTCGGCGCGCGAGATCGCCGACACCGCGCGGCGCACGGGTGCGACGGTGGCCGGTCCGATTCCGCTGCCGACGAAGATCAACAAGTACACGGTGCTCCGCGGCCCGTTCATCGACAAGAAGTCTCGTGAGCAGTTCGAGATCCGGACCCACAAGCGGCTCCTGGACATCCTCGAGCCCAACAAGCAGACGCTCGACGCGCTGATGAAGCTCGATCTGTCGGCCGGTGTCGACGTCGAGATCAAGACCTGAGAACGAAGGACGACACCGCCATGGCGAAGCTTTCCGTCATCGATCTCTCCGGCAAAGAGACCGGATCCATCGACCTCGACGACGCTGTCTTCGGCGGCGAGGTCCGCGAGCACCTGCTGTGGGAGGTCGTTCGCTCGCAGCGTGCCGCCAAACGCCGCGGCACTCACAAGGTGAAGGACCGCTCCGAGGTCAACCTGACCAAGGACAAGTTCGTGAAGCAGAAGGGCTCCGGCGGCGCACGCCACGGCAGCAAGCGCACGAACCTCTTCCCCAAGGGCGGACGCGTGCACGGTCCCGTGCCGCATCTGTACATCCTCCACGTGAACAAGAAGACGATGGCCGGCGCGCTGCGCTCGGTGTTGTCGCTCCGCGCCAAGGCCGGCGATCTGCTCGTCGTCAAGGAGTTCACGGCCGACGCGCCCAAGACCAAGCTGCTCGCGGCCGGTCTCGAGGCGATGAAGACCCCCCGCGCGCTGCTGGTCGACAGCGGCGAGAACACCTGGCTGCGCCGCACGGCGGCGAACCTCGCCCAGGCCGACTTCCTCGACGTCCGTGGACTCAATGTCTACGACATCCTGCGCTACCCCAAGCTCCTGATCGCCGAAGGCGTCATCCGTGAGCTCGAGGCGCGCCTGCTCAAGACGGTGCCACGCCGCACCGCAACTACGGGGGCCGCGTGATCACGCCGCATCAAATCATCGTGCGTCCGGTCGTGACCGAGAAGAGCAACGACCTGGTCGCCGCCCACAACCAGTACGTCTTCGAGGTCCACAAGGACGCGAACAAGATCGCGATCCGGGCTGCCGTCGAGATGGTCTTCGGCGTCCGCGTCGAAGCGGTGCGCACCCAGGTGGTTCGTTCCGATCTGCGCCGCATCGGCCGCTACTACGGCCGCACGCCGGCGTGGAAGAAGGCCATCGTCACGCTGCACCACGACGATTCCATCGACCTCTACGGCGAGGAGAGCTGAGGCCATGGGCATCAAGAAGTACAAGCCAACGTCGCCCGGTCGCCGCACCATGACGGTGAGCGACAAGGCGGACGTCACCGCCGAGACGCCGCACAAGGCGCTCACGGGTTTCCGCCACCGCAGCCAGGGTCGCAACAACGGCGGCCGCATCACCTCGCGCTTCCGCGGTGGTGGTCACAAGCGGCTGTATCGCGCGATCGACTTCAAGCGCGACAAGTTCGGCGTGCCCGGCAAGATCGCCACCGTCGAGTACGATCCCAACCGCTCGGCGCGCATCGCCCTGGTGCACTACGCCGACGGCGAGAAGCGCTACATCCTCGCACCCGCCGGGCTCGAGGTCGGTCAGACGATCATCGCCTCGGCCAAGGCCGACATCACCCCAGGCAACGCCCTGCCGCTCCGCGCGATGCCGGCCGGCACCGAGATCCACAACGTGGAGCTCAAGGTCGGCCGTGGCGGACAGATGGTCCGTGCGGCGGGCGGCGTCGCCCGGCTCATGGCCCGCGACGGGGACTGGGTCCTCGTCCGTCTGCCCTCGGGCGAGCTGCGGCGCGTCCACGCCGACTGTCGTGCCACGATCGGCACGCTGTCCAACAGCGAGCACACCAACATCAGCATCGGCAAGGCCGGCCGCACCCGCTGGCTCGGTCGTCGTCCGCACAACCGCGGCGTGACCATGAACCCGGTCGACCACCCCATGGGCGGTGGCGAAGGCCGTACGTCGGGCGGCGGTCATCCGCGCTCGCCGTGGGGCAAGCAGACCAAGGGTCTTCGCACGCGCAACAACAAGCGCACTGACGTCTTCCGCGTCTCTCGCCGCGCCAAGTAAGTAGGAGCCACCATGCCCCGTTCGGTACGCAAAGGCCCGTTCGTCGACGACCACCTGCTCGTGAAGGTGGACGCGACGGCTCATGAGAAGCAGCGGCGCGCGATCAAGACCTGGTCTCGGCGCTCCACCATCTTGCCGCAGTTCGTGGGGGCCAACCTCATGGTCCACAATGGCAACAAGTTCATCCCCGTGTACGTGACCGAGAACATGGTCGGTCACAAGCTCGGTGAGTTCGCGCCGACGCGTACGTTCCGCGGCCACGCGGCGGATCGCAAGGCGAAGAAGGGCAGCGATCGGTAATGTCGACCGCACGCCTCACCAACCTCCGCATCGCCCCCCGCAAGATGCGGGTGCTCGCGAAGATGCTCCGCGGCATGCCCGTGACCAAGGCGATCAACTCGCTGCGGTTCATGAACAAGTCCGGCAGCCGCGAGTTCTTCAAGCTCCTGGTCTCGGCCGTCGCCAACGCCGAGGACAAGGGCGAGTCCGACGTCGACAAGCTGGTGGTCCGCACCGTGCTCGTCGACCAGGGCCCCACGCTCAAACGCTGGCGTCCCCGCGCCATGGGCCGCGCCAACCGCATCAACAAGAAGACCAGCCACGTGTTCGTGGAGGTCTCCGAGGCCGTCGCCGGCTGAGGCCGCGTCCGCACGAGGATCATCTACGATGGGTCAGAAAACACATCCGATCGGATTCCGCCTCGGGATCGTCAAGACCTGGAACAGCAAGTGGTTCGAGAGCCAGCGCTATCGGCAGTGGCTCCACGAGGACCTGCGGCTGCGCCGCTACCTCAAGGACAAGCTCAACGCCGCGAGCATCTCCGAGATCACCATCGAGCGCGCCGCCAACAAGGTGAAGATCAACATCTTCTCCGCGCGCCCGGGGATCATCATCGGCAAGCGGGGCGCCGGCGTCGAGCAGCTCAAGAAGGACGTCCAGAAGCTGACGCAGTCCGAGGTGTTCATCAACATCCAGGAGGTGCGCAAGGCCGAGGTCAACGCGCAGCTCGTGGCCGAGAACATCGCTCAGCAGCTCGAGCGGCGCATCGCCTTCCGTCGAGCGCTCAAGCGGGCGATGCAGACGGCCATCAAGTTCGGCGCCAAGGGCATCCGCGTCAATGCGGCCGGTCGCCTGGGCGGCGCCGAGATGTGCCGTCGCGAGTGGTACCGCGAAGGTCGCGTGCCGCTCCACACCATGCGCGCCGATATCGACTACGGCTTCACCGAGGCCCGCACCAAGGCGGGATCCATCGGCGTGAAGTGCTGGATCTTCAAGGGCGAGGTCTACGATCACCGCGGCGGCGTCGCCCAGGTGGATCGCTTTCCCCACCCGCAGAGCCGAGACAGGTGAGTAGGTCATGCTGACACCATCACGCGTCAAGTTCCGCAAGGTCTTCAAGGGCCGGATGGCGGGTCGTGCCAAGGGCGGCGACACCGTCGATTTCGGCGACTTCGGCCTGCAGGCCACCACGTGCGGCTGGCTGACCTCGCGTCAGATCGAGGCCGCCCGTGTCGCCATCAACCGCCACATCAAGCGCGGCGGCAAGCTCTACGTTCGGGTTTTCCCAGACAAGCCGGTCTCGAAGAAGCCTGCCGAAACCCGCATGGGTAAGGGCAAGGGCGGCCCGGAGTACTGGGTTGCCGTCGTGCGCCCCGGCCGGGTCATCTACGAGCTCGAGGGCATCAGCGAAGACCTCGCCCGCGCTGCTTTCCACCGCGCGCACCACAAGTTGCCAGTGAACACCCGCGTCATCAAGAGGGAGGATGCCCTGTGAAACCCTCCGAGCTTCGTGACAAGAACGACGAGGAGCTCGTCGCCATGGAGAAGGATCTCCGCGACGCACTCGTGAAGCTGAGCATCGCCCGCGCTACCCAGCGCATGCGCAATAGTGCCCAGCTCGGCAAGATGAAGCGCGACATCGCTCGCATCAAGACGATCCAAGGCGAGCGCGCCGCGGGTCTCGGTCAGGGGGCCGCATGAGCACGCAAGAACAAGAGACGGCCACCCTAGCGGTTCGGCGCAAGCGCCAGTTGGTGGGCACCGTGGTCTCCAACAAGATGGACAAGACCTGCATCGTGCAGGTGACCCGCCGCTTCCGTCACACCAAGTACAAGAAGTACGTGAACGAGCGTCGTCGGTACAAGGCGCACGACGAGCGCAACGAGACGCAGATCGGCGACCGCGTGCAGATCGTCGAGTGCAGCCCGATCTCGCGTGACAAGCGTTGGCGCCTGCGGTCGGTGCTGGAGAAGGCAGAGGCCGTATGATCCAGGTCGAATCCGTCCTCGATGTCGCCGACAACTCCGGCGCCCGCAGGGTATTCTGCATCAAGGTCCTCGGTGGCTCGAAGCGTCGCTACGCCTCGGTCGGCGACGTGATCGTGGTGTCGATCCGCGACGCGCTGCCCAACAGCAAGGTCAAGCGGGGCTCGGTCATGAAGGCCGTGGTCGTCCGCGTGAAGAAGGGACTGCGCCGCTCCGACGGCAGCGTGATCCGCTTCGACACCAACAGCGCCGTGCTCATCGATGCTCAGAAGCAGCCGATCGGCACCCGCATCTTCGGACCCGTCGCGCGCGAGCTGCGGGCCAAGAAGTTCCTCAAGATCATCAGCCTCGCGCCGGAGGTGCTCTGATGGCACGCGTACGTCAGGGCGACACCGTCGTGGTGGTCGCAGGCAACCAAAAGGGCACGAGCGGGCGCGTGCTGCGGGTTGTTCCCAAAGAAGACCGTGTGGTCGTCGAGGGGATCAACATCCGCACCAAGCACATCAAGCCGAACCAAGCCAACCCTCAAGGTGGCCGGGTCAAGCGCGAGTACCCCATCCACCTCTCGAACGTGATGCTGGCCGACCCCCAGACGGGCGAGCCCACCCGCGTTCGCATGTCCATCCTTGCCGACGGCCGACACGTTCGCGTGGCGGTCAAGTCGGGTGAGCAGATCGACAAGTAGGAGCGACCACCATGGCCGATTCAAAAGCAAAAGCTGCCGGTGGGGGCGCGAGCGTCAAGAAGAAGCAAGACGCCGGGTTCGCCTACAAGTTCAAGAACACGATGGACGATCCGGGCAGCCGGACCGGCCTCGCGAAGCCGCGCATCCTGCTCAAGTACGAGGAGTCGATCCGCGACTCCCTCGCCAAGGAGTTCGGGTACGGCAACCACATGCAGATCCCCCGTCTGCAGAAGATCACGCTCAACATCGGCCTCGGCGAGGCACTTCGCGTGCCCAAGCTGCTCGAGCAGGCCTTCGAGGCGCTGGGCTACATCTCGGGCCAGCGCCCAGTGGTGACCCGCGCGAAGAAGTCCATCGCGACCTTCAAGCTCCGCGAAGGGCAGAAGATCGGGTGCATGGTCACGCTCCGTGGCACCCGCATGTGGGAGTTCTTCGATCGCCTCATCTCGGTCGCGCTCCCGCGAACCCGCGACTTCCGCGGCATCAGCCGCAAGGGCTTCGACGGCCGCGGCAACTACACCATGGGGATCAAAGAGCTTCTCGTCTTCCCCGAGGTCGACATCGACAAGCTCGAGAAGGTCCCCGGCATGAACATCTGCATCCACACCAGCGCTCGCACCGACGACGAAGGTCGCGCGCTGCTCACCCACCTCGGCGTTCCGTTCCGCGCCGCCTGATCAGGAGGGTTCGCACCATGTCCATGACCGATCCCATCGCCGACATGCTCTCGCGGATCCGCAACGCGGTCTCCGCGAACCACCGCACGCTGTCCATGCCGGGCAGCAAGCTCAAGCTGCGGTTGGCCGAGATCCTCAAAGCCGAGGGCTACATCGAGGACGCCGAGTGGAAGGACGAAGGTCCCCAGGGCGCCATCGACATCAAGCTGCGGTGGCACGAGGGCCAGTCCGCCATCGAGGGCATCCAGCGCATCAGCCGGCCCGGCCAGCGGCGCTATGCCGCCCACAGTGAGATCCCGAAGGTCCGCAACGGCCTTGGTATCCTCATCGTCTCGACCAGCCGCGGCATGATGACCGATCGCGCGGCCCGCAAGGCCCGCGTGGGCGGCGAGCTGCTGTGCAGCGTCTGGTGACGCCTGCGCTCGCCCGCTGACGGAACAAAAAGGACACCGCCATGAGTCGAATCGGAAATGCACCCGTTGCCGTACCCAAGGGCGTCACACTGACGACCGCGGGACGGACCGTGTCGGCGAAGGGGCCCAAGGGCACCTTGAACTTCGAGATGCCCGACGGCGTGACGATGGAAATCGTCCCGGCCAGCGGCGCGCAGGCGGACGGCCGGCTCGTCTTCAAGCGCGCGGCCGAGGACGGCCGCAGCCGTGCGATGCACGGCACGGTCCGCGCCCAGGTCGCCAACCTCGTCACCGGCGTGTCGACGGGGTTCACCCGCGAGCTCGAGATCATCGGCGTCGGCTACCGCGCAGCGGTCAAGGGCCAGACGCTCGAGCTCACCCTCGGCTTCTCCCACGGTGTCAGCTATGTGCTGCCCGAGGGTGTGAAGGCCGAGGTCACCAAGGACAACAAGGTGATCCTCAGCGGGTCGGATCGCGTCGCGCTCGGTCAGTGTGCCTCGGACATCCGGAGCTTCCGTCCGCCCGAGCCGTACAAGGGCAAGGGCGTGAAGTACGCCGAGGAAACGATCCTCCGCAAAGAGGGCAAGCGGGGCAAGAAGTAGGTTCCATCATGACGACCAAGGCAATCGAACAGAGGCTTCGGCGCAAGCAGCGGGTGCGGGTCCGCGTGCTCGGAACGACCGAGCGACCGCGCATGACGGTCTTCCGCAGCAACAAGCACATCTACGTCCAGGTCGTCGACGACAGCCGCGCTGTGTCGCTGGCGGCGGTCTCGACCCTCACCAAGGACGTGAAGGCCAAGCTCGACGGTCAGGACAAGACCGGCGAGGCGAAGGTCATCGGCGCCGCGATCGCGGAGGCCTGCAAGGGTGCGGGCATCACCAAGGTCGTGTTCGACCGCAACGGTTACGCTTACCACGGCCGCATCAGTGCACTGGCCGCAGCCGCACGCGAAGCGGGTCTGGAGTTCTGATCATGGCGCATTCGCGACGAGATTCCGACAACCGACGGAACAACAACAACGACGATGGTGACGGCAACGGCGATCTCGTCGACCGCGTGGTGTTCATCAACCGCGTGGCCAAGGTCGTCAAGGGCGGCCGCAACTTCTCGTTCACGGCCGTGGTGGTCGTGGGCGACGAGCACGGCAAGGTGGGCATGGGCTACGGCAAGGCGCGCGAGGTCCCCGAGGCCATCCGCAAGGCCACCGACTACGCCCGCCGCAGCCTGTTCGAGGTGCCACTGACCGGTACCACGATCCCGCACGACGTCATCGGCAACCACGGCGCGGGCCAGGTGCTGCTCCGTCCGGCCTCGGCCGGTACCGGCGTCATCGCCGGTGGCCCGGTCCGCGCCGTCGTCGAGTGTGCCGGCATCCACGACGTGCTGAGCAAGTGCATCGGCTCCAACAACCCGCTCAACGTCATCCACGCGACCATGGACGCGCTGCGTCAGCTCCGGAGCCCGGAGCAGATCGCCGTCAAGCGTGGCATGACGGTCGCGGCGATCGCAGAGGGGTAGGCGACAGATGGCACTGAAACTCAAGGTCACCCTCGTCCGCAGCCCGATCGATCGCGCCGAGACCCAGAAGCGCACGGTCAAGGGCCTCGGCCTCAACAAGCTCAATAGCTCCAAGGTCCACCCCGACACCGAGTCGCTGCGCGGGATGATCCGCAAGGTCCAGCACCTCGTCGCCGTCGAGCCGGTGGAGTAGCCTTCCGCCGCGCACAGGAGACACAGCATCATGGGAACGACACTCCATACCCTCAAGCCCCCCAAGGGTGCGCGCCACAAGATCAAGCGTGTCGGCCGCGGCATCGGCTCGGGCAAGGGCAAGACCTCTGGCCGCGGCATGAAGGGTCAGATGGCCCGCCGTCAGCCCACGCGCCCCGGCTTCGAGGGCGGCCAGAACCCGATCCACCGCCGCGTGCCCAAGCGCGGCTTCGTGAACATCTTCCGTGTCGAGTACCACGGGGTGAACCTGACCCTCATCGAGGGCAAGTTCGCGGCGGGCGAAGAGGTCAACCTCGAGTCGCTGCACGCCAAGGGCCTCGTGCCCAAGCGCGCCAAGCGGATCAAGCTCCTGGGCATGGGCGAGCTCTCGACCGCGGTCAAGATCAAGGTCCACCGCGCCAGCGAGAGCGCCAAGGGCAAGGTCGAGGCCGCCGGCGGCAGCCTCGAGCTGCTCGAGACCGCGGACGCCGCCTGAGGCGGACGGCCTGGCGACAGGCCGCGCGAGAGGTGTTGCGGCGATGGCCGGACGAGGTGCCGGGCTCCGCGAGGGGCCCGGCATTTTTGCGTGTCTGGCGCCCGGGAACGGCCGGTGTGCAGCGGCGGGCCTGCGGTGTTCCTCGCGGCCCGAACCCACGCCGCGCAGCGGTCAGATGCGGCGCCGGGCGGCCTAAGGTATGGTCGCTGCCCCGGCGGGGGCATGCCTGCCCGCGGGCTTTGTCATGAGCGTCATCGTCAACATCTTCAAGTTGCCCGAGCTGCGCAAGCGGATGGGATTCACGCTGGCGATGCTGGCGGTCTACCGCCTGGGCGTCTACATCGCCGTGCCTGGCGTCGACCGCAGGGTCATGTCGGACATCGTGAACCAAGACCAGGGCGGGTTCCTCGACTACTTCAGCATGTTCTCGGGCGGCGCCCTCGAGCAGCTGTCGGTGTTCGCCCTCGGCATCATGCCGTACATCAGCGCGAGCATCATCATGCAGCTGATGACGGTGGTGGTGCCCCGGCTCGAGCAGCTGAGCAAAGAGGGCGAGACCGGCCGGCGCAAGATCAACCAGTACAGCCGCTACGGCACGGTGGGTCTCGCGTTCGTGCAGGGTTACTTCATGGCCAGCTGGCTGGAGTCGCAGAACACCGCCGGCCAGCAGCTCGTGATCGATCCGGGCCTCGGCTTCGAGGTGATGACGGTGCTGACGCTCACCGGTGGCACCGTCTTCTTGATGTGGCTCGGTGAGCAGATCACCGAGCGCGGCATCGGCAACGGCATCTCGCTCATCATCTTCGCCGGCATCATCGCCAACCTGCCGTTGGCCATCTACCAGCTGTTCCAGAAGACCCAGGACGATCCCGACAATTTCGGTCCGATGACGCTCGCGGTGCTGTTCGCCATGGCGATCGCCGTCATCGCGTTCGTCATCGTGATGGAGCGGGGGCAGCGGCGCGTTCAGGTCCAGTACGCCAAGCGCGTGGTCGGCCGTCGCATGTTCGGTGGCAACGCGAACTACCTGCCGCTGCGCATCAACTCCGCCGGCGTCATCCCGCCGATCTTCGCGTCGTCGATCCTGATGTTCCCCAACCAGATCGCCGGCATGACGCAGAGCGAGTGGCTGCAGAAACTCTCGGGTGCGCTGCGCTACGACGGCTGGCTGTACATCACCGTCTATGTCGGGCTCATCGTCTTCTTCTGCTACTTCTACACGGCGATCCAGTTCAACCCGACCGATGTCGCCGACAGCCTGAAGAAGCAGAACGCGTCGATCCCCGGCATCCGCCCCGGCAAGCGCACCGCCGAGTATATCGACTTCGTGCTCAGCCGCCTGACGTTCGTCGGCGCCTGGTACATCTCGGCGGTCTGCATCTTGCCGCAGTTCCTGCAGAGCAAGTTCGACGTGCCGTTCTACTACGGCGGCACGTCGCTGCTCATCGTCGTGGGTGTGGCCCTCGACACCGCGCAGCAGATCGAGAGCCACCTGGTGACGCGCTCATACGAGGGCTTCGCCGGGCCCCGTGGCCCCCGCGTCCGCGGCCGTCGCGGATAGCGAAGGCGCGCGCTCCCAGATCAGCGACCGCGCGATCCCAGATCAGCGACCGCGCGCTCCCAGATCAGCGACCGCGCGCTCCCAGATCAGCGACCGCGCGCTCCCAGATCAGCGACCGCGCGCACCCAGATCAGCGACCGCGCGCTCCCAGATCAGCGACCGCGCGACCCCAGATCAGCGACCGCGCGACCCCAGATCAGCGACCGCGCGATGCTTCGATGCTCGCGTTGTCGACCGCAAGCGCGGTACTCTCGTCGGCGATGAACGAGCGCAAGGGACTCATCCTCATCGGCGCGCCGGGCTCCGGCAAGGGTACTCAGGCCAAGCGCCTGAAGGAGCAGCTCGGCCTCGCTCACATCAGCACCGGAGACCTGCTCCGTGCCGCGGTGGCGGCGGGGACCGATCTGGGCCGCAAGGCCAAGGGATTCATGGACGTCGGCGGCCTGGTCCCTGACTCGCTCGTGATCGATCTGCTGACGCTCGCGCTCCAGGTCCCGGAAGCGGCCAAGGGTTTCATCCTCGACGGCTTCCCGCGAACACTTCCCCAGGCCGAGGCCCTGGATGTCGCGGTGAACATCGACAAGGTCATCGACATCCAGGTGCCGTTCTCCCTCATCGAAGAGCGCATCACTGGCCGCCGCATGTCGCCGTCCGGGCACGTCTACCACGTGCGCTACAGCCCCCCGAAGGTGGATGGCATCTGCGATGTGACGGGCGAGGTGCTGTACCAGCGCAGCGACGACGTCGCTGGCAAGGTGCGTTCGCGGCTGGCCAAGTTCGAAGAAGAGACCCGACCGGTGATCGCTCGCTACCAGTCGAGGGGTATCGTCGTCGCCGTCGACGGCGTCGGAGATCCCGACGACGTCTACACGCGCATTCTCGCGGTGCTGTGATCGTCGAGGGCCGGGGCGGCGGTGCCGCCCACCGTCCGCGCTCAGGCGTCGGGCATGTCGTGCGCGTCCGAGCGCTCGTAGCCGCCGCGCTCGAGGGCCCGGCGCAGGGTCGCAAGCGCACCCTCTTGGAGCTGGCGGATGCGCTCGCGCGACAGCGAGTAGATCTCGCCGACCTCGCGCAGGGTCAGGGACTCGTCGCCGTCGAGTCCGAAGCGCTTGCGGAGGATGTCGACCTCGTTCGGCTGCAGCCCCGTCATCGCCTGGGTGAGATCGTCCTCGAGCCGGGTGTGGTGCATGCGCACGCCGGTGTCGACGCTGCCATCCACGAGTGCCTCGCACGCGCGGGGGCGGTCGTCGTCGTCGTCGGGAAACGACGCGGCCTGGTCGCGCAGCACCCGGTCGAGGCGCTCGACCTGCTCCACGGCCACGCCCGCTGCCTCGGCGAGCTCGGCGGCATCGGGCGCGCGCTGTTTGGTGCGCTCGAAGGTGCGGCGCGCCTTGGCCAGCTTGAGTTGGAGCTCGATGACGTGCACCGGCAGCCGCACCGTTCGGCCGGTGTCCGAGAGCGCGCGGCTGATCGCGTGTCGGATCCACCAGGCGCCGTAGGTGGAGAAGCGGAAGCCGCGGCGCGGATCGAAGCGATCCACCGCGGTCATCAGGCCGAGGTTGCCCTCTTGGATCAGGTCGGGCAGGGGCAAACGGCCGTTGGCCTGGTAGCGGTGGGCCATCGTGACCACCAGCCGAAGGTTGGCGGCGACGAACTCGTTGCGCGCGGCGGCCCACGCCGCGCGGCACGAGCCCAGGCCGACGCTGTGGGTCCGGAGCGCGTCGCGTCGGGGCCGCTTCGCCGGCCGCAGACACGTCGCCACCCCGCCGCTGGCGAGGGCGTGGACATCGGCCGCGACCCGGTCGGCCAGGGCGCAGGCCGGGTCCGCGTCCACGAGGAGATCGGCGAGGGCTGCGATCGCCGCGTCGCCGGGGGCAGAGCCGGAGAAGACCTCGGCCGTCGCCGCACCGTGACCGTCCCCGAGGCGCTCGACCACCAAGGGGCGAAGCGCGTCGGCGAGCGGGCGGATCCCGAGCAGTCGCCGCCAGTACTGGCACTTCAGGCCCCGCAGGCGCATCGCCGCCGCGGTTTCGTGCTCCCCCCGGAGCAGGGCGACTTGGTCGAGTTGGTCGAGATAGGCCCCGAGGGTGGCATCGCGACGGGCAGATGCGGGAGCGCGGCGGCGCGCGGCCGAGGTGGGGCTGGAGGACGTAGACGGCATCGGCAGACTCCTGACGTCCATCGTGTCGCGCTGCACAAGGTCTGTCAACGCGATCGACCAAACCTTGTACAAACCTGGATGTGTGGTCCCTGACGTTGCCCGGATGCACCGATGCTCGGCGGGGACACGCGACCGCCGGCGGGCACCCTCGTTCGGGCATCTCGCCATCCGGGCATCTCGCCATCCGGGCGTCTCGCCATCCGGGCGTCTCGCCATGGTGACGGCGGCCGCCAGGGGCCGGCCCCGCGGCCTGCGCGAGCGGCCGTGACCTCACGGGGAAATCTCATGGCGGACCGCGTGTGAGAGGCCCCCGATCGGTGGCTCGGGGGCATGGACTTCCCGGAGTCACCCCCCTACACTCCGCGCTCTTCGGGGTCCGGGGGAAACGTCGCGATGCCGAGTCGAGACGCGCAAGTCCTGGGGGCGAAGGTGACAGCCGAGCTCCCCCAACGCCTCTTCCGCCTCACGCTCGACGACGACACCACGATCATCGCGGGCCTCTCCATCGAAGCAAAGCGTCTCGGACTTCCCATCAACGTCGGCATGCGCGTCACCGTTCGACGCGCCCGTCTCGACCCCGCCCGAGGCACCATCCTCGGCCCTCAGAGCCCCCATCCACTCGACCCCGTGTCGAACTCCCGCCAGCCCTCGTAGGCCCTCGAAGTCCCCGCACCGAATTGAAGTCAGGCCATGAAAGTCAGAGCCAGCGTCAAGAAGATCTGTGAGAAGTGCAAAGTGATCCGCCGCAAGGGTGTCGTGCGGATCATCTGCGAGATCCCCAAGCACAAGCAGAGGCAGGGGTAGCTCATGGCACGCATCGCCGGTGTCGATCTTCCGCGCAACAAGCGGATCGAGATCGCTCTCACATACATCTACGGCGTCGGTCGAGTGACCGCGTCGGAGATCCTCGAGAAGTCGGGTGTGGGTCCGTCGGTTCGCACCGACGACCTGACCGACGAGCAGGTCAGCGCCATCCGCCACGTCCTCGAGACGGCGTACAAGGTCGAGGGCGATCTTCGCCGCGACGTGCAGATGAGCATCAAGCGCCTGATGGATCTCGGCTGTTACCGCGGCCTCCGTCACCGGCGCGGCCTGCCGGTCCGAGGCCAGCGGACGCACACCAACGCGCGCACTCGCAAGGGCCCCAAGCGCGCCACCATCACGCAGAAGAAGCGAGTCTAGTCCATGGCCTCCACGTCTCCGCAGAAGTCCGCCAAGAAGCGGGTCAAGAAGAACATCTCGACCGGAATCGTTCACATCCGGTCGACGTTCAACAACACGGTCGTCAGCGTGACCGACGTCAACGGCAACGTGTTGTCGTGGGCCTCGGCCGGCGTGCGCGGCTTCAAGGGCTCGCGCAAGTCGACGCCGTTCGCCGCCCAGCTCGCGGCCGACGACGCCGCCCGCAAGGCCGCCGACCACGGCGTGCACACGGTCGCGATCCGCATCAGCGGTCCGGGAGCCGGTCGCGAGTCGGCGCTCCGCGGCATCCAGTCCGCGGGCCTGCGCGTCACCTCGATCAAGGACGTCACTCCGATTCCCCACAACGGCTGTCGCCCACCGAAGCGCCGGAGGGTGTGAAGAACCATGGCTCGCTATACCGGTCCCGTCTGTCGTCTCTGCCGTCGTGAAGACGTGCAGCTGTTTCTCAAGGGCGATCGCTGCTTCTCGCAGAAGTGCGCGTACGAGCGCCGTCCGTACCCCGCCGGCCAGCATGGCCAGGGCCGCAAGAAGCGTCCCTCGGACTATGGCCAGCAGCTGCGCGAGAAGCAGAAGGTCAAGCGCATGTACGGCCTGCTCGAGAAGCAGTTCCGTGGCTACTACTACCGCGCCGCCCGGATGAAGGGCGTCACGGGCGAGAACCTACTCTCGCTGCTCGAGCGTCGCCTGGACAACGTCGTGCTCCGCTGCGGCTTCGGCAGCAGCCACGCCGAGGCCCGCCAGCTCGCCCGCCACGGTCACTTCCAGGTCAACGGGAAGAAGATCAACATCCCCAGCTACCTGGTGAAGCCCGGCGATCTCGTCGAGGTCCGCCAGGGCAGCCGGGCGATCCAGAAGATCGTGGATGCCCTCGGCAAGGTCGACCGCACCGCGCGTGCGACCTGGATCGAGCTCGACAAGGATGGCATGCGCGGCAAGATCACGGCGCTGCCGGCCCGCGCCGACATCGCTGCCGACATCGACGAGCAGTTGATCGTCGAGCTCTACAGCAAGTGATTCACGTTCGTGATTCACGTTCCGGTTTTTCACGAAGGGTGACGGGATAGCCCATGCAGGATACGAACACGATCGCCCGCAACTGGCGCGACCTCATTCGGCCGAAGAAGCTCGAGGTCGAAACCGAGAGCCTGACCGACAACTACGGCAAGTTCACATGCGAGCCGCTCGAGCGCGGCTACGGCATCACGCTCGGCAACAGCCTGCGTCGTGTGTTGCTCTCGTCGCTGCAGGGCGCCGCGATCACCACGGTGCGGATCGAGGGTGCGCTCCACGAGTTCACCACGATCGAGGGCGTCGTCGAGGACGTCACCGACATCATCTTGAACATCAAGGCGCTGCGCCTACGGATGGACGACTCCACGCCGCGCACGCTGACGATCGACAAGCAGGGTGAAGGGGAGGTCAAGGCCAGCGACATCCAGTGTCCGACCGGCGTGACCGTGCTCGAGGGCGAGCAGCACGTCGCGACGCTGTCCAAGGGCGGCCATCTGCGGATGGAGCTGACCTGCGAGATGGGGCGCGGCTACGCCACGGCCGATCAGAACAAGCGCGAGGGGATGCCGATCGGCGTCATCCCGATCGACAGCCTGTTCTCGCCGATCCAGAAGGTGAACTACCGCGTGACCAACGCTCGCGTCGGTCAGCGCACCGACTACGATCGCCTGGTGCTCGAGGTCTGGACCGACGGTTCCGTGCGTCCCGACGACTCGGTGGCCTTCGCCGCCAAGATCCTCAAGGAGCAGCTGTCGATCTTCATCAACCGCGAAGAGATCGAAGAGGCCGCGACGGCGGAGCCGACCGAGGAGGACAAGCTCAACGAGTACCTCTGGCGCTCGGTCGACGAGCTCGAGCTCTCGGTGCGCTCGGCGAACTGCCTGCAGAACGCCAACATCCACTACATCGGCGACTTGGTGCAGAAGACCGAGGCCGAGATGCTGAAGACCAAGAACTTCGGCCGCAAGTCCCTGAAGGAGATCAAAGAGATCCTCGCGCAGATGGGACTGTCGCTCGGAATGAAGATCCCCAACTGGCAGGGCCCGCCGCCCGTCCGTGAAGAGAGCTGACCCATGCGCCATCGCGACGCAGGCCGTAAGTTCGGCCGCAACAGCACCCACCGCAACGCCATGTTCCGCAACATGGTGACCTCGCTGCTCGACCACGGGCGCATCAAGACCACCGAGCCCAAGGCCAAGGAACTGCGTCGGTTCGTCGAGCGCACCATCACCCGCGGCATCTCGGTGCAGGCGCTGGTGGCGAAGCCGTTCGAGGACCGCTCCAAGGAAGAGCATGCGCAAGTCGTCCACGCCTACCGCATGGCGGCCCGCATGGTTCGCACGAGTGAGGCCCTGGAGAAGCTCTTCAAGGAGGTCGCGCCGCGGTTCAAGGACCGCGCCGGCGGCTACACGCGGATCGTGAAGACCGCGCCGCGTGCCGGCGACGGTGCGCCCATGGCGATCATCGAGCTCGTCTGAGAGAGCGACAGCGATCGGCTGGGGGAACGTTCCGCCGGGCTGTGCCCGGTGGGAGGGGACCGGGCCGGTCCCCCAGAAATACTGAGTCGCAGCGGGGTCCCGGTTGGGGGCCCCGTGGGTTTGGTTTCGCGAGTTTCTTGGTGGCGGTGGCGACGGTGCCTACCGTATCGCCATGGCACTTCTCGCCGCCTCGCAGGCGCTGGTCCTCGTGGAGCTGGGGCTCGTCGTCGGGCTGCTCGCCGGTCTGCTGACTTGGCTGGGTCGTCGCGCGCGCGCGGTCGACCCCGGCGTGCTGCGCACGATTCGGCTGTCGCCGCAGCACATCGTCTACGTGGTGGCGATCGAAGATCGCAGGCTGCTGCTCGGGGCGGGTCCTGGGGCTGCGCCGGGGCTCATCTGCGATCTCACCGAGAAACCCCGGCCCGGCCGCGAGACCGGTCCACGGGCCGAGCCCGGGCCCGCCGGCGCGACGATCGGCGCCGGCAGCCGCTCACGCACGGGCTGGGATCACGGTGGCTGAGAGCGGCGGGTGGACGTGGGCCGCGATCGCGGTGCTCGCGGTCCTGCCGGTGTTGCTGACGGCCGCCACGGCCTTCGCGAAGTCGTCGGTGCTGCTGGGTGCGGTGCGCGTGGGGCTGGGCGCCGAGGCGCTGCTCTCGGTGCCTGTCGCGTTCGCCCTCGCGGTCGTCCTGACGGCGGTGGTGATGGCTCCGACCGCGGCTGCGGTGCTCACCGAGATCGACGCGGCCGGCGGCGTGGAGGCGCTGGGCGGCGCACCGCCGTCGGCGTGGTGGGACGCGCTCGAACCGTGGCGGGCGTTCTTGCACAGACACGCGGATCCGGGGGAGCTCGAGTTCTTCGCCGAGGCGCAGGGCAGGGCGGTCGGCGATCCGCTGGTCACCGTGCCGGCGTTCCTCCTCACCGAGCTGCGGGAGGCGCTGACGATGGCGGTCGTGGTGCTGGTGCCGCTGGTCGTCGTCGATCTGCTCGTCGCCCAGGCTGCGGCGCTGTTGGGGATGAACCAGCTGCCGGTGGCGGTGGTGTCGGTGCCACTCAAGCTGCTGCTGTTCCTGGCGATCGATGGCTGGACGGTGGTGGTGGGCGGACTGCTCGCGGGGTATCGATGACGTCGGCGGTGCAGCTGGTGCACGACGGCTTCGCGCTGGTGCTGGGGATCGCGCTGCCGATGCTCGCGGCCGCCCTCGCCGGGGTGCTCGCCGCGGCGATCGTGGGTCGCGCGGTGGGCCTGCAGGATCCGGCGAGCTCCACGGTCGCCCGCGCGCTCGCCATGCTCGTCGCGATCGCGGTGCTCGGGGCCGCGTGGGCCGAGCAGGTGCGGGGCTTTGCCGCGTCGTCGTGGGCGACGCTCGGCGCCGGGGCGCCGCTGCCGTGAGCGCGCTGGGGCTCGCCGCGGTGCAGCTCGGGGCGCTGGCGTGGGCGCGATGGTTCGCGTTGCTGGTCGTGCAACCGCTGCTGCGCGTCGGCGTGGGCGCGCAGTGGTGGACGGTGGCGGCCGCGCTGGCCGCGGTGATGGCGCTCGGTGACGCGACCGGTGTGGCGGCGCTACCGGCCGCCCTGCCGCTGGCGATCTTCGTGCAACGCCTGGGCGCCGAGCTGGCGCTGGGCGCCGTCATCGGCGTGTGTCTGTCGCTCGGTGGCCACGCCGTCCACGGGGCTGCGGCCGTGCCCGCGGCGGTGCTGCGCGTTCCCCCGGGGCCGTGGGGTGCCTTGGTGGCGGCCCTCGTGGTGGGCGCGGCGTTCGAGCTGGGTCTGCACCACGCGGCGATGGTCTCGGGCGCAGCGCTGCGCGATGCGTTCGCGATCGGCGATGTCGGCGGCGCGCTCGCCCACGCCGAGACGATCGTCGCGCGGCTGCCGACGTGGCTCGCGGGCATGACCGTGCTCGGCCTGGCGCTCGCGACCCCGGCGCTGCTGGTGACCGCCGCCACCGAGCTCGCCGCGGCGGCTGTGGCCCGCGGACCGGGGGCCGCGGCTGCGCTGGCGCAGGCGGCCGTGGCGACGCTCCGGCTCGGCGCGGTGCTCGTCGCGCTCGGGGCGTCTTTGGCGATCGATCTGCACAGCTGGGCCGCGGCCGCGCTGCCGGTCACCGGCGCCGGCGTCGATCGCCTCGCACCGGGGGATCGCTGAGGGCGGACGCACCGCTCGCTGACGAGGCCGGCCCGCCGTGCGATGATCCGGCGGGTGCCGACGATGCGATGGGCGCTGCTCGCCGGCTTGGTGATCGCCTGCGGCGCCGATCGGCCGCCGCCATCGCTCGATCGCCTTCGGCAGCCCACGGGACTGCACCTCTCGCACGAGGGCCGCTGGGCGTACGTCAGCAACGGCAACTGGGATCGCGGCGAGACCGGCGGCGGCATCCTCGTGCTCGATCTCGAGGGGCTCGACGCCGACCTCGCCACGGCGCCCGGCGAAGGCGCGCCGACGACCGCGAGCCCGTGCCGCGAGGCCGACGGGCGATTGTCGTGCCGCGCCGCGCACATGATCGTGCCGCGCGCGGGGCGGGGCATCGGCAGCGCGGTGGGCAACCTGGTCATGGATCGGCCCAGCGGAGATGCCGGCGCGTCGCGTCTGCTGACCATCCAGCGCGCGCCCGCAGCGGTAGTGTGGTTCAGCGTGACCGTGGGCCCCGGGGGTCCGGTGCTCGACTGTGGCCGTGACTTCGACGGTGGATGCGACGCGGTCCACACCATCGTGCAGGCGCTCGAGCGGCCCGACGTCACGCTCGCTGCCAACCCCTCGCGCGTGGTGCTCGACGATCAGGGCTACCGGTTCGCCTACGTGCCGCACCTGCTCGGCGGATCGTTGTCACTCTTGGCGCTCGACGGTGAGCTCGGGCCCGAACTCGTCGACGTGTCGTCGGGCTTCTTCCGCACCGATCCGTTCGAGAACACCGAGTTCGCCGGCGGCTTCGGCGTGGCGTCGCGACCCTGCGATGCCGCCGCTCCGCCCACCGCGAGCCGCGAGTGTACGCGGCCGGTGCTGTACACGAGCCAGCGCTTCTTCCCGTCGATCCGCCGTTTCGGCGTCGCGCCTGGCCTCGACGTCTTGGTGCCTGGCACCGAGACGTCGGTGGCGCAGATCAACCCCACCTCGGTCGTGTCGGTGCCGTTCATGGGCGATCTGGCGTTCGAGGATCCGCGCGCGGGCACCTCGCTGCTGGTGGTGCAGACCTCGCCCGCGGCTCTGCTCCGGATCGACACCAGCATCGGCGAAGACGATGATCCACGGGACGTCGTGCGTGGCGCGGTGCCGCTGTGCGAGCAGCCGAACCTGCTCGCGGTGCATCGCCCCGAGGACGCCGAGGCGCTCGCGCTGGTGACCTGCTTCGGCGAGGGGTTGCTCGCGGTCGTCGGTCTGTCGAGCTTCCGCGTGCTGCAGACCATCGAGCTCGGCGCCGGCGCCAACGAGATCGCGATCGATGCGGCGCGGCGACGTGCTCTGGTCGCGAACACCCTGGACGATTCGATCTCGGTAGTCTCGCTCGACCACGCCGATCCGCGATTTCTCACCGAACTCGCGCGCATCGAGTGAGGCGCACCGCGGACCTCGCCCCGTGGCCCTGTGCGGGCCAGCGTCCTGGCGGAACGGACCCGCGTGGGCCCGAGGGCGCCTGCCGCTCAAGCCCAGGGCCCCGCGCGCCGAATCCACGGGCGTGTCGCGCCTGCTGCCTCGCCGTGCCCCCATCTGGCGCCTCGCCCTGTGCCTGGTCCCCGCTGTCGGGTGCGACGCGACGAACTACGTCGAGGGGGTGGTGCAGTGGCGGAGCGCCGACGGGGTCTATGGCGTCGAGTACGTCACTCCGCCGTGGGAGGTCGTCGAGGACGATGGGGTCGGGCTCCGGCTGGAGATCGCGCCGGAGCTCTTCGGCGCCGCGCTGCAGGGATCGCCGCCGACCCACGTGCTCAGCCTCGGCCCGGTCGACGCCGAGGATGTCGTCGCTGATCTGCTGCCCGAGGGTGTCGCGGTCGAGGACGCCATGGCGCCGGATGCCGACACTGACACCGGCGCTGTTCCCGATGACGGTGGCAGCTGGCGGTTGCCCGATATCGACCTCGCGGAGCCCCGCCTGGTCGCGCTCGCCGAGCTCGACATGCTCGTGACCGAACGCCGCGCCGATCTCGTCACCGAGCTCGCGCAGGGCGAAGGGCCCGGGGCGCCGTGGTCGTACGAGGTCGTGCTCGCACCGGGGGTGTTCGTGCGCGGCGACTACTTCGAGGACGACGGTCGCACCATCCGCGCGCTGTTCGGCTCGTTGTTCACGCTGACCGACGGCGATGTGTCGCAGATGGCGGCGACGATCACCGTGGGCGGTGCGAGGCGATGATCCCGATGATGCCGATGAGCGCGACGATCGCCGCGCTCGCGTCCGTGCTGCTGGTCGGCCCCCCGAAGTTGCCGCCGATAGGCGGCCGTTCGGTGCCGCCGTCCGAGAGCCCCGGTCCGACGGCGCCCGCGCCAGCCCCTACGTCAGGAGCGTCCGGCGGCGCTGCGAAGCCGCCCGCCGCCGCGAAATCCCGCGTGCCGCCGCCTCCGCCCGCCGCGCCCGAGCCCCCGCCGAAATCCCCGCCCGCCGCGCCCGAGCCGGGCGCCCCGGGCCCCGAGCTGCTCGCCGATGGACCTGGCGGCGCCGCGATCACGCAGCCGCGCCTGCCCGGCGGGCGCCCGACGACGACGCGATCCTCTCCGCCGGTCGCGCCGGCACCGAACCCCGCGGGTGCGCTGCGCCTGGTCTCGTCCGACGAGCTCTCGCAGTGGGATCGCGACGACGTGGCGCGGTCGAAGGCGCCGGTGGCGAGCACCGCGAAGCCAGCCATCACGCGCGAGCCCACGGTCGTGCGCACCGCCGTGCCCGCTGCCGACGACGGTCGCCCGCGGTTTCGCCGTGGCCCGAATCCCCCCGAGCGCTCGGCGGCATTCGTGCTCGGCTACCGCTACTTCCGCATCCAAGACGCGCTCGCGCGGCCGCAGGACTGGCATCTCGCCTCCATCGAGGTGACGCCGCTTCGTCGGTACGTCCGCCTCAACCTGATCACCGAGTTCGGCATCGAGGGCGGCGAGGCGGCGGCGTCAGGCGATCGCGCGGACATCCTGCTGATGGAGCGGCTGGGCCTCGGCATGCAGTATCCGCACTTCGTCACGCCGTTTCTCGAGTTCCAAGGCGGGGTCGGTGGCGCGCGCGTCGAGCTGTTCGGTCGCAACGACATCGCGCTGCTGTACACGCTCGGCCTCGACGCCGGCGCGCAGTGGGCGGTGGGCCGCGTGCTGTTCCTGCACGCGGCGGTCGGTTGGATCCGACCGACGTTCGTGTGGCAGGGTCGCACCGCTTCGTACGATCGCGTCGCGCTCAAGGTCGGCTTCGGGTTCTGACGCGGGCGCGGATCGCCCTACGGGCGCGCTCGGGCCCGTTCATAGTCCGACGACGGCGGTCGGCACCGCCAAAAACGGCGTGGCGCCGTCGCCGAGCTGGCCGTCCCCGTCCTCGCCCCAGCACACCGCGTCGCCCGCCTGCCGCCGGCCGCAGCTCAGTGTTCCCCCAGCCGCGACGTCGCGCACCGAGGACAGTCCCGCGACCGCACCGGGCACCCGGAGCAGGGGGGCGGGCTGGGCTCCGAGCTGGCCGTCGACGTTGCTGCCCCAGCACACCACGGTGCCGCTGCTGCGGGCCGAGCACACATGGTTGTGTGAGCTCGCGATCGACGTGCTATCGCCGAGGTCGCGCACCGGCACGCGCGTCGACCAGCTGCTCTCGACGCCGGCGCCGAGTTGACCATGGTTGTTGTTCCCCCAGCACGCGACTTGACCAGTGCGACGGCGCGCGCAGCTGTGGGCATCGCCGGTCACGATCTGCGCCGCGTCGTCGACCTTGGCCACCATCACGGGATTCGGTTGCGGCGTCGACAAGGTCGCCCCCGGCGCGCCGTTGCCGAGCTGCCCGGACGCGTTGCTGCCCCAGCACGTCACCCTACCGGCGCTGCGGATCGCACACGAGTGCCCGCCGCCGGCCGCGATCGCGGTCGCGTCGCGCAGGCCGGCGACGTCCGTCGGCCCCACCGGTCGCTCGGCGGAGAACACCCCCGCCTGGCCCGTCGCGCTGTCTCCCCAACAGGTCACCTTGCCGCTGCGTCGCCGCGTGCACGTGTGCGCGCGACCGGCCGCGACCTCGACGGCGTCGGCGATGCCGGTCACGAAGGTTGGCAAGCGCCGGTCGCCGACCTTGCCGTCGCCGAGCTGCCCTCGACTGCCCTCGCCCCAGCAGGCGACCTTGCCTGCGTCGGTGACGGCGCATGCGTGCTGGAATCCCGCCGCGATCGCGACGACGTTGGCGAGGCTCGGCACCGCGATCGGTCGGCGACTGCCATCGAGTTTCCCGTTGCCGAGCTGGCCGCTGGCGTTCGCACCCCAGCACGACACCTTGCCGCCGGCCAGCGCACAGCCGAAGTCGTGTCCCGCCGCGATCAACGACACGTCGGTCAGATCGCGGACCGGTGACTCGGCCAGCGTCGCGCCCGGGCCGGGCAGGCCCACGCCGAGCGCGCCGCCGCGGTTGTCACCCCAGCAGCTGACGCGACCGCGGGAGAGCGCACACGTGCGCGACGCAGCCGCGGCGAGATCGGAGACGCCGGCCAGGCGCGACACCTCGACCGGTGCGGTGCGCGGCGATTGGCTGCCGTCGCCGAGCCGGCCATCGGCGTTGTCGCCCCAACAGGTGACCTTGCCGTCGTCGGTGCGGGCACAGGTGTGCCGCGCCCCGGCGACGAGCTCGGCCACGCGCGAGACGTCGGGCGTGCGAAGCGAGCTGCTGGCGCCGCCCGGGGTACCGTCGAGCTGTCCGGCCGTCGCGTCGCCCCAGCAGTTGGCCTTGGCCGCCGCCGTGCGCACGCAGGTGTGCGCCGCCCCGGCCACGATCGATCGCGCGCCGTCGGTGTTGGCGATGACGCGGGGTTTGGATCCGGACGGGCCGGGGGCGCCGAGCTGCATGCGATCGTTGCGGCCCCAGCACAGCGCGTTGCCCTTGCTGCGCAGCGCGCAGGTGTGACCGTCCCCGGCCGCGAGTCCCGCGACGTCGGCGACGCCCGCGACCGCGACGGGGGCGACCCACACCGCGCGGCCGTCGTTGCCCTGTTGCCGGTCGCGGTTGCTGCCCCAGCACACGACGGTGCCCGTGCGCCTCAGCGCGCACACGTGGGCGCGACCGGCGACGAGCTGGCTGACGTCGGTCAAGCCGCGCACGGCGACCGGCTTGCTCGCTGCGGCCCGTCCCGGACCGCCGTTGGCATCGCCGAGCTGTCCCTCGTCGTTGCGGCCGAAGCACCACGCACCGCCAGTCTCGTCGACTGCGCAGGTGAAGCCCGTGCCGGCCACCACCTGGGTCGTCACCGCGAAGTCGTCGGCATCGATCGCGTCGGTGGTGGACTCGAGGGTGCCGTTGCCGAGCTGGCCGAACGCGTTGCCGCCCCAGCACCGCAGCTGACCGCCTTGGTAGCGTGCGCAGCCGTGATCGCCGCCCAGGGCGATCTCGACGACGGCGCCGCGCGGCCGCGATGGCCCGCCGCCGCCGCCGCTGCCACCGCGCCCCGACGGAGCGTTGGCGCCAGGGTGGTGCGCCGTGCTGCCCCTGTCGCACCCCGATGCCATCAGCGCCAGCACGAACGTCAGGGCGAACAGGAGGGTCGCGCGAGGCAGCATCGCGCGCAGCATACCGGCTTCGCCGCAAGCCGGCGTTCGCCGCCAGTTGGCGTCGCCGGCCCGGCTTGGTACATGCTGCGGCCGTGCCGTCGCCGAGCCCGTCACGCCTGCGCCGCGCCTGGGAGGGCGGCGTGCGCCCCGAGTCGGCGTGGCTGACGGCGGGGCTCTCGTGCCTCGCCGTGGCCGTCGCGGCGCACGGCGGCCAGGGTTCGATCGCTGCGTTCGCGGAGTCGGTGGGCGCGGCCGCAGCCGTCGTGCTTCGCAGCCCCGATCCCGACCTCGCCGCCGCTCGTCCGGTGCTCGCGCAGGCCGCCCTTGGCGGGCTGTCGGCGCTGGCGATCCTCGCGGTCGCAATCGGCGCGGCGGCGGTGCTCGCCGGCGCCGTCCTTGGTCGGCTCGGTCCGGTGCGCCCCGCTGTGGCCCGCGGGCTCGGGGTCAAGCCCGCGGCTTCGCGCCTGCGGATCGCGATCGGCGGTGCGGTGCTGATCTCGGGGTTGCTCGCGTTCGATCTGCAGCGCCGCGTCGCCGGGGCAGCGCGCGCCGCCGATGCGAGCGCCGATGCGCTGGCGATCCTGTGGCGCGACTCCGCAATCGCGACACTGCTCGCCGCCGCCGCCGCCATGATTGCGGTCGGCGTGCTCGAGGCCCTGCAGCAGCGCCGTGACCAGCACGTGGCCTTGATACCGACGCCCGAGCAGGCCGCCGATGAGGCCCGACGCTCGGGGGGCCGTCGCCCGTGAGCGCGCGCCACGTCTCCGTCGCCGTCGCCGTCGGCCTCGATCGCGCGTTCACCTACGCGGTCCCCGAGCAGTGGCCCGCGCTACCGGCTGCGGGCACGCGCGTGTTGGTGCCGCTCGGCGCCCGTGTGATGGTGGGTGTCATCCGGCCCGAGGCGCCGCCCGCCGACGATGGCGCCCACGCGATCAAACCGATCCTCGACGTGCTCGACGCCGCCGAGCCGGCGCTGACCGGCGAGCTCGCGCAGCTGTGCGAGTGGATCGCCGAGTACTACGTCGCGCCCATCGGCGAGGTCTATCGGCTCGCGCTCCCGGGCATGTTGACCCACGCCGATGCCCGCGTCGCCACGATCACCGACCTCGGGACCGCGGCGGTGACCGGCGAGGGCCCGGTGTTCGACACCACACACACCAGCCTCTCGTCGGCGCAGCACGACGTGCTCGTCGCCGTGCGCCACGCAGGTTCGGTGGGCCTTCCGGTCTCGAAGGTGGTCAAGGTGGTGGCGCGGCGCGGCAGCACCTCGGCGCTGCTCGCCACCCTCGAGGCGCACGGCCTGCTCACGGTGGGCTGGGCCACCGAAGACGATCTGCGGACCGAGACCTGGCTGCGTCGCACCGACGCGATGCGCGACACCGCGGGCGAGCTCGAGCTCCAACGCGTCATCGGTCGCAGCAAGCAGCGCCGCGCGCTGCTCGACGAACTCGAACGGCGCGGTGACGACCTCGACGAGGGTTGGGTCGCGCTCGCCGAACTCCGCGGGCCGTTCCCGCGGGTGCGCGAGCTGCTGCCGCCGCTCGTCGCTGCGCAGCTCGTCCAAAGTGCCGAGCGCGTCAAGACCCTCGACCCGTTCGAGGTCGGGTTGCCCGAGCACACCGAGCCCCAGGCACCCACGGCCGATCAATCGGCGGCCCTGGCGACGCTGCGCGAGCGACTCGCGGCGGGCGAGTTCGCCTCGGCGCTGCTCCAGGGCATCACCGGCAGCGGCAAGACCGAGGTCTACCTGCAGCTCATCGCCGACGTGCGGGCCAAGGGTCGCTCGGCGATCGTGCTCGTGCCCGAGATCGCGCTGACGCCCCAGCTCGCCGATCGGTTCAGGGCCCGGTTCGGCGAGCAGGTCGCGGTGCTGCACAGCGGCCTCACGCCGCGCCAGCGCCTCGACGCGTGGCAGCAGATCCGTCGCGGTCTCCGACCGATCGTCATCGGCGCGCGCTCGGCCATCTTCGCGCCGGTGCCCGAGCTCGGCGTGGTCGTCGTCGACGAAGAGCACGATCCCTCGTTCAAGCAAGAAGACGGCGTGCGCTACCACGGCCGCGACGTCGCCTTGGTGCGGGCCAAGCGGGCGGGGGCGCTGGTGGTGCTCGGCTCGGCCACGCCGTCGCTCGAGAGCCACGCGCTCGCGCGGGCGGGCCGGCACGCGTGGCTGCGCCTGCGCACCCGACCGACGCCGCGGCCGCTGCCCGAGGTCGAGGTGATCCCGCTGTCGGTGCACCGCGCCGATCCCGAATCGCTGATGACCGCGCGGCTGCGTCAGGCCGTCGCCGAGACCGTCGCGCTGGGCGAGCAGGTGATCCTCTTTCTCAACCGTCGCGGCTTCACCACGTCGCTGGTGTGCGAGTCCTGCGGCAGCTTCCAGCAGTGCCCCGACTGCAGCGCGCCGTCGATGACCTATCACCTGCAGCGTCACCGGTTGATGTGCCATCTGTGCGGGCACATCGAGGCCACGCCGACGTCGTGCTCGAAGTGCGGCTACCACGAGCTCGCCCACGGTGGCGTGGGCACCGAGCGGGTCGAGCATGCGCTCGCGCGCGAACTCGCAAGCGTTCGTGTGCTGCGCCTCGATCGCGACGCGACGCGGGGCAGGGCGCTGTTCGACACCCTCGCGGCCTTTCGCCGCGGCGAGGCCGACGTGCTGGTCGGCACGCAGATGCTGTCGAAGGGGCACGACTTTCCCGGGGTGACGCTGGTCGGGATCCTGCAGGGCGATCACGGGCTCGCGATGCCCGACATCCGCGCGGCCGAGCGCACCTTCGGGCTGCTCACCCAGGTGGCGGGGCGGGCCGGTCGCGGCGAGCGGCCCGGGCGCGTGCTGATCCAGGCCTGGGCGATCGATCATCCGGCGATCGCGTTCGCGCGCGAGCACGACTATGAAGGCTTCGCGGCCGTCGAGCTGGTGTCGCGGCGCGCGCTCGGCAACCCCCCGTTCGGGCACCTGGCGCTGGTGCGCATCTCCGGGATCATGGCGGCCGGCGTCGCGGCGCGGGCGCGCGAGCTCGGCCGGCGCATGGGTGACGCCGTCGCGCACGTCGTCGCCCGTCACGGCGGCGAGCCGGTCGCGACGCTGCTCGGACCGGTGCCGTCGCCGATCGAGCGCATCGATCGGCGCACGCGCTGGCAGATGCTGCTGCGCGCCACTGAACGCGCGCCGCTGCGGTGGTTGCTCGCCGAGCTGCGTCCGCACCTCGGGGCGTCAGGGCACGGTGTCCAGCAGAGCTTCGCGATGGTCGACGTCGATCCCCAGAGCATGCTGTAGACTGCCGCTGCGCGTGGCTGCGGAGGTCCTGATCGTCGGCAATCCGGTGGGGCGGCAGGTGCTGCTCGGGCAGGTGCGCGCGCTGGGCTATGCGGCGACGGTGGTGCCTGCGACCGGGATCCCGACGGCGCTCGAGACCGAGCTCCCCCGCGTGATCATCGTGTGCCTCGACGACGTCGATCCGCCGGCGTTCATGGCGACGTTGCGGCGGGCCCACCGCGGCGCCGCGATCCCCGTGACGTTGTGTGGGCGGCTGGTCGACAGCGGCTTCGACCTCGCCGACGTCCTCGATCTCGGCGCGGATCATTTCCTCGAGGAGCCGGTCGTCGATGAATCGCTCGCCACCGCGCTCGAGGCCCTGGCCGGCCCGCCGCTGCCGCCGCCCGGCGCCGTGCCGCCTCCGCCCGTGCTGGTGCCGCCCTTCGCCGCGCTCGAGGCCCTCGCCGATTTCGAGCTCGACGACGACGCCGTCAGCGGCACGTGGCCGACCCAGACCGAGGTGATCGAGGAGCGTGGCACGCGGGTGGTCGCACGCGAGGGCCCGGCCCAGACCGGCGCGATGACCGGGCAGATGCAGCGCGCGTTCGGCATCCTCGACGCCCGCAGGCGGAGCCCCGAGGAACTCGACGCGGCCATCGGCGAATCGGCTGACGATCTCGACCTCGCCCAGCTCGGGCTCGACGACGTGCCCGGGGGCGAGATGGGCCGCGGCGAGTCGGCGAGCTCCGGCGCCTACCCCGGCCTCGAAGGTGTGCTCGATCCGGGTGAGTCGCACGACCGACTCGAGGTCGCCGAACTGCGGGTGCTCGGGCCGGTGCTGGGCATCGCGAACGCCAGTCCCCACCGTGCGTCGCTCGGTCACCGCGAGACCACGGTGCTGCTCGAGGACTCGAGCCCGCTCGCGCCGCGCGGGCATCCGGGCCGCCGCGGTGGCACCGGCGAGCTCGGGACCGCGGAGTTCGTCGAGGGCAGCGTGCCGGTGATGGTCGTCACCGCCGAGCTGCCCGAGCGCCCACGCCGGCGCGTGCCGCTGCCGCTGGAGCACAGCGGCGATCTCGCGGCCGTCGAGGTGCCGCGGCTGCTCAGTCGCCTGCATCGCGCGGCCTACACCGGCAAGCTCACCCTGATCTCGGGCCGCGTCGAGAAGAGCGTGTGGTGGGACGGCGGCGCGATCGTGTTCGCGCGCAGCAGCGCGGGCCACGACCGCCTGCTCGACGGCCTGCTGCGCTGCGGCATGCTCACGCGCTCGCAGTACGAAGAGGGCCGCCGCCTCACCGAGGCAGACGGTCGTCGGGCCGGCCAGGTGCTCGTCGAGGCCGGCTTCCTCAAGCAGGCCGAGATGCTCGGCGCACTCGAGCAGCACCTCGCGCGCATCGTCGACTCGACGCTGCCGTGGCGCGACGGGACGTGGGTGCTCGAGCCCGACATCGTGTGCGACGAGCCGATCCAACTCACGATGCCGACCGCCGTGCTGCTGGTCGAGGGCATCCGCCAGCGCATCGAGCCCAGTCGACTGCTCGGGTTGGTCGGCGGTCCGGGGACGCACCCCCGGCTGCGCGACGGCGCGGCCGAGCGCACTGCCGCCGTACACGACGTCGCCGCGGGATTGCAGCTGCTGCCCGGCGAGGAGGCGTGGCTGACCAGGTTCGACGGGCGCGCGAGCCTGGGCGAGCTGCTCGCCCTTTCCGGCGCCGACGAAGCCGAGCTGCTCAACGTCGTCTACGCGCTGCACGTGCTCGAGCTGCTCGAGCTGCCGGGCGAGCCGTTGCCGCTGCCGCGCGTCGCCGACGATCCAGGCGCCATCGACACCGCGCGGGTGCTTGCGCGCCTCGTGCTCGCGCGCGAGGCCGACTACTTCGCGCTGCTCGGTCTGCCGCGCGATGCCACCCGCGCCGACGTCCGCGTCGCGTCGGCCGATCTCGATCGCACCTTCGGTGATGGGCGGCTCGAGCCCGCGACCCGGATCGAGCTGGCGGCCGAGCTCGCCGAGCTGCGCGCGGCGTTGGCCGAGGCCAAGGACGTGCTGTCCGACGACACGCTGCGCAACGCGTATCTCGCCCAGCTCGAGGAACCCTAGAGGCGATCACCGATGTCCGAGCCCCTGCGTGTCGTGTTCATGGGATCCCCGGACTTCGCGGTGCCGAGCCTCGAGGCCGTGCGACGCCGCTGCGATGTGCGGGCGGTGGTGTGCCAGCCCGACCGGCCCGCAGGACGTGGGCGCGCCCTGGCGGCGCCGGCGGTGAAGCAAGCCGCGCTGGCGCATGGGCTGCCGGTGATCCAGCCGACCAAGATGAAGGACGGGACCCTGCATGCCGCGCTCGCAGAGCTCGAACTCGATCTCGCGGTGGTCGTGGCGTTCGGTCGCATCCTGCCCCCGGATCTGCTGGCGCTGCCACGCCTGGGCTGCCTCAACGTCCACGCCTCGGTGCTGCCGCGGTGGCGCGGCGCGGCGCCGATCCAGCGGGCAATCCTTGCCGGCGACACCGAGACCGGCGTGTCGATCATGCAGATGGACACCGGTCTCGACACCGGTCCCGTGCACCGGGTGGTGCGCACCGCGATCGATCCGCACGAGACCCAGGGTGAGCTCTTCGTACGGCTGGCGATGCTCGGCGCCGAGGCCCTCGAGGTGTTCCTCGGCGACTTCCCGGCGGTGCCGGTCGCGACGGCGCAGGGGACCTTTGGCATGACGCTGGCGCCGCCGCTGCGCAAGGACGAGGGCGCCGTGGTGTGGACCCGTGGCGTGCGTGCGCTCGTCGATCACGTGCGCGGCATGGATCCGTGGCCGACCGCGGTGTGCGAGCGCGCGGGCGAGCCGCTCAAGATCTTCGCGGCGCGGCCTTCGCCCCGCGATGCGAGCGCAGCCGCGCCGGGTGTCGTGCTCGGCGTCGACGCCGAGGGCCTGCACGTTGCGACGGGCGATGGCGCGATCTGCATCGGCGAGGTGCAGCCCGCCGGCAGGCGCCGCATGTCGGCGGCGGCGTACGCCGCAGGTCGTCCGTTCGGCGCGGGCGAGCGGCTGGGCTGATGCCTGTGCGTGACGGGATCCCGCGACGCCACGCGGTGGCAGTGGGCTTCGCCCGCGGCGCCGACGGGGCGAGTCACCGTGCGCCGGCTCTCGCGCGGCTGCACGCGCGCTTCGGCGTAGGCTGCGGTTCGGTGCTAGCCTCCGTCCACGGGTCGGTTGCGGTGAACGCGGCGCTCGGGCACCTGGGCCATCGGCCAGCTGCGCAGCAACTCCCCCGCGCAGCAAAGGGCCCGAAGTGCGAGCAGAGTCACCCCAGCGCGCGCCGGTGCGCGAGATCCGGATCAACGACCTGCTGCTGCCGTCGGCGCTGGTCCGTGCGATCGAGACCCATCGCTGGCGCCGCCCCACCGCGTTGGCGCTGCAGCGGGTGTTCCGCGAGAAGCCGAGCGGCGCAGTGTTCCTCGATCTCGCGGGAATGCTCGAGCGCAACGCGACGTGGCGCAGCGAGACCAACCCCGCGTACTTCGGACACGCCGACGATCGCAGCCCGCCAGGAGACATCGATCCCCGGTGCTCGCTGGTGATCGGAGAGATCGGCACCGAGCTGCCGTTCGCCCTCGATTACCGCGGCAACCCCGACGCACCGTCGGTCGTCTACCTGCACTCGGGCGGCGACCGCTGGATCACGGTCGCTCGCCGCGTCGAGGATCTGCTCTCGCGCCTCGGGCTCGATGCGGCCTCCTTCGGTCGCTCGCAGGTGTCGCGGCCGTGAACCGGTGCAGCAGGTCCGCATGAACGACCTCGACGCCGCTACGATCGGAGCGCTGGTGACCGAGGCCGCCGCGGAACTCGGCGCCGCCGAGGCCGAGTTGCAGCGCGTGCTGGGCGGCCTGCTCCCGCAGGAGCGCGCCGACAAGAGCATGATCACCGCCGCGCTGCGCGAGATCCTCGGTCGCGTGTCTGCGGCGCACCAGAAGCTCGAGAAGCTCCGCCCCGGCGCGTGACTCTGGCCTGGCGGCCTGCTCTCAGCGCGCGAGCTTGAGGGCGCGGGCCGACGGTGCGACGTCCTCGTCGAACCGCTTGCGCGCCGTCTTGCTGATCGGCGCACCGACGCGCTCGGGGCGGGCGGCGTCGCGGCCCAGCGTCCGCAGTGGGTCGACGATCTCGCCGTCCTTGCGCAGCTCGAGCCGCACGCGGTCACTCGGCGTGCGACCGCTGTGCCCCGCCAACGCGATGATCTGACCCTGGTGCACCCGGGTGCCCGGCTTCGGATCGCCGATGACCCGCAGCAGGTGCCCGTAGCGCACGCTCGTGCCGTCGTCGAACTGGATCTCGAGGGTTCGCCCGTCGCTGTCGCCGTCGCCGACCGCGACGACCTCACCGTCGCCGAGCGCGACCACCGGCGCGCCCTCGGGCAGGCGATACACGGCGCCGATGCGCCCCTGGACCACCTCGATGGTCGGCGCGAGCAGACCCCGCGCCTCGGGATCGACCGCGAAGTAGCCGGTCGGCGAGCGCAGCAGGGTTCGGCGCATCGGCTCGCCCTCGGCGTCGAAGTAGCCGGGCGCGGCGCCCTCGGGCTTGTAGCGGAAGTAGGCGACGCGGGCGGCGCTGCCGAGGAAGCGCACCGCGAGCACTTGGCCATAGCGATGGAAGCGACGGCCGAGCCAGCGCTTCTCGATCATCACGGAGATGCGATCGCCCGGGCGCGTCTCGGTGAGGAAGTCGACCTCGCCGGCGAGGGTGCGCGCGACGATGTCGGCGAGCTCCGGCTTCTCCTGGGCCTCGAGCACGGCCTTGCCCAGGTCGGCGTCCCGGCCGATCTCGAGCGTCACGACCTCGACGTCGGTGCGCAGCGGATGCTGGATGTTGCGCACCGTGAATGGCTCGGCGTCGGCGTCGGTGCGGCACGCCTGCAAGATGTGACCTTCGGCGAGCTCGATCTCGAGGGCGTGGACGGTGCCGTGGCGATCCATCGCGATGCGCAGCGGCGCACCGCTGCCGCCGAGCAGCGACAGATCGACGTGGCTGCGGATTCCCGCCTCGATGCTGTCGATCTCATCGCTCGCGATGCCGAGCTGCAACAGGCCCAGCCGCAGCGTGTAGCCGCCCGACAGCTGCGTCGACAGGCCGAGCAGATCCTCGAGGCCCTCGAAGACGCGCACTGGATCGCCACCGCAGGCCGACTCGGGGGCCGAGGCGTGGGGCGATAGCGGCCCGCTGCGATCCTCGATCGCGGCCGCGCCCACCGACGACAGCATCGACAGCCCGTTGTCGCCGCGGCCGAAGAACACGTAGCCGTTGATCGCGGCGAGCAGCCCGAGCACCAAGAGGGTGCGGTTCCGGGTCTTGCGCTCGGCGGGATCGACGGGCGTCCGCGTGCGGGCGCGCGGGGCTCCGTCGACCTTGCGATTACGCGTGGCCGCGGCTGCGGCGGGCCGGCGGGAGACCTGCCTCTTGCGCTTGGGCGGAGTCGGCAACCCCCTTGGGCTATCAAACCCCGCCGCTGGCCAGAAAAAACCGGCCAGATTCGCCATGCGCCCGCGACGCTACGGGGCCTGGGTGCGCGCCGATTCGCCCGTTGTCCGCTGCCGTGGCGCGCCCCGCGTGTCGCCGGCGTCGGGGCGTTCGTCGGGGCGTGTTATCCCCTGGGCACGTGGACCCGATCTACCGCAGCGCGATCAACCGCGACGTCCCCCCGGCCCGGCCCGGCGAGTTCGCGCCGGTCGCGATCGGCCCCCTATCGATCTGGCCGCCGGTCGTGCTGGCGCCGATGGCCGGCGTCACCAACTACCCGTTCCGCGCGATGTGCCGCGGTTTCGGCGCGGGGCTGTACGTCAGCGAGATGATCACGGCGCGACCGCTGTGCGAGGGCAACGCCAAGACCCTCAAGTTGTCGGACTTCGGCGCCGAGGAGTCGCCGCGCAGCCTGCAGTTGTACGGGGTCGATCCGCACTACGTCGGCGAGGCGGTGCGGCGACTGGTCGACGCGGGCCGCGTCGATCACATCGACATGAACTTCGGCTGCCCGGTCCGCAAGGTGACGCGGCGTGGCGGGGGCGCGGCCATCCCGATCAAGCGCCGCCTGCTCGCGGAGATCGTCCGCGCCGCCGTGCGCAACGCCGGCAGCGTGCCGGTGACGATCAAGTTCCGCATCGGCATCGACGACACCCTGGTCACGTTCCTGGACGCCGGTCGCATCGGCGAGGCCGAGGGCTGCGCCGCGGTGGCGCTGCACGCCCGCACGGCCGCGCAGCTGTACGACGGGCTCGCGCGCTGGGAGGCGATCGCCGAACTCAAGGCGGCGGTGCGCACGATCCCAGTGCTTGGTAACGGCGATGTCTGGGAGGCCGAGGATGCGCTGCGGATGATGCGGAGCACCGGCTGCGACGGTGTCGTCGTGGGCCGCGGTTGTCTGGGCCGGCCGTGGCTGTTCCGCGATCTGGCGGACGTGTTCGACGGCCGCGAGCCCGCCACGCCGCCCGCGCTGGGCGAGGTGGCGGCGATCATGCGCAAACACCTGGAGGCCCTGTGCGCGTGGATGGGCGAGGGGCCGGGCGTGCGGATGTTCCGCAAGCACGCGACTTGGTACACCAAGGGTTTTCGCGGCAGCGCGACCTTCCGCGGCGAGGTCATGCGCTGTGGCACCACCGCGGAGGTCGTCGCCCTGCTCGCGACACTCGATCCCGACGAGGCGTTCCCGCCGACCGCGATGCGTGTGCCCCGGGGCAAGACCGCCGGCGTGCAGACCGTCGCGCTCCCCGACGGCTTCCTCGACGATCTCGACGACATCACGCCGCCCGCGGCCGAAGAGCTCGGCGACGGCGGCTGACCGCGGACCACCGCGACCCACCGCGACCCACCGCGACCCACCGCGACTACCAGGGTATCCTTGCCCGCATGCGATGCCGACTTGCGCTGACCTTGCTCGTGGCCGCCTGCTCCGCGGCGTCCGATGATCCGGTGGCGAGCACGACCGACGAGCCTACCTCCGCCGGATCGAACACCACGGCCCCGGGCAGCGAGTCGGGCTCAGGAACCACCGGCGAGTCGACCGGCGGGAATTCCAGCGGCCAGTCCAGCGGCGGCGATTCGTCGAGCACGGCCGCCGACTCGACCACCTTGCCCGAGGTCTGCGAGATCGCCGACGCGTCTCCGTTCGCCGACGTCGAAGGCTGCCCCGTGCCCATCGGCGAGCCGTCGTGCTCCGAGGGCCAGGAGCACGTGCCGCAGGATTCCGCGATCGAGTGGCTGTCCGATCCGCCGCACTCGGGTCCGCACTATCCGACGTGGGAGACGTGGGGCGAGCACGAGGATTGGGTGCCGCGGGGCAACTGGGTGCACAATCTCGAGCACGGCGGCATCGTGCTCGCGTATCGCTGCAACGACGACTGCCCCGACGAGCTCGCCGTGCTCCGCGAGGTGGTCGCGATGCGCCCCGATCTGCGCATCTTGCTGACCCAGGATCCGCTGCTGGGCGGCGAGCCGCGCTTCGCCGCGATCGCGTGGACCTGGATCCATCGATTCGACGCCCCGGATCTCGCCGAGCTGCTGTGCTTTGCCGACCAGCATGAGAACTTCGCCCCCGAAGACGTTCCGTGACCCTGGGATGGCCGGGCTGCCCGCGCGGGCGGCCCGGGCCTCGCGCTGCACGCTGCGCCGAAACGGCCCACTGATCCGGCCCGCAACGGCCTGTAGCGCCATGTGTGCCCGCCGATGATCGGCCAGCGTCGTCGTCGCCCACGCCGCTTGGCCGCTGCTGATCGGTCGGTTGCGGACGCTCCGCTGCGCACGCGTGCAGCTGTGCCCGCGGTGCGTTGAACCGCAGCGGGTTTTCCGCGATCGTTGGATCATCCCCGGGGCGCGTCGTTGCGCCCGCCCTTCGATGGCTGATCCGCAAGACCAACCCGGCGTCCCCGGTCGCGAGCCGCCGTCGGATCCCACCGCGACGATGGACGAGTTCGGCCCGCCGCCGCCCATCGCCGATCCCGAGCGGCTCGGTCGCTTCCGCATCGTGCGCAGAGTCGGGCAGGGCGCGATGGGTGTCGTGTACGAGGCCATCGACGAGAGCCGCGGGCAGCGGGTCGCGATCAAGGCGATGCACCGACTCGGACCCGAGCGCGTGTATCGATTCAAGCGCGAGTTCCGGGCCCTGACCGGCGTGCGCCACCGCAACGTCGTCGCGCTGCACGAGCTGGTCAGCGATCGCGATCAGCTGTTCTTCACGATGGAGCTGGTCGAGGGCACCGACTTCATCACGGCGCTGTGTGGCCCGCTCGTCTCGGGCCGTCGCCATGCCCCATGCCGCGATCTGGCGCGGTTGCGCAAGGTGCTGCGCGAACTCGCCGACGGTATCCACGCCATCCACGGCGCCGGCATCCTCCATCGCGACATCAAGCCCTCGAACGTGCTCGTCACCCCCGAAGATCGCGTCGTGTTGCTCGACTTCGGGCTGGTGCGCGAGCACGGCGTCGAGGACCAGATCGGTGTCACCGCCGACGGTGCGCTACTCGGCACCCCCATGTACATGGCGCCCGAGCAGGCGCTGGGAATCGACGTCGGCCCCGCGACCGACTGGTATGCGTTCGCCGAGCTGCTCTACCACGCGCTCACCGGTGAGCCGCCGTTCGCGAACCTCGGGATGCTGGCGATGCTCGCCGCCAAGCGCGACTCGCTGCCCGCCGCGCCGTCGACGATCACAGACGGCATCCCGCCGGATCTCGAGGCGCTGTGCACCGAGCTGCTGGTGTCCGAGCCCGGCGGTCGGCCCACCGGCGAGGCGATCGTCGCCCGCCTCGGCGCAGCGGCGTCACCGGCCGCCGGCGCGTCGCGGGTGGTCGACGCGTTCTTTGGCCGCACCCGCGAACTCGGGGTGCTGCGCGAGGCCTACGCCGAGGCCAAGAGGCGCCCCGTGCTGGTGCTGCTCGAGGGTCCGTCGGGCATCGGCAAGACCTCGCTCGCCCGGCACCTCTGCGCCGAGGCGATCGCAGCCGACGACGCGATCGTGCTCAGCGGCCACTGCTCCGAGCGCGAGTCGATCCCCTACAAGGCGCTCGACGCGGTGATGGACACCTTGGCGCTGCGGCTCGGGGTGCACGCCGATCCGCGCCAGGTCGAGGCGTTTTTGCCTCGCGACGTCCGTAGCATCGCGCGGCTGTTTCCCGTGCTCCGCGGCGTGCCGGCGATCGCCCTCGCGTGCCGGCTGCGCGAGGAGGAGGACGAGATCGAGCCGGTCACGGCGCGTCGCCGGGCGATCGCGGCCCTGGGCGAGATGCTCGCGCGTCTCGCCGATCGTCGTCGGCTCATCGTGCGCATCGATGACTTCCAGTGGGCGGACCACGACAGCGCGGTGCTGCTCGGCGGCGTGCTGCGTCAGGTCGACCCCGCCGCGATGCTGGTGCTGCTCACGGTGCGCGACGGTGCCGCCCGCGACGGCACGCCGCTGCAGCGCTTGCTCACCGAACTCGCCGAGCGCGACCACCCGCTGTCGATCCAGCGCCTGGGCATCGGGCCGCTCCCCGCCGACGAGGCCGAGCTGCTCGCCACCCAGCTGCTCGGGCCGAGAACGATGTCGCGGGCGCGCAGCCTCGCCCGCGACATCGTTCTCGAGGCCAACGGAAGCCCGTTCTTCGTCGGCGAGCTGGTCCGCTATGCCCAGCTGCTCGACAGCACCGACGGCCTGGCGCTCGACGAGTCGTCGGTGCGGCTCGACAACGTGATCCGCGGCCGGCTCGCGCGGCTGCCGACAAACGTGCGCAGCGTGCTCGAGGTGGCGGCCGTCGCCGGTGGCCGCACGACCCAGCGCATCGCCCTGGCGGTGGCCGGGGCCGCCGTCGATCCCGGCGCCGTGCGCAGCCTCGTCGACGATCGCCTCGTACGCCTGCACGGTGCCGAGCTCGACGACGTCCTCGAGATCGACCACGACCGCATCCGCGAGACCGTGCTCGAGTGCATCGCGCCGGTCGACGTGACCCGGATCCACCTCGCGATCGCGCGGGCGCTCGATGCTGCGGGCATCGCCGACGAGCCGGCGCTCGCCCACCACTTCCGTGCCGCTGGCGAGTTCCGCCTCGCCCACGATCACACGTTGGCGGCCGCCGAGCAGGCCGCGGCCGCCCTCGCGTTCGACCGCGCCGCCGCGCTGTATCATGTGGCGCTGTCGCTCGACGTGCTCGCGCCTGGGGAGTACGCCGACGTCGAGGCGAAGATGGCCGACGCCTTGGCCAACGCCGGTCGCATCCCCGAGGCGGCGCGGGCCTATCGTCGCGCCGCCGCCCACTGCGGGCCGATGGCGATCGAGTGGCGCCGCCGCGCCGCCGAACACCTGCTCGCCTCGGGACACACCGACGAGGGCCGCGCCGCGCTCGAGGAGGTGCTGCGCTGTGTCGGGCTATCGCTGCCGTCGTCCACGGTGCGGACGCTGGGATCGCTGCTGCTCGATCGCGCCCGACTCGCGATCGGCGGCCTCGAGGTCCGCACGGGCGCCGAGGTGACGCCGCAGGCCCTCCAGCGCCTGGATGTGTGCTGGACGGCCTCGCGCGGCCTGATCTACACCGACGGCCTCGCGGGCGCGGCGTTCCACGCCCAGCACCTGCGGTTGGCGCTGCGCTGCGGCGAGCCGGTCCGCATCGCCCGCGCGCTCGCGGTCGAAGGACACATGTCGGTCGCGCTCGGTGCCGATCCCAAGCGCGCAGCGGGCGAGGCCCTGATCGCGCGCGCGCAGACGATCGCAGAGTCCGTCGACAGCCACTATGCCCGTGGCATGATCGCCGAGTGCGCCGGCCACGTCGCCATCGCCGTCGGCGACTGGCAGGGCTGCTTCGAGCGCCTCGAGCAGGCGATTGCGATCTTCCGCGGGCACTGCACCGGCGTCGCGCACGAGATCGGCATCTGCCGCGCCCACGGTGCGCTGTGTCTGCAGTTCATGGGCTGCGTCGTCGAGCTCCGCGAGCGTGCGTACGCGCTGCTCGAGGAGAACCGCGATCGGCCCAACCCCTACGTCACGGGCTTTGCCCGCGGCATCCTGGGCAACATTGCGCTGCTCGCCCCCGATCGCGTCGAGGAGGCGGCCGAGCAGCTCGCGATCTACCAGCGCGACGCGCCGCGCCGCTTCCAGGGGCAGAGGGTCAACTACGTGTGCCAGCGCGCGGCGCTCGAGCGCTACCGTGGGCGGGCCGATCGGGCGTGGGACATGGGCGAGGCCGACGCGCCGGCGATCGCCAAGCTCGCGGTGCTACGCTCGCCGCAGGTCGACGCCGAGGTGCAGCTGTGGCGGGCGCAGAACGTCCTGGCCGGTGCGACGATCGTGGCCGACCCGCGCACGCGCACCGTCCACGCCGCGCGCCCGATCGCTGCGCTGCTCGCCCACCCCTCCAGCCACGCCCAGGCCTATGGCCACCTTTCGCAGGCCAGCGTCGATGCGCTGCACGGCGATGCCCTGGCGGCGGCCGCTGGGCTGCGGCGGGCGATCGCTCTCTTCGGACGCCACCGCATGCTCGCTTTCGAGGCCTGCGCCCAGCGTCGGCTGGCGGCGCTCGTCGGTGGCGACGTCGGCCGCGAGTTGCTCGCCCACAGCGACGCCTCGATGGCGCAGATGGAGGTCGTGCGGCCCGACCGCATCACCGACATGATGACCCCCGGCTTCGCGCGGGCCTGACCGCGCCCCACAGGAGGGACATGACCGACGAGGAATTCCGCAAGCCCGAGGGCGACGACGGCGCGGCGACCCGGATCGCGCGCACCGATGGACTCGATCTCGGTGCGTTGACCGAGGGCCGCGGCACCATCGACACGCGCGTGGTGGTGCGGGTCCTGCGGGCGGCCGACGTCGCGAACATGCTGCCGCGCGGCCTGCAGCTCGCCCCCCAGCCCCTGGTGGGACCCGACCGGCACCCAGTGTTCGTATCGTTCGGCCACAACCGCTTCTCGGCGTGGTTCGGTGAGATGGACTACCACGAGCTGATGATCGGCATCCCGTGGGTCGAGTACGAAGAGGAGCGCATGGCGATGCGCGGGCCGTTCATCTACATGCCGCGGCTGTACCTCGACGCGCGCGTGCCCCAGATCCTCGGCGAGCGCATCTTCGGCTACGAGAAGCTCGCCGGCGTCTTTGCGCAAGAAGACGACACATGGCGGATTCACGACGCCGACGGCGACGCCCTGGTGAGCGGCGAGTTCGCCAGCGACGGCGACGCCCGCCCGCCGGAGGGTTGGGCCAACTTCGCCTGGGTGCGCAAGCTCCTCGAGATGCCGACGATCAGCCAGTCGCTGCGGCGCTTCGATCGTCACGCCCGCACACTCGGCGACGACCGCCAGCGATTCGTCGCCTCCAACGTGCGCTATCTGCTGTCGGGTATGGACTGGGACGGCCAGCCGGTCGCGCCGACGATCGAGCCGCTGCGGGCGACGATGACCTTTGGCGATGGCGCGAGCCTGCCGCCTGGTCTGCCCGCGGATGCGCTGGTGTCCGGCTCACTCGCCGACGGGGTGCTCGGTGCGTTCCGGATGCGCGCCCAGCAGGTCGTGTCGCCGCCCGGACCGACCGCCGACGCCCGCTATCCGCCGGGCGGTGGCCGCAAACTGCGGGTGTGCGTGCTCGGCGGTGGTCCGGCCGCGTGCGCTGCTGCGTACTACCTCGCCCGGCAACGCCACGAGTACGGGGTCTCGCTGTACACGATGGGTTGGCGGCTGGGCGGCAAGTGTGCTGCGGGCCGCAACCCCGACGCGCACGACCGCATCGAGGAACACGGCCTCCACGCCTTCTTGGGCTTCTATCGCAACGCGATCCGCACGGTTGCCGAGGTCTACGGCGACGCAGGTCGGCAGGTCACCGCTGCCGACGGGCCGATCGCGGGGGCGTTCCGCTCCCAAGCCGACGTCGGCGTGCTCGATCGTCACGCCGGCCGCTGGAGCTACTTCCCCACGCCGCTGGGCACCAACGATCGCGTCCCGGGCAGGATACCGCCCGGCGGTGAAGAGGCGCCCGCCGACATGGCGGTCGCGCTGCACGGGCTCATCCGCCGCATCGGCTTCGAGATCGGGAGCGCCGCTGACGAGGACGGCGACGCCCAGGGTCCGCTGTCCCGCGTATTCGAGCTGGTCAGCGCACCGTGGCGCGCGGCGATCGCCGAGCTCGATCACTGGCTCGATCGCGAGGGCGACATCGCTCTCGAGCGCTTCGTCGAGACCCCGGTCGCAGCGTCGCGAACCAAACGCTGGATGATCTCGGTCCTGAAGCAGGTGCGCACGGGCCTCGATTGGTACTACGAGGATCGGGTCGAGACCTCGCGCCGCGCATGGTTCCATTGGGGCGGCCTCGACACCCTGCTCACGATCGCGATCGGCGTGCTGGTCGAATCCACCCTCGACTTCGACGACCTCGACGATCGCGACATGATCGCGTGGCTGCTCGAGCACGGGCTTTCACCCGAGCATGCCGATATCTCGACCATCACGCAGGTCTACGAGACGCTGTTCGCCCACGCCCCGGATCTGCCCTACCGCGTCGCCGATCTGGCCTGCGGCGTGGGCCTGCGGTGGTTCTTGCTGGTGTCGTTCGGCTACGACGGTTATCCCGCCTACGATTTCCGTTGGTCGTGCCCCGAGACGCTGATGACGCCGTACTACGAGGCGCTCGTCGCCCACGGCGCCCTGATCCATTTCTTCCACCGCACCGTGGGCATCGAGATCGAGGGCGAGGGCGACGACCGTCACCTGGCGCGCGTGCGCATGCAGATCCAGGCGAGTGTGGCCGGAACGGGCCCTTACGTGCCGTTTTTGCCGGGTGTCGAGGCCGCCGGTGCGCCGCCGGTGTGGCCGATGGTCCCCAATTTCGACCAGCTCGTCGAAGGCGAGATGCTGCGCGCGCGAGGCGTCGATCTCGAGGACGCCTACGCCGACTGGCCCGGCGTCGGCGAGCGCGTGCTGCAACGGGGCGACGACTTCGATATCTGCATCGTCGGCATCTCGCTCGGCGCTCTGCCGCCCGTGATCGCGCCGCTCGTCGATCCGGCCTCGCCCCACTTCGATGCGCGCTGGCGCGACCTCGTCGATCACACCGGCCTCATCCAGACCGCGTCGGTTCAGCTGTGGTTCGATCGCGGCGCCGACACGATGTTCGACGACACGCCCGCCGCCGTCGAGGGCACCGGCCGCCGCGGCCTGCTCACCGGCTTCGTGCAACCGCAGGCGAGTCTCGGCCAGCTGTCGGCGCTCATCGACGTCGAGCGCTGGCCCGATCCGCCGCCGGCTCTGGTCACCTATCACACCGGATCGCTGCTCGCGGGCGTGAAGCTGCCCGTGCCCTCGGCGCAGACCCGGGACTTTCCGGCCTCCGAGCGGGCGCGGTGGCGCGAGCTGTTCGCCCAGTGGCTGCGCGAGAACCATCGTGGGCTGTTCGACGCCGGCCCCGCCGATTTCGAGGCGCTGCTCGCCGCGCTGCGGGTGCCTCAAGGCAGCGCGGCTGCCGTCGGCCTCGAACGGCTGTGGGCGCAATCGTTCTGCGTGGCCTGCCAGCCCTCCGATCTGTACGTGCTGAGCCGTCCGGGCGAGACCCGGCACCGCATGGCGCCGTCGGGCTCCGGGATCCGCTTCATGCTGCTCGCGGGTGACTGGACCAAGACCGACATGAACTGCGGCTGCGTCGAGGCGGCGACCCAATCCGGGATGCTCGCCGCGCGGGCGCTGTCGAACGAGCCACGCTACGTGTGGCGCGTGGGCTACTGACCCGCGGTGGGCGATGGCGCGGCGGCGGCGGAGGGACTACAACACCTCGGTGATCGCCACCTCTGCCGGCCACAGAGAGCAGCTCGTCGAAGCGGCGTCGGCCACTCCCGGGGGCGCCGCCGCCGTCGAAGCCGCGCTGGCGACGATCGAGCGCGAGCTGCCCGACGCGCCAGCCGTGCTCGCCCGCGGGATCCCGGTGGCGATCTCGATCGCGCAGCTCCGTCTCGACACCCACGTGCTCGCGGCGGCGCTCGTCCGGCCGGCGTGCGAGTCCGGCCTTCCCACCGCGCGCGTCGTCGAGTTGTTCGGTGCCGAAGAAGCCGCGCTGTGCGACGGCGTCGCCCGGCTCGAGCACGTGCGCTGGGATCACCTCGAGCAAGAGGCCACCGAGAACCTGCGCAAGATGTTCCTCGCGATCGCGTCGGACATCCGCGTGGTGCTGCTCGCGCTCGCCGAGCGCGTCCACCTGATGCGTGGCCTCGATGCGCGCCCCGACGCCGAGCGCCACGGGCTCGCCCGCGAGACCATGGAGGTCTACGCCCCGCTCGCGAACCGCCTCGGCATCTGGCAGATGAAGTGGGAACTCGAAGATCTCGCGTTCCGCGAGCTGTCCCCGGCGGTTTACCGCGAGATCAAATCGCTGCTCGCCGACAAGCGCACCGCCCGGACCCAGGCGATCGACGACGTGATCGCGGCCTTGCGGACCAAGCTCGACGAGGTCGGCATCGCCGGCCGGGTCAGCGGCAGGCCCAAGCACATCTACAGCATCTACAAGAAGATGCAGCGCAAGAAGCTCGGCTACGAGCACATCTACGATGTGAGCGCCGTGCGGGTGATCGTCGACAGGCTCGAGGACTGCTACGCGGTGCTCGGGCTGGTTCACGGCAGCTGGACCCCGATCGCGAGCGAGTTCGACGACTACATCGCCAAGCCCAAGGGCAACGATTACCGCTCGCTGCACACGGCGGTGGTCGGCCCCGACGGCAAGCCCCTCGAGGTCCAGATCCGCACCCAGGAGATGCACGACTGGGGCGAGTACGGCGTCGCAGCCCACTGGCGCTACAAGGAATCCGGCAGCCGTGCGGATCGCCGCTTCGACGCGAAGATCAACCTGCTGCGCCAGCTCATGACCTGGCAGCAAGAGGTCGCGGCCGCGCCCGAGGATGGCGGCGCCAGGCCCGAAGAGGGCGGCGGGCTCTTCGAGCTGACCTCGACGATGCGCCACGAGCTCTTCGCCGATCAGGTCTACGTGTTCACCCCCGACGGTGCGGTGATCGACCTGCCGCAGGGCGCCACGCCGGTGGACTTCGCCTACCGCATCCATACCAACATCGGCCATCGCTGCCGCGGCGCCAAGGTCAACGGTCTGATGGTGACGCTCGATCATCCGCTGTCGACCGGCGACCGCGTCGAGATCCTCACCGCGAAGCTGCCCAAGCCCAGCCGCGACTGGCTCAACCCGCAGCTCGGCTACGTGCACACGGGCAGCGCGCGGCAGAAGATCCGCCAGTACTTCCGCGCCCAGCAGCGTGACTCGGCGATCGCCGGCGGCCGCGAGGTCGTCGAGCGCGAGCTGCGACGGCTCGGCCTCGAGCAGCGCGGTGTCGAGGCGGTGGCCGCCTACTACCCCAAGCACCCGAGCTTGCCCGACTTCCTGGCGGCGGTCGGCTTCGGCGACATCTCGGCGCAGAGCATCTCCTCGCGGCTGGTCGAATGGATCGCGCTCGAGCGGGCGGCGCGGGCTCCCCAGCCCAGCCCGAACGTGCCCGAGGCCCCGGGCAAGATCGCGGCGCGCGTCAGCATCGCCGGCATCGACGACGTGATGAGCCACCCGGCCCGCTGCTGCAGTCCGGTGCCCGGCGACGACGTCGTCGGCTTCGTCACCCGCGGTCGCGGACTCGCGATCCACCGGGTGGATTGCAGCAACGCCCGCACCGACGTCGAGCCCGAGCGGTGGATGCCGCTGTCGTGGGCCGCCCGGGGGGGCCAGAGCTACCCGGTCGCTTTGCAGGTGATCGCCGACGATCGATTCGGCCTACTCCGCGACATCGCCGACGTCGTGGCGCAAGAGGGCGTCAATATCGCCAACACCGCGGCGGTCAAGCAGCCCAAAGACGGCAGCTCCACGATCACGGTGATGCTCGAGATCAGCACGGCCAAGCAGGTCGAGCGGATCATCCATCGCATCGAGCGCATGCCCGGCACCCGCGCGGTGCGCCGCGTGGCGACGTAGCGCCGGGTCAGCGTAGGCGTCAGCGGGAGGGGCGTCGGCGCGCGGCCGTGGCCTTCGCGGGGGTTGCGGGCTTTGCCGACGCCGCGGGTTTCGCTGCGGCTGCGGGCTTTGCGGCCGCCGCCGGCTTTGCGGCCGCCGCCGGCTTTGCGGCCGCTGCGGGCTTTGCGGCCGCCGCCGGCTTCGCGAGCGCAGAAGGTTTCACGACCGCGGCGGGCTTCGCCTTCGGCTCGGGCTGCGACCTCGCCTCGCGCGCGGCCGCGAGCAGGGCCGCGGCGTGATCGCGGGCGCTCTGGGTGACCTTCGCGCCGCCGAGCATGCGGGCGATCTCGTCGATGCGCGCGTCGTCGTCGAGGCGCTCCACCTCGGTGATCGTCCGCCCCTTGCGCTCGCGCTTGCCGACGCGGAAATGGGTGTCGGCGAACGCCGCGATCTGGGGCAGGTGGGTCACGCACAGCACCTGGTGGTGTTCCGACGCCCGCTGCAGGCGGCGCCCGATCGCCTCGGCCACCGCACCGCCCACGCCGGCATCGACCTCGTCGAACACATACGTCGCGACGCGGTCGTCCCCCGCGAGCGCGCCCTTGAGCGCGAGCAGCACCCGCGAGAGCTCGCCGCCCGAGGCGACCTTGCGCAGCGGCGCCACCGGCTCACCGGCGTTGGCGCTGAACATGAACTCGACCTTGTCGCTGCCGTCGGGGCCCGGTACGTCGAGCGGCTCGATCTGGACCTGCAGCCGGGCCTTGGTGATGTGCAGCGCGGCGAGCTCGGCTTCGATGGCGGCCGACAGTCCGCCGGCTGCGGCCACGCGCGCGGTGTGCAGGACCTCGGCGCTGGCGCGACAGGCGGCCTCGAGCTCGGCAGTGCGCTCCTGCAGCGCGCGCAGGTGCTCGTCGGCGTGCTCGAGCTGCTCGAGCTCGGCGCGCATCTGCTCGAGCCGACCGCCGAGCTCGCCGATCTCGACGCCGTGCTTGCGCCGCAGCCGGTCGAGCTGGTGGAGCCGATCCTCCGCGGCCTCGAGCTCGGCGGGCTCGACCTCGAGTTCGGCGGCGAACCGCGTCGCGGCGCGTGCAGCCTCTTCGCAGGCGATGCGCGCGAGCGCGAGCTGCTCCTCGATGAGCTCGAGATGGGACGAGTCGTCGCGGCCGTGGCGGGCGCGTTCGAGCAGCGACGACAGTCGGGCCGCGATCGCGTCGTCGGCCTCGTACAGGGTGCTGTGGGCCTCGCGGGCGAACTCGGCCCAGCGCTGAGCGTTGCGCAGCAGCACCACCTTGCGCCGCAGCGCGTCGGTGTCGACGGCGTCGGGATCGACCGCCTCTAGCTCGTCGACCCCGAAGCGCAGATAGTCGATCCGGAGCTCGCGCTCGGCCGCGCGCCGGGTGAGATCGTCGAGCGCCGCCAGGGCCTCGCGCCACGCAACATGGCGCACGCGATGCTCCGCGAGCGCGTCGTCCAGGCGCGCCCAGGCGTCGAGCACCTCGAGGTGGCGCGCGGTGTGGGTGAGGAAGTGGTGTTCGTGCTGGCTGCAGATGTCGATCAGCTCCTCGCCGAGCTCGGTGAGCACCGACTGGGTGACGAGGTTCGACAGCACGGTTGCGCGGCCGCGGCCCGACCGTGTGATCGAGCGGGCGACCAGCAAGCCCTCGCCGTCCTCACCCGGTGCCAGGCCGTGGGCGGTGAGGATGCGGGCGACCCGCGCGTCGCTGCGTGGATCGGGTTCGAACTGGGCGTCGATGTCGGCGCCCTCGCTGCCCTCGCGCACCATCTCGGCCCGCGCCCGGGCGCCGCGCAGCAACGACAGCGCGCCGACGATGATCGACTTGCCGGCGCCGGTCTCACCGGTGAGCACGTTGAGCCCCGGGGCGAGCTCGATCGACACGTCCTCGAGCAGCGCGAGGCCGCGGATCCGCAGGTACGACAGCATCCGCGCGGGTTATAGCCGAACTGCCGCGGCGCTACCCGCCCCAGCCCAGCTTGTGGGCGAGGACATCGAACACCGTCGCGACCGGCGGCACCAGCAGCAGCGGCCTGCGGGCGCGCTGGATCACGATGCGATCTCCCCGCAGCAACGCGTAACTCCACTGACCATCGACGGACAAGGTGGGGGTGCCCGCGTCTTCGGGACCGATCAACTCGATCGACACGGTGTGATCGGCGCGCGTCACGACCGGGCGGTGCGTGAGCGTGTGCGGGCAGATCGGGGTGAGGGTCCAGGTGTTGGTGTCGGAGTCGACGATCGGCCCGCCGGCGGCGAGGTTGTATGCAGTGGATCCCATCGGCGTGGAAACGACGAGTCCGTCGGCGCGGATGTCGGCCGCGAAAGAACCACCGATGCTGGTGCGCAGATGCAGCATCCGCGGCAGCTCGCCGTGCTTCACATACGTGTCGTTGCAGCCGGTCTGCGTCGCGCACACGCTGCCCGCGCGCCAGACCTCGACGTGCATGCGCAGCCGCGGCTGCGACACCAGCTCGCCGGCGGTCGCGGCACGCAGCGCTTCGTCGAGTTCGGTCGCGCCATAGGCCGCGAGGAAGCCGAGGTTGCCGAGGTTGACGCCGAGCACCGCGAGGTCGCGGTCGGCGATCCACCGTGCCGCCCGCAGCAGCGTGCCGTCGCCGCCCAGGGCGATCACGAGGTCGAGCGGCACGTGGAGATCGTCGACGTCGACCGCCGTGTGGGGCGTCGGCGGCGGGTTGCCCGGGGTCAGCAGCCAATCGCTCGGGAGCGCCACGGCGACGCCGCGCTCGACGAGGCTGGCCGCGGCCTCATGGGTCGCCCTGCGGGCGTCCTCGCCGTCGCGGGGATACAGCAGGATTGCGCGTGCGGCACGCAGAGGCGTCCGCGGCAGACCGGTGCCCGTGGCGACGCTCATGGATCCTCGGGCGCGTACATGTACCCTTGGTGCTGGAAGAGGCAGATCTTGCCGCCACCATCGCTGCGGGCGCGCTCGAGCGCCGACTCACACAGCTCGAGGAGCTCGTCCAGCGCGTGCACGTCGCGGTTGGGGAAGAAGCCGACGCCGATGCTCACGCCGGCGCCGCCCGCCTCGGTGGGCATCTTGGCATCGCGGGCGATGCGTTCGGCCACCGCGAGCGCACCCGGGAAGTGGGTGTTGGGCAGCGCGAGCAGAAAACCGTGGGCGCGCATCGGGAACACGAGATCGATCTTCCGCAACGTCGCGTCGATGACCGTGCGCAACCTCGCGGTGGCGTGGGCGGTAGCGTGGGCGGTGGCGTGGGCGTCGTCCAGCGCGACGCGCAGACACGCGAGCGGATCGCTGTAGCGCTCGGCCCGATCGAACTCCTGCTCGAGGCGCCGGATGTGGGCGGCATCGAGGCGGCCATCGCCGCCCTCACCGGTGTTGCCGCTGCGCTCGGGCTCGAGCTCGCTCAGGATCCGGCGCGCGCGGAGCAGCGCGTCGACGCGGGCCCGCAGCTCGTCGGGATCGTAGGGCTTGCCCAGGTAGTCGTCGGCGCCGCTGCGCAGCCCCTCGACGCGGGCGTTCACCGAGTTGCGCGTGCTGACCATGATGACGGGCAGGTACGCGTGCAGCGTCTTGGCCTTGAGCAGGCGGCAGCACTCGAGGCCCGACAGCCGCGGCATGACGACGTCGAGCATCACCAGATCGGGGCGCTCGCGGGCGAAGACCTCGAGCGCGTGCTGGCCATCGGTGGCCTCGATGACGACGTGCCCACCGGCCTCGAGCGCGTCGCGCGCAGCGCGGCGATCGGCCTCGGTGTCGTCGGCCACCAGCACGCGGGCGGTGCGTGGGGCAGGGCCCTCGCTCGCGTCGGGGCCGGGGCTCGGTGGGGGCGACGGGGTCACGGCGGGCGGGGGGGCGCGGGTCGGGCAGGCCTCGCCGTAGTGTAGTACGGAAGACCCCGCCATGGGGGGTGGGAGCGCCGGGGGTCCCCGCGATTCGGGTACGCGTGGACGCTTGACAGCCCCGGTCGGCCGGATGCAGGCTCCGCCCCCCATGGGCACGATGTTCCCGAAGACTGGCGAAGTGAGCCGCGACTGGTGGCTCGTTGATCTGAGCGGTCAGACGCTCGGCCGCGCCGCCAGCCAGATCGCCAGTCTCCTCCGCGGTAAGCACAAGACGATCTTCACGTCGCACGTCGACGCTGGCGATTTCGTCATCGTCGTCAACGCCGAGAAGGTGAAGCTGACGGGCCGCAAGCTCGATCAGAAACTCTACCACAGCCACAGCGGCTACCTCGGCTCGATGAAGAGCGTGCCGGCGCGCAAGATGCTCGCCGACAAGCCCGAGGAGCTCATCAAGCAGGCGGTGCGGCGCATGCTGCCGCGCAACGCCCTGGGCCGTCAGACCTTCAGCAAGCTGAAGATCTACGCCGGCGCCGAGCACCCGCACTCGGCCCAGAACCCCAAGACCTTCACCCCCGTCGCCTGAGCCCCCGGAAGCACTCGCTGTCATGGCCATCACCAACAACTCGATGTCCTACTACGCCACCGGCCGTCGCAAGACCTCGGTCGCGCGCGTCTGGCTGTTCGCGGGCTCGGGACGCATCACGATCAACCGCCGCGACGCCGAGCGCTACGTGACGCGTCCGACCAACATGAAGATCGTCGAGCAGCCGCTGGTCGTCACCAACACGCGCGACAAGTTCGACGTGTGGTGCACGGCCAAGGGCGGCGGCCTGTCGTCGCAGTCCGGCGCGGTGCGTCTGGGCATCGCCCGCGCGCTGCTGCGGATCTCGGGCGAGTACCACGACGCGCTCAAGGAGTTCCGCTACCTGACCCGCGACTCGCGGAAGAAGGAGCGCAAGAAGTACGGTCGCAAGGGCGCGCGCGCGCGCTTCCAGTTCAGCAAGCGCTGAGCGCTGCGCCGGGCGTGTGCTCGGCCGCTGCGATCGACGAGAGCCAGGGGGGCGGGTGGTTTTTCCATCCGCCCTTTCGCGCGTGTGCCGTTTTGTTGCGGCCGCACACTGCCTGTGGCAAACCGACATTCCCAACGGTCAGAACGCCGATAGCACCATGTAGAGACCGGATTCGGGGCGATTGGGATGCGACTTGGGGCTGGCGTTGCCGTCGTGCACAGAGAACAATGACGTCGCGACGATGGTCGCCGTCCCCCGGCGGCCAGCGGCGTATTTGACCTGCCCATGCGTGTACCCGCCATCTGCGATGCCGTTCGATCCGTGCGCCCTTGCGTGCGGCTCGGGGGTGCCGCGGCGGCCCGCGTGGGCGGGGATTCCCTGAATACGCGCCCGCTCCCGGCGTCGGCACTGCGCTTCATCGCAGGATCTCCGACGGTTGCGAACCGCGTCACCCCATCGACCTGACACTCGAGAAAGACACTCCCGATGCTCATCAACAAGAAGCTCCTTGCCCTTGCGCTGCTCCCCCTGTTCGCTGCCTGCGTCGTCGACGACGGCGACGACGACGACACCCTCGCCACCGTGACCGATCCGACCGCGACGGGCACCGATCCCACGGCGACGGCGACGGGGACCGACCCCACCGCGACGGGGACCGATCCGACCGCGACCAGCACCGACCCGACCGCTGACACCACCGCGGGCGAGACGGAGACCGGCGGCGACGCTGGGTTCTGCGCTCCGGGCTGCGCCGAGGCCATCGACTGCTGCAGTCCGCAGGATCCCAACTGCGAGGCTGGACTGGGCACCTTCCCCTACGCGTGGACCTGCGAGGCAGGCGCCTGCGTCAATCCCGGCTGCTCGGCCGATAGCGAGTGCGAGGCGCAGCTGCCCGGCCAGGTCTGTGCGGACTTCGGTGGGTTCGGACTCTGTCTGCCGGGCTGCGCCGAGGACGTCGACTGCCAGACGCCGGGCCTCGAGACGTGGGTTTGCACCGGCGGCGGTGGGACCTACTGCGAGGCGCCTGACTGCACCGCGGATGCCGACTGTTTCGCCCCGGCCACCTGCAACACCGACACCGGTGTGTGCGAGTCTCCGCCCTGCGAGGCCGACGCGGACTGTTTCGCGGGCGTCTGTGACGCCGCGACCGGCTTCTGCGGCTGCGCCGAGGCGGCCGACTGCGGCGAGGGTTTGACCTGCGTGCTGTGATCCCGCGCGGGCCTCGCCCGCTGCGATGATCGAAGGGCGTCACGGCTTGCCGCGGCGCCCTTCCTCGATTCCAACGCCTCACCCCGCCCCGATCCCCTCCACCGTCTGATCCCCGATCACCTCCAGCGTCCCCGGGCACTCGAGCGACTTCAGAAACGCGACCAGATCCCCGATCTGCGCCTCGCTCAGTCGCCGGTCCACGAGGTTCGCGTCCACCGGTCCGGCGACGGTCGTGATCCCACCCGACGCCATGATCCGCACGGCGTCCTCCAGCGTCGCGACGCTGCCGTCGTGGAAGTAGGGCGCGGTGTGGGAGACGTTGCGCAAGCTCGGCGTGCGGAAGGCGAAGGCGTCTTCGGGTTTGCCGGTGACCTTGCCGCGGCCGAGATCGACGCCCGTGGCGTTGGGATCGCCCGCGCCCACGCCGGTGCGGTGGAAGAGGCCGTCACTGAAGTTGTCGCCGCCGTGGCAGATGATGCAGCCGCCGACACCGGTGAACAGGGCCCAGCCGCGCTTGGCAGCATCGTCCTGCGCGTCGTTGTCGTGGACGGTGTCACCGCAGAGCAAGGTGCGCTGGTAGGCCGACAGCGCCTGGGCGACGTGCATGCCGGTGACGGTGGTGCCGGGCGCGAGCGCGAAGACCTCGGCGAAGGCGGCGGCGTACTCGGGCGTGGCGCCCACCTCGGCGGCCTTGGCCTCGACGCCGTCGCCCAGCGCCATGTTGCCGCCCTTGAGCGCGCCGAGGCCCTGGGCCTCGAGCGTGTCGGCGCGGCCGTCCCAGTACAGCGCAGCGGACAAGCCGACGTTCCAGATCGTCGGGGTGTTGCGCGGCAGATCCTTCTGGCCGGGACCGAGGGCCTTGGTGCGACCGTCGGCGTTGCCGAGCTCGTTCTGATGGCAGCTGTAGCAGCTGCGCGTGCCGTCGACCGACAGCCGCTTGTCCATGAACAGGCGATGGCCCAGGGCGACCTTGGCGGCCGACATCGGGTTGTCGTCGGGCACCCGCGGCGGCACGTGGATGCCCTTGGGCAGCGTCCACGCCCAGGCCGCCGCCAGCGGGGCGTCGTCCTCGGCACCGGCCTTCGGGTCGTCGGCTGCGGGCCCGGCGGGGCTGCCGGCGGACTCGGCCGATCCGCGGGTCTCGGGCTTCGGGCGTGCCGCGCCATCGGTGCCGCCGCAGCCGGCAGCACCCCAACCCCCGACGACGAGAGCCACGCACAGGCCCACTGCCCACCGACGCATCGTATGCATGGAGCAGACGCTACCCGAGCGCCCGCGCGACCGCCACGGGTGCGGTGGTAGTACGCTGCGCCCGTGATTTCGCGTGCGCAGCAGGCCGAGGCGACGCCGCCGGCGCTCGTGCCTGCGCTGCTGGTGGCCGCCCTCGCGGCGGTGTGGCTGCTGCCGGGCCTCGGCGACCACGGACTGTGGAGCGACGCGGAGCTGCCCGTGCTCGATCGCGCCCTCGCGGCCCTCGGCGAGGCCCGCACCGGGATGCTCCGCCAACCGGTGGTGCCCGAGGCGCTGCGCACCGCGGGCGTGTCGCTGTTCGGTGACGAGGTCGGCGTCCGTCTGCCCCATGCCCTCGCCGCTGTCGCGACGGCGGCCGCCTGCGCATGGCTGGCGATCGCCCGCGGACTCGGCCACCTCGGGGCGGCGGTCGCGGCCGCGGTGGTGGTGTCGATGCCGGTGTTCGCCAGTGGTGGGCGCACGGCGATCGGCAACCCCTTCGGCGAATGCTTCGGCGCGTGGGCGCTCGTCTTCGCGTTGCTCGCCGCGCGGCCGTCCTCGCCACTTCTGCGTGGCCTGCTGGGTTCGCTGTCGGTGGCTGCCTTGGTGACGGCGGTGGCGAGCGCGGGGCTCGTGCCCGGCGGCGTGATCACGCTCGTCGCGATCGCGACGATGGCACCGCCGGCCTCGCGGATCGGCCGATGGGCCGTGGGGGTCGCCGTCGCGGTGAGCGGCGCCGTCGCGATCATGCTCGTCGCCGGTCAGGCCGACGGCTACATCCCGCTGCTCGGCGCGTCCAAGGATCTCGAGCTGGTCGCCAAGCCCGAGCTGCGCCGCTTCAGCGCCGCGCTCGCGGATCTGGGCCACCAGAGCTTTCCTTGGCTGCCGGTCGGTCTGGTCGGCATCGCGCTGGGCCGCGATCGCGGGCTCGGGGCGTGGCTCGTGGGCGGCATCGTGATCGCCAGCGCGTGGTCGCTGCACTTCGGGCGCGTCGACGTGCCGCTGCGGGTGCCGGTGGCCCTCGCGACCGCGGCCGCAGTCGGTGCGATCGCCGATCCCCAGGCGTTGCGCGCGGCCCGTCGCGCCGGCGTTCTGCTCGCGGCGCTGGGCATCATGGTCGTGGCCAAGGATCTCGAACTGGTGCCGCAGGACATCGCCGCGCCGATGTTCGCGTTCGCGGTCAACGAGTATCCCGCCGACGCGCTGCACACGGCGGCGCGGCTCGGGGGTTTCGCGAAGGCCGTCGCGCTGGCGCTGGTCGCCGGCCTCGTGCTCGCGCGCAAAGATGGGGCCGCGGGGCCGATCGAGCGCCTGCTCGGCCGCGTACGTGCAGCGTGGCGTGATGCGGTGCCGGCGGTGCTCGTGGTGCTGGTCGCGGTCGCCGGCAGCTGGCTGCAGTCGCGCACGCTGCTCATCGACACCTCCGCGAAGCTGTCGCCCAAGCGGGTGCTGACCGTGTTCGCCGCGCTGGCGGAGCAGGGCACCGTCGCCTCGGTGCTCGCCACCCATCGCGTGCGCGACCGCGGGCTGTCGTACTACGGACCCGCCGAGCTCGAGGCGCTGTCGAACCGTCGCGACATGGCGACGCGTCTGGGCACCGAGGCGCCGCAGGCGATGCTCATGCGCACGATCGATCTGGCGCCGGTGTACCAGCAGCTGCGCAGCGGCGGCCTGCCGATGTACGTGCTCGACGACTCGCACGCCACGCTGCGGCTGGTGTCCAACGTCCTGCCCGAGGGCATGACGGACCGCAACCGCATCCCCGAGGTGCTGTCGACGAGCCCGTATGGGCTCGAGCACGAGACCTTGGTGCGCTACGAGGAATTCGTCGAGGTGGTCGGCTGGGAGGTCGACGGTCCGATCGTCCGCGGTCGCGAGCATACGCTGAAGCTCGAGCTCCGCGTGCTGCGGCCGCTGCCCGGCGGCGCCAAGATCTTCGCCCGCTTCGTCGGCGGCCGACTGTCGCGGATGAACCCCGATCCGCAACCTCTCGCCGAGGATTTTTACCCGTGCAACCTGTGGCGCGCGGGCGACCACGTGCTGCACCGGTATACCTTCGTCGCGCCGATGCTCGAGATCCTGCCCGGCGAATACGACTTCGTGATCGGCCTGCGCCGCGGGGAGACCAAGAACTACACGATCACCGTGCCCGAGGGCGAAACCGGCGAGTTCGACGTGCGGATCGAAGATCCCAAGCGGGCCTTCGCGAAGATCGGACGCGTGCAGGTGTGGTAGCCGCCGTGGCAAGCGCCCGGGCCGCCCGGGCCGCCCGGGCACTGGTGTTCGTCGCATTGACGGCGACGAGTCTCGGTCAGGGTGTGGGCATGGCATGGGCGGCGGAATCGTCCGCCCCGTCCGAGCCGCCGCTGCCGCCCGAAAATGTCCCGCTGCCCATCGACATTCCGACGGCGCCGGTCCCGACGACGCCGGTCGAGGTGCCGCCGCCGTTGGGCCCGCCGCCGCTGGGTGATCCCGAGGATCCGCGCCTGCCCACGCCACCCCGTGGACCGGTTCCCCCCCGTGGAACGGTTCCCCCCCGTGGACCCGGTCTGGTGGATGGGGCGACCGACGCCGCGGTGGCGGACGACCCCGCCGCGGACTCGGGTCCGCTCGGGATCGATCTGGAGTGGCGCGCCCCCGCCGGCTGCCCCGGCGCCGATCGGGTGGTCGCCGTCATCGCGGCGCTCGTGGGGCGCGACGTCGTCCTCGATCCCACCGGTGTCATCGCCATACGCGCCGACATCGTGGCCGCGGGCGGACGGTGGTCGCTCACGCTCGCGGTCGAGGGGCCCGGCGGCACCGAGCAACGCACGATCGACGCGCCGGGCTGCGAGGTGCTCACCGAGGCGGCGGCGCTCGTCATCGCGACCAACTTCGATGCCGCCGGCGTCGCGGCCGCCCTCGCTCGTGGGGCGAGCGACGAGCGGAGCCCACGCCGCCCGCCGCCGGATTCGAACGAAGCGGTGCGCAGCGGTCCGCGGCGCGTCGGTCTGGGGATCGCGGTGCAGGGCGGGCCGGTGCTGGGCGCGACGCCGAAGGTCACCGGCTGGCTGCAGGGCGGGCTCGACGTGTCGATCGGTCGCGCGATCATCGGTGCGCATGCGGGCCACGGGTTCGCGCGCCAGGCGGGCGGGCCAAGGACGCTGCGTGCGGCGCTCACCGTCGGCGGCGTGCGCGGCTGCTTCGCGCCGACCCAGGGCCGCCTCGCGGTCCCGCTGTGCGGGATCGTCGAGGCGGGCGCCGTGACGGCGCAGGCGCAGGGCGAAAAGGGGCGGCTGCGCGCGCCGTGGCTGGGCGCGGGCGCGGGCGCGGGCGTCCAGTGGTCACCGCATCCTCGGCTCGCGCTGGTGGGTGGTGTCGACGCGCTGGTGTCGATCCTACGCCCCACCGCGACGGCGCAGGGACCCGGCGGCGAGCAGACGCGCTACCGCATGCCGCCGGCCTCGGTGCGGGCGACGCTGGGCATCGCGGTACGCCTGCGCTGAGCGCCGGGCGATCGTGCAGCCGGGCGCGCTACACTGCGCCGCAGTGGCGCTGTCGCACGAGCCGTCCAGTCGCGGACGCGGCGGGGCGCGTGACGCTACGCCCGAGTCCGCGCTGCCGCCATGGCCTTCGGGGCGCCCGCAGCTCGTCGCCGACCCCGTGCAGGCCGCCGCGATCGTAGACGAGTGGCGGGCCGCCGCGATCCCTTCGATCGCGATCCACGTCGCCGCATCGTCGACCGAGCAGCGCGCCGACACCGACGATCACCGCACCGGCGAGATCTGGGCCGTGGCCGTGGCCCGCGGCGACGACGGGGTGGTGACGGTGCTGTGCGGCGAAGCCCTGGCTGCCGTGGCCGCGCTGCTGTCGTGGTGGGCCGAGCCCTGCGGCCCCTACGTCGTCGTGCACGGTGGCCAGGCTGCGCTCGGTCGACTCTCGCGCACCGGTCCGTCGGTCCCCACGCTGCGACTGGGCTGCACACAGATCGCCGCCGTGCTCCTCGCCGAGGGCACGCGCGGCGGCGATCCGCCCGATCTGCGCGAGTGCGTCCGCCGTGTCCTGCACCACGATCTCATCGCGCCGGCCCGCGTGCTCGACGATGCATCGGACGGCTATGTGCAATGCGCGGTCGCGGCCTCGGCAGTGCACGCGTTGGTGACGGCGATGGTGCCGATGCTGCGGCGGCGCGGGCTCACCACCGCGTACCGCCTCGAGTGCGCGCTCATCCCCGCGGTGGTGGCGATGGAGCGCGCCGGCATGCCCTGCGACGCGGCGGCGTTCGAGCGCATCGCCGCGACGTGGCGCGACGAGCGGGGCCACGCCACTATTCCGGAGCGCATCGCCCGACTCGACAAGCTGATCTCCACCTATGCACGTTGGCCCCGCGATCACGTGCGGGGCGATCGCATCCACTGCCGGCTCCATCCGCTCACCGCCGACTCGGGGCGGTTCTCGTGCACCGATCCCAACTTGCAGCAGGTGCCCAGCGAGCACACCGCACCGGGGTTGCGGGCGACGTTCAGGCCGCGGCCGCCGGCGGTGCTGGTGGTCGCCGACTACGCGCAGATCGAGCTGCGCGTGGCTGCCCATCTCGCCCGGTGCCCGGCGCTCACCCAGGTCTTCCTCGACGGCCGCGATCCCCACCGCGCGACCGCGGCCACGCTGACCGGCAAGCCCGAGCCCGAGGTCACTGCGCACGAGCGCAAGCTGGCCAAGGCCGTGAACTTCGGATTCCTGTTCGGCATGGGCGCCGAAAGATTCCGCGACTACGCGCGCACCGGCTACGGCGTCCTGCTCGACGACGGCGAGGCCCGCCGCGCCCGCGAGGCGTTCTTCACCACCTTCCCAGGGATCGCCGCCTGGCATCGCCGCGTCGGCGAGCTGTGTCGGCGAAAGGGGCCCTTGGTGGTGCGCACGGCGCTGGGCCGACGCAAGCGGTTCACGGCGGAACGCGTGAGCGTGCCGGCGGCGCTCAACATCCCCGTACAGGGCACCGCCGCCGAGGGGTTCAAGCGGGCGATGATCGAGCTGCGCGGTGTCCTCGACGCGCTGGGCGGTCGCGGGGTGCTCGTGGTCCACGACGAATACCTCGCCGAGGTCCCCGCCGAGCATGCCGAGCAGGCACGCACGCAGATCGCTGCGGTCATGGAATCGGCGATGGCTGCGGTCGTGACCCGGGTGCCGATCGTCGCCCTCGCGCGCATCGTGCCCTCGTGGGGCGAGGCCGATTGACGGCGCCCGCGGGGCTCACGAAGGGGACACCGCGGGCCGCGTGCAGCCGTGACACGGGATCATACGGATGTCGCAGGCGTCGCGGCCGTGGCGTGGCCGACGCTCGGCTGGAACATCGGTGGCGCAGCGGTGGGGCGCAGCGGTGTGGCGCAGCGGTGGGGCGCAGCGGTGGGGCGCAGCGGTGTGGCGCAGCGGTGGGGCGCAGCGGTGGGGCGCAGCGGTGGGGCGCAGCGGTGGGGCGCAGCGGTGGGGCGCAGCGGTGGGGCGCAGGGCCGGCGACAGGACCGAGCCGGCGCCGATGCGATGGGGTCGCCCCCGCCACACCACCTCGCGGCGAACCCATGCGCACGCCCAGATCCCGAGCATCATCAGCTCCTTCAGCGGCACTGCGGCGAGGTAGAGCGCGGGCGGCCACGCGCCACGCAGGGCCCGGGCCTGCACCGCCTCGAGCCCCGCGAGCCAGACGACGCCCCCGAGCGCGGCCAGGGCGAGTGCGGCGTCGCCTGGGTCCTCGGTGCACGCCGCAGCCACGACGACGGCGAGGAGCCACGGACACGGCGACAGCACTGGCTCGATGACGTAGGCGCAAGGCGCGATCCAACGCCGCATCTGGCACCACCGCAGGTGGCGCTCGACGAAGCGGCGCATCGACCAGCCGGCGCTCCGTGCCGCGACGACATGGGAGGAGATGCGCACGCCGAGTCCCGCGCGGGCGAAGGCCTGGCCGAGCACGTAGTCCTCGCCGAGGACCCGGCCCAGCGCCGGCAGGCCGCCTACGGCGTCGAGATCGCAGCGCCGCATCAGCAGCGATTTGCCGATCACGCACGGGTGACCGCCGAGCTCGGCGCCGCACACCCCGGCGGCGGTGAAACCGTTGATCTGCAGGTTCTCGAGGATAGCCCCGAGCCCCTCGTCGTCGGTGCCCGCGATCAGATTGCCGACGAGGCCCACCCCCGGCGACTGCAGCTCCGCCGCCATCGCCCGCAGATAGGTGGGCCCAACGCGAACATTGGCGTCGTTGACGAGCAGCAGCGGATGGCGTGCCACGGCGGCCAGGCCGATGAGGTTGGCGACCTTGGGGTTGGCAGCGGCTCCGGGGTCGGTGAGCACGACGCGGATGCGGTGCTCGGGGAACTCGCGGGCCAGGGCGCGGGCGACCACGAGCGCCGGATCGGCGAAGTCGCTGGCGCCGAGCACCAGCTCGAATGGCCCGGGATAGTCCTGCCGCAGCAGCGAGCGCAGGTTGTCGCGCAGACCGTCGTCGCCGCCCCGCAGCGGCTTGAGCACGGAGATCCCGGGGGCGGCCCGCAGTGCGGGCACCCGTCGCCGGGCGTGGGCGAGGACCACCGCGCAGAGCAGCGTCCGCACGACGATCGAGGTTGCGGCGACGATGGTGATCACGGCGATGATCGGGTGCTCCAGCGTGCTCATGACGGCTTCGTCCGGATCCCATCCGACCAGCGGGAGGTGACGTCACCGGGCGGTCGCGGTGACAGCGGGGTGAACTGTGGCGCCGCCGCCGTACTGTCACGTCCACGTGATCGCAGCGCCTCGAAAGCCCGCCAATGTGGGTCCGTGGAATCGACCCGCATCCGTCGTCTGGTCCATCTGTCCGACCTGCATTTTGGTGCGTCACCGCGGCTCGAGGCGCGCACCGCCGCGGTGGTCGACGACCTCGTCGCCCGCAACGTCGACCACGTCGTGGTGACCGGTGACATGACAGAGCACGGTACGAACGAGGAGTTCGAACGCTTCTGCCGGGTGTTCGAGCCGCTGGCGCAGCGCCGGCGACTGACGGTGATCCCCGGGAATCACGATCGACTCGGCGACGACGTAGCGGAGCTGACCATGGGCGGACAGCGGGTCCGCGTCGAGCGACGCGATGGCCTGCACCTGGTGCTCGTCGACAGCACCCGCACCAACCCCGGCTTTGCGTTCGTCGCCCATGGCCGCCTCGACGACACCGACCTCGCCGCCATCGATCGCGCGCTGCGGCAGGCGGCGCCGGGCAGCCTGGTCTGCGTGCTGCTGCATCACCACCCGTTGGCGATGCCGCACGAGTCGTGGCTCGAGGCCCTCGGCGATCGGGTGGGTCTGCCGTTCGGTCAGGCGCTCGACCGCGGCGAGGCGCTCGTCGCCCTCGCCCGCGGGCGCGCCGATCTCGTGCTCCACGGCCACCGGCACCGCCCCCGCGGCACGTGGATCGAGGGCGCGCGACCGCTGGGCATCTTCAACGCGGGCTGTTCGCCGCAGCTGGGCTGTGGCCGCGAGTTCCTCCACCGCGGCGGTGCGGTGCTCCGTGGCTGGCACGAGGTGCGCGGTGGCTCGGCCCGGTCGCATCGCCGCGATCGCGTCGTGCCGCCACCGTCGCTCGAACTCCCGTCGCTGCCCGCATCCGCAGATCTGTCGCTCGCTGCCGTGCGGTGATCGGCGACACGCCCGAGGCCCGGTTGTCGCGCGAAGATCGGACCTGGTCCGAGATCGTCGCCGTGTTCGCCGAGGCCGCGCGGGGGCTCGTGGCCGTCCACGCCGCCGGCCTCGTGCACCGCGACTTCGAACCCGGCGACATGATCGTGCGCGACGACGGCACGGTGCGGGTCCTCGATTTCGGCCTCGCGGCGCAGATCGGTGACGCCGAGGCGGCGCGGCCCCTCGACGCCGGCCGACGGCCGCACCGACCGTTTCGCCGACATGGTGGCGCTCGTCCACGCGCTCGAGGCCACGCGCACACCGCTGGGCGCGCCGGGCACCGGCGGTTGGCGACGCTTCGTGTTGGGGATGATCGTCGGCGGTGCCGCGCTCGCGACCGCGCTCGGTGTGTGGTTCGCGACGGCGCAGGAGCCGGCGCCGCTGCCATCACCCGAAGCGCCGCCTGGGCTCGCGCCGGCCGCCCTGGTCGCACGCGCCGAGCGAAACCGCTGCCGTCGCCCCTGGGCGTCCGGCGGCGCAGGCAGGGCCTGCCGAGCCGGCGGCCGCTGGTGGGGCCGCGGCTCCGACGCTCCACGAGGCCACCGACCCGGCGCCGGGGTGAACTCGAATCAGAGCAGGTGGGCGATCTGGCCGTCGGTGCGCGAACGCTCGATCTCCGAGAGCAGCGCGGACTGGATGTGATCCTCGGTGCGATCATCGACGTGCATGAATTCGACACCGAGTTCCACGCCGCGCTCACCGGTGGCGCAGTCGACGATCTCGGCGGCGATCCGCACTTCGGGATACAGCGGGAGCCGCAGGAGCACATGGACGCGCGTGCCCGCGGACAGGGCCTGGCGCCCGTGCAGCGTGGCGCCGCCGACCGAGAGGTTGCTGACGGTGTAGTCGAAGACGCCGCGGGAGGTGCTCAGCAGCGCATCGGTGGGACTGAGCGTGCGGGGGTGGCGTCGGGGGGCTCGAAGCGTCGTGTCGACCTGCATGACATCGTTCTCCTGTGCGCGTGGATGCGCGTGTGTTCGAAGAGGGGCGAAGTCCAATGGGCGATCAAACCAACGGTATCCGGACAGCCTAGCGCCGCATCGCGAGGTCGGGTACCGAAAATCGTGCGTCCGCGATCAGGTTTCGACGCAGGCTCCGACGCGCGCGGGGCTTTGCACGACACGTGCCCATCGCGTGATCCCGATCGGGACCGCGATGAACCGTGTTTCGGCGGTCAGCCCAAGCGCGAGGCGTAGTCGGCGTAGCCGAAGCGGCGGTGCACTTGCAGGCGACGCGCCAATGGATCCCAGGTCGCGATCGACGGCGTCCGAACGCCGTTGAACGTGGTCGTCTTGACCATCGTGTACTGGGCCATGTCGCGGAACACCAAGGTGTCGCCGACTTGCAGCGGCCTGTCGAACGAGTAGTCGCCGATGACGTCGCCTGCGAGGCAGCTCATCCCACCCAGGCGGTAGGTGTGGCCCAGCTCCCCCGGCGCGCCGGCGCCCACGATCTGCGGCCGGTAGGGCATCTCGAGCACGTCCGGCATGTGGGCGGTCGCCGAGGTGTCGAGGATGGCGACGTCCATCCCGTTGTGGACGAGGTCGAGGACGCGGGCGACGAGCACCCCGGTGCCCAGGGCGATCGCCTCGCCGGGCTCGAGGTAGACGTCGACGTTCCACCGCTCGCGGAACGCCCGTACGATCGCGATCAAGCCCTCGACGTCGTAGTCGGGTCGGGTGATGTGGTGCCCACCGCCCAGGTTGATCCACTTCATCTGACCGATGAAGTCGCCGAAGCTGGCCTCGAACGCGGCGAGGGTGCGCCCCAGGGCGTCGGCTCCGAGCTCGCACAGGGTGTGGAAGTGCAGGCCCGCGATGCCGTCCAGCAGCTCGGGGCGGAACTGCCCGCGCGTCACCCCCAGCCGCGAGCACGGCCCGCACGGATCGTACAGCTCGACCTCGACCTCGCGGTGCTCGGGGTTGACGCGGATGCCGAACTCGACGGCGCGACCGCCCGCAGCGAGGTGCCGGGCGTAGCGCGGTCCGAGCCGCTGCCACTGCGAGAACGAGTTGAAGACCACGTGGTCGCACAACCCGAGCAGCTCGTCGAAGTCGGCGTCGGAATAGGCCGGGGCGCAGGCATGGACCTCGCCGCCGAAGTGGGCGCGGCCCAGGCGTGCCTCGTGGGTGGAACTCGAGGTGACGCCCGGCAGCGACTGCCGCACCAGCCCGAAGGTGGGGAACGCGGCGAACCCCTTGAGCGCCAGCAGGATCTTGCAGCCGGCCTCGTCCTGCACCCGGCGAAGGACCGCGAGGTTGTCGGCCAGGGCGCCGAGATCGATCACGAAGCAGGGCGTCTCGATGGCGTCGAGAGGCAGGTCGGGGACGCGGTCGGATACGAACACCGGCTCACATCTCCTGGACGTGCCACGGCAGGCCAGACTCGGCGAGTCGATCGAGGAACGGCACCGAGTCGAGCTGTTCCATGTGCCACACGCCGGGGCGACGCCATTTGCCGGTGACGATCATCTCGGCGCCGACCGCCGCCGGCACGCCGGTGGTGTACGAGACCGCCTGCGCCCGGACCTCTTTCCACGTCTGCTCGTGATCGCAGACATTGTAGATGAAGACCTTACGGGCCTTGCCATCCTTCTTGCCCTCGATGATGCAGCCGATCGACGTCTTGCCGGTGTAGTTCTCGGCCAAGCTGGAGGGGTCGGGCAGCAGCGCCTTGAGGAACTGGATCGGCACGATCTTCTGGCCTTGGAACTCGATCGGATCGATCCGCGTCATGCCGACGTTCTGCAGCACCCGCAGATGGGTGAGGTACTCGTCGCCGAACGTCATCCAGAAGCGGATGCGCTGCAGCCCCGGCAGGTGGTGCACCAGGGACTCGAGCTCCTCGTGATAGATGAGATAGGCCTTCTTGGGCCCGACGCCGGGGAAGTCGACGACCTCGCTCACTGACATCGCGTCGATCTCCTTCCACTCGCCCTTCTCCCAGTACTTACCCCGCGCGGTGACCTCGCGGATGTTGATCTCCGGGTTGAAGTTCGTGGCGAACGGATGGCCGTGACTGCCGGCGTTGCAGTCGACGATGTCGACGGTCTCGATGGTGTCGAACAGGTGATCACGTGCGTAGGCGCAGAACACGTTGGTGACGCCCGGATCGAAGCCCGAGCCCAGCAGGGCCATGAGCCCGGCCTCCTCGAAGCGCTCGCGGTAGGCCCACTGCCACTTGTATTCGAACTTCGCGACGTCGGGCGGCTCGTAGTTCGCGGTGTCGAGGTAGTCGACGCCGGCCTCGAGGCACGCGTCCATCAGTGGGAGATCCTGGTACGGCAGGGCGACGTTCACCACCAGCGCAGGCTGCAGCTCGCGGATCAGCGCGGCGCTCTGGGCGACGTCGTCGGCGTCGAGTTGCGCGGTGGTGATCGTGCGCCCGTGGAGTTCGGCGATCTGGGCGGCGATCGCGTCGCAGCGGGCCTTTGTGCGGCTCGCCAGCACGACCTCGCCGAAGACCTGCGGCGCCATCGCGCACTTGTGCGCGACCACGCCTCCGACACCGCCCGCGCCGATGATGAGTACCTTGTGCATGGCCTGTCCCCGCGGCGGGCCGGTTGCAGTCGGCCGCCTCGCGCGAAGCTAACACGCCCTGCGCTATGCTGGGCGGGGCAGCCCGGCGTGAGCATCCTGTTGCGATTGGCCTACGACGGCACCGAGTTCCACGGCTGGGCGCGGCAGCCACCGCGACGCGATGGCAGCGACGTGCGCACGGTGCAGGGCGAACTCGAGCGCGCGCTCGGCGTGTTGTGTCGCCGGCCTGTGACGACGCGCGGTGCGTCACGGACCGACGCCGGTGTGCACGCCCGCGGCCAGCTCGCCGCGTTCGAGCGCATCACGCCGATCCCATGCCCGAATCTCGCCGTGGCGCTCGGACGGATGCTGCCGCGCGACATGTCCGTGCGCGCGGCGTGGGAGGAGCAGGGCGAGGGCGGCGCGCCTGTGGATCCGCGTCACCGCAACGAGGGCAAGCACTATCGCTATCGCCTCTTCCTCGGTGCCGTGCGCGACCCGATGCTCGCGCGGTGGGTGTGGCAGCTGCCCTCGCCTGTCGACGTCGCCCGGATCCGCGACGCCGCGGGCCACCTGGTGGGCACCCACGACTTCTCGGCGTTCCGCAGCAGCATGTGCCAGGCGAGCACGACCGTGCGCACGATCCACGCCGTGGACGTCGTCGAACGCACCGCGCGGCCCGAGCCGAGCGCAGAGCCCGGCGCACCCGTCGTCGACATCCATGTCCGCGGCACCGCGTTCTTGCACAACATGGTGCGCATCATCGTCGGCACACTGGTCGAGATCGGACAGGGCCGTGGCGACGGTGCGCGCATCGATGGGCTGCTCGCCCGAGGTGATCGGACCCGCGCGGGCCGCACGGCGCCCGCGTCGGGCCTCACGCTGGTCGAGGTGCTGTGGCCCGGCGCGCCCGGATGACCCCACTCGGGGTGGAGGTCATCACACAGGACTTCAGGGCAGCAGCGCGTCGTGGGCACGGCGGCCGCCGAAGCGACGGCCATCGCGGCGGCGGGGGCCGCGGCGCAGATCGACGTTGAAGCCGCGCTCGCCGATGAAGGCGACCAGACCGATCGCGACGTTGAGGAGGGCGGCGACGAGGGCGAGGACGAAGAAAAAATTCATGGCGATGGCGACTCTCGCGAGCCGTGCGTCGCCGCCAAGCGAATCGCGTGCCGAAACCTCTCGTGCCAGCGCGCCTCGAACTGTGTCTAGATCCAACGACTTGCGCCGTGTGGGGGCACACGGGGCGCGCGGCTGGCGAGCGGAGGCGCCAGGCGAGGTGGCCACTGGGCTCGCCAGTCTCGCGCGACCGCGCGGCGGACCGGGCGGGCCGCGCGGCGGCGTCGGGCATCGTCACGCGTTTGCGCGGGATGTTTTCGCCGGACCTCACCCGTTGCGACACTGCCAGCCGCCATGCCCGAGTCGCCGAAGGTCACCACCGATGCGCTGCGATCGTCGCTGCCGCTGTCGGTCGCGATCCTCGCCTCGCGGGTGCTGGGGCTCCTGCGCGAGATGATGTTCGCGGCGCTGTTCGGCGCCGGTGCGGTGGCCGACGCGTACCAGGTCGCGTTTCGCGTGCCGAACCTGCTGCGCGATCTGTTCGCCGAGGGGGCGCTGTCGAGCGCGTTCGTGCCGACCTTCACCGCCGCGCTCGAGCAAGATGGCCGCGCGCGCGCCGAGCTGCTCGCCGATCTCACGATGTCGGCGCTGCTCGTGGTGACCGGCTCGATCACCGCGGTGGCGCTGGTGTTCGCGGGCCCGTTCGTCGCGGCGATGACCGACCACATGGCGGGCGACGCGGCCAAGCTCGCGCTCGCGGTGCAGCTCACCCAGATCATGCTGCCGATCCTGGTGACGGTGAGCCTGGCCGCGGTGTGGATGGGGATGCTCAACGCGCAACGCCGCTTCGTGGTGCCCGCGGTCGCGCCCGCGCTGTTCAACGTCGTGAGCATCGGCGTTGGCGTGGGGCTGGCCATCGCGGGGCGGGATGTGACGTGGTCGATCGTGGTGTGGAGCGTGGGGACGACTCTGGCCGGCGTGGTGCAGGCCGGCATCCAGCTGGTTGCGCTCGCGCGCATGGGCTATCGACCGCGCCTGCGTCTGGCCGGCGTGCTCCGTGATCCGGGCGTGCGGCGGATCGTGAAGTTGATGGCGCCCGCGGTCATCGGGATCGCCGCGGTCAACGTCAACGTGTTCGTCAACACGATCTTCGCCGCCGAGCTCGGCGACGGCCCGGTCGCGCAGCTCACGTACGCGTTTCGCCTGTTCTATCTGCCGCTCGGCGTCTTCGGCATGGCGATCGCGACGGTCACGATGACCGAGGTCTCGGCCGAGGCGGCGCGCGGCGATCGGGGCGCGCTGGCCCGGCGCACGGCAGACGGCGCTTGGGCCTCGTGGATGTTGACCTCGGCCAGCGCGGTGGGCATGGCGATCCTCGCCGAGCCGATCGTGCGGCTGGTGTATCGTTGGGGCGCGACCTCGGCCGACGATGCCGCTGCGATCGCCGCCGTGTTGCAGTGCTACGTCGTCGGGTTGGTGCCCTACAGCCTGGTCAAGCTGTTCGCCCCGGGGTTCTATGCGGTCGATCGCGCGCGCATCCCGATGGTCGCGTCGATCGTGGGCGTGGCCGTGAACCTCGGCTTCAACGCCCTGACGCACCGCACACTGGGCGCCCCCGGCATCGCCCTGGGCACGACGCTGGGTTCGATCGCAAACCTCGGCATCTCGTGGGTCATGTTCCGGCGGGTGATCGGCCCCGGTGCCGTGGCGAGCCCCTCGGGCTGGTGGCGCAACGCGGCGGCGCTGGTACTCGCGAACGGGCTGCTCGCCGCGGTCGCGTGGGGCTGTGTGCTCGCCGGCAACCGCGTCGGCATCGGCGGGGTGTGGGGGCAGCGCGCGGTGGATGCGGGCGTGCTCGGCGTCGCGATGGTGGTGGGCTTCGGCGCGTTCGCCCTGGTGCTGCGGGCGCTGGGTTATCCCGGGGCGTCGCGACTGGTGGGGCTCGTCGGTAGGCTCCGCCGCGTTCGTCGCTAACCCAGCGCACCGGCGACGCACGCCGAGGAGAAGTTCGCGAGGGTCGCCGCGACCAGGCAGCGCACGCCGAGCCGGGCGATGTCCGACTTGCGCTCGGGCACCAGGCCCCCGAGGCCGCCGATGAGGATGCCGATGCTCGAGACGTTGGCGAAGCCGCAGATCGCCACGGTGGCGATGGCGTGCGATCGCGTCGACAGGTGCTCGGCGACGGTGCGCAGCCGCTCGAAGGCGACGAGTTCGTTGAGGACGGTGCGGGTGCCCAGCACGCTGCCGACCTCGAAGGCCTCGCCCGGTGGCACGCCCATGAGGATGGCGATCGGCCAGAACAGCCAGCCCACGATGCGCGCCAACGACAGCGGCGCGCCGGCGACGGACAGCCCGCCGAGCAGCGCGTCGCACAGCGCGACGATCGCGATGAACGCGATGAGCATCGCGCCGACGTTGGCCGCGAGCTTGAACCCGTCGCTCGCCCCGGTGGCGGCGGCGTCGAGGAGGTTCGCGTCATGGTTGGGGATGTCGACGTCGATCCGACCGGCGGTCACCGGCGTCGCGGTCTCGGGGACCACCAGCTTTGCCATCACCAGCGAGATCGGGGCTGTCATCGCGACCGCGGTCAGCAGGTTCTCGATCGCGACGCCGCCGATCGTGACGTACGCCCCGAGGATCGCGCCGGAGACCGAGGCCATGCCGGCGACCATGATCGTGAACAGCTCGGACTCGGTCAGTCGCGTGAGGAACGGCTTGACCGTGAGCGGCGCCTCGGTCTGGCCCATGAACATGCTCGCAGCGACGACCAGGGACTCGGCCCCGCTGGCGCCCATCGTGCGCATCATGACCCATGCCAGTGCCCGCACGATGATCTGCATGACGCCGAGGTAGTAGAGGACTGCGAACAGCGACGCGACGAACACGATGGTCGGCAGCACCTGGAACGCGAACACGACCCCGAGCCCGCTGTTGCCGCCCCGCACCATGCCGAGCTGGCCGAACACGAACGCCGAGCCCGCATAGGACTGATCGAGCACGATCTGCACCGCCGAGGCTGCGGTCTCGAGCGCGGCGCGACCCAGGGGCAGGCGCAGCAGGATCGCGCCCGCGAGCCACTGCAGCGCGATGCCCCACACCACGGGGCGCCAGCGGATCGATCGGCGATCGCGACCGATCGCCATGGCGAGGCCGAGCATCGCGAAGGCGCCGAGCGCAGAGACCAGGCGGTGAGGGTCCATCGGCAACCGGCTTACCACGGCGGTGCGTGGTCGGCGACCGCTCTGCCATGGTCGAGCCGTGCGCGCTGCGATTCAGAAGCGGGCGAGGATCGCCGTGATGTTGTCGCGTCCGCCCGCCGCGTTGGCGGCGGCGACGAGCTCGGTGACCACGGTCTGGGCCGGCTTGTCCGTGCGCCGGAGCGCCGCGGCGATGGTCTCGTCGTCGAGCATGTCGTACAGCCCGTCGGTGCACAGGAGCAGCTGGTCGTCGAGCTGCAGCGCGACGTGACGGAGCTCGACGTTGATGGCGTCGGACTTGCCGCCCACCGCGTTGACCAACACGTGGCTCAGGGGGGATCGCTGGGCCTGTTGCGGCGTCATCACCTGCTCGTCGACCATGCGCTGCGCGAGCGTGTGATCGACCGTCAAGTGGTGCAGTGTGTCGTCGCGCAGCAGGTAGCCGCGCGAGTCGCCGACGTGGACGAGCAGCAGGTCCGGCCACGCGACGTACGCCATCGTGAGCGTGGTGCCGAGCTCGGCATCGAGGGCCTTGCGCTTGGCCACCCGCCGCACCCGTTGCTGCGCTGTCATCACCGCCTCTTGCAGGCCACGCTCGAGCTCCTCGGTGGAGCACTCCGAGCGGCGCTGCACCCACGGCATCGCCTCGAAGCAGTAGTGCGCCATGGCGTCGATGGTGACCGCGCTGGCGACCTCACCGCCGCCGTGGCCGCCGATGCCGTCCGCGACGATGAGGATCCGCGCCTGCGGCGTGTCGAGCAGCCGCGTACCGGCGTCGGCGGGCAGGCTCGAGCCCTCGATGAGCAGCGAGCGCTCGAGCGAGGCGATGAGGAACTGGTCTTGGTTGTTCGCGCGGACGCGGCCGTTGTCGGTGGCGCCGAACACGTCGGCGATGACCGCCGGATTGCTGGCGATGGCGCTGGCGTCCGCCAGGCTGCGCGTGCCCCCGAGTCCCGTGCGCGATAGCAGCCTGAGCGTCTGATTGGCTGCGGACGAGCTCGGATGCGTGGCGCCGGCGGACGGTGGGTCGGGCGTGTCGCTCACGACTCCTAGATAGCGCTCCCGCCGGGCGGTGCAAAGCTCGCCTTCACGGGTGTGGCGAGCCCCGGCCGCGGGGCCGACGGCGCCATGGCATGGTGGGTGCCGGCAGTGGGCGTCCGCGCCCGCTGTCGCTCAGCGGCACAGCGGGTGGGCGTGGGGATTGCTGCGGAACTCGGGCGAGTCGACCAGCGGGCACTCGGCCCGGATGAGGGCCCGGAGCCCGTCGATCTCGCCGTGCTGCAGGGCCATGGGCGCGTACACCAGCGGCACCTCCGCGGTCACCACCTGTGCGATGTGCTCGCGCAGGGCGGACAGCAGATCCTCGGCGCGACCGGTCTCCCACATCCGAGCCCCAGCGGCGTTTTCAGGGGTGCCGAAGGCCGCCCCGGCGGTCACACCCGCTGCCACCGCCGGCCACTGCCGTCGCCACCCCGTGGGCCGGACCCGGCAGATCGCGCCGGCCCGCGTGTTAGCGTCCTGCCGACGATGCGACCCGTGGTCTCGACGGCGATGCTGCTGGGCCTCGCGGCCTGCGGCGGCGCCCCCGACGACGTCACCCGCACGCTGGCGCTCGAGCCCTGCCGCATCGCCGGCACCGACCGCGTGGCGCAGTGCGGCGCCGTCCCCCGGCCCGTCGACCCGGCCGCGCCCGACGGCGACACGATCGACGTGCGCGTGGTGGTCTTCCCCGCCCGCGAGCCCTCGCGACGCCATCCTCTGTACTTCTTCGCCGGTGGCCCGGGGCAGGCGGCGTCCGAGGCCTTCGGACCCATCATCGGTGGGTTCGACGATGTCGGCCGCGATCGCGACCTGGTGCTGGTGGATCAGCGCGGCACCGGATCCTCGGCGCCGCTCGACTGTGAGCCGCCCCACGAGCAGAGCCTCGCCGAGCAGCTCGCCGGTCGCACCGACACCGCGCTCTTGTCGAAGTGCCTCGCCGACTTCGAGCACGATCCGCGGCTGTTCGTGACCACGATCGCCGCCGACGATCTCGACGCCGTCCGCGTCGCGCTGGGCCACGGCACGATCGATCTGATCGGCGGCTCCTACGGCACGCGCGCGGCGATGGTCTACGCCCGCGCCCACGGCGATCATGTCGGGAAGATCGTCCTCGACGGCGTGGCGCCGGTCGACATGGCGCTGCCGGCCTCGTTCGGCGTCGACGCCCAGGCCGTCCTCGACGCGACGTTCGCCGACTGCGCTGCGGAGCCGACGTGCGCCGCCGCGTTCCCCGACGCCAAGCGAGCCTTCGAGCGGTGGATGACCGAGCTCGCCCGGGCGCCGACGCGGGTCGAGTTGGCGCACCCTCGAACCGGCGAGCGCGTCGAGTTCGATCTCGGCGCCCGCGAGGTGGGGCTGCTGCTGCGCGGCGTGCTCTACGTGCCGGCGCTGACGTCCATCTTGCCCCTCACCTTGGCGCGGGCCCGCACCGGTGATGTCGCGCCGCTCGTGGCCCAGGCGCTGCTGCTCGGCGATTCCGCGGGCGAGGGCCTCTCCCATGGCATGTTCTTGTCGGTGGTCTGTGCCGAGGACGTGCCGTACATCGACGAGCGCGCGCTGGCGCCGAACGACGGCACCTTCCTCGGCCGCGGCTATGTCGACGTGCTTCGCGAGGCCTGCGCGATGTGGCCGCGGGCCGAGCTCGCGCCTGGCTATCGTGACCCGGTCGTGCTGCCCCACGACGTCCTGGTGCTCTCGGGGGCCCTGGACCCGGTCACGCCGCCGCGGTGGGGTGAGCACGCGCTGGCGCATCTCCCGGCTGGCCGCCACGTCATCGTGGCAGGCGCGGGCCACGGCACCATGGCGATGCCGTGCGTGACAAGCATGATCCATGCGTTCCTCGACGGCGCCGACACCCTCGAGGTCGGCTGCGCCGCAGCCAGCGAGCGACCGCCCTTCTTCATCGACGTGGCGGGGCCGCCCCCATGATCCGCGCGGTCTCGCTGCACAAGCGCTTCGGGGCGAAGATCGCCGTCGACGACGTCTCGTTCGAGGCCGCCGACGGGCGCATCACCGGACTGCTCGGGCCCAACGGCGCCGGCAAGACCACCACGTTGCGCATGCTGTCGACCCTGGTGGCGCCCGACCGGGGGCACGCCGAGGTCGACGGGCTCGACTGCCAGCGCGACCGGGCCAAGGTGCTCGAGCGGCTCGGCGTGCTCCCCGATGCGCGCGGCCTGTACCCGCGCCTGACCGCGCGCGAGAACGTGCGCTACTTCGGGGCGCTCCACGACATGGACGGCGACGTGCTCGAGCGCGAGATCGATCGGCTCTTCGCTCTGCTCGACATGGGCGAACTCGCGTCGCGCCGCGTCCACGGCTTCTCCCAAGGCGAGCGCATGAAGGTGGCGATCGCCCGCACGCTGATCCACGGTCCGCGCAATGTAATGCTCGACGAGCCCACCAACGGCCTCGACGTGATGAGCACCCGGAGCATGCGGGAGCTGATCCGGCGGCTGCGCAACGAGGGGTGCTGCGTGGTGTTCTCGAGCCACGTGATGCAGGAGGTCGCGGCGCTGTGCGACGAGATCGTCGTCGTCGCACGGGGCACGGTCGTCGCCCGCGGCGCGCCCGACGAGCTGCGGGCCCAGACCGGCGAGGACGATCTCGAAGACGCGTTCGTGGCCGCGATCGGCACCGACGAGGGGTTGCACTGATGAGCATGCGTCACGTCGCCGTCGTGTTCCGCAAGGAGCTGCTCGATGCCCTGCGGGATCGGCGATCGCTGTTCTCGGCGCTGGTGTTTCCCCTCTTCGGCCCCGTGCTCGTCGTGGTGATGTTCCGCTTCATCGCCCAGCAGAACTCCCCCGACGCCGTGGTGACGCTGCCGGTGCTGGGCGCAGAACATGCCCCGGGGCTCGTCGAGTTCCTCGGCGCCCACGACATCGAGGTGCAGCCGGCGCCCGACGATCCCGAACTCGCGGTGCGTACCGGCGTGGCGCCGGCGGTGCTGATCGTGGATCCCGACTACGGCGAGCGCTTCCGCGAGGGGCGACCGGCCAAGGTCGAGCTGCTGGTCGACAACTCGCGCAACGACGCCCGCAGCAAGGTGCGCCGGGCCCGGCGGGCGCTCGACGCCTATGGCAGCAGCATCGGCGCGATGCGGCTCGTGGCCCGCGGCATCGATCCGCAGCTCACGCGGCCGCTGGCGGTCGAGGAGGTCGACCTCGCCACGCCGCAGCAGCTCGCCGCGAACATACTCAACGTCATCCCGATGTTCGTGATGATGTCCGCGTTCATCGGCGGCATGTACGTCGCCACGGACTCGACGGCCGGCGAGCGTGAGCGGGGCTCGCTCGAGCCGCTGCTCGGCAACCCGGCGTCACGCACGTCGCTGGTGCTCGGCAAGTGGTTGGCGACCTCGGCGCTCGCGGGCACGAGCATGTTGATGACCCTCGTCACCGCCGGCATCGCCCTGAGCCGCGCGCCGCTCGAGGATCTCGGGATCGAGATGTCGTTCGGCGTGCGTGATGCACTGCAGGTCGCGGTCGTCATGCTACCGGTGGCCACCTTCGCCGCCGGCGTGCAGCTGCTGGTCGCGACCTTCGCCCGCAGCTTCCGCGAGGCCCAGACCTACCTCTCGGTGATGACCCTGCTGCCGATGATGCCGGGCATGTGGCTCACCATCATGCCCATGGACGCGGCCGTGTGGACGATGTGGGTGCCGATCCTCGGCCAGCAGGCGGTGCTGATGGACGTCATCCGCGGCAACGCGGTGGGGCCGGCGTCGTTCGTGATCCCGGCGGTCCTGGCCGTCGTCGTCGCGCTCGTCTGCGTCCGCGTGTGCGCGTGGCTGCTCGGGCGCGAGTCGATCGTCTTCGGATCCTGACGGCACGCGAGCGGCCACGGGCCGTCCGGAACCCCATCAGCGCGAGCCGGCGAGCTTCGCCACCCAGATGTCGCCGTCGTTGCTGGCCATCGTGCGGATCTGGCCGGTCACCGCGAGATCGTCGTTGTCGTCGACGGCGATGGCCATCGCCATATCGCGGACCCCGCCGGCCCCCACGACGCCTTGGGTCCACACCACGTTGCCCGCGTCGTCCCACTTGCGGATCCAGATGTCGCTGTCGACGTCGCTGATGCCCTTGAAACCGGCGACGATGAACGCGTTCGTCGAGTCGGCCGTCACCCCCAGCCCCGCATCGTCGAGGATGTTGGGTCCGCCGAAGTCCTTGCGCCACACCAGGCTGCCATCGGCGTTGACGAATCGCCCCAGCCACACGTTCTCGTTGACGGCCGTCAGCGCCGTGAACCCGGCGACGCCGATGCTGCCGTCGGGGGCGACCACCACGTCGAAGCCCGCATCGGCGCCGTCGTTGTCGCTGTTCCAGGTCACCGTCCACGCCTCGGTCCCGTCGCTGCCAAGCTTGCGCAGCCAGACGTCGCGGGCGAACGCCTGGCCCGACACGAACCCGGCGACGAACGCGTTGTCCTCGGCGTCGACGTCGACGCCGAGCGCCCGATCCTCGAGCGTCGACGGGCCGGCGACGACGTCGGCGAAGGTCTCGGCGCCGCTGGTGTCGTATTTCGCGATCCAGATGTCTGAGTCGTTGGCGCCGGTGCGGACCGAGCCCACCGCCCACACGTTGCCCGCGCTGTCGAACGCCACGTCCTCGGCGATGTCGTTCTGGCCCGCGGGTCCGTCGGCGGTGACCGACCAGAGCATCGCGCCGTCGGGATCGAACACCGCGACCCAGGTGTCCGACGTGCTGGCGTCGACACCGATGTCGCCGCCCACGGCGATGTTGCCCGCCTCGTCCACGTCGACGCCGTAACCCCGATCGTCGAGGCCTGCGCTCGGATCGAGGACCACTGTCCACATCTCGCGGCCAGCCGGATCGTACTTGCGCAGCCAGATGTCGGGGTTGCCGACGACGTCGACCACATAGCCCACGACGATGACGTTACCGACGCCGTCGGTGGCGATGCCCTGGCCCGATTCCTCGACGCTCGCCGCCCCGGGTACGACGCGTTCCCACAACGTCGTGTCCGTCGTCGTCGTGCAGTCGGCGTCGCAGCCGTCCCCGGGCTCGACGTTGCCGTCGTCGCACTGCTCGGGGGCCTCGAGCACGCCGTCGCCACACACCGGAACGGGCGCGGACGTCATGCCCGTGGTGGGGGTGTCGGTCGTCGGATCCTCGGTCGTCGGATCCTCGGTCGTCGCAGGCGCGGTGCTGCTGTCGGCCGCGCTCGGGTCACCGGCCGTGCTGCCAGTCTCGCTGCCGCCGCTGGTGCCCGTGTCGCCGTCGCTGTCGCCGCCACACGCAGCCGCGGTCGCGCAAGCGAGCACCCACGTCGCGGGCCCGCGCACGGCCGTCCATCGGCGCTCGACGCCACGGCGTGCAGGGACGGGCGGCCAGCGGAGCGATCGGATGCGCATGACCGCGATGGTAGCCGTGATGATCGCAATGATGCTCGCAATGCGGTTGCGTCCGGACCGCCGCGCGTGCACGCTGCGAGGTGGGAGACAGGTCGGCCGAGTGGGACAAGGCGATCGCGGCGCGCCCGCAACTGCGGGATGTCGTCGAGGAAAGTCCGGGCTCCACAGGGCAGGGTGCTGGCGCAGGCCAGTCGGGGCGACCCGAAGGAAAGTGCCACAGAAAACAAACCGCCCGCGTCCGCGCGGGTAAGGGTGAAACGGTGTGGTAAGAGCGCACCGGGTCCGCGGCGACGTGGATCGCAGGGTAAACCCCATCCGGAGCAAGGCCGAGCAGGGGCAGGTGGACCACGGTCCACCAGGGGTGGCCCGCCCCGCCCCGGGTAGTGCCGCCTAGAGGAATGATCGCCACCCGGCAAGAGCAATCGATCCGGGGACAGAACCCGGCTTACGACCCGTCTCGACCGACCTGCCTCCCACTTGTCACCGACGGTCTCCGCGGTTACTGATACGCTGAGACGATGGTCCTTCGCCCGCTCGGCGTCGTCGCGTGCGCCACCATAATCGGCGGTTTCGGCGGTTTCGGCGGTGCCGGCTGTGCCGGCGGTGCCGGCGGCAACTCGGGCGGCGTGGGGAAGTTCGACGAGGGGGGCGAGCCGACCTCGACGTCGTCGGTCTCGGCGACCGAGGATGATTCCGCCGACGACGACGACCAGCCGGGCATGTCCCCCGACCTCGGCGTGTGCACGGACGACGACGACTGCGCGGTGCCGGACTCGGGCTGCTTCGACGACGGCATCTGCGAAGGTGGCGTGTGCTCGAACGCGATCAAGTTCGCCGGCGATCCCTGCGACGACGGCGACGCGTGCACTGGGCCCGACGTGTGCGACGGCGCCGGTACCTGCCTCGGCGCGACCCTGCCGTGCGCGGCGCCGAACGCCACCGGTGGCGCGTGCGTGGACGGCCTGTGCACGGCGCTCGAGTGCGACGCCGGCTTCGGCAACTGCAACGGCGACTGGCTCGACGGCTGCGAGCAGGTCATCGAGGACGACACCAACTGCGGCGGCTGTGGCGAGCCCTGCGAGCCCGGGCCCAACGCGACGGCGGTGTGCAACGCAGGCACGTGCGAGCGCGCCTGCGAGGGCGCGTGGTCCAACTGCGACGGCGACTGGTCCAACGGCTGCGAGATCCCCGAGGGCGTGCCCAACACCTGCGACGTCAACGGGCTCAATCCAAACGGCTGTTGGACGCCCTGGTGTGGTCAATCGGCCGATCCCGACGCCCGCAACTTCGGCTCCTGGTACTGCTTCGAGTGCTCGAACTGTCAGGTCCCGGCGCCGGGGATGTGTCAGTGGTGCGACCACTCGACCGGGCTCTTCTATCCGATGGATGTCTGCAGCGGCTGCGGGTCGTTCGAAGACCTCGCCTGCGGGAGCTGACGTCCGCATCGTGGGCGGCTCGCGATCGCCGCGCGGCGCATGCGACCCGCCGCGGCGCCCCTGGGATCGGCCGCGGCGCGCGTCCGTGCGGCCGCCCGGCGGATTTCTGTCGCCACCTGCACGCGAGGTGTTCTAAACGCCCGAGCACAGGGGCAATGCGATGACCGGCCGAGTCCATCTCCTCGAACACCCACTCATCTTGCACAAGCTCACGCTCATGCGGTGCAAGGAGACGAGCACGTCGAAGTTCCGCGCGCTGCTCGAGGAAATCTCACTGCTGATGGGCTACGAGGTCACCCGCGATCTGCCCACGGAACTCGTCGACATCGAGACTCCGCTGACCAAGACGCGCGCGCCGATGGTCGCGGGCAAGAAGATCGTCGTGGTCTCGGTGCTGCGTGCGGGCGGCGGGATGCTCGATGGCATCGTGAAGGTGCTGCCGGCGGCGCGGATCGGCCACATCGGGCTGTATCGAGATCCGAAGACCCTCGAGCCGGTCGAGTACTACTTCAAGGTGCCGCAGCAGATGGAGACCCGACAGGTGATCCTCGTCGACCCGATGCTGGCGACGGGCAACTCGGTCGTCGCGGCGGTCTCGCGGATCAAGCAGACCGGCGCGACGTCGATCAAGTTCGTGTGTCTCCTCGCTGCGCCCGAGGGCATCCGCCGCTTGCACGAGGTGCACCCCGACGTGCCGGTTTTCACCCCGGCGATCGACGAGCGGCTCGACGAGCACGGCTACATCGTGCCGGGCCTGGGCGACGCGGGCGACCGACTCTTCGGCACCAAGTAGGCGGTTTCGGGGCGCTGCGGATGAACTGCGCGGCGGCGCCTGCTACGGTGCCGCCGCGTGTCGATCCGAGCCCCATTTCTCCGCTGTGCGTTCGCGGTGCTCGTCGTCGTCGGCTGCGGCGTGTCGACGCCGGGGCCCTCACGCGCCGACGTCGACCACGGGAAAGCTCCCGCCAAAGCAGCCGAGTCGGCGCCCCAGCCTTCGCGGGCGACAGCCGCTGCCGCGCCGTCCGCGGCGGAGCCGGCTGCAGCGACCGAGGCGTCGCCCGCGGCTGGCGACTTCTCGGTGCGCGAGCGCATCGACGCGGCCCCGCCCGCCGTCGTCGTCGTGTCCCCCGGTGACGAGCCGCGCGCCGCCCTGTCCCGCCGCGGTCGCGTCGGGGAGCGCCGCACGCTGCGGCTGTCGATCGGCATGGAGGTGGCGATGGACCTCGGCGCGCGGAAGGTCCCGCCCTCGGTCGTGCCGCCGCTCGTGGTGACGCTGGCTGTCGACACCACTGCGGTCGACGACGACGCGGTGACGCTCGCGATCGCTGTGACCGACGTCGCGTCACCGCAAGGCGCCGCGGCGACGCCGAGGGTGCGCGACGCGATGGCGCGGACGGCAGCGCGGCTGCGCGGCACCCGGGGCAGCGCCCGCATCGGACCAGACGGCGGCCTGCTGGCGTTCGATCTGAGGTCGCCCGACCCGAGCGGATCCTCGAGCGCGCAGGCGACCCCATCCGCAGCGCTCGAGCCCGAGCTCGGCGGTCTCGCGATCGCGCTGCAAGAGCTGCTGCCGTCCGTGCCCGCCACCACGGCCGTCGGTGCCGGCGCCACGTGGACGTCGGTCCGTCACGTGCGGCGAGACGCGGTACGGATGCAGCAGTCGGGCACGTGGACGCTCGGGCACGAGGGCGACGACGCGGTGCTCTCCGTCATTTCGGAGCATGTCGCCACGCGCGACGAAGGTGGCGCTGCGGCGGGGATGGTCCTTGCAAGCAGCGGCACGACCACCGCACGCATCACGCTTGGCGCCGGGCCCTTACCGCTGCGGGCGAGCGCCACGGTCGAGACCCGCACGCGGGCCGACCTCGAGCTCATCGGTGCGGCGCAGCGCGTGACGCTGCGGTCCGTGATCACGCTCGATCTGTGGGATCTCGACGCGCCGCAGTGACGGTACGGGCGGCGTCGCGGACGTGGGCGTGGCGGTGTGTCCGTTCGGTACATCCGTCCGATGCGCCGAGTCGTCACGGCGCATCGTGGTGAAATTCGGGTGTTCGCGCCCGCCAAATCCTCGAGTTCGCGGCGCATCGACGCCGAGAAAACGTGTCACGGCGGTTCACGATGCCGACACCGTTGGGTATGGTGCTGCCGTTGACGCGTCTGCGCGCCATCGTCGCTGCCTCCTCGTTCGTCGCCCTCGCGGCGGTGGCGGCGTCGCTCGAGCCTGCGGGCTCGCCTCGGACTGCACTGACGCCGGCGTCGCTGCTGGGGGTCAGACGCGCGGCGGCGAGCGAGCCGATTCCGGCCGACATCGGTGACGCATCGGCCGTCGACGGTGGCGTCGACGGCGGGTCGGCCGACATCGTCGACGCCGAGGCGGGGCGCCTCGGGCTCGCGTGGGCCCCGCGGCACGCCGGCGTCGCAGCGCCCGATCCCGCCCTGCGCGACGACCCGCGCGAGGTCGAGGCTCCGGCCGTTGCGGCCGACGAGCTCGACGAGGTGCGCTGGACCGTGGAACGCGGCATGCGACTCGACGAACTCGCGACCAACTGGGGGATGTGGGTCGACGAGCTCCGCGAGCTCAACCCCGAGCTCGACGGGGTGAAGTGGGTGGACGCTGGCGCCTCGTTCGTCGTCTATCGCCGCGACGTGAGCAAGCCTAACCGGTCGGTCGGGGCGCCCAACCGCGGGCGCCTCTTGGGCGGCATCCCGATGCCCGAGGGAGCGCACTGGCAGCTGCGCGGGCATCGGCCCCGCGCCTACGGATCGCGCACGACGATCGGTGCGCTCGTCGACGCGCTGCGGGCCTATGGCGCCGCCGATCCGGCCGCGCCGCCGCTGCGCATCGGCGAGATCTCGCGCCGCAGCGGTGGCCGCATCGCGCCGCACGTGTCGCACCGCAGCGGTCGCGACGTCGACATCGGCTACGTGCTCGCCGACAACCCCGACAAGGACGAGCGCTTCTGGCGGCCGGCGACCGCGAAGAACATCGACGCCCCACGCACCTGGGCGGCGCTATCGGCGTTGATCGAGACCGGGCGCGTGCAGCAGGTGTTCATGAGCTCGCGGTTGCAGCCGGTGATCGCCGCCGAGGCGGCGAAGCGCCTGCCACCCGAGGAGGTCGCGCGGATCTTCAGCGCGATGAACCCCGATCCGTCGATCCACACGATCGTGAAGCACGAGCCGGGGCACCGCGATCACATGCACGTGCGGTTCGTGTGCGAGCCCGGCAACAATCGCTGCCGGTCGCAGTCGTCCCAGGGTTGGTGACGGCTCGACCTGCGCTGCGATCCCGCGACGGATCAGAAGCCGTCGGGGATGCGGCCGTGCAAAAACGAGATGGTGTGAGGCGCGCGGGCCCGCGACCACGCGGCGCGCTGGGGATCGTCGGCGGTGCCCTCGACGAGGCCCTCGTCGGCGGACCACCTGGGGCGATCGCCCGGCAGCAGGCTGTGCAGCCCGCTCTGCCACAGCGCGATGATGTACGTGTGGCCGGCGGCGCGGCAGCCGATCGCATCGGCGAACGCCGCGGCGAAATCATGGCCACACCGGGCGCCGAAGCTCTCGCAGGTGCGAAACCAAAACAGGCCGTGTTCACCTGGCAGCATGCGGCGGGCGACGCGATCGAGGCCAGTGCGCAGCGGATTCGATCGCACCAGCGACTGCTGCCGCAGGACCTGCGTGCCGGCCCGCGGCGCGCCCCAGCGTCCGTGTCCCCAGTACTGCACCTCTGCGATCGGCCGGTTCGGCTCGTGCTCGGCGATCCAGGCGAAGGCCTCGTCCCACGATTCCACGCCGCGGCAGGCGTCGATGCGTCCCATGCCGCGGTACAGGAGGCCACCGGCGCCCCACGCATGCGAGAGGCCAGGCAAGAGCGGGTGCCCGCGACAGGTGCGGTCGTAGATCATCAGGCGCAGCGGCGCCGGCTCGACGTCATGTGCCACGATCACCCCGCACGCAGATGACCGCGGACGATCGCGACCGCGCGCTCGCTTGGCGGCTGCCACCGTTCCACGCCATGCGCCCGTCGCCGAAGGTGTCGGCGGGTGTGCCCGACCAGTAGTATCCGCGACCGACGAGACCGGCGTCGGTCAGCGATGCGAGCTCGCCGAGCTCGGGCAGGCGCCACTGGGCGAGGCCGGCGATGTCGAGCCCATCGCAGTGGGTGAGCGCCGCCTGCTGATCCATCGGCGCCGTCGCCCTCCGCGTCACGAGCAGCACATCGAGCGCACGGATGCTGCGAGCACGCAGCGCCTCGAGCACACGGGTGCGCGGCGGGGTGACGACGTCGACGCGCCGCTGGGGCCGCGGTCGCGTGGGTGTCGCGATGGGCGGGGTCGGAGGTGCCGCATCGGGGATCGGCGGCGCGGGGGCGAGGTCGGGCGCGTCGGCTCGAGTCGGTGTCGCGTCGTCGCCCGCGCCGCGTTTCGACGCGACGTCGTCATCGGGATCGGGCGCATAGGTGGTCGTCACGGCGTCGGTCGTCGTCGCGTCGGCGATCCGCGTCGCACTCGGAAAGGTGGCGTCGGGGCGCGCCGTATCGGGGCCCGCCGCATCCGTCGCAGCATCGCGCTCCTCGGGTGCGTCGGCCGGCTCGCGCCCCCGCATGGTCTCCGACGCGGTCGGCCCGCGCGAGTCGACCGCGGCGATCTCGGTCTCGGTCCCGTCGTCCCGCACCAACATCGTCGCTGCGAGCCCACCTGTCGCCAGGGTGGCGACCACCGCGGCGAAGGTCAGACGCCACCGCGTGGGGCGTCCGTCGACCGCGGCGGCGACGATCGTCGCCTGCGGGGCGACCGTTGGCCGCCGCAGGGTCGTCGCCGCGGTCGTGACCGTGGCCGCCGCGGCCGGCATGGGCGCGACCTGGGTGACGTCCCCGGGCTCCGCCCCGTCGATCTCGACCTCCCCGATCTGCGCCCCGTCGCTCGGACTCCCTTCGCTCGCATCCGCGTCGCCCGGGCCGTCCTCGGCGTAGCCCTCGTACGGGATCGCCTCGGCCACCAGGGTCCCGCCGCTGCGCGAGAGAGCGCCGCGCTCGGGCTCCGATGCGCCGCTCGGCGCCGGCGCCACCACCGTGCGTTCGCCGATCCCCTCGAGCAGGCTGTCGAGATCGACGCGGGCCTCGAGCTCCTCGTCGACGGGGACTCGCCGGCGCACCGACGGATCCTCGATCACCAGTGCGGGATCGATCTCGATCACCGACGCAGCGCTGTCGATCTTCGTGGGGACGTCGTCGAAGGCCTCGGACGCGGGCGGTGGTGCGGGCGGTCCGGCGGGCTTCGCTGCGGCGCGCGGCGGCACGGCCGGGGGCTGCGGCATCCGGGGTGCAGCCGGATGCGGCTGCGGTGCCGGTGCCGGTGGTGGTGGCGGCGTGACCATCAATGTCACGCGTCGGCCGCGGGCGCCCGCTTCGATCGCGGGATCCGGCCGCGCCTCGCCGCGCGGCTGCGGGGGCAGGTGCGCGACCATGCGGCGAAGGCTCTGATCGACGCGCTCGAGCAGCTCGCCGGGCGCTGCGACGGGCAGGGTGAGGACGCGACCGAAGGACACGCGGTGGGCGAGCAGCACCTCGCGGACGGCGTCGATCTTGTCGCGATCGAACGCGCCACCACGGCACAACACGTAGAGCCCGCCGCCGCGCCACGTCTCGATCACCGCGGCGAGCGCCCGGGGCTCGAGCTCGATCCCCTCGAGCAGCTCGACCACATGGCCGCGATCCCGGAGCGCGGAGACCAGCGCTGCGAGCCTGTCGGCCTCACCGTGCGCGCAGCACAGGACGATGGGGGCGCCCCCGTTGGGCTCGTGCGGCCGCGTTCGATCGACCATGCGACTTCGGCCGATCACCATAACACGCCCACGGCCTAGCACGCCCACGACCGGTCAGCGCGCGGGTGATTCGACGTTCAGTGCCCGCGAATGGCGGCTTCGGGCGCGGCTTCGGGTTCGGGCTCGTCTTCGGGAAGGGACATCGGCCCGGGCGCGAGCGCGGAGCCCGAGTGCAGCGCCGCCAGCGATGCGGCGACGAGCCGCTGATGCTCGAGCTGCGGGTCGCGGACGTCGAGTCCCAGCGCGATCGAACGCCGCATCACCGCTGCGGTGTCGAGCAGGCGGTGCATCGCGGCGGCGCGGCCGTCCTCGAGCACGCGCATCCGGCCCAGCCGACGGCGCAGCGACTGCCGCGCAGAGTCGGCCTCGCCCCGCGCCTCGCTGCGCGCGATCGATCGCACGATCTCGCCCTCGTCGAGGCCCGCGAGCTCGGCATCGATCGTCGCCAGACCCGTGACCTCGCGCTCCACGAGCCCCACCAATGCGTCGATCGGCGCGGTGACCAGCGCGATCTCGCTGTGCTCGGCGCGGTGTTCCATGCGGTGGTCCACCAGGTTCTGCACCGCCAACGCGAGGGCACCGACCTGCTCGCGTACGTCGACGGCGGTGCTCGCCGTGAGCAATGCGCCCAGGCGCGCCACCCACGGGTCGGACGCCGGCAGCGCGGCGGGGGCCCGACGCAACCGCATCAAAGCATCCGCCGACGGTCGCGCACGCGAAGGCAGGCTCAAGACCACGACGCCGACGATGAAGCCCACGGCGATGAGGGGCGCCGCCAGAAGTGGCATGCCGAACGCGAACAGCGTACCGGCGGCGATCATGAACGCGCCGGTGACGAGGCCTGCGGCGAGGCGCCGGGGATCGCGACGACGACGGGTGTGGGGAACCACCTTCGCGCGGAGCCCCGCGGCGTCGAGGTGCCCGACGAGTGCCGCCGCTGTGCTCGGCGCCAGGCCGTCGAACAGCCGCAGCGGCAGGCGCAGCATGCTCTCGCGTTCGCGCTTCGAGTACAGCCGCTCGTCGCCGACGAGGATGTTGAGCGCGGGCACCGGACCTTCGCCGACGGCGGCGAGCGCCCCGCGGAGGCGCGCGGTGAAGCCGGCATCCTCGGCGGCTTTGGTGAGCACGACTGCGCTCGCGTCGCTGCCGGGTTCGTGGGCGTGCCCGAATTGCACGACGAGTTTGCCGCAGTGCAGGCACAACCGCTGCCCCAGCCGCATCGACGCACCGCAGCCCTGGCAGACGACGCGTGAGCCGGTGTCTAGGGCGACGGTGCGGCCCTCGAGCGCGTCGCCGAGAACGTCGGCGCCGCCCGGACGCGCCGCAGGATCCTCGGCGAGGCAAGCGGCGACGAGCGCCGCGAGCTCGGCCGGGATCTCCGGACGCAGGGTCCGAACATCCGGTGGCTGCTCGGGCGGTCGCAGCACCGCGCCGCGATCGCCCCATGGCGCGAGACCGGTCAGCGCGACATGGGCGATGACGCCGAGGCTGTACACATCGGCGCGGCGATCGACCCCGCCCTTGCGGAGCAGCTCCGGTGCGGTGTACGGCGAGTCCTCCACGAGCAGACTCGCCGCCGTGCGACTCGAGAGCACGTCGGTGCGCGACAAGCCGATGTCGACCAGCGTCACCCCCTCGGCTCCGAGCACGACGTTGCGCGGCACCAGGTCGCGGATGATCGCGCCCTCGCGATGGATCGCGGCGACACAGCGCGCCACCGCCAAGACCAGCGACACCGCCTCGCTCACCGGCAGCGGCGCGCGGGCGGCGAAGAACGCGTCGAGCCCGACGCCGTCCGGACGCGGCCGCAGCCGCCATGGTGGTGGAGCACCGGCTTCGTGCACATCGGCTTCGTGCACATCGGCTTCGTGCACGTCGGGGCCGGTGCGGACCGGCCGGCAGTGGCCGGGCACGTCGAGCGCGACCATGCGCCGGGTGTCGTCGATCCATCGTTCGCGGATCGCCGGATCGCGTGCGAGCTCGGCCGCGAGCTGGGCCAGCACGGCCGGGCGGCCCTGGTACTCCACCTGCCAGCGCAGCTCGCTCCCTCGGCGCCGCGGTCCTTCGCGGGGCACGATGTCAGCCGGCACGCCGATGGGGGCGATCATCGCTGCACCTCCTCTAGGGCTTCGACATGGGCCCGCAGATCGCCCAGCGCGTCTCGAGTGGCGCCCGCGAGCATCCGGGTGCGGGCGTCGACGATGCGATCGCGCGCGGCATCGAGTTCGGCGAGCACCGCCTGCAGCCGCGAGGCCCACAGATCCCGGCTGCGCAGCAGGTCACGGGCGGCGTCGGTCTGTCCGCCCAGTCGCGGACCAACCAGCGCCCGATCGAGCCGTTCGAGCGTGGCCGCGGCGGCGGTCGCCGCATCGATCGCCCGCGCGAGCTCGTCGGCGATCTCCGAATCGCCGCCGAAGGCCGCATCGCGCCCGAGTTCGGCCGCGCGCTCGACCACGGCCCGCAGCGCCTCGCGATGACGCGGGCTGACGATCTCGCCGAGCGCCGACACCGTGCGACGCAGGGCGCCGCGGATCGCCTCGGGCAGCGGCGGCGTCGCGTCGACTCGTCGGGTGACACGGCGCGCCGACACGATCGTCGTCGCCACCACCATCGCCACCGTCGCCGCGATGCCGATGACGAGACCTGGGCCTGTGCTGATGAACCCGGCGCTGCTGGTCAGCGCGACCAAGCCCACGCGGCCGCTCAGCGTCGCCGCCTTCTTGCGCATCGGCGCCAGGCCCAGCGCGCTGCGTCCGGTCGCCTGGGCTTCGAGCCCGAGCTCGGCGATCGCAGCCGCGATCGCCTCGGCCTGCGGCTGCCCGAGGCCCGTCGCCAGCGTGAACGGCAGCCGTGGGATCCGCCGCGCCAGCGCGCGGTTCGGGCCCAGTCCGAGATCCGGCTGGGCCACGAGCCACCCGCACAGCCGCTCGCGCAGCGTGCTGTCGAGTTTGTCGCCGACCTCGCCGGGGCCCACGACGATCACCGACCAGCGCCCGGGCGCGTGGTCGAGCAGGGCCTGACCGCACGAGAGACACGCGCCGACACCCGCGACGAGCACCCGTCCGCAGGCGCTGCAGCGCAGGTGGCCGTCGCCGCGCCGCGCGAGCGCGATCGGCTGGCCGCGTGCCGCCCGGCCCAGGGCCTCGGCCACCACCGACGCCGCCTGCGGCCGTCGCCCCGGCGACTTCGCGAGCAACGCGGCGACCAGCTCGCGGAGCGCCGGCGACACCGAATCGGGTAGCGCCGGTGGATCGTCATCGCGGTGGGCCCGCAGCACGGCATGTGGCGTGGCGCCGGTGAACGGTGGCCGTCCGACGAGCATCTCGAACATGATGCAGCCGAGCGCGTAGAGATCGGCGCGGCCGTCGACGGCGAGCGGATCGAGGCACTCGGGCGCCATGTAGTCGGGCGTGCCGAGCACGGCGAGGGCCGACGCGCGCGCGTCGATGGCGGGCTCGTCGTCACCCGCTGCGCTGCCCCGCGCCATGCCGAAATCCGCGATCTTCGGCACCGCGCCCGCGATCAGGATGTTGGCCGGCTTGAGATCGCGGTGGACCACGCCGTGACCGTGGGCGTGGGCGAGACCTGTGGCGATGCCCTGCGCGAGCGCGATCACGTCGTCCTCGCGCATCGGCGCCTCGCGGGCGATCCGCACCGCCAACGTCGGTCCGTCGACGTACTCCATCAGCAGGACATCGTCGTCGTCGATCGCGACGATCCCATGGACGACCACGATGTTGGGGTGGCGCAGCACCGCGGTGATGCGGGCCTCCTGGGCGAAGCGAGCCGCTGCCGCCGCGTCGCTGCGGTGTGACGCATGAAGCAGCTTGCCCGCGAGCACGCGCCCATCGTCATCGTCGTGGACGAGCACCACGCGGCCGACTGCGCCCTGGCCGAGCAACTCGCCGATGCGCAACCGCGCCACGCCCAGACGATAGCCGACGGCCGCAGACACGGTGGCGCCAACCGCCGCTGCCGCCCGGCGATTCCACCGCCGGGGGCTGCGGGCGTCCCGCGCCGCATTCGGCGTATAGTCTCTGCGCCGAGCGCCTGCCTGCGCCGAGCGCCTGTCTGCGCCGAGCACCTGCGCGGGACCATCCACGATGCACCTCACCCGTCTCCGTCGCCGTGCCGGCGCGCTCGTCGTCGACAACATCTGGCGTTCGCTCGCGAGCGCGGGTCGCTTCGCCCCGGCCGCCCGGCCGGGGCGCCACGGCGTCGAGTGTGTACGGGACATCGCCTACGCCGCCGGCGGCGCCCGTGAGCACCTGCTCGACGTCTACCGCCCCATCGGCGCCCGCGCGGGTCTGCCGGTCGTCCTGTACGTCCACGGCGGCGGCTTCCGAATCCTGTCGAAGGACAGTCATTGGGTGATGGGCCTGGTGTTCGCGCGGGCCGGCTACGTCGTGTTCAACATCAGCTATCGGCTCGCGCCGCGCCATCCGTTCCCCGCGGGCCTGCAGGACGTGATGCGGGCCTACGCGTGGGTCCTCGAGCACGCCGCCGAGCACGGCGGCGATCCGTCGCGTCTGGTGCTCGCGGGCGAGTCGGCGGGCGCGAACCTCGTCATGGCGACGACGATCGCCGCGGTTTCGCGGCGTCCGGAGCCGTGGGCGGCCGCGTTGTTCGATCGCGGTGTCGTGCCGCGGGCGGTCATGCCGGCCTGCGGGGTGCTGCAGGTCTCCGATCCCGAGCGCTACGTCCGCGCCGGGCGCCCGGTGTCCTGGTTCGTCCTCGATCGCCTCTCCGAGGTGGCCGATGCCTACCTGGGCACCACGAGCGTAGACGCCCGCACGCGCGAGCTCGCCGATCCGCTGTGCATTCTGGAGGGCGACACCGTGTTCGACCGGCCGCTACCGCCGATCATCGCGCCGGTCGGGACCCGCGATCCGGTGATCCGGGACCATCGACGGCTGGGATTGGCCCTCGCGCGGCGCGGTGTCGACCACGGGATCCCCGAGTATCGTGGTGAGCCGCACGCATTCCATGCGCTCTTGTTCCGCGCCAACGCGCGTCGCTGTTGGCGCGACACGCTGCAGTTCCTCGACGCGCGGGTGTGAGCTGCGCTCGGGGTGCGAGCGGCGCTCGGACGAGGTGCGATCGGGGAGCCGACGGAGTGTTCGCGAGTGCCCGTGAGCCAGCCGACGCCCCGCTCCCAGGTCGACGATGTCGGCGGGCTGTGGTAGATGCCCGTCGGGATGGTCGACTCCTCCTCCACGCCCAAGCGAGTGAAAATGGCCGCGACGCCGGCTTCGGCCGCAGCGATGTTGCGCAGCACGATCGGGATCAAGCTGCTGATGGGGGTCACCGGCCTGGGCCTGGTGGGCTTCGCCGTCGTACACATGCTCGGTCACCTGCAGGTGTTCGGCGGCCGCGAGGTCTACAACAGCTACGCGGCGACGCTCCAGAACCTCGGCGCCCTCAAGTGGGTCGCCCGCCTCGGGCTGCTCGCCGCGGTCGCACTGCACATCGCCTGCGGCATCATCATCTCGCGTCGCAATCGCGCTGCCCGGCCCGCTTCGTACGCGATCCGCCGCCACCAGCGCTCGACGAGCTACGGGCGGGCGATGATGCTCACCGGCCTGACCTTCCTCACGTTCCTCTTCTATCACCTCGCCCACTTCACCTTGGGTTGGGTCCACCCAGAGTACTACTCGGTCATCGATGCCGCCGGTCGTACCGACATCTACGGCAACTTCGTGCGGAGCTTCCAGCACCCGCTCATCGTCGCCGCGTACATCGTCGCCTCGGTCGCTGTCGCGCTGCATGCCACGCACGCGACCAGCAGCATGCTGCGAACCCTGGGCCTGTCGAAGGGCGGCCTCCGGCCGCTGTGCGAGCGCGCCGGTCCCGTCGTTGGCGTGTCGCTGCTCGCCGGCTTCGTCTGCGTGCCGCTTGCCTGCCTGTTCGGTTTGGTGACGCCATGAAGCTCGACTCCCGTATCCCCGCAGGTCCCGTCGCCGAGAAGTGGGACCGTCAAAAGTTCGAGCTCAAGCTCATCAACCCCGCCAACAAGCGCCGCTATCGCATCGCGGTCGTGGGCTCCGGCCTCGCCGGCGCCTCCGCGGCCGCGAGCCTCGCCGAGCTCGGCTACGACGTCGACTGCTTCTGCATCCAAGACAGCCCGCGCCGCGCCCACTCGATCGCCGCGCAAGGTGGCATCAACGCCGCCAAGAACTATCAGAACGACGGCGACAGCGTCTGGCGCCTGTTCTACGACACCGTCAAGGGCGGTGACTTCCGCGCCCGCGAGGCCAACGTCTATCGCCTCGCCGAGGTCTCGGTCGACATCATCGACCACTGCGTGGCCCAGGGCGTGCCGTTTGCCCGCGAGTACGGCGGTGCCCTCGACAACCGCAGCTTCGGCGGGGCCCAGGTGTCGCGGACGTTCTACGCCCGCGGCCAGACCGGTCAGCAGCTCCTGCTCGGCGCCTATTCGTCGTTGATGCGGATGATCGACATCGGCAAGGTGACGATGTACCCGCGCCACGAGATGCTCGACGTCGTCGTCGTCGATGGCCACGCCCGCGGCCTCGTCACCCGGAACCTGACGACCGGCGAGATCAAACCCTGGGCCGCCGACGCCGTGGTGCTCTGCACGGGCGGCTACGGCAACGTGTTCTACCTGTCGACCAACGCCAAGGCGTCGAACGTCACTGCGGCGTATCGCTGCTACAAACGCGGCGCCGGCTTCGCCAATCCCTGCTTCACGCAGATCCATCCGACGTGCATCCCGCAGGCGGGGCAATACCAGGCCAAGCTGACGCTGATGTCCGAGTCGTTGCGCAACGACGGACGCGTGTGGGTGCCGCGGAATCCGGCCGATGGCCGCCGGCCGGCCAGCGAGATCCCCGAGGCGAATCGCTATTACTTTCTCGAAGAGCGCTACCCGAGCTTCGGCAACCTCGTGCCGCGCGATGTGGCATCACGCGCCGCCAAGCGCGTCTGCGACGACGGCCTGGGCGTGGGTGCCGAGGTGCTCGGCAAGCGTAACGCGGTGTATCTCGACTTCGCCGACGCGATCGCACGACTCGGGGAGAACGTCATCCGCGAGCGCTATGGCAACCTGTTCGACATGTACGAGCGGATCACGGGCGAGAGCCCGTACCGCACGCCCATGCGCATCTACCCCGCCGTGCACTACACGATGGGTGGGCTGTGGGTCGACTACAACCTGATGAGCACGATCCCCGGGCTCCACGTGCTCGGCGAGGCCAACTTCTCCGATCACGGCGCCAACCGCCTCGGTGCGAGCGCGCTCATGCAGGGCCTCGCCGACGGCTACTTCGTGATCCCAGCGACCATCGGCCAGTTCCTCGCGACCGAGCACCGCGGCAAGGTCACCGTCGACCATCCAACGTTCGCGGAGGTCGAGGCCAGCTGCCGCGCGCAGACGACCCGTCTGCTCGGTCTGAAGGGGACGCGGCCGGTCGACGACCTGCACCGCGAACTCGGCCGCATCATGTGGGACCACTGCGGGATGGCGCGCAACGCCGCGGGCCTGCAGCAGGCCATGGGCGAGATCGCTGAGCTGCGCCAGCGCTTCTGGCACGAGGCGCGCGTCCCGGGCAGCGCCGACGAGCTCAATCCGTGGCTCGAGCATGCAGGCCGGGTCGTCGACTTCCTCGAGTTCGCCGAGCTGATGTGTCGCGACGCCCTGGTCCGCGACGAGTCATGCGGCGGCCACTTCCGCGAGGAGCACCAGAGCCCCGAGGGCGAGGCCATCCGCGACGACGAACACTTCTGCCATGCGGCGGTGTGGGAGTACCAGGGCCCCGACGCCGAGCCCACCCGTCACGTCGAGCCGCTGACGTTCGAGAACGTCAAGCTCGCGACCCGGAGCTACAAGTGAAACGAGGAGTCCCATGCGTGTGAAGCTGAGGGTCTGGCGCCAGACGTCACCCGCCGACTCGGCCGCCGGGCTGCGCGACTACGACGTCGAGACCGACGACCACATGTCGTTGCTCGAGACGCTCGATGTGCTCAACGCCGACCTCATCCGCAAGGGCGAGGCGCCGGTCGCCTTCGATCACGACTGCCGCGAGGGCATCTGCGGTGCGTGCTCGCTGGTTGTCGACGGTGTTCCCCACGGTCCGCGCGGCGCCACCACGACGTGCCAGATCCACATGCGGGAGTTCGCCGACGGGGCGTCGATCACCCTCGAGCCCTGGCGCGCGCACGCGTTCCCGGTGATCAAGGACTTGGTCGTCGATCGCGGCGCGCTCGATCGCATCATGGCCGCGGGTGGCTATGTCTCGGTCCGTACCGGCGCGGCACCCGACGCCAACGCCATCCCGATCGGCAAGCGTACCGCCGAGCGAGCCTTCGATTTCGCCGCCTGCATCGGCTGCGGAGCGTGTGTCGCTGCCTGCCCCAACGCCAGCGCGATGCTGTTCGTGGGCGCGAAGGTTGCTCAACTTGCATTGCTGCCGCAGGGCCGGGTCGAACGCAGCAGCCGTGCCGCGCGGATGGTGGGGCAGATGGACGCCGAGGGCTTCGGTGGCTGCTCGAACCACGGCGAGTGCGAAGCGGTATGTCCCAAGTCGATCAGCCTCGACGCGATCGCGATGCTCAATGTCGAGGTCATTCGCGCGACGGTGCTCGAGAGCTGAGAGAGCGACAGCGGTTGGGAGGGGGGAGGTTCCGCCGGGCTTCGGCCGGTGGAAGGGGGACCGCGCCGGTCCCCCAGAGGGACGGAGCTCGTCATGGGCGGCGCGAGCGCGGATCGACGCGACGATCACAGTGGACGCGCTGGCGCATGCGCGTCGGCGTCCGAATCACTGCTACCGCTGGAGCTCTAGAGCGCTGGCGATCCGCGCCGTGAATGGCCGGGGCGCGACCCCGTCCGAACAACTGTCCCATGTTCAACCGTCGCAGCGCCCTCGGTGCCCTACTGTCAACGTCGCTCGTCTCGCTCGCGCTCGGCGGGTGCTCGATCGCGTTCAACTCCTCGCCCGGCAGCGCGCCTGACGGATACGGATGGTCGAGCGGATCGGGAAAGCCGCTGTTCGCGAACAATGACGGCCCTCGCATCGACGATCGCGAGAAGCCGCTCCCCGGCGTTCGTGGCGATGGCCCCGCGCGCGATGATGGGGTCGACCAGAGCCCCCCTCGCCGCAAGCCTGTCGACCCGCCGCGGCGCACCAAGCCGACGACGGAGCCGACCAAGCCCTCCGCCGATCCCGTCGACCGTGATCCGACGCCGAGCGCGGACAAGCCGCAGCGCGACCGGGCGCCGGGCTCGGACAAGCCGCAGCGCGACCCGGCGCCGGGCTCGGACAACCCGCAGCGCGACCGGGCGCCGAGCTCGGACAAGCCGCAGCGCGACCGGGCGCCGAGCACGACCAAGCCGCAGCGCGACGTGAAGCCTGGCACGACTGAGCCGCAGCGTGACGCGAAGCCCTCGCTGGACCGCAAGCCGTCGCGCGAGCCCGCACCCGGCCGCAAGCCCGCGCCCGTCCGCGAGCCCTCGACGCGCGTCGCCCCCCGCTGAGCATTCGCGCGACGTGATCGCATCGCCGCGGCCCGCACCCCGAACCGGGATCACCATCGCGAGCAGGCTCGCGGTGCAGGTGAGGGTCACGGTCAGGGGCAGCGCCCGAAGGAGGTGGCCGGGGATCATGGCGGCGATGCTCACGGGCCCTGCCATGCGCCACGGGCCGCCGTGGGTTGGTCGCCGGCGACGGACTCGACAAAATCCGTCGCGGCTGCCACGGCGCTGCGATGCGCCGCCGTATCCGTGACTGGTGGAGCGGGCTGACCCTGCCGGCGGCGCGGCCGTCGCCGCGGCGGGTGCGGTACGGTGACGCCATGCGTCGGGTGCTCCTGGGCGAAGAACACGAGATGTACCGCCAGACCGTGCGTCGCTTTCTGCAGCGCGAGGTCGTGCCCCATCAAGCACGGTGGCGGGAGCAGGGGCAGGTCGATCGCGACGCGTGGCGGCGCGCGGGTGAGGCCGGCCTGCTCTGCCCTTGGCTCGGCACCGAGCACGGCGGTGGCGGCGGAGACTTCGGGCACAGCGTCGTCGTCGCCGAGGAACTCGCGGCGATCTACGAGTCCGGCTTCGCGATGCCGCTGCACTCGGACATCATCGTGCCGTACATCGCCAGCTTCGGTGACGACGCCCAGCGCCAACGCTGGCTGCCGGGGTGCGCCTCGGGTGAACTGGTCACGGCGTTGGCGATGACCGAACCCGGCACCGGATCGGACGTCGCCGCCATCGCCACGCGGGCCCGTCGCGAGGGCGACGAATACGTGATCGACGGCGCCAAGACCTTCATCTCCAACGGGCTATCGTGCGATCTGTGCATCGTTGCCGTCAAGACCGATGGCGGCGACGATCCCCACCGCCAGGTGTCGCTGGTGGTCGTCGAGGGCCACCGGCCGGGGTTCGTGCGCGGCAAGAAGCTGGCGAAGATGGGGATGGCGTCGCAGGACACGTCGGAGCTCTTCTTCGAGGGCTGCCGCGTGCCGGTGGGCAACAGGATCGGCCCCGAGGGCGCCGGGTTCATGATGCTCATGCAGAAGCTCGCACAGGAGCGGCTCGTGGTCGCCATCGGGGCGCAGGCGCTCGCCGAGGTCGTACTGCGCGACACGATCGAATACGTCAAGCAGCGCCACGCGTTCGGGCGGCCGCTCGCGAAGTTCCAGAACACGCAGTTCACCCTCGCCTCGTGCGCGGCGGAGGTCGAGGTCGGACGCGCCTTCCTCGACCGGCTCGTGGGTGAGCACATGGCGGGCGAGACGCTGGTCAAGGAGTGCTCGATGGCCAAGCTCTGGCACAGCGAGATGGTCGGCCGCGTCACCGATGCCTGCCTGCAGCTGTTCGGCGGCTACGGCTACATGCTCGAGTACCCGATCACCCGTGCGTTCATGGATGCGCGGGTCCAGCGGATCTATGCGGGCACCAGCGAGATCATGAAGCTGATCATCGCGCGCCAGCTCGGGCTCGGCTGAGCGTCCGTCAGCGCATGCCGTCGTGGAAGCGGGGGAACGCGTCCGCAGCGGGCGGCGGATCGCACGGCTCGGTGGCCACCGCGATCTCGCCTCTGACATGCTGTACGGGCGGTGACGGTGCCGTGATGGCGCCGAGAATTCCGCTGGGCATCGGTGTGGGCTTCGGCGCGACTTCGATCGGGGGGACCTCGCCCATGACAGGGACGGGCATCCAGCCCATGACCGGCATGCTGGGTTCGGCTGGATCGACGTCGGGGGTCACCGGAGTCGGCGCAGCGGCGACGGTGGGCGCCGCTCGCGTCGCCGCGCTTCCTGGTTGTTCGTGGGGCGTGCACGCCGCGAGGGCCCCGGCGAGCGCGACGGCGGCGGCCGCCTTGAACCGAATCCGTCCATCGATACCGACGCCGTAGCGCACGCACAGCCGCTGCCCCGCCCGGGACCGCAGCAGCGCGCGGGCCTCGGCTTCGGTCATCGCGCCCAGATCGTGGACATCCTTGGCGCACCCCTGGCAAAAACGGCCCTGCTGTCTGGGCTCCATCGCCTCCCAGTCCGCGTGGCAGGGCTCGGCGATGGGCAGGTGCAGGGCGGACATGGGGCGTGCCAACGCCCACCTGGACCCATCGATCTGCCTGAAGCCCGGGGCCAGGGCCTGCGGCCCGGGGGCGCGCTAGATCTTGCCGCGGCGGAGCTCGCTCAGGACCGAGGAGCCCGCGACCATCAGCGTCTTGGCGAGCGTGCGGACGTCGAGCGTGGACGACGCGATGTCGGCGACGCCGAACGGCAGCATCGCCGGGATGAACCCGCGGGCGTACTCGAGCGCCCAGCAGTGGTCGGGGATGCGGTAGCCGCGGGCGACACCGCGCGGCAGGTGGTGGATGTCGCCCGCTCGATACTCGCGTCGATCGAGCTCACCGGCGCCGTAGGCCCACTGCTCACCGTCGAGGATGATGAACCAGTCGTCGGCGAAGAAGCGACCGGTGTGACCCTCGGTGCCGATCGGTGAGCCGAACACGATCAGGTACTCGGTCACCGAGAAGTGCATCACGCACATCGTGCCCATCGCGCCGCCGGCGTTGTTGAGCATCCACGGCGGGTCGGCACGGATGTGGTCGCCGTAGCGTCGCCGCAAGACGGCGTGGAGCGCCGGCACCATCGCGTCGATCGGTTGGCCGAGCAGCGGCAGCGCCAGGTCGCGCAGTTCCTCGGGTTCGAAGAGCGTCGTCACGTTCATCGCCATGTCCCGCGAAAACTCGCGAGCGTCAAGCATCGATGCGCGACAGACCGCGCGCACCGGCGGCGCGGCGCAGTCGGTCGCCGATGGCGACCCCGAGCTCGCGCGCCGCGGGAAGCGTGGCGATGATGAGCGTGCACCCGCGGGCGTCGAGATCACGCAGCACGGCGTACAGATGGCGGGCGAACTCGCGGTCTGGATCGAGTTCGACCCGCCATCCCGAACCGACCGCACTCCACATCGGGCCCGATACGGTGGTGTCGGCGACGATGACGCCGAGGACTTCCGATCCATTGGCCGCAACCGTCGCTTCGAGATCCTGCGGCGCCACGGCGATGAGGGCGGCGCGCGGGGCGTAGTGCGAGGCGAGCTGGCCGGGGACGCGGATCTCACCGCTGTCGTGCAGCGGGATCGGGCGTCCGGCGATGGTCGCCAACAGCTCGGGGCCCAAACCCCCTGGCCGAAGGATCGCGGCCGCGTCGTCGCCCCGCGACAGGTCGACGATCGTCGACTCGAGACCGACGCTGCACGGACCGCCGTCGAGGATGAAGTCGACGGCGTCGCCCAGATCGGCGTGGACATGCGTGGCCGACGTCGGACTCACCTGACCGAAGCGGTTCGCCGACGGCGCCGCGATGCCGCCGCCGAGCCCGCGGAGCACCGCCAGGGTGAGCGGATGGGCCGGCACGCGCACGGCGATCGTCGGCTGACCGCCGGTGAGCTGGGGATCCACGTGGTCGCGGCGACGCAGCACCAAGGTCAGCGGGCCCGGCCACAGGCGCGCCGCGAGCTCGCGTGCGAGTGGTCCGATGTCCTGGGCCCAGTCGTCGATCGCGGCCGCGTCGGCGACGTGGACGATCAGCGGGTGATCGGTGGGGCGGCCCTTGACCGCGAAGATCCGGCGAACCGCCGCGGGGTTGGACGCGTCGGCACCCAGGCCGTACACGGTCTCGGTGGGGAGCGCGACGAGCCCGCCTCGGCGCAGCACGTCGATGGCGCGGCGGACGTCGTCGTTCACGCGCCTCCGAGCTGGGCGCGGCCGCGATGTTGCCACCACTCGGTCCAGGCCTCGACGGCGATGTCGCGGGCACGCTTGTCGCCCATCGCCGAGAACGGCTCGCGGTGACCGGTGACGCGCGTGAGTTCGTCGGCGGCCCACCGGCGCACCGGCACGTCGCGGTGGCGCAGGCTCTCGATGATCCACTCGATGCGGTGGCGATGTCCGTTCTCTACGAACCACGTCTTCCAACGGTGGGGCTTGAGGCCGAGCTGTTGGCCCGTGATCGAGCACAGCGACTCGAGGGCGGCCTCTTGCACGAACCTGTCGCGGCTGCTCAGCATGTCGGTGAGCTTCGCGATGGCCTCGATGTCGCGGAGGGTGCCCACGGCGCGTGCCGCGTAGAGCTGCCGGGTGCGGTTGGTGCTCTCGAGCTGGGCCCGTACCACCCGCACCGCGTCGCCGAACCCCCCCGCGCGACTGTAGGTCTCGAGCACCCGCATCGAGATCACGCGGACATCCCCGCTGGTGTCGAAGGCGAGCTCCGACAGCGGTCGCATCGCCCGCGCATCGCGGAGCTCCTGGAACACGAAGGCCGCGTAGAATCGGACGTCGGGGCTCGGATGGTCGAACAGATCGACGAGGTGGGGGACGAATTCCGCCCCCACCAGGATCGCCGTGCGGATCAGGGGGCCGTGCGCCGAAGGCGGTGGCAGTGCCCGTAGGTCCCGACGCAGCACCTCGAGGGGCCCGGGGAACTGGGCGGCGAGACGCAGCATCGCCGGCTCGCCCATCGCCCGCAGCTCGGTGATGGTCCCGTCACCGCTCGCGATCCCGCGCAACGCCGCGTCGACCCGCAGCTGCATCGACTCGCTGGGGAGCTGACGTCCGGGATGCGCCCAGTCCTCGTCGTCGAGCTCGATGCGTCCGCGCATCGACGGCTGATCGATCGGCGACGACAGCGGGATGATCCCAGAGTTCTCGCGATCGTCGAGGGGCGGCGGCACGAAGCGTGGGCGTGTGTCCTGCGTCGACACCGGCGGTGGCAGGCCCATCAGCGTGTCGATCGGTCGCGACGCGGATTCGTCGGCCATCGGCGGCGGTGGCGGCAGCGGTGGGGGCGGCGGCATGGCGTGGATCGTCAGCAGCTGCCCCTGACGCGGGTGCTCGGGCGCATCGGCCTCGGCGGTCGTCTGGCTGCCCGCTCTGCCCTCGTCGTCGGCGTAGTTGGCGGTGATGCGCTCGACCGTCGGCGCGGGATCGAAGGAATCCAGCGGCGGTGAGTCGATGGCCGCGGTATGCCGGCCGCTGCGCTGCAGTTCCTGGGGGTTGCGGCGCCGCGGCGAGCCGTCGACGATCGTGCGCCCACGGGGCGGCCGAGGCCCGTCGGAGACGATGAGATCGGACGGGACCGCGGGCACGACCGCGGGCACGACCGCGGGAATCGGGCCCCAGGGCGCCGGCGGTGAGCTGCGGATCGCCGGCGCGGTGGGTGGCGTGGTTCCGAACGCGGGCGGTGCACCGATGGAGTCCGGCGAGTCCGGTGCACCGATGGAGTGCGGCGAGTCCGGTGCATCGCCGTGCGGCGAGTCCGGTGGCGCGACACGACGCACCGAGGTCTCGTCGGCGTGATCGCGCCTCAACTTCACGACGGTCTCGAGCGCGCGGCCGGCCACCGCGCAGATCTCGTCGAGCATGGACGGCTCGAACGAGGCAAACGGATCGCCCGCGCGATCGACGTAGGCGACCAGCGTCGGCCTTCCGGCGACGTCGACCCGCCGCACCAGGCAGGGCGTGTACAGGGCGATCTCGAAGGCGCGGGCGAAGACATCGTCGTCGACGAAGCCGGCGTAGCGTCCGTCGGCTTGCACGGCTGCGAGCAGGCCCGTCGCGCCTATCGGCACCACGCGGCCGGCGGGGTCGGGCAGGCTCGTCGCCGGCGTCGACAGACCCACGAGTTCGCGGTTGCGGACGCGCATCAGCGCGATGCGGGGGGACAGCATCGACAGCGCATCGGCGAGCGCAGCGACGACGCCATCCCTGGTCGTCGCCGCCGCCAAGGTCGCGCGCGCGGTCGCGAGCCGGCGCTGTGCCTCTTCTTCGCCGCTGAGGGCCGCGACGTCGCGCGGCGAGGCGATCATCGTGCCGCGGGCGGTGAACCGGACCGGCGGTCGTCCGTCGACGATCGACGCGGCCGTCGTCGTGAGCACGATCGGCGCCGCGTCGTCGTCGTGATGCGTCGACGGCGTCGCGTCCGACGCCGCACGCTCGTCACTGCGCTCTGCCGTCGCCGCGCGCGGCGCTGCGGTCGAGATCAGGGTCGTGGTCGGCAGCGGTGGCGGGCGCCGGGGCCCTGGTGCCGGGCCGACCGGCGGCGGCACTGCGGGGCCCGTGCTGGCGATGATCGTCGCGCGGCCGAGGGTCACCCGCACGGGGGGCGTGGCATCGACATCACCCTGGGGTCTGGGCGCCGATACGCGGAGCGTCAGTTGGCTCTCGCCGGGCTCATCGGGGTCGAGCGCAGGTGGCCGCGCTGGCATCGCGTCACGCTGCGGCTCGTAGACCATCGTCGGCCGGCGCTCGAACTCGTCCTCGACGATCGCGGACGGATCGTCCTCGACGATCGCGGACGGATCGTGCTCGACGATGACCGGGGCGAGGTCGCCGTCGGGGGCGAGGGTGGGGCGCCGTGCCGGCGGCTCGAAGTCGAGCGGCATCGAGGCCGACGCGACGTCGTGCAGCAAAGGGAAGCCGATGTCCGAGACCGACGGCCGCCGACGCATCGCGCTGAGGTAGGCGACGCACAGCACCGCGTAGCGCTGCGGCACCACCGAGGCTGTTCGCTCGGCCGCGATCTTCTCGAGCGCGCACTCGGGGATCACAAAAGGGTTCACGCCCGGCACCATCCGGTACAGCGCGCCGAGCCGCTCGTTGGGCAGATCGGGGTGCACCGCGATCCAGACCTCGTCGCCATGCAGGACCAGGGGCACCGCCCAGCCGATGTCGAGCACGTCGCCGGGCAACGCGTGCCATGGCCGGTCGCGCTCGTCGTCGATGAGGGTGAACGGTGCCAGCGGCAGACCGCACGCCTGCACCAACAGCTCGCCCAGCGTGTGCGGATCGACGAGCTCGAGCTCGAGCAGGACGGTGTCGAGGCTGCCGCCGTAGATCTGCTGACGACGGATCGCCGCGTCGAGGTGATCCGGCGGCAGGGCACCGGTGTGCTCGAGGTATCGCCGCAGGTGCGTCACGCGTCCCTCACGACGTAGGTGCCCGCCATCCAGTCGTGCACCGCGCGGCGCTCGAGATCGACGGCGAACCACAGCCAGCCGAGGGCACCCGGGATGGCGCCCGCGATCGTCGCGACGACCCGCACTCCGGTGCGCACCAGGCCCGGACGGTCGCCACGGGCATCGACCACGCGCAGGCGCAGGAGCTTCTGGCCCGGCGTGCGTCCGGACAGGTGCCAGAACAGCCCGAGGTACAGCCCCGCCATCACCATCAGCGGCACGCCGCGCGCGAGCCATGTGCCGGCTTCGATCTCGAAGGCACGCAAGAGCACCTCGAGCGCCGACTTGCCCCCCAGGAGCGCCGGCTCGTCGCTGGCGGCGGCGACGAGCCAGGCCAGAGGACCCGCGGTCACCAGGACGATCACGGCGTCGACGAGCGTCGCGCCGACGCGGCGCCAGATGCCGGCGATTCGTACCGGCAACAGACGAGCGGCGCAGTTGGGGCAGCGCGGATCGTCGGGGCCGGCGACGTCGAGGCCCAGCGGTGCGTCGCAGGCGGGGCAGAACGACGGCTTGGGCGGCCGCGGGCGCCGAGGTGCCATTGGCCGCAGTTTATCACGGGAGTCCAAGGTGTCCGGGGTCGCCGACTGCGAGCGTGCCGTAGGCATCATGCGATGTGCAATCGGGTGCAGTTGGGGTGCAGTTGGGTGCAATCGGGCGCTGTGCGGGCGTGGAGCGGGCTCAAGTCGCGCGCAATCGGCTCAGACCGGCCACCACGGCGGTCGGCGTTCGCAAGGTGAAGGGGCCGAGCGACAGGGCCTGCATGCCGTGGGCGCGGCACAGGGCGGCCTCGTCGTGGGTGAGGCCGCCCTCGGGACCCACCAGCAGTCGCCGGGGCAGGTCGGCGTCGATGGGGGTGGCCTCGCCGCGGATGCGCTCCCATGCGAAGAAGCCGCAGGGGTCGTCATGGGCGCCGAGCACCGCCTCGAGCGCAGTGGGGCCCTCGATCGCAGGTGGCGTCGGCAGCCCAGACTGTCGCATCGCCGCGCGGATGACCCGATCGATGCGCGCCGCGTTGGGGACCGTGGGTGCGCTGTGAAGGCACCGCACGAGCACGAGGCGGGTGCAGCCGAGCTCGCAAGCACCGCTGATCGCCTCGAGGCATGCGGGGCCATCGGGGATGCCGAGCCACAGCTCGAGGGGCCCGTCGCCGGTCGCGTCGTGGGCCGCGTCGATGCGCAACGAGGCGCTGCGATCGTCGAGGCGGGTGAGCTCGGCCCGCACTGCGGTGCCGAAGCCGTCGAGCACGTCGACGCTCGCGCCGATCCGCGCCCGCCGGACGCGGCGCAGGTAGTGGTGCTCGTCGCCGCGGATCGTGATCGCGTCGCCGACGACGAGCGCACCGTCGTGGAACACGCGAAGTGTCATCGCGGGCGCTCGAGATCGAGGGCGACCCAGATATTGCGCGCCCGCGGCCACGGAACCACCTCGGGGTCGCGGACGAAGCCGGCGGCCACGAACGCGGCCTCGACGTCGTCTTGCTCCTCGACGAGCACGCCCGAGAGCACGACGCGACCGCCCGGCGCCGTGCATGCGAAGATCGCCGAGGCCCGCGGCGACAGCGTGTGGGCGCGGATGTTGGCGAGGACGAGATCGTAGGGCCCGAGCGGTGCTGCGACGTCGACGTCGCCGGTGCGCACGTCGAGGCGGCCGTGCAGCCCGTTCGACTCCGCGTTCTCCTGCGTCGTCGCGGTCGCCTCGGGGTCGTCGTCGACGGCGACCACGGCGGCGGCGCCATCGAACAGGCGCGCCGCGCACAGCGCGAGGATCCCCGAGCCGCAGCCGAGATCCAAGATCCGCCCGGGCGCGGCGCCGCCCGCCCACCGGGCGCAGATCTGGTCGATGCACAGCTGGGTGGTCTCGTGCAGGCCGGTGCCGAAGGCGCGACCGGGGTCGAGGACGATCTCGCGCGCGGGGTCCTGCGGCGTGCGCGGAATCCAACTCGGTCGCAGCAGCAGCGCGCCGTCGCCGAGGATCATCGGTTGGTAGAACTTTTTCCAGGTGTCGCGCCAGTCGTCGTCGGTGCGGACCCTGGCGTCGATCTCGGCGTCGTCTCCGAGCCCGAACGCGCCGATGGTGCCATGCACACGCTCGGCCACCGCGTGCAGGGCGTCGGGCGTCGTGTAGACCAAGAGTTCGGGGCGCTCGGGGCCGTCGATCGTCCGCGGGTCGCGGAGCTCGACTCCGCCCACACCGTCGGACGCGGCGAGCAGTGCACCGACCTCGTCGAGCAAGTCGAGTGTTTCGGACCACGCATCGCGCGTGGGCCGGGCCATTCGCATCCGCACCGTCACAAGTGCCCATGGAAGCATCTGCACTGAGGTCATGGTCGTCCGGGTTTCAGTGGGAGATTTGCGCGTAGCCGACCTCGCGTGCGGCTTGGTCGCGGTCTTTGCGGCACGGGTCCGTCAAGTCGACGGCTCGATCCGCGTATGAAGTGCTAGCGTATCAGGGCTTTAGTCATGACGAAGTCCGAAGACCGACGCGCCCAACCCCGGGCAAGTCTCGAGAGCCCCGCGGTTGCCTACCTCGCCGATCAGCGGGTGGACTGCCGTGCGGTCGACATCAGCATCGGCGGCATCGCGCTGTGGAGCCCGGTGATGCGGGAGCCCGGACAGTTCCTTCGCGTGAACTTCTCGCTCGCGCCGCCTGGCGGCATCCCGCGCTGGTATGACGCCGACGGTGTCGTCGTGCGCGTCGGGCCGCGCCCCTCCGGGATCCTGCTCGGCGTGCAGTTCGTGGTCGTCGAAGATCGCGTCGCCCGCGACATCCATGGCTACGTCGCCGGTGTACTCGGGCGTGACGACGGCGCGCGTGTGGCCGGCCGCATGCCGGATGCACTGAACCCGCCCCCGTTCACCGGTGAATTCTATCCGCCCGAGGCCCGCGGCCCCGAGCCCCGCGGTTACGAGCCGCCGCCGATCGAAGCGGCGAGGCGTCGGCGCACCGCCGAGTACGGCACGACGGAGACCCCCCGCATCGACGGCCCCGCGCCGCAAGCGAACGCCCCGTCGACGCGCCCCCCGTCGACGCGCCCCCCGTCGACGGGCGTGGACCCGCTCCGGCAAGAGCCCGCACGCGCAGAGCCGGCTCGACCCGACGCGGTGCGGCCGGCCCCCGCGATTCCCCGCACACGCGTGGCAGCTCCCACCGCGCCGCCGCCGGTGGCGATCGAGAGCGAGGTCGCGAGCAAGCGCGAACTCGAGCGGCTGTTCCGCGAAGCGCTATCCGAGGTCGACTCGGGCGCGGGCGGTCGCAAGGACCGTCGCACCAAGTAGGTGTTCCACGCCACCTCGGCGGCGGCCGCCCTCGAGGTGAACAGGCCGAACACGTGCGCACGACTACCGGCCGATCGGCGTCGCGGCGCGCGGAGATCATGGAACTGTCGCCGTTGCCCTGCACGCGCGATTCAGCGAAGCTGTGATGGTATGTGCATCGTCGCGCCGCCCCCCACGGTGCGCACGCTTGTCGATCAAGGTGCGCCCCTCCTGTCTCTCTCGCCCCCGCTGCGCGTCGTCACGCTCGGCGGCATCACGCTCGGCGCGATGTTGCTGTCGGTTGGGTGTTTCACCGGCCTCCCCGATGGTGGACCCGAGCCGTGGGAGACCCATGGTGACGGCGGCAGCGAGGGAGTCGGCGACGATGGTGCCGACAGCGAGGACGACGGCGAGAACGGATCGCTCGATGGTGGCGCGACCGATCCGTCCGCGGGCGACGGCGTGACCTCGGCGCCCGGCGACGCAGACGGCGGCGACGCGGACGGTGGTGACGCGGACGGTGGAAGTGTCGACTCCGGCGGTGTCGACAGCGGTGGCGTCGACTCCAGTGGCGTCGAAGATGGCGGCGTCGAAGAGGGCGGCGGCGAAGATGGCGGCGAGGCCGAGGTCCCCGACAACGCGTTCTGTGACGACGTCGCGGGCTGGCAGCCGGGATGGTCCGATCTCGAGGAGCAGATCCTCGACATCGTGAACCAGCGCCGCGCCGAGGGTGCAAACTGCGGGACTGCCGGCAGCTTCGGTCCAACAGGTCCGCTCACGATGAACCCGGCACTGCGTTGCGCCGCTCGGGTGCACAGCAAGCAGATGGTCGAGCAGAACTTCTTCGCCCACGACACGCCGTGGGGCGAGACGCCGTGGCAGCGCATCGGCGCCGCCGGCTACCAGTACAGCACCGCGGGCGAGAACATCGCCGCCGGCAACGCTACCGCCGTCGCCACGATGCAGCAGTGGATGGACAGCGACGGCCACTGCGGCAACATCATGAAGCCCGACTTCGACGAGATCGGGATCGGCTATTATCCCGGCGGCGGCTACGGGCACTACTGGACGCAGAACTTCGGCGCCCAGTGACGCTCGCATCCGGGCCGCGACGCGGCAGCCCCCGTCACAGGATGCGGAGCTGCGCCTCGAGCCAGGCGCGCTCGGCCACGAGCGCCTTGTAGTCGCCTTCGTCGACGGCGCCCTTTTGCAGATCGATCGCCGCCTTGACCTCGCCGAGGCGCTTGGTGACCTGGGCGCGGTCGACCTCGTCGGCACCGACGGCGCGGTCGCACAAGATGATCACCCGGCCGGCTTCTTTGACCTCGAGAAAACCGGTGCCGACGGCGAGGCGGACTTCCTTGGCGCCCTCGCGGAAGCGCACCACGCCGGGCACGATCGCCGTGATCAGCGATTCGTGCCGCGGCAACACGCCGAGCTCGCCGGCCACGCCCGGCACCTCGACGCCCGCCACCTCGATGCCGTCGCGGACAGGCCCCATCGGGGTCAGGATGTCGAGCTTGATCGATGTGTCGGACATGGGGGGCTCTCCTCAGGCCTTCGCGATTTCCTTGGCCTTCTCCACGGCGTCGGACACGCCGCCGACCATGTAGAACGCGTCCTCGGGCAGGCTGTCGTGCTTGCCCTCGGCGATCTCGCGGAAGCTGTTCACGGTGTCCTCGAGCTCGACGAACTTGCCCTTCATGCCGGTGAACTGCTCGGCGACGTGGAACGGCTGGCTCAGGAATTTCTGGATCTTGCGCGCGCGGGCGACCAGCGTGCGGTCCTCCTCGGAGAGCTCGTCCATGCCGAGGATCTTGATGATGTCCTGGAGCTCCTTGTACTTCTGCAGGATCTGCTGGACGCGACGGGCGACCCGGTAGTGCTCGGCGCCGACGACGTCGGGCGCGAGGATCGTGCTGGTCGAGTCGAGGGGATCGACCGCCGGGTAGATGCCGATCTCGGTCAGCGCGCGGGAGAGCACCGTGGTCGCGTCCAAGTGCGCGAACGCGGTGGCCGGGGCCGGGTCGGTGAGGTCGTCGGCGGGCACATAGATCGCCTGCACCGAGGTGATCGAGCCCTTGTTGGTGGTCGTGATGCGCTCTTGCAGCACGCCCATCTCGGTGGCCAAGGTGGGCTGGTAACCCACCGCGGACGGGATGCGGCCCAGGAGCGCCGAGACCTCGGAGCCGGCCTGCGTGAAGCGGAAGATGTTGTCGACGAACAACATCACGTCCTGACCCATCGCGTCGCGGAAGTACTCGGCGATGGTGAGGCCCGACAGCGCCACGCGGGCGCGGGCGCCGGGGGGCTCGTTCATCTGGCCGTAGACCAGGGCGACCTTGGAGTGTTCGGGGTCGACCGAGTGCACGACGCGGTCGTGCTCGTCCCAGTCGGCCTTGATGACGCCGGACTCGATCATCTCGAAGTAGAGATCGTTGCCCTCGCGCGTGCGCTCGCCGACGCCGGCGAACACCGAGTAGCCGCCGTGCTTCTTGCCGACGTTGTTGATGAGCTCCATGAGGAGCACCGTCTTGCCGACGCCGGCGCCGCCGAACAGGCCGATCTTGCCGCCGCGACGGTAGGGCGCGAGCAAATCGATGACCTTGATGCCGGTGACGAACGGTTCGACCTTGGTGCTCTGGTCGACGAAGGCCGGGGCCTTGCGGTGGATCGGCCAGCGCTCCTCTTCGCCGACCGGGCCCTGCTCGTCGACCGGCTCGCCGACGACGTTGAGGATGCGGCCCAGGGTCATCTTGCCGACCGGCACACTGATGGGCTTGCCGGTGTCGCGCACCGACATGCCGCGGACCAGGCCGTCGGTCGAGTCCATCGAGATGGCGCGGACGGTGCGCTCGCCGAGGTGCATGGCGACCTCGAGCACGAGGTTGTCCGGGCGGTCGTCGATCGACGCGTTGGTCACCGTGAGCGCGACGTTCATCTCGGGCAGGTAGCCCTCGAACTCGACGTCGACCACCGGGCCGATGACCTGCAGGATGCGACCGGTGCGGCCGGCGGCGACGGTGATGGCAGGGCTGCCCGGGAGCTTGTCGGAGGCCGGCTTGTCGGTGGGCGGGGTGAAGCTCGTGGTCATGGTCTTGGTCTTTCGTGCGCGACGAGTTCGCCGGCGGGCCGCTCAGCCCTTGAGGGCCTCGGCCCCGCCGATGATTTCCATGAGTTCTTTGGTGATCGCGGCCTGGCGCTCGCGGTTGTAGACCAGCGTGAGGTCCGCGATCATGTCGGTGGCGTTGTCGGTCGCGGCGTCCATGGCGACGCGGCGCGCGGCGATCTCGGCCGCGATCGAGTTGAACATCGCCTGCTGCAGGCGGGCCTCGATCGCCAAGGCGACGAGGTGTTCGAGGATGGCCTGGCGGCTGGGCTCGTAGGTCGGCTCGCGGCCCGGGGTGGCGCCCTCGGCGGGCACGAGCGGGATGATGACGTCGTTTCTGACCTTCTGGGTCAGCACGCTCACGAACTCGTTGAAGAACAGCCGCACGGCGTCGACGCGGGTGTCGGCAGGGCCGGTGAAGGCGGCGATCGCATCGGCGATCACGGTCCGCGAGACCTCGACGAGCGTGGCCATGGTCGGCGCCTCGTGGCTCGCGCGCAGCGGGATCTTGGCCGCGCGCAGCGATGCTGTCGCCTTCTTGCCGATCGCGACGACCTCGAGCTCGACGCCCTCGCGTCGTCGCTGGTGGATCCAGTTGAGCGCGCCGCGGGCGATGTTGCTGTTGAAGCCGCCGCACAGGCCGCGGTCGGCCGACATCACGACCAGCAGCTCGCGCTTGACCGGCCGCGTCACCAGCAACGGGTGGGCGAGGGCGCGGTCGGCCTCGTCGATGCCGCCGACGAGCGACTCGATGACCTCGCGCATGCGATCGCCGTAGGGCTTGGCTGCCGCCACCGCATCCTGGGCCTTCTTGAGCCGCGCGGTCGCGATCTGGCTCATCGCCGAGGTGATCTTGCGGGTGTTCTTGACCGACCCGATGCGGTTTCGTAGCTCTTTGAGGTTTGCCATCGTTGGGCCTCGCCGCCTCGCTGCCGCTTCAGGCCTTGAACGTCTTCTTGAAGGTCGCGATCGCCTCGTCGAGGTCCTTGTCCAACTGGACCAGCTCGTCCTTCTTGCGGGCCGCGCGGATCTGGTCGAGCAGCGGGCCACGCTTGTCCACGAGCCAGTCGTGCAGCTCTTTCTCGAACTTGGCGACGTGCCCCAACTCGAGATCGTCGAGCTGGCCGCTGGTGCCAGCGCGGATGGATGCGACCTGCAGCGCCACGTCGAGGGGCTCGTACTGCGGCTGCTTGAGCAGCTCGACGAGGCGGGCGCCGCGGCCCAGGGTGGCGCGGGTGCCCTTGTCCAGGTCGGAGGCGAACTGCGAGAACGCCTCGAGCTCGCGGTACTGCGCGAGGTACAGGCGCAGGTTGCCAGCATAGCGACGCATCGCCGGCACCTGCGCCGAGCCGCCGACGCGCGACACGCTGATGCCGGCGTTCACGGCGGGGCGGATGCCGCGGTTGAACAGCTGGCCATCGAGAAAGATCTGCCCGTCGGTGATCGAGATGACGTTGGTCGGGATGTACGCCGACACGTCGCCGGCCTGGGTCTCGATGATCGGCAGCGCGGTCAGGGAGCCGGCGCCCTCCTTGTTGGAGAGCTTGCACGCGCGCTCGAGCAGGCGGCTGTGGATGAAGAAAACGTCGCCAGGATAGGCCTCGCGACCGGGCGGGCGCCGCAGGAGCAGCGAGAGCTGGCGATAGGCGACGGCCTGTTTGGAGAGGTCGTCGTAGACCAGCAACGCGTGGCCGCCCGAGTCGCGGAAGAACTCGCCCATCGTCACGCCGGTGTAGGGTGCGAGGAACTGCAGCGGCGCCGACTCGGACGAGGTGGCCGCGACGACGATGGTGTACTCCATCGCGCCGGCGCGGCGGAGGCGGTCGACGACGGTGGCGACCGTCGACTGCTTCTGGCCGATCGCCACGTACACGCAGATCATGTTCTGACCCTTTTGGTTCAGAATCGTGTCCACGGCGACGGCCGTCTTACCGGTCTGGCGATCGCCGATGATGAGCTCGCGCTGACCACGGCCGATCGGGATCAGGGCGTCGATGGCCTTGATACCGGTCTGCATCGGCTCGTGGACGCTCTTGCGCTGGACGATCCCGGGGGCCTTGGTCTCGACCACGCGGCTCTCGGTGGCGACGAGCGGGCCCATGCCGTCGATCGGCTCGCCGAGCGCGTTGAGGACGCGGCCGATGAGGCCCTTGCCGACCGGCACGCTCATGATGGTGCCGGTGCGCTTGACGACGTCGCCCTCCTTGATGAGGTGCTCGTTGCCCAGGAGCGCAATGCCGACGTTGCCCTCCTCGAGGTTGAGCACGAGCCCCCGCACGCCGTGGGGGAACTCGAGCAGCTCGCCGGCCATCGCGTTGGCGAGGCCGTCGACGCGGGCGATGCCGTCGCCGACGGTGAGCACGGTGCCGGTCTCCTGGACCGACAGACTCGTGTCGTAGCCCGCGACCTGCTCGCGAATGATGCGGCTGATTTCGTCGGCTCGGATCTCCATGGTATCGACTCGTTCTCGGAAGGGGTGGGGTTGGTTCGCGGCCGCGGACGGCCGTGGCGAGGGGTAGTGGAGTGGCTCGCTGCTAGCTGCGCAGCTCTTCGCGCATGCGCGCCAGCGCCGAGCGGACGCTGCCGTCGAGGACGTAGCTGCCGAGCTTGGTGACGACGCCACCGATGAGCGATGGGTCGACCTTGGTGGTCAGCACGATGGTCTTGCCGGTGGCCACGGCCAGGGCCTGTTGGAGTTCTGCGATCGCGTCGGGGCCCAGCGGCGCCGCCGAAGTGACCTCGGCTTGCAGACGCCCGGCGGCATCGTCGGCCATGCGAACGAAGGCGCGCGTGATCTCGTGCAGGCCGTTGATGCGATCTTGCTCGATCGCATAGGCCAGGAATTTGATGACCATCGGGTCGGCCGCCACGCGGCGTCCGAGCGCATCCAGGAGCTTCTTGCGGTCGCTCACCGTGTAGCGGCGGGTCGTCAGCACCGTGAGCACGGTGACGCCGGACTCGTCGGTCGACTTCGCCATCTCCGACAGGGCGGCGAGGTCCGTGGCGTACTTGTCGCGGGCGGCCGGGGTGGGCGCGAGCCCGAGGAGCGCGCGGGCGTAGCGGCGGGCGAGGCTTCCGGGAATCACGATGGACCTCCCGCGGTGGCCGCGAACCCGGGCATGGGCGTCGAGGCGATCTGGCCGATGAAATCGTCGACCATGCGGCCCTGGTCGGCGGCGGTGATGCGGCCGCGGAGCATGACCTCGGCGCGGGCGATGGCGGAGTCGACGATCTCGGCCTCGAGGGCGCGCCGACGTTGCTCGGAGTCGCGCTCGGCGGCGGCGATGGCGGCGGCCTTGATGCGCTCGGCCTCGGTCTGGGCGGCCTCGACGATACGCACGCGGTCGGCCTCGGCGCGGGCGGTGGCCTCGGCGAGGATCGACTCGACCTCGCCGTCGAGCTTGGCGAGCCGGGCGCGGACGTCGGTCATGATGCCCTCGGCCTGTTGGCGGGCAAGGCTGGCGCGCTCGAGCTCACCGCGGATGGCGTCGCTCTTGGCCGCGGTCTTGGCCCGTAGCTTGGAGAAGAGCAGCTTCTCGAGCAGCCACATCAACACGGCAAAGTTGATGAGGATCCACAGCAGGCCCATCTTGCCGCTGTTGCCGAAGACGGGAGAGATCCATTGGATGCCGCCTTCGTGGGCGCCGTGGGCATCGGGCGCGCCGGGCTCGGGCGCGGCGGCGACGATCCGCGGCAGCGCCGTGAGTGCGGTCGTGAGTGCGGCGACGAGGCACGGGATGCGGCGCATGGTCAGGCTCCCTTCGCGAGCAGCTTGTCGGCGATGATCTTGGCGAGCTCGTCGACGCGGCCGCCGAGCGCCACGCGGGCTTCGTCGGCCTGTTCGGCGATGTGCACGCGCGTCGCGTCGCCCTGCTTGACGGCCGCGAGCCTGGCTTCGGCGAGCATCGCGGCCTGCTTGGCGTCTTCGTCGCGTCGGGCCGTGCCGCGCAGATCGAGCGCCTTCTCGCGGGCAGCGTCGATCTTGGCATCGTAGCTGCTCACGAGGTTGTTGGACTCTTCGCGGAGCGCGACGGCCTCGAGTTGGGCGCCCTCGATCGCCTCGGCGCGGCGGGCCTGGGCGGCGAGCCACGGCTTGAACAGCAGCGGATTGAGGATGACGACCAGGACCAGGAAGATGCCGCCCTGCACGAACAGGGTGCCGTCGACGTCGACGACCGGTGCGCCGAGCAGCACGCCCGCGTGGAGCTTCGCGGTGGGCAGTAGCCCGGATGCGAACTCGGTCACCCGGAGTTCGGAGAAGAATTGGGTGTGTACCATCGCTGGGCCCGCGCGGCGGTTTCGAGCGCGCACGAGGGCGAGATGCCGTCGCACACGCGCGCGCTGGCTACCATGCGAGATGGGGGTCGTCAACGAGGGCGTGGGGCGCAGCCTTCCGTGGGCATAGGCGCCGAGCGCCGTCTGCGGCCCGAGCGCCGTGAGGGGCCCGAGCGCCGTGAGGGGCCCGGGCGGGCGCGCATGGCGTCGCCTCTCGGTGCGCGGGTCGGCGCGACCGCTTCAGGCAGAACGAGGCGCACGTCCGCGGCCCGCCGCGCGGTGGCGGGCGCTTCAGGTGGGGGCGACGTCGGGGGTCGCGGCGGGCTTGGGCTCGCGGCGGCGCTGGCCGTTGCTGACGGCGTTCGCCTGGCCGCTGCCGTCCATCTGACAGCTGCCCTCGAACACGCTGCCGCGCTGGATCTCGAGCACCGGGGACGAGAGGTTGCCGTAGACGCGGGCCGGGGCGTGGATCTCGATCGACTCGGTGGCGGACAGATCGCCGCGCACGACGCCTTCGACGATGATGCGGGCCGCGACGATCTGGGCCTTGACCTCGGCGGTCTCGCCGACGATGAGCGTGCCCTGGGTGCGGATCTCGCCGGAGAACTCGCCGTCGATCCGCACGGCGCCCTCGAACGTGAGCTTGCCGTCGAACGCACTGCCCTTGCCGAGGATGGTGGTGATGTCGGGGGTGTTCATGGTGCGGTCCGGTGTCGGGGGCAGAGGAGATCTCTGCGCCGGCAAGGTAGCCGAAACCACGTGTTTCCGGTCACTGGGCGACTGTTCAGGCGATGTTGGGCCGCTGGTCTCGGGCCGCGGGCGACTCGCTCGTCTCCGGCGCGGCCCACGGTCGGTGGCCTGCGGGCCGACACAGGCGGGCCGGCTCGCCATGCGTGCGCCCCATTCGGGGACTGGCGGAGTCTCGACGCGTTGTCTACGCTGCAACGAGGTGCCGCCCAACCCGGAAGACAGCGCCGACGAGCACCGTGTCGTCGACGGAGAATTGGCGGCCGAGGCGCTCGACGAGCCCAACCCCACCGCGCTCTTGGCCGAGTGTTTCGGTCGGGCGCGTCCGGTGCTGCGGGCGCTGGTCGCCGGTGTCGATCCGGGCGACGCGCTGGTCGTCGCCACCGATCGCAAGGGGTTCCCAGTCGCGCAGCGCGTGCTCCGGCGCCCCCGCGATCTTCCACGGGCCATCGTCATCGGTCGACACAACCGCTGTGCGCTCTCGATCCCCAACGACAACCGGGTGAGCCTGCGCCACGTGCTGTTCACCGCGTGGGCCGGGGACGGCCCGATTCGCTACCGCGGCTACGATCTGGGCGGCCGCGCCGGGGTCCAGCTCGCCGACGGCAAGCGCGTGCCCGGCTTCTCGTTGATGGGCTACGGCCTGGTGAGTCTCGGGCGCACGATCGTGTTCGTGCTGCCGGGCGGCACCACGGGCGTGGATCTGCTCGAGGGCTCCGACCAAGACGCGTTTCGCAGCCTCACCGGGCTCGATCCCGCCGGCAGCGGCGTGCGGTTGGCGGTGAGCGCCACCAGCGAGCCCGGCGTCGCGCACATCGGCGGCGACGAGCTGCGCGAGTACGGCGGTTACCGCGGCCTCGACGTCGACGCACGACCTCAGCCGCGGGGGCTGCTGCGGCTGCGCTCGACCAAGCCGTCGGGCCGCGGCGAAGAGGTCCGCGAGCTCGAACTCGACAGTCGGCAGCTCCAGCGCGGCCTGCTCATCGGTCGCTACAGCGACAGGTGCTCGCTCGCCGGGCACGGCCGCAATCTCTCGCGTGTGCACGCGCTGGTCACCGAGGAGTCGCCGCGATCGCTGCTCGTCTACGATCTCGCGAGCACCAATGGCGTACGACCGGCGGGGATGACCGAGGGTCCGAGCCACGCCGTGGTGCGGCTGACGGAGGACGCACCGGTGATGCTCGGACACTTCGAGCTCGCCTGGGCCCCCGGTCGCGCGGCGAAGCTGCATTGATCGCGACGGCGCCACGATCGCCGCGCAGACCCGATCGCCGAGACCCGATCGCCGAGCCCCGATGAAGAAGCTGCTGATCGTCCTGGTCGTGATCGGGGTATTGCTCGCGATCGCGATCGGCGTGGGCTGGTGGCTCGATCGCACCGCCCGGCAGATGGCCGAGGCCGAGGCGAGCAAGCGGATCCTCGAGGTGCTGCCGGGCACCGGCGCGGCCACGGTCACGATAGTCGGCTTCCCGTTTCTGTTCGACGTGCTCGTCGCCGGCGAGGTCGAGCAGCTCCGCGTCGATCTCCGCGACGTGCGTCAGGCCGGCGTCGAGGTCGAGTCGATCGGCCTGGTGGTCGATGCTCTACGCATCGATCGCGACCTGTTGCTCGAGCAGCAGAAACTCGCGGTGCTCGGCATCTCGCGCGCCGAGGTCACCGGCCGCGTCAGCGGTGAGGCGGTGTCGAAGGTCGTCGGCGAGACGGTGCGGTTCGAGGGCGACGTCACCCACGTGATGACCCAGGGCTTCGATCTGTCGGCGCGGCTCGAGGTCCGCGATCGCACGGTCACCGTCGAGCTGTCGCCCAAGGGGTTGCCGCCGCAGCTCGCCGCGCAATACCTGGGCAAGCCCCTGGTGTTCGCGCTGCCGGCCGACGAGGTGCTGCCATGCGAGCCGTCGCTGGCGGTGAAAGAGTCTCGGCTCGAGATGCGGTGCAGCGTGACGGAGCTGCCCGAGGGCGTGAAGCGGGCGATCGGTCAGCGCTGAGAGGCCGGCGGGGCCTTCCCGTCGCGACACTCAGGACGCGCCGGCGCGGCGGCGCAGCCACCACTCCGCGCCGAAGGCCAGGATCAGCACCACCAGGGCGGCCGGACCACCCCACAGCGCGAGCTCGCGGCGGGCGGCGACGCGGCCGGCGCTCGCCTCTGCATCCTCGCGCAGCGGCAACGCGTCGGGGAGCGTGGCCGAAGCGGCAGCGTCGACGAAGGTGCCGCCTGTCGCCTCGGCGAGCGCGCGCAGGCGGGCGATGCCGGGATCGGCGTCGATGCGGGCGAGCTCGCGGCCGGGCGGCTCGACGATGAGCACGCGCGAGACCTCGGTCGCCTGTGAAGCGTCGCCCTCGGCGACCGTGCGCGTCGCGGTGGCGATGTACGCACCGACCGGCAGCGGATCGATCGTGACCTCCGCGCGTCCGAGCGCGTCGGTCGTCCACACGCCCTGCGCGACCGGGACGGCATCGTCCGCCGGCGCGTCGGCGGCCGAGTCGCCGGCATTCAGGGCGTCGACGCGCCACTGCAGCGCGATCGACGGCTCGGGGGCATAGGCCGCGGTGAAGGATCGCGCGCGCAGCTGGGCGACATCGCCGACGCGGTACTTGGGTCGGTCGGTCTCGAGCTGCAGCCGGCCCGAGCCATCGTCGCGGAGCAGCCAGCGCACCACGCCCAGCCACAGCAGATCGTAGGGCCTCGCACCGTCGACCAACGCGAGCTCGGGTGCGAAGCCAAGCCGCCACGTCGAACCCGTGGCGAGCACGACGACCCGTCCTCGGCCGGGCTCCGAGACCGCGAGCAGCGGGCGCGTGCCGCCGCGGCCATCGGAGCTGCCGGGCACGTCGAGCAGCACCGTCGCGCCGATGTCGGGCGCATCGCGGCCGCCGACCGGGTTGTAGCCCTCGAGCCGCGGCAGCGCCGACCAGCCGCGGCCATCGCCCGCGAGCAGCCACGAGGTGATCGGATGGCGCCGGCCGTCCTCCGTGAGCTGCGGCGAGACGGCGTCGCGCAGGTGCTCGGTCTGCCGCCCCAGACTCACCGGCAAGATCGCAGCCATCGACGGCGTGGCGTAGCCGCCGTCGGAGAAACCGAGATCTCCGCCGATGAGCACCAGCGCGCCGCCGTCCTCGACGAACTTGGCGATGTTGTCGACGTACTGCCCGACCGAGTGCGGGACGGCGTCGAAGTTGTGCAGCACGACCACGTCGAACGAGCCGAGCTCCTGCTCGAAGAGCTCCTCGGTGGGGAAGGGGATGAGCGACAGGGCCTCGCTGTCCTCGCGCGCGATGTCGTCGAAGTCGCGGAGGATGTAGTAGCTGAGCAGCTCGACGTTGGGGTCGCGGCGCAACAGCGTCCGCAGGGCGCGGACGTCCCAGTCGGGGCGCCCGGCGACGTGCAGGACGCGGACCTTGTCGCGCAGCACCTTGACCACGAAGGCGCGGCGGTTGTTCTCGAGGGTGGCCTCACCGGCGATCGGCGTGACGACGATCTCGTAGACGAACTGGCCGACGCGATCGGGTGCGACCTCGAATTCGACGCTCGCGGGGATGCCGTCGCCGAGCAGCCGCAGGCGGCGCTCCGCCACGGTCTCGCCGTTGCGCACGAGGGTGACCAGCGCGTCCTCGTGGCGCAGGCCGTGGGCGACGATGCCGGCCTCGAACAGCGCGACGTTCTCGACGAAGGCGAACTCTCCGGCGCGGACCTCGGCGACCGAGACATCGCGCAGCTGCGTGGCGCCCACGCTCGCAGTGGTGATCGGCACGCCGAGGCGGGTGCCGACCTCGACCATGGGGTCGGTGCCGGTCTCGACACCCACGGTGGTGAGGCCATCCGAGATCACGACGACGGCGGCGAGGCGCTCGCCTGGGCGACTCGCGTCGTCGCCGAGTCCCGCAAGCGCGCCGGCGAGATCGGAGCCCGCGCCGGTGGGTGTGCTCGCGAGGGTCTGGGCCTGGGCGCCGGTGTACGGGACGACGTCGGCATCGAAGCCGCGCACGTCGATGCGGATGCCCTGCTCGCGCCACTGATCCAGCGCGGCGGCAGAGCCCGCCCACATCGCCTCGGTGCGGGCCTGGCGGGTGGCCGTGGCTTCGCCGGGCATCGAGTCGGCGATGCCGATCGACGCCGAACGATCCACCAGCACCACCACGCGGCGGGTCGCCGGCGACAATCGATCGAAGCGCAGCGTCAGCTCGAACGCCATCGCGAACAGGGCCAGCACCGCGACCATGCGCAGGCACAGCGCCGCGATCGCGAGGCGCCGGGACATCGACGCGGGGCGGTGCGAGAAGGCGAGCGCGGCCTCGACGACGGCGATGACGCCGCAGATCGCGAGCAGGGCCAGGACCCATGCGTCGGGCACGTGCCCGGGCGCGAAGCTCCATTGCTCGGTCATCGCCACCGCCGCGAGCGGAGCAGCGTCTCGACGTGGGCGCGGTCGGCCTTGTAGTCGGTGCAGGTCGCGTACAGCAGCACGTTGACGCCGAAGCGGATCGCCCACTGCCGCTGCTCGGCGCCGCCGGGGGTGCACGCGTGGGCGGCACGGCCATCGGGCAGCTCCTCGAGCGCACCGCCGAGATCGTTGCGCATGAGCAGCGCCTTGACCCGACCCTCGTCCTGGATGCCGCGCAGGTGATCGAAGGCGGCGGTGCGACCTCTGGGCTCGTCGACCAGGTAGAAGCTGCGGAACAGCACGTGGTCGCGGGCGACCGGCAGTAGCTCGTTGCCCGGGGCGATGCGGCCGAGCAGGGCCTCGACCGAGCGCGCGAAGGCGAGGTCACTGCCGCCATCGGCGGCGTCGAAGAGAATGAGCCCGCCCAGGTCGAGGAAGCGGCGCAGGTTGGCCTCGGCCGCAGGCGACATCGTGGGCAGGGCCTCGTCGCCGGCGACGTAGAGGAAGGGCGTCTCGAACAGCGCCGTCGACTCGGCGTCGACCGTGCTGGGCTCGTCGACCGGCTCGAGCCGGGTGCGCAACCGGAGCTCGCGCGCGAGCACGCGCATCGCGGCCTGCCTGGGGTTGTAGCGGCCCTCGTAGCGGAGCTGGGGCAAATCCACGGTGATGGTGTCGTCGGCCCGCCCGCCGCCGCGCCACCCGGGCGCGAGGCCCCAGGCGTCGGCCGGCAGCGCGGCGCCTGCGAGTGCGGCCGCGGAGATTCGCCGGCACCACGTGCGCCGTGTCAACCCGCCCCGGTGTCTGCCCGCGTGTTCGCCCATCGAAAACCGACCGTCGCCGGCCGCCGCTCGCCCCGGAGCATAACAGCGGCCAGGCAGCCGGGCACGTCGCCCACCGGGATCCGCGTCGTCCGGGGGTCGTCGCCGGGTCGTCGGGGGGGCGTCGGAGTGTCGTCGCCGGAGGATGGGCGCGGCACGGCGATGCCGCTACACTCGCGGCCGTGCGGGTGCTCGAGGTCGACGCGCTGCGCAAGACGTTCGTGCGGGGGCTGCTGCGGCGCAAGACCGAGGCGCTGCGCGGCATCTCGTTCCACGTCGAGCGCGGCGAGATCTTCGGGTTCCTCGGACCCAACGGCGCCGGCAAGACCACGACGATCAAGATCCTGATGGGGCTCATCTTCCCCACGGCGGGGCGGGCGCGGCTGCTCGGCGCCGACATCGGCGACCGCGAGGCCAAACAGCGCCTGGGGTACCTGCCGGAGAACCCATACTTCTACGATTATCTCACCGCCACCGAGCTGCTCGACATGGTCGGTCGGCTGCACGGTATGGACGCCGGCGCGCGGCGGCGACGTGCCGGCGCGCTCATCGAGGAGGTCGGCCTGGGCCACGCCGCCAAGCGACCGCTGCGCGCGTTCTCCAAGGGGATGTTGCAGCGCGCCGGGCTGGCGCAGGCGCTGATGGGCGACCCCGAGTTGGTCGTGCTGGACGAGCCGATGAGTGGGCTCGACCCCATCGGCCGCAAGGAGGTTCGCGACATCATCTTGCGGCTTCGCGAGCGCGGCAAGACGGTGTTCTTCTCCACGCACATCCTGTCGGACGCGACGCTGCTGTGCGATCGCGTCGCCATCCTCGTGGGTGGGGAGCTGCGCGACACCGGGCCGCTGGGCAGCCTCCTCGATCCGCGGATCGACGCCGTCGAGGTGCTGTGGACGGGCGATGATGCGGTGGCCGACGCGCTCGCGGTGGAGGTCGGCGATCACAGCCGCACGAGCGAGGGCCGCATCGCCAAGATGCCCGACCTGCAGGCCGCGAACCGTGTGGTCGCCCGCGTAGTGGAGGGCGGCGGTTGCATCGTCCACGTCATCCCCCACCGCGAGAGCCTCGAGGATCTGTTCGTGCACGAGGCCCGCGCCGCCGGTTCGCCGCGCGGGGGCGAGGGCTGATGGCGACGAGCGCCACCTTCGGTGCCGCCGGGCGGGTGTGGGCGATCGCGTTGAACACCTTCCGCGAGGCCACGCGCAACCGAGTGCTCTACGTGCTGGTGCTGTTCGCCGTGGGGCTGATGGGCTTCTCGATCATCCTGGGCGAGCTCTCGCTGCACGAGGATGTTCGCGTGATCAAGGACATCGGTCTGGCCGGGATCAGCATCGTCGGCCTGGCGATCGCGCTGTTCCTCGGCGTGAATTTGCTGTCGAAGGAACTCGATCGCAAGACCGTGTTCTTCGTGATCCCCAAGCCGTTGCACCGCCACGAATTCTTGCTCGGCAAGTACGTGGGCATGGCGGTGACGTTGACGGTGCTGGTGGTGATGATGGCGGTGACGCTCGCCGGCGTCCTCGCGACCCAGGGGGCGAGCCACGACGTCGCGCTGCTGCGCGCCGAGTCCCTGGTGCTGCTCGAGCTGTGGCTGGTGTTGGCGGTGGCGATGCTGTTCTCGTCGTTCTCGTCGCCGTATTTGTCGGCGATGTTCACGGCCGCGCTGTGGGTGGTGGGTCGCAACAGCACCGAGCTGCGCGCCTTTGCCACGGGCAAGCTCGCCGACACGCCGCTGGGCACCGTGTTGTCCTCGGCCGCGGCGGTGCTGCCCGACTTCCACGTGTTCTTCGTGTCGGGCGGGACGTTGGGGGAGACGCCGGTCTCGATCCACGGCGGCTTCATCGGCTGGGGCTACGTCGGCGAGGCTGCGCTGTACGCCGGCGCCTACGGTGCGGTGTGCCTGGTGATCGCGACCGTGCTCTTCGCCCGCAGGGACTTGACGTGAGCGCGGGCGTGACCGGGCGTGGACGCGGGCGCGTCGTCCGGGCCGTCGCCATGGTGGTGTTCGCGATGGCGCCGCTTCTCGGCCGCGTCGCGTGCGAGGCCCGATCGGAGCTCGATGCCGCCCGTGCGGCGCGGGAGCGTGGCCTCGGCGACACCGAGGTCGTGCACCTCGGTCGGGCCCTGCGCTGGCGGCTGCCGCTGTCCGATAACGACGAGGTCGCGCTCGCCCGATTGCTCGAGATCGGCGCTTTGGCCGAGGCCGCCGGTGATCGGCCGCTGGCGTTGGCGGCGCTGCGCGAGGTTCGATCGGCGCTGCTCGGCTCGCGGGCGCTCGATGTCCCGCATGCCGACGTGCTCGGCGAGGTCGACGGCTGGATCGCCCGGCTCATGGCGGACGGCGATGGTGCGGACGGCGACCCTAGCTCCGAGGCCGCGCGCCGGGAGGAGCTTCGCGCCGTGACCGAACAGTCGCGTAGCGGGCCGATGCTCGCAGCGGCGGCGTGGCTGGCGTGGGTCATCGCGTCGGCGCGATGGATGCTCCGTGGCCTCGATGCCCGCGGTCGCCTGGTGCCGGGTGTGGGGACGCGGTCGGGGCTGCTCGCGCTGGCGCTGCTCGTGGCGTGGATGATCGCCTGGCGGTTTGCCTGAGGGCGTCGATGACCCGTCACCAACGCCCGGAGATGCCGACCACGCCGTACCACGCGAGCTGGGACGGAGGTCGGTTTCTGCGGCGCAACACCAGCAGGCGCACGGCGCCGGCGAGCGCCACCGCGGCCCCGATCGACACCATCGCCGTCGCCGCGATGCCGAGTCGCCGCGCTCGATCGGTGTGGTCACCGAATCGATCATGCGTGGGCGCGCGACCTGCCGCCCGTCGCTGGGCCGCGGCGCCGATGTACAGTCCGGCACCGACGACGAGCGCAGCGCCGCCGGTGGCCGTGAGCGCGACGCCGAACGCATCCACGACGCGGCTGTCCGCGCCGACGCTCGGCGGTGCAATCTCGGCTGGCTGCTGCTGCTGCGGCGGCGGATCCACCGGGCACTGCGCGATGCCCTCGCGGGCGAGCGCGGCCCCCTTGTCCGGCGGCCCCTCGGCGAGGTAGAGCCCGTAGAACTCGCGGGCGGCCATACAGTCGCCCGCGCCACGCTCGATCTGGGCGCGTGCGTACAGGTACTCGGGCCACGGCTCGATCATGTAGGCGCGGGCGATCGCGGCGCGGGCCTCGGCGAAGCGGCCGGCCTCGTAGTGCGCGAGGGCGAGTTCTGCGGCCTCGGCCGCCGGTCGCGATCGCGGCGCCGGGGTGGACGGCGGCGGTGCCAGGACGATGCACGCGACGATCGCGAGGACTCCCATGGGTCACTCGCGCGGGGGAAACAGCGCGTTGGGCCGCGAGGGCACCGGCGCGCCGCCATGCGCGGACGTGCCGGGGGCGGGGCGCGGGCGGATAGGCGGCGGGCGCGGTCGGGTGCGATCCGCCGGCCGCTCCGGGAGGATGACGGGCTCTTCGTCGTCGTCAGCGAACACGCGCTCGTCGTCGGTCGCATCGCCGCGCTGCGGCGCGTCGGCTGCGACGTCGCTCGGCGTGACGGAGTCCGGAGGTTCGGCGAGGGGCACGATGACGTCCTGGGGCGCGACTGCGGGCGCGGGCACCTCGGCGCCCGCATGCGGGCTACCCGGTGCGATCGATCCCAGCGCCGTCGTCGGATCCTCGCGCGGCGTCGCCGGCCCGGGCGCACCGGCGCCGCCCAGCACCCATGCCGCGACGAGGGCCGCAGCAGCGCCTGCAGTGGCGAGCCCCACGAGCGCCAGACCGCGCGCGCGGCCCGGAGCACGCACCGGGATGGGCAGCGTCGCCGTGGCAGCGCCGCCGACGTCGGGCACCGACGTGGGGTAGGGCTCGACCGCGAAGTGCAAGGCGATGAACTCCGCGAGCAGATGGTTGCTGGTGCGCAGGCACATCGCCTGCATGAAGCGCTCGAGCTGCACCGCGAGCACCTGCACGGTCGCGGGGCGGCCATCGGCGTCGCGACGCAGCGCCGCCATCGCGATCTCCGCGAGCGCGTCGGGATACCCCGGCACGAGCTGCCGCGGATCGGGGACCATGCCGAAGACGATCTTGCTCATCGCCGCGTAGTCGCTCTCGCTGGCGAACAGCCGCTGGCCCACGGTCAGCTCCCACAGCAAGATGCCGAGGCCGAACACGTCGCTGCGTCGATCGACGGCGTCAGCACGGCACTGCTCGGGCGACATGTAGCCGCGCTTGCCCTTGACGACGCCGGCCTGGGTCGCCTTCGAGCGGGCCTCGGCGCGGGCGATGCCGAAGTCGACGAGCTTGACGACACCGTCGAACGTGACGAGCACGTTCGAGGGCGAGACATCGCGGTGCACGATGCCCAGCGGCCGGCCATCCCGTCCGCGGCGCTCGTGGGCGTGGTGCAGGCCGGCGGCGACGCCGAGGACGATCGTGAGGGCGACGTCCAGCGGCATTGGCCCGATCACGCGGCGACAGATCGCCCGCAAATCGAGGCCGTGGATGTACTCCATCGCGTAGAAGTGGTCGTCGCCGACGCGGCCGATGTCGAGGACATGGACGATGTTCGCGTGATCGAGCGTGGCTGCGAGCCGCGCCTCGTCGAGGAACATCGACACGAACTCGGGGTCGTCGGCGACGTGGGGCAGGACGAGCTTGAGCGCGACGAGCTTGTCGAAGCCGGCGATGCCGCGGGCGCGTGCGAGATACAGCTCGGCCATGCCCCCCGAGCCGATGCGGCGCACGATCGTGTAGCGACCGAGCTGGGTGCCGGTCTCGAGCACCCGCGCACGCAGCGTCGCGTGGGACTCCCCGTGCATCGCATCAGCATACGACGTGCACGCGCGCCGGCTCAATGCCACGGAATGGGGCCACGGAATGGGGCCACGGAATGGGGCCACGGAACGGGGCCACGGAACGGGGCCACGGAACGGGGCCACGGCCACGCGGCGTCGGGTCACCGCGGCGTGGGCGCGTGGGCGTCCGCGAGCGAGCGCGTCCAGCCGTCGATGTCGGACAACAGGGCCTCGCGCGGTGGCAGCGGCCCACCGAGTTCGGCGACGTACTGCCGGAGCAGCTCGCGGGCGCGCGCGAGCCGCGTCGTCACCGTGCTCACCGGCACGCCCATCGCAGCCGCGATGTCGCCGGTGCGCAGCTCCTGCCAATAGAAGAACTCCACGGTGAGCTGGAGATCGCCGGACAGTCGCGCGAACGCGAGCAGCAGCAGGTGCTGCTCCTGCCTGCGCCCGACCAGGGCCGACGGCGAGGTCCGCGTCAGGTCGTCGTCGACCGAGCGCTCGAGCATCGCGTTGAACCGGGCCCGCGATCGGAGGTGCTTGAGCAGGGTGTTGCGGGCGATGCCGAACACGAAGCCGCGGAAGCTCGCCTCGCCGCGGAAGGTCGCCGCCGCCTCGACGCAGGCGAGGAACGTGCGCTGGGTGAGATCGTCGGCGCCGTCGCTGACCCGGCGGGCGAAGAACGAATGCACGCTCGCGTAGTGACGGGTGAACAGCTGGCTCGCTGCCGCCTCGTCGCCGCCGCGCCAGGCGAACAGCAGCGCGAATTCGCCGGCATCGTAGGATCCCGCGTCGCCCGAGTCGCCAAGACCAGCCGACCCATCCGGTGGCAGCGTGCCGCCCATCGATGCGCACCATAACAGAGACGGTCGCGCTTGCTCGCTCGGATGTCCCGCGGCCTTGCTCTCGCCGCCCTCCCGCGGCCTTGCTCTCGCCGCCCTCCTGCGGCCTTGCTCTCGCCGCCGTCCCGCGGCCTTGCTCTCGCCGCCCTCCCGCGGCAAGGTGGTGACCGATGCGCGGACGCGGCCACACGTTGCTCGCGATGATGATCGCCTCAGGCCTGGGCCCCACGATCGCCTGTGTCACGGGCGGCAGGTTCGCGTGCGTCGAGGACGTGGCGTGCCGCGAGGGCACGGTGCAGGGCACCTGTGAGGCTGTGGGTTTTTGCAGCTTTCCCGACCGTGCGTGCGCGTCGGGGGCGCGCTTCAGCCGGTTCGCCCCCGATGGTGTCGCCGGCCGCTGCACCGACGCGGCGCCGCCGGACTCGGACGCCGGCACAGGGACCGTGGGCACGGGGTCCTTCGGCACCGAGTCGGGCGGGACGGACTCGGACGTCACGGGAATGTTCGACGTCGGGCCTGCGGCCGAGCGCGCCCCTCACGACGTGGTGTGCGGCGACGGCCTCGTCGACGCCGAAGAGGCCTGCGACGACGCGAATTCCGTCGATGGCGACGGCTGCAACAACGACTGCGTGATCTCCGGGACGCCGCTGTGGACGGTCGTGGAGAACGGCCAGGCCGGCGGCGACGATGTCGCGTTCGCCGTGGCGCTGCTGCCCGGCGGCGACATCGTGGCGACCGGCCGCACCGCGGGCGACGCTGGCGACGCCTGGATGGCGCGGTTCGATCCCGACACCGGCGAGAACATCCGGGCCTGGCAGTTCGGCGCTGCGCTCAACGACGAGGGCCGCGCGATCGCGACCGACGCTGCGTCCAACATCTATGTGGTCGGCAGCACCGGCGCCGCGGCCACGGGGCGCAACATGTTCCTGCGCGTATATTATGATGAGCTGCTCGACGGCGGCGTGGTCGATGGCGGGGTCGAACTGCAGTGGAACGAGGGCATCTCCAGCCCGATGGACGCCGATGACTTCGGCCGCGCGGTCGCGCTGCGCGAGGGCGCAGGCGAGGTCGTGGTGGCCGGGGTGCTCGGTCGGGTGGCGGATCCGGGGCACACCGAGGCGTACGCCCGGTCTTTCGCCACCGACGAAGACGAAATTCGATGGACGCAAGCCCAGGGGCTCGGCGACTTCGGCAGCGAGGCGCGGGCGGTCACCGTCACCGCCGATGGTCGGACCTTCCTCGCGGGCACCGTGCGCACGGGCAGCGCCCATGCGCGCACCGATGGCTGGCTCGGCGAGATCGAGCTCGGCACCCCGACGGGCACGGTGGGCTTCGCCTGGACCGAGCGCATCGGTGAAGGTCCCACGACCGAGGTCATCAATGCGCTGTCGCAGCTGCCGACGGGAGAGCTGCTCGTCGGCGGTCGACTCGACGATCGCGGGTTCTGGGGCGTATGGACGCCGGATGGTGTCGAACTCACCCGCGTCGTGCCGCCAGGGCGCGGCGCCTCCGAGATCCGCGGCATCGCGGCGGACGGGACCGGGGCCGTGGTCACCGTCGGTCAGCGCGCCACCGCCAACGGGCTCGACATCGAGGTCGTGAAGTACGAGCCCGGCGGCGGCGTGCTGTGGACCGATCTGCGCGATGGGGACGCCCACAGCGACGATCGCGCCCATGCCGTGGTGATCGCGGACGACGGGGCGATCGTGGTCGCCGGCCAGATCCGGGAGCCCGTGTCCTTGGGCGACATCTGGCTGTGCAAGTACGCGCCCTGACGCGAGTATTCGACTGATCGAAACCTAATCGGCCGGCCGCGCAGACAAGCCGGCCCGCTGCGGGAACACCCTTCGTGGACGCGATGCCTGCGGGCACTCGAAAGGAAATCACGATGCGAACCATTCCAACGCGACGGCGGCGAGATCGAGCCACCCACGGGGTGCGCCAGGCCCTGCAGGGCGCCCAAAGTGGATGGCTCGGCGCCATCGGGGTGAGTGCACTGGGGCTGCTCACGGTGGGCTGCTACGACGGCCTGGGCGCCAATGCCGGCGCCGGCGACGACGCTGCGGAGGGTGGCTCGACCGTTGGAGTCGACACCGACGTCGGGCCCGACTCGGAGGGCGACGACGGCTCGAGCGGCGAGGATTCGGCGGTCTCCGGCGACACCGGTGAACCGCAGATCCCCTTCGAGCCGCTGCCGCCCGCGTCGGCCCTCGCCAAGGTGAAGGACTTCCTCACCGGTCTGCCGCCGGACGCCGACGAGCAGGCGGCGTACCTCGCCGATCCGACCGTGCTGCGCTCGATGGTCGACGGGTGGATGCAGACCGCCGAGTTCGAGGCGCGCGCGCTGCAGATCTTCGATCAGCTGTTCCAGCAAGAGGTCTCCGTCGACGATCTGGCGGAGTACCTCGACAACAACCCCAACCGCGTGCAAGGGATGAACACGCGCAGCGGCGGCCGAATGCTGCGCAGCATCGCGCAGTCGTTCTCGCACACGGCGTGGGACATCGTCGCGCAGCAGCGGCCGTTCCACGAGGTGCTGACCACGCGCACGTTCATGCTCAACGTGCCGCAGATGGTGATGCTGTCGTGGCTCGATGCCGCGCCGCGCGACGATCTCGGCGACAACCTGCCCTCGTGGGTGCTGGACCGCTACCAGGATTTCCGCGTCGGCGTGGAGTGGACCGGCACGCCGATCCCGATCAACCAGACGCTCAACCCCGAGTCGGCGAACTTCATGAGGTTCTGGCTCGACGGGGCGCCCACGGGCAACTGCGTCGAGCCGCTGCAGGACACCACGACCGGCCGCGCGGCGCTCGTCGACGCCCTCGAGCTCATGTTCCAGGTCACGCCGTCCAACGTTGGCTGTGCCATGGGCGCGGCCGTCTTCACCGACGCCGACTGGGAGCTGCGTCCGGTCACCCTACGGGTCGCCGGAGACGGCGAGGACCCGACTGCCTTCTTCGCGCTGGGCACGATGCGCGACGCCCCCGAGCTGGTGCTGCGCAGCGACCGGGTCGGCTTCTTCACCACGTTGGGCTTCGCCGCCCACTGGCTGACGAACGACTCGAACCAGCACCGCGTCACCGGCAATCAGGCGCTCATCGTCGGCCTCGGTCGCACGTTCGACCCCGAGGATCTGTTCGCACCCTCTGACGGCGCGAGCATCGACGAGGGCCACGCCGATCCGGACACCCCGTGCTTCGGATGCCACAAAGACCTCGACCCGATGCGCGACTTCCTGCGCCACAGCTACACCTATTCCGGCTCGAAGCGGCCGGCGGCGTCACTCGCCGAACTGCCCGCGCAGGGCTATTTTTCGATCGATGGCAGCGCTGCGGTCTCCGGCCAAGGTGTCGCTGATCTCGGCGCGGCGATGGCCGGACACGACCGTTTCGCCCCGGCCTGGACCGAGAAGCTGTGCACGCTGGTGAACGCCACCGCCTGCGACCCCGAGGATCCGGAGCTCATCCGCATCGCGGGCAGCTTCGCCGACTCGAACTTCGACTTCCGCACCTTGGTGCGCGAGCTGGTGACGTCGCCGCTGGTGACCTTCGACGCCAGGACGCTCACCCACGACACCATCGGCAACCCGATTCTGCCGGTCACCCAGGATCGATTCTGCCGGCGCATGTCGTTGCGGCTCGGCATCGCCGACATGTGCAACCTCGACGGGATGCTCGAGGTCCCGGTGGCGCTCGGTCGGAGGTTCCGCGCGCTCGCCGACGGCGTGCCGCCGATCTCGTACGGTCGCTCGGCCGTGCTGCCCTTCGTCACCACCGCGCCCGATGTATTCTCCGTCGCTTCGGTCGAGCGGATGTGCCAACTCACCGCGGAGCGCTGGGTCGGCGACGGCGAAGGCGCCCTGTGGGGAGTCGCCGACCGCGAGGCCGCACTCGACCAGATCGTCGGGGATCTGATGGGCTTCCCCGAAGGTGATGCGCGCGCCCTGCCGGTGCGCACGCTGCTCGCCGAGCACTGGGACACCGCCGTCTCCGAGGGCGCGTCCGAGACCGACGCGATGCGTTCCACCTTTCTGACTGCCTGCGCCTCCGCGCCGGCCGCCGCCACCGCGCTGTGATGGGAGCCAAGACCATGACGAACTCGATGAATCGTCGCTCACTGCTCCGCAACATGCTCGGCGTCTCCGGGATCGGGATGGCCTCGATCGCCACCGGCCTGCCGATGACGTTCCTGCGCCAACCCCTCGCCCACGCCGAGGATCCCGAGGACACCGTCGACCCGGCCCAGGCGCAGTACCTGATCTTGTCGGGACGCGACGCCGGTGACCCGTTCAACGCCAACGTGCCCGGCACCTACGGCCAGGCCGGGATCATCCACGCCAACAATCCCGACATGCAGGGCGCGCCGCTGCAGATGGGCACGACCACGATGACCGCGGCGGCGGTGTGGAGCACCATGCCGCAGTGGGCGCTCGACCGGTCCACGTTCATCCACCACGGCACGCGCACCCAGGTGCACGGCCAGCTCATCAAGGTGCTGCAGCTGCTCGGGGACTCGTACCGCAGCGAGACGATCCCGTCGATCTACGCCAAGCACCTGCGCTCGGCGTTGGGCACGGTCAGCACCACGCCGGTGCCCGTGGGCGCGGTCAACATCTCGTTCGACGGGCGCACGCTGCCGCAGCTCAAGCCGACCACGCTGCGTGAGCTGCTGGTCGCCGACGAGGGCCCGCTGCAGAACCTGCAGTCGCTGCGTGACCAGACGCTCGACGAGATGCACGTGTTGCTCCGCGAGTACGGCAACTCGGCCCAGCGGCGGTTCCTCAACGACCACGCAAACGCCCGGGCCGATGTCCGCGACCTCGCCGAGGGCGCCACGAACCTGCTGAGCGCCATCGAGGACGACTCACCCAGCGCCCAGATCCGCGCCGCGGTCGCACTCATCAAGCTCAACTTGACGCCGGTGGTGGCGATCTCGCTGCCGTTTGGCAGCGACAACCACGCCGACGCCAACCTCGTGCGCGAGTCCGAGGAGTACGCCGCCGGCGTGGCGCGGATCGCCGAGCTCATGAACCTGCTCGAGTCCGAGAGCCTGCAGGATCGCGTCACGTTCGCCTCGATCAACGTGTTCGGCCGCACGCTCAAGAACCAGGGCTTCAAGGGCCGCAACCACTGGGCGAAGCACCATGCGACGATGATGATCGGCAGGCACGTGAATCCCGGTGTCATCGGCGGCATCGTCGCCGACGGCAACGACTACGCGGCCGACGGTATCGACAGCATGACCGGCATGGCGACCGGCAGCGGCGACATCTCTTACGAGGAGGGGCTGGCTTCGGTGGGCAAGACCCTCGGCGCCGCGCTCGGGTTGTCCGATGCGACGCTCGACGTCGAGGTGCTGCGCGGCAAGGTGATCACCGCGGCGCTCGCCGTGTGAGCAGAGCTCTGGAGCCCGGCGCGCGCCGGGGTCAGGCCCGGTCAGGCCCTCGGCTTGCGCTGGCGCATCAAGCCCTCTTGCGCGACCGAGGCCACCAGCTCGCCCGATTGGGTGAAGAACTGGCCCCGCGACAGCCCCCGCGCCCCACTGGCCGAGGGGCTGTCGATCGCGTAGAGCAGCCACTCGTCCATGCGAAACGGACGGTGGAACCATATCGCGTGATCGAGGCTCGCGACCTGCATGCCCGGCGTCATCCACGACACGCCGTGGGGCTGCAGCGCAGCGCCGAGCAGGTTGAAGTCCGAGGCGTACGCCAGCAGGTATTGGTGCACGCTGCTGCGATCGGGCAGCCTGTCGATCGCGCGGTACCATACCCGCCGCGCCGGGGGCTGGGCGCGCGGACGCATCGGGTCGTAGGGATCGACCGGACGGATCTCGATCGGTCGCTCGCAGGTCGCCTGCTCGCGGAGCGGCTCCGGGATGCGATCGACCGCCTTGCGCGCGAGCTCGAGCTCCGAGGGCAGGCCGTCTGGCGGCGGGCTGTCCGGCAGCGGGGCCTGGTGCTCGAGGCCCGCTTCGTGGACCTGGAACGACGCCGCCATGGTGAAGATCGCCTCGCCGTCTTGGATCGCGACGACGCGGCGGGTCGTGAAGCTCTTGCCGTCGCGGATGCGATCGACCTCGT
>JBBQJI010000017.1:0-115000 GCA_038325765.1 Nannocystales bacterium
CAAAGCAGGCGGGTGCGCCACTGCTCGTACAGCTGCTCGCGACGCGAGCGGTCGCCCCGGCCGGTCCGGATCTCCTGCACCGCCGCCTCGATCGGCGGCAGATCGCTCGCGCGCAGGAGCGAGCCGATGCGACGGAGCTGATGCGCCCGCGCGTTCTTGGTGAAGCTCCGGCACGCGATCACGGCCTCGACGAGCTCGGGGCCAAGCTGCACCATCGCCAGCCGCCCGGGCTCGAGCCCCACCAACGCGTTGGCGAGCAGACGCACCGCCCGCATTCGGATCGATCGCTCGCGATGGCTCTCGCGCCCGCTTCCCGCCTCTTCGTCGTCCTGCTCGCGCCCGCTCACCGTGCACCACCGTGACGCCGTGGATGACCCGAGCTTCGCCGTGGTCGTCTGGCTGCGGCGGACCGCGAGCGCACCGAAGCGGCCCTCGCCCAGCGGCCGCTTGTAGTGCAACGCATCGCCGAGCTGCGCGACGATCCCCGGCAGCCCCTCGCCGTCGAGATCGAGCAGCCGAAAGCCGCCACCCAGGCCATCGGGGAGGTTGCGCATGGACCGACGCGTTCGACCTGCAACACGCCACGGGTCAGCGCCTGGTCTCGGCCCCGCCCCGGCGCTACGCTGGGCTCATGACGCTCCGCCGCGCCGTGCACGACCTGGTCGACGAGCTTGCAGACGACCAGCTCGAGGCGGCCAAGCACGCCCTCGAGCAGATGCGGGCCGACCCTCCCGCGTTGACTCCCGAAGAACTTGCAGACCTCGCAGGGCGCGCCGCCGAATGCGACGCGGGTGACGTCATCGACGCGCGTGCGTTCTTGGCCGCTCTGCGTCGAGACGTCGGCCATTCGCACGGTTAGATTCTCCCGTCGGGGCGCCGCGGAGGTCGAGCGGGCGCGTCGCTGGTGGCTCGGGAACCGCGACAAGGCACCGGCAGCGTTCGACGACGAGCTCGTAGCCTTGGTCGCGAGGCTCGAACTTCGTGCGCACGTCGTCGGGTCGCAGGTACCCGGCAGCGAAGGGGTGCGCCGCGTGCTTCTCGAGCGCGTCCGATACTACGCCTGCTTCCGCGTGGTCGAGGCAAACGACGTCGTGGACATCCTTGCCCTGTGGCATGCGAGCCGAGGGAGACCGCCGCGACTCCGCTAGCGCCGGCCGGCATCTCGAGCCGCAGCGCCGCGTCGAGATCCTGCCAGGCGAGTAGCGCGAAGCGCCTGCCGTGACGGCTCGCCGGTGGCGGGCTGCGAGACCGCGCTCTGCCACGGGTGCAGGCCCGCCGTGTCGAACAGCGGCACCTGCGTCGGCAGGGCCGCAATCGGGGAGCCCGGCGCGACCCGGATCTGCGAGCGCAGTGCGTGATCGGCCATCGACGAGCGCACGGACGGCGTCGTGGGTAAAGGGTGGACGCAGCATGTAGCGGAGCATGCGTTCGAGTCGCTTGCGATCGCGACCGTCGATGACGGAGGCGGCATGCAGCGACGCTCGCCGTGCAGAGCGGCGCGCCATGCGAGGACCTGCAGTACTGCCTGGCGATCACGGATGGCGCGTCGAACGTCGTGCTGCGCGTTCGCAGCGACGACGGCGGCCCGAACGCGATCGAGATCCCACGCGCGCGCCCGCCGTGATGTGTGAGCAGGCTCGGCCCAACCGCCCCCCGCCTTACGGCCGCAGGTGGATCGACCACCGGATATCCCGACGACCGTTCCGCGTCCTCGGGAACACCGCCTTGTCGCGCACCACCGCAGCGATGCACTGACCGAGCGGCGTGTTCGCGAACGGCGGACGCGACGCGCTCTCGTCGACTCGACCGCCCTCGGCGATGCTGAAGTCGAGCTGGACCACCGTGCCCTCGACGGCGCCGTGGGTACGGGCGCACGCATCGAACGCGCTCTGCAGCTTGGCGAGCATCCGCCGCAGATCGCCATCGCCGACGGTGTCGGCCATCTTGGCCACGGGGCGCGGCTTGACGACGACGGCGGGCGCCGGCGCTTCGAACGGCTCGAGCGGCGCGTGCTCCTCGATCACCTCGGGCGGCTTGGGCTTGGTCGCGACGATCTGCGCCGGCGGATCGTCGTCGAGCAACAACCAAGCCGCGAACACGCCGCCGAGGATCGCCAACAGCGCGAAGGCCACGACCAGCAGGCCGAACGATCGCCGCGCGCGGCGATCGGCCTCGAGATCGAAGTGTCGCGGCTCGCGGCCATCGACCGGGGCAGCTGGACTCACCTTGGGATCTACGCCGCGGGCCATCACAGGTTCACGGCGTCCGACCGACGCCCGGTTCGCGCGTCGAGCTGCCCCGGGTCCGCTTGCGGATGTCTTTTTTCACCTCGAGGAACACGGTCTTGGGGCCACGGCGGCGCACCAGACGATAGACCTGGTTGGCCTCGGCGAGTGCGCGGAGGTTGCCGCGCGTCATGCGGCGACGCTTCGCGACGGTGCCGCGGTAGATCTTGGGCGCCGCGAAGCCCTCGCGCTCGGGGGCATGGACGAGCCGATAACGGCCGTCTTCGGTGCGCACGAACCCGTACGCGCAGCCCCGCTCCATGCACTGGCCGTCGAACGTGACCCACAGCAGCGGCGCGCCGTTGAGCAGCTCTTCGCCGATGACGGCGCCGTCGGTCTGCAGCGTCAGGATGCGCTTGCGGCGGACCTTGTTGGTGCGCTGCCGGATCTCGCTCGACACGGTGACCGTCTTGTCGGCCTCCTCGTCGTACACGCTGATCGTGCGGTTGCTCGGGTACACGCGCAGCCGTGCCAGCGAGTCCTGGTCGCGGGCTTCTTTCAGCTCGCCGTCGCGGAGCTGATATCGTGCGGCACAGGCCGATGACGCCAGCAGCATCGACAGCCCGAGGCCCATGCGTGCGATCGAGCCGCGCATGGGGTTGCGATACTCGACGCTGCCGCAGCGGTCAATCGCGGCACTGGCGCAAACGCCGCAGCGGCAGGTGCCCGCCATGATCCGCCTCGCCATCGGGGCCAACGAGCACGGCGCGGCGCAGCTCCGCACCGCCGCCGCGGCCGTCTTGGTGATCGGCCGCGACGCGCGGTGCGACATCGTGCTCACCACCCCCGGCATCTCGGCGACGCACTGCCGGCTGTCGCCCATGGCGGGGGTGGCCGGCGCCTGGGTGCTCGAGGATCTCGGCAGCTCCTACGGCACCTACGTCAACGGCATCAAGGTTGCGCGGCCGGTCGTCGTGTCGCCGACCGACGCGATCATGCTCGGCACCCAGGCGGTGCGGATCGTTGCCGGCGACGCCGACGCGTCGGCCTTCGCGGCGCTCGCCGGGCCCGTACTGCCGCCGCCCGCAGCCGCCGCGGTGGCCCTCACGGCGCCACGGGCATGGCAGGATCACTACGGGCGCTTCGATGCCCTCGCCCAGCGCTGGGACGCGGGCGGACGCCGGCGCACGGAGCTCGTCGGCGGTGCCACCCTGGCCGAGGCCCAGGCGTGGCTCGACGCGGGGCGCGATCAACAGCCGGCACCGCAGCCGCTGCACCGCGATTTCGTGCAGGCATCCGTGGCCGCCGGACGCCGCAGCATCGTGTGGATCGGCGCCGCCGCGACCGTGGTGCTCGCAGTGGCGGCGACAGGCGCGTGGTGGTGGCGACAGGCCAACACCCCGGACGCGCCAGTCGTCGACGCCCCGTCTGCGCCGACGGACGCCGTCGTGGCGACCGCCGTACCGGACGACGACACGAACGCAGGCGCGTGGGATCTTGCCGCCCTCTCCCGCGCATCGCTCGACATCGACGGCGACGACGATCGCCTCGCGGTGCAGGCCGAGCTCGCACGGCTGCCCGGATCCCTGCTCACCGACGGCCGCTTCGCCCTGCTCGCCGATGTCGCGGCCACGCTCGCGCCCCGCCGCGGACCCACGCTGCGCGCAGGCAAGGGCGCGATCACGGCGCTGGCCTGGACGCCCCGCGGCCACACGCTGGTCGCCGGCGACAACGAAGACGCCGTCACGGTGTGGCAGCTCGATGCGCCCTCGCCCACGGTGCCGCTGCGCTTGCTCGGCCACGTCGGCGCGATCACGGCGCTCACGGTGGGCACCGATGGCCGCACGCTGATCTCGGCGAGCGACGATCGCACCTTGCGGCGCTGGGATCTCGCCGCCGAAGATCCGGGCGCGAGCGCGGCGGTGCTCCGCGGTCACGAGGGCGCCATAGTCGCCTGCGCGATCGCACCGGACGGACGCTGGGCGGTCAGCGGCGACGCCATGGGCGCGCTGCGGGCCTGGGATGTATCCGCCGCCACCGCCGTGCCCGGCGAGTCGCCGCCGCGCAAGGACGCCCACGAGGGGCCGGTGACCGATCTGCGCTTCGAGCCCAGCGGCACCGTGCTCTCGGCGGGCGACGACCGCATGCTCCGGCGCTGGCGCATCGAGCCGGATGGCGCGTTGCGGCCGATGACGCGCTTCGAGGGCGCCACCAGCGGGCTCACGCGCATCGCGATCGATCGCACCGGCCACGCGCTCGTCGCCGGCGCCGCCGACGGATCGATCGCGCTGTGGCAGACCGGCGGCAGCACGACCGAACCGCTCGGGCTGCGCGGGCACACCGAGTCCATCAACGATCTGGTGGTGACCGCCGACGGGCGCACGCTGGTCAGCGCGAGCGACGACGACACCTTGCGCGTGTGGGATCTTTCCGTCGCCGATCCGAGCATCGCGAGCATCGTGTTCGCCGGTCACACCGGCGACGTCACTGCGATCGGCCTCGCCGGCGCCGACACGCGCGTCGTCAGCGTCGCGCTCGACCACGGCGTGCGGGCGTGGGATCTGTCCAAGAAAGATCGCGTCGTCGATCAGATCACGCTCAGCGAGCACACGGGCGGCATCACGGCGTTGGCGATCACACCCGATGGTCGCGTGGGCGCGAGCGCCAGCGACGACGGCGAGGTGCGCCTGTGGGATCCGTTGGCGCGGACCGGCGGCCTGCTCGGCGAAGCGCTCCGCGCCGGCCCGGCGATCCTCGTCGACGGCGCGGTCGCAGATGATGGCACGCTGCTGGTCGCCGGCGGCGGTGGCCGGGTCGAGCTGTGGCCCGGCGCCGACGCAGCGCGCATCTCGAGCCCGCGGCGACCGGGTGGCGCCACCGGCACGGGCACCGCGGTCGCGATCGACAGCGGGGCCAGGCGCGCGGTGGTCGGCACCGATGCCGGCGTGATCCTGCTGTGGTCGATCGCCGATCTCGACGCGCCGCCCAAGGCGCTCGGCGGCCACACCGGCGCGATCAACCGCCTCGCGTTCGTGGGCAACGGCGCACGGCTGGTGTCCGCGGGCAGCGACGGCACCTTGCGGGTGTGGCCCCTCGAAGGCGGTAGCGAGCCTGAAGTCCTGCGGGGCCACAGCGACGAGATCGGTGCGATGGCCCACTCTGCGGACGGCCGCTGGGTCGTGACCGGCAGCCTCGACGGCACCTTGGTGCGCTGGGATCTCGCCGCCGATGCGATCGCGACGAGCGCCGTGGTGCTCGCCGGTCACGAGGGCGAGATCCGGGCTCTCGCGATCTCGCCCGATGGCACCTCGCTGGTGTCCGGCGGCGCGGATCGGCGCGCGCGGGTGTGGACGCTGGGCGACGGTCGCACCGCCCACACGTTGCGCGGCCACGAAGAGGCGATCAGCGCCGTGGCCTTCGGTCCAGGCGGGCGCCGGCTCGCCACCGGTGGCGCCGACGGTGAGATTCGGGTGTGGTCGCTCGAGGCGGACCATCCCGACGAGTCGTCGCGCCCGCTCGCCGGACACACGCAGACGATCACCGAGCTCGTGTTCGTCGATCACGACGTGCTCGCGTCGGCGAGCAACGACGGCAGCGTGCGGCTGTGGCAGCTCGCCACCGACGAGACCCTGGTGCTCACGGGGCACGACGGTCCGATCAAGCGCTTGCTGCACACCGGCGGCTCGCTCGTGTCGGTGAGCTACGACGGCAGCGCGCGGCGCTGGCCCATCGCGGGGCCCGAGCTGGCGGCGCGCATCTGCGACGTCATCGGCATGCCCGCCGATCGCGCCACGCTCGCGGCATTGCTCGGGCCGCGCGCCCCGAGCCCGGGCTGCGCACCGCCGAAGAAACCATGAAGAAACCCAACCCCGGCGACGTAGACGACCACAGGCCCTTGATGGACGATCGGACCGCGCCCGCGAGAGCGCCCCGCAAGGTGGCGACCCGAGGCGGCATGGTCGTCGGCCTCGGCGAGACCAACCCGCCGACGGCGTTCGTCGCCGAGCTCGGCGATCCGGCCCGCGACGCCGCGCGCTCGGTGACCGAGCCGCTGATGGGCGCGGCGGGTCACGCCCCGCCCCGCGTGCCCCGCGTGCGTGTCGGCGGCCGCGAACTCGCGACCCAGAGCATGAAGGCGACCGGCATCGGCACAGCCGCCACCCAGGCCCAGACCGTCGACGGCTCGGGGCTCATGCGGATCGCCGGCGAATCGCTCGCGTCCGAGGGCGACGGCGCGGCGACAGGGGCAGCGCGCATGATCATCGGCGGCGGCACCCAGCGATCGCTCGAGCTCGGCGGCACGCGCACGGCGCTCGATCCCACCGCCATCGGCGACACCGTGGCGGCGATGCGCGGGCAGATCCCGGTGCGCACGCAGTACGCCGATCCCAGCGCAGCGCAGCGCATGCTTTCGCGGTGCTCGCCCGCGCGGCGCGGTGATCTGGTGCCCTCGGAGCTCGCGGTGCTCGTCGGCGATCCGGTCGACGTCGCCACCGGTGCCGTCGTCACCGACGCGATCGAGCTCGACATCGCCAGCCCGCCGCTGCAGCTGTGCCGCCGCTACGCGTCCAACCGCAGCGATCGCGAGGGCGGCTTCGGCTTCGGCTGGACCCACGACTTCGAACAGGCGGTGTGGCTCGAGGCCGGCCGCGTCGTGCTCCGCGAGTCCGACGGCCGCGAGGTCGAGTTCGACACGATGGGTCTGCCCGGCCAGGTCGCGCGGGCGGGCGACGTGCTGCACGACACCACCGGCCGCCTGACGCTGCGCTCTGCCGGGCGGCTGCACTGGGAGCTGCGCGGACGCATCTGTGGGGTGCCGTGCATCCGCCACTTCCGGCCCGAGCCCGGCGAGTCGGCGCAGGGCCGCGACCGCGGCATGTCGCGCCTGGTGCGGATCGTACCGACGCACCTGGGCCCGCACGCGAGCCTGGTCGAGCTCACCTATCGCAACGACGCACGGCTGCACGAGATCCGCACGGGCGGGCGCGTCGCCGTCACCTTCGAGTACGACGCGGCCGGGCGCATCGAGAGCCTGTGGACGCCGCAGTCCGAGCGGCTGTCGCGGCACGCCCGATTCCTCTATTCCGACGACGGCGATCTCGTCGCCGCGCTCGATACCGCGGGCCACGCCCGTCGCTACGAGTACGTCGGCCACCTGCTGGTCGGCGAGACCAACCGCGATGGCGGCGGGTTCTTCTACGGGTACGACGGCCACGGCCGCGCGGCGCGGTGCATCCGCAGCTGGGGCGCCGGCGGAATGCTCGACCGCGCGCTGATGCACGACGGTCAGACGACGCAGGTCACCGACAGCCTCGGCAACGTCACCGAGTACCGGATCGATCCGGTCGGCACCGTCGCCGCGATCATCGATCCCCACGGCGATCGCACGCGCCATCGCCACGACGAACGGCTGCACCTCGTCGAGATCGCGCTGCCAGACGGCGCGCGCACCATCGACGCCTACGACGATCGCGGCAACCTGGTGAAGCGGCGCCTCCCCGGCGGCGCGACCTGGCGGATGGCGTACGACGAAGAGGATCGGCTGGTCCAGGGCTGGGATCCTGGCGGCGCGCAGTGGTCGCTCGGGTACGACGCGGCGGGTTCGCTGGTGCGCGTCGAGGATCCGCTGGGCCACATGGTGCGCCTCGAGTACGACGGCGGCCGGCTCGCGCGCATCGTCGACGCGCTGGGCCAGGTGACGTCTGCCGAGCTCGACGACGTCGGCAACGTGGTCACGCTCGCCCCGCCACAGGCCTCGGGCGCGCCCGCGACCCACTTCGAGTACGACCGATGGGGTCGCATCGCGGCGACACGCAGCGCCGGCGGCGAGCGCATGGCGTGCGTGGCCGATGCGAACGGCCAGCTCGTCGGTCACCACCGCGAGGGCGCCGCGATCCGCCTCGCCCGCAGCCCCGAGGGCGAGCTGGTCGGCATCGACGCGCCGGGCGGCCGCTGGGGCATCGCCCGCGACGCGTTCGGCGTCGTGCTCGCCGTCCACGGGCCCGCGGGCGCCATCACGTACGACCACGACACCGAGGGCCGCCTGGTCGCGGCGCGCAGCGGCTCCTCGGCGCTGCTCGCCCTGCTCCGCGACGCCCGCGGGCTCGTGAGCGCCGCGTCGCGCCGTGGCGGTGCGCCCAGCTCGATCCAACACACCCCGGGCGGTCGCCGCGTCGAGCAGATCGTCGGCGACGGCGCGACGCTGCAGCTGCGTTGGGACGAGGCCGGACGGCTCGTCGAGAGCGACCGCACCCACACAGGCGGTGCATCGCGCGCGACGTTCACCTACGGCGCCGATGGCCTGGTCACCGGCGCCACCAACGAGCACGCGCGCTGCGTGATCGAGCGGGACGCACGCGGCGCGGTGGTCCGCCAGCGGATGATCGCGACCGAAGACAGCGGGAGCGCCGACGGCGAGTGGTCGATCGACACCGCGTCGCGCGACTTCCTCGGGCGCCGCCACGGACTCGACGTCGAGCCCGGTCTGCGCGTGTCGATCCTTCGCAATGGCGCCGGCCAAGTCGAGCGCATCGCCGTGGTCGATCGCAGCGTCTGGGACATCGAGTTCACCCGCAGCGACGATGGGCGCACCCAGTGGCTGCGCGCCGAGTTCGGGGACCTCGAGCTGCGCTACGGCGACGACGGTGCGCTGCGATCGGCGGTCCGCACCGGTCGCGACGGCCACGTGACGCAGTGGCATCCCGGCGCCAAGATCTCGCCGCCGCAACCGCTGCCCGCGGGCCGCGACGCGCTCGGCCGTCCGGCCGGCGGCTGCCTCATGGACGAGGACCGCCTGCTCCGCGGCGACGGCGCGTGGTGGCTGCACCACCCCGACCGCGGGCACCCGATCGCCCGCATCGCTGCCTCGCGCGTCGACTTCGTGCTGCCCGATGCCACGAGCGTGCCCACCGACCCCATCGACGACCGCGACGAGCGCTGGCACGACGAGAGCTTCCCGCTCGCCCGTCTGCCAGCCCTGATGTCGACCGTGCGCGCGCCCGCGGCCATCCTCGCCCAGGCCTTCGCTCACCACGCGTGGACCCCGATCGCGCGGCCGGTCGGCGGCGCGCACCCGTGGTCGCCCGAATCCTGGACCGCCGAGCCGCGTAGCGCCGCCGCGCCCCACGGCCGCCTCGACGCCCCGTCGCTCCTGGCGATCTTCGCCGCGGCCTTCCCCACCGCGGGCCTGCGACCCAGCCCGGCGTGACATGATTCGCGACATGACCCACGAAGCTCGTCGCGATGGCGGCCGCATGCGTCGCATCATCGCCTTCGCGGTGGGCCTCGCGGTGTTGCCGGCGATGCCGCAGCCGCTCTCGGCTGCGCCGGTGGAGATCGAGCCGTCGCGTCGCGCCCGATCGCTGCAGATCGACGGCCAAGCCCGCTACTCGCAGCAACAGTTCGAGCAGGCCGGCGACGTGTGGAGCCGGATCTTCGAGGTGCTGCCCGAGAACCCGGTCAACCGCCAAGAGCGCGACACCACGCTGCTCATCACGATCGACGCCTACAAAGAGGCCTATCGGGTCGCGCGCGAGGGCGGCAGCGGCGACGGGCTCGCGCGCGGCATCGAGGTGCTGCGCCGTGGTGTCAGCGTGCTCGACCGCTATGTCGCGGCGTTCGGTCGTCAGTACGGACCGACCACACCGGTGAGCCCCGCGGCCGAGACCGCCGGTCGCGAGCTCCGTGAGCTGCTCGCCGCCGCCGAGCGCGAGCTCGGCCCGCCCCCTGCACCCGATGCCGGGATCGTGACGCCACCGCCGAGCGTGATCCCGCTCGACGACCGGGGCGCCGACCGGCCCTCGGGCACCGGCATGATCGTCGGCGGCTCGGTGCTGCTGGCGCTGGGCCTGGGCGCCACCTCCATGATCATCATCGGCGCGGTGCGGGCGAAGGACGCCAAGCGCGAGCGCAACGACGCCCGCGCCGACATGGACGACGAGGCGTTCCGCGCCGCCGACAAAAAGGGTAGCCGGGCCAACGGCCTCATCATCGGCGGCGCCGTGGCCACCGGCGTGCTGCTCGCTGCGGGGGCCACGCTGCTGGGGATCGGCCTGCGGCGGCGCATCCGCTACCAGGCCTTCGGGCCCATCTTCGGGCCCCAATACGTCGGAATCGGCCTCGCCGGCCGGTTCTGAGTCTGGTTCTGCCCCTCCCACGGCTCAATTCCTGAATCCTACACCGGGGGGTGGCGTACACCTGTCGCAGGGGGATGACGGCCATCGGCGCAGACTTGATCGGCAGCGTCCTGTCCGATCGCTACCGGATCGTCGGGGTGATCGGCGACGGCGGCATGGGTCGGGTGTTCGCGGCCGAGCACGTGACCCTGCGCCGCAAGCTCGCCATCAAGGTGCTCAAGGCCGAGCTCGCGCAACACGAGTCCAACGTCGAGCGCTTCTTGCAAGAGGCGCGGGCGGCCTCGATGATCGCGCACCCGAACGTCGTCGACATCCTCGACTTCGGACGCACCCCGGCCGGGCCGGTCTTCTTCGTGATGGAGTTCCTCGAGGGCGAGGACATGTCGGTGCTGTTGCGGCGGCTCGGCCGGGTGCCGTGGCCCCGCGTGCAGCCGATCCTGCTGCAGATCGTGCGCGGGCTCGCGGCGGCCCACAAATGCGGTGTCGTCCACCGCGACATGAAGCCGGCGAACATCTTCTTGGTCCAGCGCCCGGACGCGATCGACCAGGTCAAACTGCTCGACTTCGGCATCGCCAAGGTCGCCGATCGCGACCGGCCCGGCAACCTCACCGGCGAGGGGTCGGTGTTCGGCACCGCCCGCTACATGTCGCCCGAACAGGCCGCCGGTCTGCCCGTCGATGGTCGCTCCGACGTCTACGCCGTCGGTATCCTCGCCTACGAGATGCTGAGCGGTCGCGTGCCGTTCGACAGCGACAACTTCATGCGGGTGGCGACCCAGCACATCAACGATCCGATCCCGCCGCTGCGGCAGATCGCACCCGACGTCGACCCGATGGTCGAGTCGCTGGTGATGCGCGCGCTCGGCAAGCGCCCCGACGCCCGCTACGCGAGCATGGTCGAGTTCGAGGCCGCGATCCTGGGGGCGTCGTTCGAGTCGACGGTGGCGATCGCCAATCCCCTGGGCGCCGACGCCGCCGATCGCACGACGATCTACGACACGCGCCGATCCCCGCGCTCGGTGCCGCCGCCGGTGCGTGCCGCCGAGGTCGATGCGGTCGATGCCACCGTCGTCCGGCCGCACACCCGCCACCACACCGTCGCGCCCCCCCGCGGCGCATCGTCACGCAGCGTGCCCCAGGCACAGGTCGGCTCCGCGCCGATCTTCGCGCCGCGGCCCGATCCCCGCTCGGTGCGCGTCGCTCCGATGCCGCCGCCGATCTTCGACCGCGATGATCGCGATGATCGCGACGACGAGGACTTCGGCCACCGCGGCGCGCCGCCCTCGACGAGCGAGTTCCTGTCGCCGCTGCTGCCCACCGGCATGGCGGCGCCGAGCAGCGCACCGGTCGAGCACCACACGCTGCCGCCGGTCAACTGGCACGGCGGCAACCCGGCTACGCTCGAGCCCGCGCGTCGCCACGAGGGCGCCGAGACCCACGAGTTCGCGCTCAACGTGCCGCGCCACGAGGTGTCGCGCAACTGGCTGGTCATCACGGTGTCGGTCGTCGCGCTGCTCATGATCTGGGGCGGCGGCGCGGTGTGGTTCTTCGTGCTGCGCGACGACAGCGACGCGGCGCCCGAGCTGCATCCCACCGTCGCCGCCGACGAACCGCGGCCCAGCGCCGTGCCGGCCGCTCCCCCCCAGCCCGCGCCCGAGCCCGCCCAGCCCCGCCCAGCCCCGACGCCCGCACCCGCGCCGATCGCCGACGAACCCGAACCCGCCCCGACGCGCCGGGATGACCGCCCGGTCGCGCGCCCTGCCCCTCCCCGCGATGCCCTGGCCGCGGGCGATCTCGATCGTGGGTTCGGCAAGGCGCGTCGCGCCGTCGTCGAGTGCGGCCGCACCCACGGCGCGGTCGAGGGCACCAGCTTCGCCGTCACGTTCGACGTCGCCGGCGGGCGGGCCCAGTCCGTCGTCGTGCAACGGCCATGGAACGCGACGCCGCTGGGTCTGTGCGTCGCCACCGCGATCGGAGCCAAGGCCCGCTTCGCCACCGCGCGCACGCCGAGCACCGGTGTCAGCCGGCGCGTCCGGTTCTGAGCGCGCCACAGGACCGCCGCGATGCAACGCCTTCGCATCACGCACACCGACGGGCACGCCTGGATCCGCGCGCTCGACGAGTCGCCGCTGTGCATCGGTCGCGCCGAGCACAACCACGTCGTGCTCGCCGACGCCGCGGTCTCGGCCGAGCACTGCCTGCTCGAGTTCACCGACGAGCAGTGCATCGTCAAGGATCGCGGCTCGGCCAACGGCACGTACGTCGACAACCTGCGCCTCGACGAGCCCCGCGTGCTCCGCGAGGGCGAGCGGCTGTACGTCGGACCGTTCCTGCTCGAGCTGGTGAGCCTGGTGGCCGAGGCGCCGCGGCGCGTACGGGCGCCCCTGCGCCCAGGGCCGATGATCCGCACCACGACCGCCCGCGAGCTCACCGCCCGCGAGCTCGCCCGGCTGTCGCGGTGGAGCGTCGAGTGGGAGCACCACGGCCGGCCCGCCCACCTGCTGCTACGCGGCGGCGCGCTGCGACAGGCGACGGGGCTGCTCCGCGTTGCGCCCGAGGCCGCGACGCCGCTCGTCACCGCGTTCGTCGACGCCAGCCGCCGCGGTCGCTCGCGCCATCGCCTCACCGCCGCCCTCGGCCTGCTCGCGGCCGTGGTGATCGCGACCGGCACGATGGTGGCGTTCGGACTCCGCGACGACGCGACGGTGGCCACGGCGACCGAAGCGGCGCCGTCGGCCGCCGCCGCCGCCGCCGCCGCAGCGCCGCTGCAGCCCGTCGCCGCCGCGGCCCAACCCCGCGCCGAGTCGTGGGTCGAACACCGCGTGATCCCGGCCGAGACCTTCGAGGAGATCGCGCGCCGCTACGACGTCTCGGAGGAGAATCTCGCGCGGTGGAATCGCCTCAACCCCGACGCGCCCGTGCTCGAGGTCGGTGCCGTGCTGCGCGTCGATGCCCGTCGCACGCCGCTGCCCCAACAACAGATCAGCTACGAGCTCGAGAAGACCTACGACTGGCGCCAGCTCGCCGAGCACTTCGCCGTGCCGGTCCACAAGCTGCGCGCGTTCAACCCCACGCTCGGCGCCACCTTGCCCGCCGGCACCGTCGTCGAGGTGTGGATCGATCCCAAGCCCTACGATAGGCGGCGCAGCAGCGTCCAGATCCCCGAGTTCGACGTGCGCCCCGACGCTCACTCGGTCGGCCGCCCCAACGATGGCCGGATCGACGACGGGATCCAGATGCCGGCGTCGCCGCTGTACCTGCGACGGGCACCGAACATCATGTGGGGCTCGAGCGCGACCATCCAGTCGCTGCTCACGGCGGTGGCCCGATTCCGCCAGGACATCGAGTTCGACGGCGAACTCGTGCTCGCCGACATCAGCAAGCGCGGCGGCGGCCTGCTGCCGCCGCACAAGTCGCACCAGGCCGGCCGCGACATCGACATCTGGATGCCGACGCTGCGCGGAGTCTACAAGAAGAGCTATCTCGGCCGCGAGCGCCGGCCCCTGCCCACCGAGATCGACTGGTTCGCGACCTGGGCGCTCATCCGCGCGCTCGTCGAGGGCGGCGACGTCGCGCACATCTTCTTGGAGTACGCCCTGCAAGAGAAGGTGTACCGTGCTGCCAAGCTCATGGGCGCCACCGACGAAGAGCTCGCCAAGTCGATCCAGTGGCCGCGGGGTCGCTTCGCCAGCGGCATCGTGGCCCACTCCACCGGTCACACCGGCCACATCCACGTCCGCTTCCGCTGCGCCACCACCGATCCTGCGTGCGTCGATGGCATCCGACGCGACGGCGAGGACGACCATGGCGACTGAGCGGCGTCCGACCGGCCGCCACCCCAGGGTCTCGCTCGTCTCGCTGCTCGGCGCGTTGATCTGCGGCGCCGTCGTGGCCTGCACTGCCGGCCTGACCGGCTGCGCGACACGCCAGCACCTGTCGCCCGGCATGCTCGGCGAGGTGTTGCGCCGCGATCCCGAGCTCGAGCAGCTGCGCGTCTACCCGTCGATGGCCTTCGTGACCTTCTACGATCGCAAGCTCGGCGAGCGCCTCGACGTCGAGGGCACCCAAGGTGCGGTCGAGACCGGCTACCGCGGGCAGCGGGTCGAACTGCCGTTCCCGCGCTCGCTGCCCGGCGCCATCGTGGCCCTCGAGGTCGAGGACGGCGTGACGGTGCTGTGGGTCACCTTCGATCGGCGCTGCCGCGAGAAGGCCTGCGCGTTGGGCTTCGTGGCCTCGGCCGATCGCAAGTTTCGATTGCACCACGTGCCGCCCGCCGCCGGCTTCTCGGCGGCCCGCGTCTACCGGCGCCGCGTCGCCCCGCGCAACCTGATGCAGCCCAGCCGCATCTACGCCAAGTCCAACGCCGCCCGGGCCTACATGACCACGCGCGGGATCACAGCGTCGATCTCGCTCGAGATCAAGAAGCGCGATCGCGTCGACATCGACACCGTCGTCGTCCCGCAACGTGGCGTCGACGCCCGCTGAGCCCGCGCTCAGCGTGCGCGCGGCCGCGGGCGGCGTCGTCATCCGCTGTCGCGAGCGCAAGCTGTTCTGACTCACTTGGCGGGAGCATTGCGAGACTTCGCCGTGGGCTGTAAGGTCACGGGCTTCGCCCGGCGGGCGGTCAACTCCCATGCGCATGCTCCTGCGACCCCATCGCCCCTTCCTCGTACTGTGCTTCGCCGTCGCGTGCGGGGGCGAGCCGACCGAGAGCGCGACGAGATCCGCCGACACCGGTGATGGCAGCGGCGATGATGCCTCGGTCACCGACGGCGTCACGCTGAACCCGACGGGCTCGGCCGACGGCGATCCGAGCTCGGGCGACACGGACGCGCAGTCCACCGGCGATCCGTCCACCGGCGATCCGTCTGCCGAGGATTCCGGCACCAGCGATACCGGCTCGGGCGAGGCCGAGTCCAGCTCGGCGTCCGGCGACGACACGTCGAGCGGCAGCACAGACACGGGCAGCGATGTCGACGACAGTGTGTACGACGTCCAAGACGGCACGCTGGCCGAGGGCACACCGGTCGCGATCGACGGCGTCGTCGTCACCGGCGTGGCGAGCAACGGCCTGTTCGTGCAGGAGCCCCCCGGCGGCCAGTTCAGCGGGGTGTTCGTGTTCTCCCTGGGCGACCCCGACATCTCGGCCGCCGTGGTCGGCGACGTGGTGAACGTCACCGGGGTCACGCTCGAGTACCTCGGCATCACCGAGGTCGACATGACCGCCGGCACCTTCGAGATCGTCGGCAGCGGTCCACCGCTCACCGCCGAGACGATCGAGGCGACCGTCCTCGGCGATGACGTCACGGCCGAGCCGTGGGAGTGTGTCCTGGTGCGCATCGAGGGTGATCTCGAGGTGGTCTTGGTCGCCATGTCGAACGAGTTCGTCGTCGACGCCGGGGCGGTCGATGTCCGCATCGACGACTATCTCTACGAGGCGCCGACGAGCGGCGACTTCGTGGGGTTCGACGTCGGCGCCACGTTCACCGCGATCCAAGGGCCGCTGAACTACCTCAACGACGAGTTCAAGATCGCCGTGCGCGGCGCCCTCGACCTCTCCGGCTACACCGCACCCTGAGAGTGCTACCTCGGCTCGAACACCGTGCCGTCGTCGAGCACTACCGCAGTCGGCTGCACGCAGACCCCGTGCTCGCGCAGGGTCTCGTCGACGAGCTGCGCGACGTGACCGACCAACGCGGTGCAGAACGCATGCCGCGACGCGCCCATGAACTCGCCCAAGGGCGCCGTGATGTCGTTGCACACCAGGGTCGTGGCGCTGCCACGGTCGAGCTCGTCGCGCACGCGCGCGAGATAGCGGCCCATCGCGGTGCGCAGCGCGGGGGTGACCTTGCCGGTGGGATCGGGATCGCCGAGCAGCTCGCCGAGCAAGAGTTGGCCCGCCACGATCGCGCCACACGTACCCTCGCCGGTGATACCGCCGCGGCGCAAGCTCTGGTACGCGGCGGTCGGCCGACCGAACGACTCGGCCAGCGCGATCCCACACGAGCGGTGGGGCGTGCGCGAGCCCTCGTACAGCACCAGCGCCTTGCTCCGCACCGCGCCCTGGCCGGGGATCTTCGCCACCGCACGAGTGTGGTGCACGGCGCGGCCGACGTCACGCCCCGGCCCTGACCAGAGGCTGATCAGCCGCGTAGCGCGAGCTCGAGCGCGGCCGCGAGTCCGCCCGCGTCGACGTCGCCCACCACGGTACGCGCCAGCGCGTGCAGCTCCGGCTCGGCGTTGCCCATCGCGACGGCGTGGCCCACCATCCGCATCGCGCTCCGATCGTTGGCCGAGTCGCCGACGAACATCACGTCGTCCAGCGCGACACCGCAGCCCTCCGCGATCCGCCGCACGCCGGTGTCCTTGCCCACGCCTCGTGCGGTGAGGTTCACGAACATCGTGTCGGGCATCATCGGCGAGGTCGATTGCACCGCGTCGAGACCGGGGTGCGGCTCGGCGAGCACCGCGTCGAGCTCGCCGTGATCGATGAGCCACTGCGCCCGCACGGGTGCACCGGCGAGGGACTGCAATGGCCGGACCCGATAGTCGACGCCGAGCAGCGCAGCGTGGTCGCGCGAGCGCTGGCTGTCGCGCTCGACCACGTAGTCGGTGCCGGTGTACAGCTCGAGGGTCCGTTGGTTCGCGCGGGCGCGGGTGATGGCATGGACCACGGCGACCGGTGGGAGCGCGATGTCGTGGGCGCGGCCGCTGGCGACGTGCATCACGCTCGCGCCGTTGTGAAAGGCGTGCCACCCGTCGGGGTCGAGCCGCAGCGCCCACTCGCGCGCGCGGCCGAAGCCCGGCCGGCCGGTGCACACGGCCAGTCGGATCCCGCGGGCGCGGGCGCGGGCGGCGAGCTCCCACACCGCCGGATCGATCGTGCCGGTGCGGCCCACCAAGGTGCCGTCGACGTCGATGCAGACCAGCCCGATCACGCGCTCAATCGCAGATCTGCAGCGGGCCGATGGTGTCCACGCCACTGGTGGCCGCGAGATGGTGCCATGCGATGGACTCCGGTGTGCGCGCCACCGACGAGATCCGCACCTCGTCGATCCGCCCGTTGAAGTTGCGACCGCCGTGCTGGTCGTTGGCGCCGATCTGCACAGGGCGGCTGTTGGTCGCGATCGTGTCCGCCACCGTCGCCTCGACATCCTGCACGCCATCGACGTAGAGGCGCTTGACGCCGTCGCCATAGACGATCGCGAGGGAGTGCCAATTCCCATCGTCGACCGCCAGCGCGCCGTCGAGGTTGTGCGCCGGTCCGTTGCTGCCGAAGCCGGCCGTCGACGTGGAGTCATTCCGGTGCAACCGCCAGGCGGTGTCGCCCTTGGTGACGATCGCCTGCCACGCGGCGTCGAAGTCCTCGACGCGGATCCACGCCTCCACGGTGAACGCCGTGGTGAAGTCGAAGTCTGCCTCGGTCGGGAGCTCGAGGAAGTCGTCGACGCCGTCGAAGTCGCGGGCCTGGCCGATGACGCCGTCGCCCGCGGCCGGCGGCGCGCTCGAGAACGCCGTGTAGATGCCGGTCGCGTCGGCCTCGTCGCCGAGGTGATGAACGCTGATATAGCTGTCTGGCCACGTCGCGGCGCCATCGCTCGCGGGCGCTGCAGCAGGATTTCCCCAATACATGGCGACCGAGGTGCCCGCTTGTGGCAGCGCCGGCAGCCGCAGCCACACCGTCGTGCGACCCTCGACATCCCACGTCTCGATCTCGTAGGCCAGCTCGGCACCTTCGACGACGAAGCGCAGATCGTCGCCATCGTCCGAGGCCACCATGTAGTCGAGGTCCTGGGGACCGAGCCGCAGCAGCACCACCGGCTCGGGGTCGGTGCCCGCGAGGAGCTCGCCGGAGATGCCGACCCGACGACGATGCGTCCACTGCACGTCCCACCAATCGGGGGGGCAGTCGTCCACCACCGCCCCGTCCGTGCTCTCCGAGCTGCCACCGGGATCGGTCGTCGCGGGGGTGTCGCTCGTCGCGGGCGTGCTTCCGGAGGATTCCCCCGAGGTGTCGGGTTCGGGCGTCTGTGTGGTGCTGGGCGTCGTCGATGCGCTCGCGTCATCGACGGCGGAGCTCGCCGATCCATCGAAGCTCGCGCTCGACGCACCGTCGCCGGGGCCGAGCGCCCCACCCTCACCGCCGATGCCCGCCGAATCGAAGCCGCAGGCCTGCGCCATCAAGGAGACGGGCAGCGCCAGGCACAGCAGCCCTCGAAGACGCGGAGTCACAGCCCAACTCTGCCCGAGGGCGTGCGGCGCCGCAACGCGTTCGATGGTGCGTTCGGGGTCGACCCGCCGCCGCGCGTCACACGCTCTTGGCGATGCGTCCGATCACGATCCGCGACAGCCCCTTGAGCGTGTCGAAGACGCCGACGCCCTTGGCCGCACACGCCTCGTACTCCGGCACCCCGAGCGGGTTGAGTTGGGCGCGCAGCTCGTCGAGGGTCGCGATCTCGGGCAGATCACGTTTGTTGTACTGGATCACGTAGGCGGCGTCCTCGAGGCGCTGCCCGTGCTCGGCGAGGTTGGCGGCGAGGTTCTCCACGCTCTCGATGTTGGCTTCGGCGCGGGACGTCTGCGAGTCAGCCACGAAGATCAGGCCGTCCGCGCCGCGGAGCACGAGCTTGCGGCTCGCATCGTAGAACACCTGCCCCGGCACGGTGTACAGATGGAAGCGGACCTTGTAGCCGCGCACGCTGCCCAGATCGAGGGGTAGGAAATCGAAGAAGAGCGTGCGCTCGGTGTCGGTCGCCAGCGAGATCATCTTGCCCTTCGCCTCGGGCTTGGACGCCGCGAAGATGTGCTGCAGGTTCGCCGTCTTGCCGCACAGACCGGGGCCGTAGTAGACGATCTTGCAGTTGATCTCCTTGGCGAGGTGATTGATGTACGTCATCGCAGGTGCGCCTCCACGCGGGCGACCGCGGCGCGGGTGAGGGCGAGCACCTCGGCGCGACCGATCGCGACGTGGCGACCGAGTTCCGCGAGGGCCTCGAACTCGGGCGTGGAGAGGTGACCGTCGGCGAGGGCGACCGTGGCCACGAGCCCGATCACGTCGGCGGCCTGGGCGCCGTCGCCGAGCTCGGCCGCGGCCCGGGCCAGGCGCTCGTGGCGGCCGAGCTGGGCCACGGCGTCGTCGAGATCGCGGAAGTGCTGCTCGAGCGTGTCGTGATCGACTGCCGCTTGGGTGATCCGCTCGAGCAGCGCGGCCAGCGACACCCGCTCGGTCACGGCGAAACCATCGGCCGACGCCACCAGGTACGCGAGCTCCAGCATCGTCTGGAAGCGGGCGGCCGCCGCCGGATCCTGCGACGCGTCGCCGACGGTCGCGACCGCACCGGCGCGGATCCATGCCATGCGATCCGCATCCTCGTGCACCGCGGCGAGCACCGCCTCGGCGAGCCTGGGACCGCCTTCCGCCCCATCCGCCACGCGCCATTGGGTCTCGGACATCGGCCCAGTCTACGCGGACCGGCGACCACGTGGAAGCACGCGGAGAAGCGCCGGGAAGCGCCGGGGCGCGCGGGGACGCGCCGGGAATCACCCGCCTCGGGGACGCGGTGGGTCCTCGAGATCGGGTCGCCGTCGCGCCCGGCGCCATTCGACAGCGCCCCTGCAGCGGCTACCCTTCGCCCGGGCCCCCGCGCGGCGGATTGGGCACACACGCCCCATGAGCCTCGCCAACCTGCTGCCCCTCGCCGTGCTCGCGACCCTGACCGCGGCCGCCGAGTCGCCGCAGCGACAGGAGACCGAGGCCCAGCGGCTGCATCGCCGCGGTGTGCAGTGCATGGACGAGATCGAGCGGGCCGACTGTGCGATCGAGAACTTCGAGGCGCTCATGCGCACCTCGACCTCGGATCGCGAGCTGGTGACCGACGGCATGCTCCGGCTCATCCGCCTGTACCGCCGCAGTGACGACCCCGACGCGGTCAAGCCGTTGCTGCGGAAGTTCTGGGACGCGGGGATGAAGCGGAGCTCGCGAGGTCACGTGCCCCACTCGACCCGCTTCATCCCCGGCGACTTCGACGTGGTGCTCAACGTCGACGTCGAACGCCTCGTCGCGGCGCCCCTGTCCAAGCGCCTCGGCGCCGACGCCCGCGACACCCTCTTCACCTGCGACGAGGCCCGCCGCACCGTCATCGACGATCGTCGCCGACAACGTCGTGCCGAACGCAAGGCCCAGGCCACCGGTCGCGACGTCGATGCGGTGCTCGCCGAACAGAGCGCCGCCGACCGCAAGCGCGAGTCCGACCGCAAGGCCGCCCAGGCCCGCAGCAACGGCGGCAAGCCCCAGGCGACGCCGATCATGTTCACGGGCACGTGCCCGGTCGCGCTGGCGCTCGGCGAGGACGACCTCTCGCGATGGCGACGGATGACCCTGGCGTTCGCCCACGCCGACTTCTCGCGATCCATCACGTTCGTGCAGATCCCCGATCTCGACACCAAGCTCGCCGCTGCGACCAGTGGCGCCCGCCTCGTGCAGATCGCCCCGGATCATTGGCGCGTGCCGGGCACCCAATACGAAGGCGGTGACGTCGACGTCGCGCGGCTCGATCTCGACGAGCTGCTCATCGCGCCGGCCGGCATCATCGGCGAGCTCATCGCTGCCCGCGGCAGTCGCCGACCCAGCATCGATCGCACGCTCGACCAGCTCATCGCCCACGTCCCCCGCGACACCGGGTTCTTCTTGGTGCTCACCGCGGACGCCATGGTCGATCTGGGCCTGGGCAGCATGAAAAAGGGCGCGCGCGGATTCCTGCAGGCGCTGCTGCCCAAGCCCAAGGGCATGCAGGTCGCCGGTGTGATCGGCGACGACTTCGGTCTGTTCACGCGAGTGCCCACCGACAACGCCGTCAAGGGCCGCGCGATGGTGTCCATCGCGCGGGCGATGATCGAGCGGCGCTCCGAGGCCGACGACGCGTCGGCCAAGATGCTCGCCGGGCTCGACGTCGCCGAGGCCAGCGATCGCCGCGCGTTGCTCGCGAGCTACGTGCTGTCGGCCGCACAGATCGAAGCCCTGATGCTCGACTGACGGCGGCGGGCTCGGGCCCAGCGCCCGCCCGGTGCCCACATGCGTCCGGTGCCCACACGCGCGACGCCGCTCGCTTGCACGCGCCGCGCCTCGTTGCAAACCCCGTGCATGTCAGACCCATGCAGCTCGCGCGATCGCGACCCGGGTGTTCCCACGGACATCCTCGAAGCAGTCTCGGCGAGAAAAACCGACGCGCTCGCCCTCGATCGTCCCCGTGACCTTGGAATCACCCCGCGCCCGCGCGGTCGGAGGGCGCACATGGGCAATCGCCGATCGTCGACCGCCGTCGTCTCGTTTGCCATCGCCCTGCTCGCCGGCGGCGTCACCCTAGGGGCCGCCGACGATGCCCACGCCAAGGCGCCACGCGGCGGTCGTCGGGTCGGGCTCGGTGGCGGCCTCGGCGATCCGACCGGCCCCTCGCTGAAGCTGTTCTTGGCCCCCCAACACGCGCTGCAGTTCGACTTCGGCTGGGCACCGATGCACCACGGCAACGGCATCCTGCACGCGAATTATCTGTTCCACTTTCCCACGTTCGTGTCCAACAGCGTGATGGACTTCGGCATGTACCTCGGCGGCGGAGTCGGGGTCGCGTTCTGGTCGGGCTACGGCTACTTCGGCGGCCACAACGGCGGGTACTACGGCCGACGGCGCGACTGCTACGACACCCCCGACGGACGGCGCTGCGACGGCTATCGCCGGGGTCACGGCGGCGCCGCCATGATCGCTCGCGTGCCGGTGGGTCTGTTCTTCCACTGGATGAAGGTCCCGCTCGACACCGTGATCGAGGGCGGCTGGTCGCCCTACGTCGTGTATCCCGACCTGTGGCACGGTGACTTCAGCGTGAAGCTCCGATACTACTTCTGACGTGTTCCCGACCCGACGGAGTCCAATGGCCTCACCTTCGTTTCGCGCACTCTTGCTGGGTTCGGCCCTCGCCGTGACCGCGTGCGCGGGCAACCTCGACGTGTCGCGCATCAACTCCGAGCAGGCCAAGCCCAACAACGTCTGGGTGTTCTTCACCGTGGAGAAGCAGGACGAGCCGGTCGCCGGCCTCAGCGCCGACGACTTCGAGATCTACGAGGACGGCGCGCTGGTCTCGAAATACGAGAGCCAGCAGACCATCCAGAACCCCGAGGTCGCCGCGGTCATGTACGCGATGCTGCTGCTCGACATGAGCGGCAGCGTCACGGAGTCGGGCCAGGCCGACCTGCTCGTCGACGCCGCCAACGTGTTCAGCGAGCGCGTGGGCAAGACCCAGAAGGTCGGCGTCTACGCGTTCGACGGCGCCGAGAAATTGCACGCGGTCACGCCGTTCACCGCCACCTCGGGCTCGGTGTCGGGCGGCGTGGAGGGCCTGCGCACCTACCGGGCCAAGGACCCCTCGACCAACCTCCACGGTGCGGTGAGCCTGGCGGTCGAAGAGCTCGAAGAGGCGCTCGACAAGGACGACCGACCACTCAAGTTCGGCACCTTGGTGGTGTTCACCGACGGCACCGATCGGGCCGGGCGGGTCTCGCGGCAGGAGATGATCGACAAGCTCGACGAGGAGGAGCACGCCTACTACGAGATCTACGCGATCGGCGTCGGCGCCGAGCTCGAGGAGAAGCCGCTCGAGGACATCGGCCGCGACGGCACCGAGATGGCGACCGATCCCGGCAAGGTCCGCGAAGCCTTCGAGCGCGTGGCCGCGAAGATCGAGGCCCACACCAAGCGCTTTTATCTGCTCTCGTACTGCACGCCGGCGCGCAAGGGCGCCCACACCGTCCGCGTCGACGCCATCACGCGCAACGAGAAGGGTCGCAAGAACGGCTCGGGCTCGTTGGAGTACGAGTTCAACGCGGATGGTTTCGGGCCGCCGCCGCAGTGCGACCCCGAGCGCAAGCCGCACTTCAGCCTCGAGCGTGTGGCGCCGCCGCCCGAAGACGACACGTCGCGGCGCAGGCGCGGTGGCTCGACCGACTCGAAGATCCGGCCGGTGGGTGGCGACACCGGCGACACCCCGAAGCGTTCGAAGGCGAGCAAGCCGGCACCGCGCGCGCCCGGTGGCTGACGGCGACGCTCCAGCGCCGCGGATGTTCGCCGCGCTTTGACAGAGCAGGCATCGGGGCGCAGCCTTGCGAGCGACATGAACGACCGCCCCGTCACCCGTGGCCGCCGCTTCATGCGGTTGGCCAGCATGACGGCGCGGGTCGCGGGCGGCTACGCGAAGTCCCGCATCAAGTCGGTGTTCCAGTCCGAAGAGGACGCCGAGCGCGATCGAACCGAGACCCACGTCCGCACCGGCGAGCTGCTCGCCAAGACCCTCGGCGAGCTCAAGGGCGCGGTGATGAAGGTCGGGCAGATGGCCTCGATCGCCCGCGACATCTTGCCCAAGGAGATCTCCGACGCTCTGGGCACGCTGCAGCGCGAGGCGCCGCCGATGCCCTACGACGTCATCGCCGAGCAGATCCAGCGGGAGTTCGGCGCCGATCCGCAGACGCTGTACAGCCGCTTCGACCGCACGCCGTTCGCGTCGGCGTCGATCGGGCAGGTCCACCGCGCGGTGACCGACGACGGTCGCGAGGTCGTGGTCAAGGTGCAGTATCCCGGCGTCGACGAGGCCGTCGATTCCGACCTGTCGCACCTCCGCTTCGCCCTGCGCGCCTCGGGCCTGGTGCGGTTCAAGAAGGAGGCGCTCGACGCGGTGCTCGCCGAGCTCCGCACACGCCTCCACGAGGAGCTCGACTACTGCAACGAGGCCGACAACGTCCGCTTCTTCCACGACTACTACCGCGACAACCCCAAGGTCATCGTGCCGCAGGTCGTCGGCGAGCGCAGCTCGCAGCGGGTGCTCACGCTGTCGTACGAGCCGGGCGATCACGTCGACGACACCACCGAGTACTCCGAGGCGATTCGCAACGAGCTCGGTGAGCTGTTGTTCCGCACGGTGTGCGATCAGATCTTCACCCTGCAGGTCATCCACGCCGACCCGAACCCCGCCAACTTCGCGTTTCGCAGCGACGGCAGCCTGGTGTTCTACGACTTCGGCTGCGTGAAGCGTCTCCAGCCCGACGTCATCGAGGCCTACCGCACCACGGTCCGCGCCGGCCTCGCCGAGGACTACGCCGGCGTCGAGGCCGGACTACGCCGTCTCGGTGCCCGCAACCTCGAGGGCCCCGAGGTCCCGGCGTCGTACTACAAGATGTGGCGCGACATCTTCGCCAAGCCCTTCGTGGGCGACGCAGAGTTCGACTACGGCGCGTCGACGCTGCACCACGAGGCGCTGCAGCATATCCCGGGCTTCCTCGCCAGATACCTCGGCTCGTTCCAGCCACCGCCGGAGTTGGTGTTCCTCGACCGCGTCATCGTCGGCCACTACGGCACGATGCGTCACCTCCGTGCCCGCGCACGGTTCGGCCGCCTGCTCCGCGAGTGGGTGTGATCGCTCGGCGAGCGTTCGTTTCTCAGTCGAACGGATCGCAGCCGACGATCACCAGGTCGATCTGCCGTCCCGCGAGCCGATCGGTCGCGACGAGCAACAGGCGGCGCGCTCCTTCGGTCATGAAGCGGAGGTGGCTCGCGTCGAGCTCGATGCGCGTCGGCGACGACGGCAGGATCTGATCGATGGCCGCGATCACGGCGCCGATCGTCGCGAGCCGCAGGTCAGTACCCAGGGCGACGCGCGGGGCTGCGCGGGGTTCGATGAACGCGGCTTGGGTATGGGCCATGACACCGCCCGCATCGGCCCATGGCGCGCCAGCTGGAGCGGGCGCGGACCGAATCAGGCGCGGCCAGGCCGCACCGGGCCAACCGCGACCACGCGCGCCGCATCGAATTCGCGCGAACTGACGGGAAAGCGCCCTCGCCCTGGAAGAAGGGCACCCGATCGATGTCCAATGGCGCTGTGGTGTCACCTCCCACCGGCCGTCCCCTCGCGCGCGCGTACGAACACCTGACCGCCGGGCGGGTTGCGGAGGCCGCAGGGGCGTACCGCGCCGTCTTGCAGCTCGACGCCGGTGAGCCCCAGGCCCACGCCGGCCTGGGCCACTGCGCGTTCGTGCGCGGGCAGCCACGCGAGGCCTTCGATCACTTCGTCCGCGCCGCCGGCCTGTGGCGCGAACGCGAGGACGCGATCGCAGCGCTCGGCTGCTACACCCACGCGGTCGCGAGCGATCCGTCGCAGCTCGACGTGCACGTGGACATCGCGGAGCTCGAGGCCGAGCTCGGCCACGTCGACGCCGCGCGCCAGCGGCTCGAGGGACTCGCCGAGAACTACCTGGCGACGGGGCGTCAGGATGATGCCGTCGCGATCCTCGAGTTCGTGAACCAGTGGGGCGACGCGGGGGCGGAAGCGCCCGACGAGGCGATCGAGCAGGCGGAGGAGCCCGCGGCGGTGCCCGAGGTCATCCGAGACGTCGAGGGCACGATGGTGTTCTCGACGTTCTTGCTGATGCCCGATGGCCGACCATTCATCCCGCCCAGCGCCACCGGAGCACAGCCGCACGTCGTCGCCGACGGTGGCGGCGTCGATCTCGACGTCGATCTCGACGTCGATCTGGCCTTCGATGCGCTCACCGACGACGAGTCCGACGCGACCGCGAGCCGACCCACACCGCTCGAGGCCGCGGCCGAGCCCGACGACGCGCTGGTCTCCGCGCATGATCTCGGCGACATCGAGCTGCCACCGGATCTCTTCGGCGGCGAAGGAGTCGAGGAGCGCGAGCCCACCGCGGTGCGACCGATTCCCGTCGCCGCCATGCCGCCGCGGCGATCCGCGCCGCCCTCCCGTGATGCCCACGGTCGTACGTTGGCCGAACGCCTGCGAACGACGCGGGCCCAGGCAGCGGCACCGACGGCGCCGCATCCGACCACGCGCCCGCTGGCGGTCGCGGGATCGCGGAAGCCCACGGCGGCCGCGAAGCCGACCGCGTCCGCGGGATCCACCGCCGCGGCGAAGCCAACCGCATCCGCGAAGCCGAGTACGCCGGCCAAGCCGACCGCATCCGTCAAGCCCACCGCCCCCGCGCCACGGCCCGCTACGGCGACCGCACCTCGCCCGATCTCCACGGCCCCGATCACGACGCGCACCGCCGCCGCGGCGGTCACGACGCGCACCGCCGCCGCGGCGGTCACGACGCGCACCGCCGCCGCGGCGGTCACGACGCGCACCGCCGCCGCTGCGGTCACGACGCGCACCGCCGCCGCGCGGTCGACCGCGGCTTCTATGCCCGGCCGGCCGACGGCGGTCGGCAAGCCGCCGGCGAGCGGCCGGGCAGCGCCGATGCAAGCGGCCGCCGCGTCGGCGGCATCGCGATCCGCCACCGCGGGGCGTCCGACCTCGGCCGCGCCGCAGCCACGCGATCGCGGCGAGACGCAGCCTGCTGCACGCGCGCCGGCGTCGCGGCAGGAGCACACGCAGCCACGCGCGACCCTACCGACGCGCCCCGGCGCGGCGCCGCGATCGGCAGCCGCCCGCGCGACGGGCACGGTGGCCAAGCCGACGACCGCCGATCCAAAGACGGCGTCGCCGTCGCGCGCAGGCGAACCCGCAACGCCAGCGACCCGGCCGTCGTCGACCGCTAGCGCATCACGATCTGCGACCGCGAAGCCCACCGCATCCGCGAAGCCCACCGCACCCGCGAAGTCCACCGCACCCGCGAAGCCCACCGCATCCGCGAAGCCCACCGCACCCGCGAAGCCCACCGCGCGTCCGGGCGCCGCGAAACCCGGCGAGCCCAGCACGGCAGCACCCACGCGCAGCGATGGACGCCGCGGCGCCGAGGCCGGCACGCGTGCGATGGCCTCACGCACCCGCCCGCCGGCGCCGGGTGTGCCTACGCCGGTCGCACCGGGGCACACGCTGCCGCTGGTGATCCCGGCACCAGGCAGCGCTGAGGAGCTCGACGACTCGCGGACCGTCGTCTACCGCGGCGGGGACTGATCCCCACGATCGACCTCTGATCCGCCCCGTGCTCGACCTGCGCCGCCCGGCTCACCCATGACATCGGTCATGCGGTCGGCCGCGGCGGGCTCCTCGGCGAACGACCAGCCCGCATCGAGTGCGGCGGCGGTCGGGTGCACGGTCGCGACGCTGGCGAAGTCCACGGTGGGCGGAGCGATGGCGGGCACACGGATGATGTGCGCCCAGCCCCGCGGGAGGTTCCCGCGACGGCTGCAATCGCGTGGGGCCTCCGCGCACCGCACTAGGCCTGGAGCAGTCAGGGCAGGAGCAACAGCAGCGCCTGGGCGACGCAACAGGGTTTGTCCGACCCCGTCGCCGAGAACGTGAGCGAGAAGGTTGCGAGCTCCCCGGGCGGTCGCGGCGTGACCGACTCGAGCACCGCACGCAGCGTGATGTCGCTGCCGACCCGCGCGATGTCGGGGAAGCGCAGCGTGTCGAGACCATGGTCGAGGATCGTGCCGACACCGCGGATGTTCAGCAGCTCGCCGAACAGCAGCGCGCTCGGCATCGAGGTGGATCCACTGGTGATCGCCGGTGTGGGCTCGGGCCCAGGGTCTCGCCGATGATCGCCCGCAGGCCCTCGATTCCGTCGACGTCACGCACGACCGAGCACATGCCACAGTGACTGGTGGACGTCCAGCCGGGCACGCGGGAGGGTCCGCGGCGCTCACCCGCCCGCCCCCGCGCCCGCCCACGCCCCCGCGCCCGCCCCCGCGCGCCACTGGTCGATCTCTCGGCGGAAATCCTCGTCGTTCGCGAGCTCGCGGGCCCTGTCCGCGTGCACCAGTGCCGGACCAACCTCGGCACCCGCGGCGACCAGCGCCCGCGCGAGGGCGAAGTGCAGCGCCGCACGGTCACCCGACACCCCCTCGACCGCGTCGCCCAGCACGAGCGCGCGCTCGAGCAGGCGGGCGGCCCGCTCGGCGTCGCCACCGGCGAGGACCGTGAGCCCGAGCCGCCCCACGGGGAACGCGAGCTTCGGGTGCTCGGGGCCCAGCGCGCCCTCGACGACGTCGACCGCCCGCACCAACGCAGCCTCGGCGAGCCCGAGCTCGCCGCGCCGCCGATGGACCTCACCGAGGTTGGCGAGGGTGAGCCCGACCTTCACGTGATCGGGCCCGAAGCTGCGCTCGTAGATCTCGGCGGCGCGGGTGAAGCTCGCCATCGCGGCGTCGTACTGCCCACGCTTGTGCTGGATGCCGCCGAGGTTCGAAAGGCAGGTCGCCATGGTCGGATGGTCGGCACCCACGCCGCGCTCGATCACGCCGCGGGCGCGCTCGAACAGGGCGGCCGCGCCATCGTCGTCGTCGAGCGTGATGAGCAGCACGCCGAGGTTGATGAGGGTGTCGGCGAGGCTCGGGTGATCCGGCGCGAGGGCGCGCTCACGGATGCGCAGCGCACGTTCGATGAACGGCCGCGCCTGCCCGTGGTCGCCGCGCTCGGCGAGCAGCGCCCCGAGGTTGTCCAGCGACGCCGCCAGACGCGGATGGTCGGGGCCCGCGATCGCCTCGTGGATCGCGATCGCCTCGCGGAGCTGGACCTCGGCCTCGTCGTAGCGGCCGAGCATCCACAGGTCGCTGCCGAGGTTGTTGTGCGACGTGGCGACCAGCGGATGCTCGCGGCCCAGCAGCCGCTCGCGGATGCCGAGCGCGAGTTCGTCGCCGCGGCGGGCCTCGTCGAACGCCCCCTGTCGGAACTGCAGCAGCCCGAGGTTGTTGAGCAGGCCGGCCTCGAGCAGCTCGTCGCCACCGGCCCGCACGATCGCCACCTCGGCGTTGTCCGCCCATGCATGCCCGGCCTCGGCGTCGCCGAGCTCGCGTCCCACGACGACGACCAGATCGATCATCGCGAGCGCCGCGACCTCGTCGCGTCCCGAGGCGGTCGCTGTCCACGCAGCGTCGGTGAGCACCGTGCGGGACTCGCCGTAGTGTCCCAGGGCCTTGTGCATGCGCCCGACCAGCAGCAACACCTCGGCCTGCAGCGACGCATCACCGATCCGCGTCGCGTCCTCGAGCGCCGCGGTGGTGCGTTCGAGCCCGTCGGCGTAGCGACCGGCGAGCTCTAGGGCCTCGGCACCGGCGAGGGTGCCCCGCACGGCGGCGACCTGCTCGCGCGTCGCCGCGTCGCCCACCGCCTGATCGGGGCCCGAGCCGGCGATGCTGCAGCGCTCCGGCGCCGGCAGATCGGCGACCAGCCGCGTCGCGTTCTCGATGGTCTCCGGCGTCGCGGTGGCGAGCACGTCGAGTCGTGCGGCCAAGGCCTGCAGCTGGCCTTCGAGACACGCGAGCTCGCGCGCGCTGGCGCGGTCGGACTTGCCCGCCGCGCCGCACACGGATCGCCAGCTCTCGCGCCAGCGCTGCGCGTAGCTGTCGAGTCGTGGCTCGAGCCGCGACCAGGTGCCAGCGGCGTACGGCAGCGGGCTGTCCCCGAACCTCCCCGCGATCACGGCGCGCCGCTCGGGACTCCACGCGCCATCGAGTCGACGCTCGTCGAGCACACAGCCGTCGGTGTCGCCTTCGATCACCACCACCGCGCCGACCGCCAGTATCCCGGTCACGGCGGCCGCGACGAGGAGCCGGCGGCCGCGTCCTCGTACCGGTCGCGCTGCGTCGACGGCAGCGATGATCTCCGCCATCGAGGCGAAGCGATCCTCGACCCGCGGTGCTAACCCGCGGCGGAGCACGGGCAGCAGCCAAGGCGGCAGCGCGGCGGCAGCGGAAGGCGCGTCGAAGCGCATGGCGATCTTCTTCTGCATCAGCGTGGTGACGCGACCGCCGAAGGGTCGGCTGCCAGCCAGCGCCTCCCACAGCGCCACGCACCAGCTGTACTGATCGGAGCGCCCATCGAGCACACCGCCCAGGTGCTGCTCGGGGGCCATGTACGCGGGCGTGCCCATCGCCCGCCCGGGGTTCGTCAGCGGCTGCGTCTGACCGCGGGCCGCCTGCCCCGACCCAGGATCCGAGTCGTCCGCGACCTCGGGAGTGCCGGGCTCGACGTCGGTGCCACGGGCGATGCCGAAATCCAGCACCACCGTGCGGCCGTCGTCGCACACCATCACGTTGTCCGCCTTGAAGTCGCGGTGCACGATGCCGGCGTCGTGAGCTGCGCCCAGGCCGGCCGCCGCCGCGGTGAACACCACGAGGATCGCGTCGACGCTGCGCGGCACATCGGCGATCCAACGACGCACGCTCGCGCCGCTGAGCAGCTCCATCGCAATGAACATCCGATCGTCGACGAGGCCGACGTCGAACACCCGCACGATGTTGGGGTGGCTGAGCTGCGCGAGGGTCTTGGCCTCCTGCGCCAGCCGTTGGCGATAGACGTCGGCCACCTGCGAGCGGGCCCGGTCGCCGCGCAGCACCTTGATCGCGACGCGGCGATCGAGGCGCGGGTCGTAGGCGAGGTACACCGCGCCCATGCCACCGACGCCGAGGCGCTCGAGCACGACGTAGCGGCCGAGACGTCCGTGGTCGAGCGTGTGCGCGGTGGCGCCGCGCACGATCACCCCGCGCACGCCGGTGACATCCGCCGAGCTCTCCGGTCTCGACCCACGCACCGGGCCAGGATGGGCAAGGATGTCGGCCCGCGGCAAGGAGGTTCTCGTCGGAATCGCCTCACCACGGCCGGAGAGCGACGTTCGTGTGGCCCCACGACGGACCGCCCCCATCCGTGGCGGCCGCTCGGGGCGCCGCGTCGTCGTCAGCGCCGTCGTGATCGCGGCCGTTCAGCGTTGCCGTCACCCGTCGCCATGGCTTCGAGCGCAGCCAGTGCCGACACGAAATCGTGGTCCCGAACTGCACCGAGCGCGATCATCGGAGCCAGCTCGGCGCGCGCGCGCCCATAGCCGACGAGCACACCGAGCGCATGGGCGCTGCTGCTCGCCGGTGGCGGGGCCATCGTGGCCAGGAGACCCGCGAGCTCGGCAGTCTGCACGTCGTCTTGCACCTTGCCGAGCTCCTCTTGCAACGCCGCGAGCCGCGACGAGATCCCGTGGATGCCACCGGGCAGCGCGTCGCCCAGGAAGTCCAGGGAGTACCGCAGGTTCTTCACGTCGATGCGCAGCGCGTGGGCCTCGTCGGCGCCGCCCTCGGTGACGCGATCCAGCGCGCGCGTGCAGCGATGCACGCGCTTGTGGATCAGGCTCGCCGCCACGGCCCCTACGGTGTGTCGGAGCCCGCGGTCGTCGGGGGCCACGCAGAGCTCGACGTCGGCGTCGAACCGGGCCAACGCGGCCCCCTCGAGTTGGGCCAGCGCCCGCCTCCGCGCCGCGGTGCGGCGGCGATCGATGCGGTCGGCGATGTCGGCCCACGCGGCGGCGGGGATCGTGCGGAACCGCTTGCGCCACCGCGAAAGCGAGTCGTGCTGAACGTCGAGATCGCGGACCTCGCCCAGCGCGCGACCAAGCGTGCGCACACCATCGCGCAGGCTCGCGAGGGCTTGGGCATCGAACGCGTCGTCGAACAGGCGCAGGGCCGTCCGCAGCCGCCGCAGCGCGACCCGCATCTTGTGCACGTGCTCGGGATCCAGCCCGACGCGGACGCCCGGCGCATGGGCGAGGGCGTTGGCCCACCACGCGCCGACGACACGCCGGGCGCCATCGACCAGCAGCTCGTCGGGCTGCAGCGGCGCCGGCTTGCTGCCGTAGCGGTGCTCGCCCAGGCCGAGGGTTTCGCGCGCGCGGGCAAACAGCGGACGCTTGGGCTCGCCGACACCCGCAGCACGTCGCAGCGCGGCGACGACCTTGGCACCGCCGCCGTCGTGCTCGATGGTCAACTCGATCAGCTGCGCGCGCCGGCCGTGGGGTTCGGAGGCAGCGATGTCGTCGACCACGATGTCGACCGGACCATCGGCGCCGGCATACGCCCAGCGTCGCCGGGCGATCACCAACGAGAGCACCTCGCGCGGCGGCTCGGTGAGTTGCAGACCGAAGCGCTCGCGCACCCACGCGCGCACCATGTCGCCGACGTCGTCGCCACGGGGCACCGCGCGCTCGAGGATGGGCGTCCGCGGCAGCACGTCGGGATCGATGGGCACCACCACCAAGGCGACGGTGCGCACGCCACCGTGCTCGCGAACGCGCGCGCACAGCCCCGCGGCCGCGAGTGCATCGGTGCGCGTGTCGAGGTAGATCTCGTCGGCGCGCCCCTCGACGGGGCCGTGCAGCGCGCCGGGATACCGCACCCGCGCCAGCGCGTCCACGACCTCGAAACCGGCGTCGCACGCGAACTTCGTCGCCACGCGGGCCTCGCTCATCGGTGCGACGCTACCACGGCGCCCGCCGATACGGGGAGCTCACGAGGGGTTCACGAGGGCCGTCGCCCGGCGACCTCGGCGGACGGTTGCGCATCATTATACTAGTGATATAGTGTTTTGACGTGCCGTTCGACGTCGAGCTCGACTACGACCGCGGGGTGCCGGTCTACCGGCAGATCGTCGAGGCGGCCGTGCGCGCGCTCGCCAACGGTCGGCTCGCGGTCGACGAGCAGCTGCCCACGATCGTCGAGCTCGCAGGCCGCCTCGGCATCAACCCCAACACCGTGGCGCGGGCGTATCGCGAGCTCGAGCAAGGCGGCCACATCTTCGCCAGGCGCGGGCGCGGCACGTTCGGCGCGCCGTTGCGCAAGGACAGCGTCCCCGCCCGCGAGGCGATCCTCCGCGACATCTACGACCGCGCCATCCAACAGGGTGCCGAGCACTCGATCTCCGCCCGCGAAATCCTCCGCTTCTTCCGCAAGGCACAGCACGATGAGTAGCTCGAGTCCCCGACGTGCGCGCGCGATCCTTCGCGCCGCCTGGCACACCCTTCGGCGCAACCCCCGGCTGCTGTGGTTCTCGCTGCTGCTGGGACTCGCCTCGCTCGCGGTCACCTCGGCTGGCGCGGTGCTCGGCTGGATGGGTATCAGCGCGGTGCCGTGGCTCGCCGCGCACGGTGTCGCCGCGCCCCCAGACGCCAGCCTTGCCGGCCGCGCAGCGATCGGCTTCGGCCTGGTGCTGTGGTTCGGCACGCACCTCGTCGCGCCGTATTTCGGCGTCGCGCTGGCATCGGCGACGCTCGAGGCGCTCGCCTCGCGGCCGTTCTCCGTGCGACGATCGCTGGGCGTCGCGACGCGGCAGGTCGGCGGCATCGCGACGTATGCGGTCCTCGACGCGTCGGTCGGTGCGATCATCGCACGCATGCGCGACGCTGGTGGCAGCCGCCGCGGCAGGTCGCGCCGCGCGGCTCGCCGGCGCGGCGGCAGTCCCCTCACCGCGACTCTGCTCGGCGCAGGTTGGTGGGCGGCGACGTATCTCGTGCTGCCGGTGATCGCCCGCGAGTCCCGAGGTGGCGTCGCGGCGGTGGGCCGTTCGACCACGCTGATGCGCGACACCTGGAAAGAAGCCTTCGTCGGGCGCCTCGTGCTCGGCTGGGTCCTGTGGCCCGTCGCCCTGATGGCGGTCGGCGCGCTCGGCGTCCTGCTCATGGTCGGGGTCACGCCGTTGGGTCAACCGGTGCTGTTCGGGGCGGTCGCGGCGGTGTCGGTCCTTTTCTATGTCGCCATCGCCGCCGTCGCGCACACCCTCGAGACGGTCTACCGCTGCGCCCTGTATGTCTTTGCTACCGAGGGCGTGGTGCCCGAGCCCTTCGCGGACCCCGAGCTCGACGCGATCTGGATCGTGCGGTAGCCCCGCGGGCGAAGCACGGCGCCGCAGGTGATAGGGTCGCCGTCGATGGCCCGGTTGCGCTGCGACGGCGGATGGCTGCGCGACGACGCCGGTCGCATCGTGCTGCTGCGCGGTGCCAACGTCTCGGGCCGCAGCAAGTTTCCGCCGTTTCTCGCCGTCGACGACCCCGCATGGTTCGACCGCTTGGCGGACTGGGGGATGAACGCGGTGCGCCTGCTGGTGACGTGGGAGGCGATCGAACCCACCCGCGGGCGCTACGACGACGACTACCTCGCCGCGGTCGCCCGCTTGGTCCGCGCCGCCGGGGGCCGCGGACTGCACGTCGTCGTCGACGTGCACCAAGATCTCTATGCGCGCAGCTTCGGCGGCGATGGTGCGCCGGCGTGGGCGGTGCGAGGAAGCGGTCGGCCCGTGAGCGGTCGGGCGTGGTTCTGGCATTACACATCGCGTGGCGTGCAGGACAGCTTCGCCGCGTTCTGGCGCGACGACGACGGACTGCAGACCGCGTTCCTCGACGCCGTCGCCCGCATGATGTCGGCACTCGAGGGCGCCCCTGCGGTGGTCGGCTACGACCTGTTCAACGAGCCGATGGCGCCGCTGGTCGAGGTGCTCCGCGGCCGGTTCGAGCGCGGCTGGCTCGCCGACTTCCACCGCCGCTGCATCGGCGTGCGCGACCGCAACGCGCCCGGTCGCCTGTTGTTCGTCGAGCCCACGCCGTTGGTCGCCTTCGGTGCCCCCACCACGTTGCCGCCGCTTTCGGGCGACGACCTGGTGTACGCGCCGCACCTGTACGACGCCACGGCGATCCTGGCATCGCGCTTCGTGCCGCGGGCGTCGACGTTCCCGACCGCGCTGGGCCGGGTCTGCGCCACCGCGCGCGAGCGCAGCTGGCCGCTGTGCATCGGCGAGTTCGGCATCCTCGGTGGCATCGCCGGCGCCCCCGCCCTCGTCGAGGATCAGTGCGCCCGGCTCGACCGCGCCTTCGCGAGTTGGATGGTGTGGCACTTCGATCCGGGCGGCGACGACTGGAACGAAGAAGACGCGTCGATCGTGCTCCCGGGCGGCGACGAGCGGCCGTGGACCGCGGCCTTGGTGCGGCCGTTCCCGCGGGCGCTCGCCGGCACGCCCGAGTTCTGGGACAGCGCGGACGGCCAGCCGTGGAGCCTCCGATACACCGCGGATTCCGACGCGCCCACCGAGATCGTGATCCCGCCGCGGTGGAGCGCGGCGCCGCAGATCGACGTGGACGGGGCCGACCATGCGCTGCGGGACTGCGTGCTCGTCGTCCACGCGCGCCCCGGGGCGGCGGTCCGCGTCACGCTGGGACGATGATGATCGGGCCGCACGGCGGCTGCGGCAGCTGGTTCCAGCGCCGGGCGCCATCCTCCGCGAGCTTCACCATGTCGACCCCCGACTCGGCGGCGATGGCCCACTCGCGATCGAACGTCGTCGCCATCGGCGCCGGGTCGTCGCTACCGAGCACGCAGTGGACGTGGTTGCGCTGCAACGCGACCAGCGGCACCGCGCCGTGGCGGTGCTCGAGCGCGGCGAGGGCGGTGGGAATCAACCAGCGGTTGCTGGACGGGCACACCTCGAGCGTGATGCCCTCGGCGGCGAGCCGGGCCATCATCGCGTCGCTCTCGACCGCCCGCACGCCGTGGCCGATCGCCTGGGGCTCGAGCGCGAGCGTGCGCTCGACCGAGCGGTGGTCGTCGAACTCGCCGGCATGCACGGTGAGATCGCCGATGTGGGCCCGCAGGCCGCGCAGGATCTCGCGCAGCGCCGGCGGCATCGGCTCGGGATCGTGACCGGCGACGATGCCGAGCACGTCGAGCCCGCAGATCGCCGCGCGGTGCTCGACGAGCATCGCCGCCATGGCGCGGTAGTGCGGCTCGCTCTCGAAGGTGCGCGAGAAGCCGACGCGGATCAGCATCGGCGCGCCCTCGGTGACGACCGCGGCGTCGCGCGCGGCGAGCACGACCTGCAGCAGAGCTCGCGCACGTTCGGCAAACGCGACCGGCGAGAGCTCGCGCCACGCGACGTGTTCGTTGTCGAGCAGCGTGCGCGTCATCGAGAACAGGCTCACGCGCATCTCGAAGCCCTCGGTCTGCGCGGCGGCCTCGACGAACGCCCGCCGGGCGAGCTCGGCCACGGCCTGCTCGCTGACGTAGGCGATGCGCGCGCGCTGGATGCGGACATAGAAGTGACCCGCGTCGTCGCTGGGCTCGGTGAGGGTCAGCGCGGCCCGCAGCGCGTCGGCGCTGCGGAAGCGGCCGGTGGCGGCGTCGAAGTACGTCGGGTCGCGCACATCGAACTGCTCGGCGACGGCCGCCAGCGCCTCCGCCGAGTGGGAGCCCTCGAGGTGGCGATGCAGATCGACGCGCACGCTGAGGTCGCTATCACCATTGCGGTCGTGGGTCGATCGCGGCGTCGGCGTGCGGCGCGAGCGGCGTGATCCCAGGCAGCCCCCCGCGCGACTGCGGTCGACCGGGACGAGGCTCCCGCCGCGAGGCCGGGGCCGATCCGGGCAAATTCGGCCGCCTGGGGCTACGTGGGCCGCGCCCGGTGCAGCGTCGCCCTCCGCCTTCCGCCCCCGCCTCGCCGCCGCCGGGGGAGCTTGCTATCGTGGGACGGTGTTCGGCATCGGACCGACCGAGTTCATCATCATCGCCGTGGTCGCGCTGATGCTGTTCTCGCCCCGCGAGCTGCCCAAGATCCTGCGCAGCGCGGCGAAGTTCTGGGCGTCGCTGCGCAACACCGCGGACGAATTCCGCGACGCCATCATGAACGAAGAGGAGATGCACGACATCCGCGCGGCGCTCAAGGGCGGCGTCTCCGACATCAAGAAGGCCGAGGCTGCCGCGCGGCGCGAGCTGATGAAGGCGCGCATGGAGATGCAGAAGGCGCAGAACAAGCTGCTGAAGACGGTGAAGGCCGCCGAGGAGTCCAAGCGCGAGGAACTCGGGGTCGGCGTCACGGCTCCGAATGAGGGCGCGGCTCCGGTCCACGGCTCGTCGGCGCCGGCCGACGGGGCGCCGGCGGCACCCGACGCGCACCACACCGACGCGCACCACACCGACGCGCACCACACCGACGCGCACCACACCGACGCGCACCACACCGACGCGCACCACACCGACACGACGCCGAGCGCCAACTCCGGCAACGCCGCGGCGCCCGATCCCCGCGAGCACCCGGCCGAGGGCCACCCCGACGCGGCCATGTCTGCGCCCCCGGGTGCGATCCCTGCGGCGCGCCCCGATCGCCCGGACGTCGGCCAGGGCGCAGCCTGAACCCCGCGATCCGCGAGCACCCCGTGGCCGACCCGACATCCACCAACAACGGCGCAGACGGCATGGCCGAGGGGCCCGAGGGCGATCAGCCCATGTCGTTTTTCGACCACCTCGCCGAGCTGCGCAAGCGCATCGGCCGGGCCTTCGCCGCGCTGCTGCTCGGCGCGGTGATCTGCTACGCGACCATCGATCACATCACCGCGTTCATGTGGATCCCCTTCGGCGAGGCCTGGGAATCCGCGGGGATGGAGGGTCAGCCGACGCTGCTCAACCTCGCCGCGCTCGACGTCATCCTCACCGACATCTGGGTCGCCCTTTTCGCGGGTCTGTTCCTCGCGGCGCCGGTGGTCTTCTACCAGCTGTGGATGTTCATCGCGCCGGGGCTCTATGCCCAGGAAAAGCGCCTGGTCGTGCCGTTCGTGGCCACCAGCGCGGTGATGTTCGTGGCGGGCGCCGCGTTCTGCTACTACGTCGTGCTGCCCATCGCGACCGAATTCTTCCTGACCTACGGTCAGCGCAAGAACATCGGCATGGGCGATGTCGTCGTCAAGACGGCCTACACCTACGCCGACTACGCCAGCTACGTCATGAAGATGATGTTCGGCTTCGGCGTGATGTTCGAGATGCCGCTCGCGGTGTTCTTCTTGTCGAAGGCCGGGATCATCACCTACGTGACGCTGCTGCGGCACTGGAAGATCGCGATCCTCGTCATCACGATCGCCTCGGCGGTGCTCACCCCGCCCGATCCCGTCACCATCTGGCTCATGGGGATCCCGATGACCGCGCTGTACTTCATCAGCGTGATCGTCTCGTACGTCGTGACCAAGCCGCAGGTCATCGCGATGCGCAAGCTCGAGGCCGAGCTCGCCGTCCAGCCGACCGCAGACGACGACGACGACTGATCGGGCGCCTTGGCCCCGCGAACGGAGGCGGCCTGGCGTGCAGAGCCGACGATGTGACGCCCGTGGGCGGAGTTTGCGGCCAGCACGGCCGATCTCTGTGCCGCCGCGGATCTGCGCTGGCACTCGGCGCTGGCCTTGCCTATCCTGCGCCGCATGTTTGGTCTCCCGCGTGTGCTCGTGTCCTCGCTCTCGATCGTCGCTGCGCTCTGGATGGGCGGCTGCACCTGCGGTTCTGGTCCCTACGAGGGCGACTACTTCGATGGCGACCGTCCCAAGACGGCCGACTACAAGTACGCCGAGAGCGCAAAGCTCGACCCGGCGATCGCCGGCTGCGCCGACGGTCAGCGCGAGGGATTCTCCGAGCTCGACAAGCATCCCCGCATCGCTGGCTGCGTGGGCAACTGGAAGTCCGCCAAGTCGCTGCGTGAAAAGCCCACCGGCAAGGCCTGCGGCGACGACGGCGAGCTGTGCACCTCGCCCGCCGACGTGTGCGCCCCCGGCTGGCACATCTGCGGCGTCGACGGCAAGGCCGCCGACCTCACCTCCCACACCACGGTGAAGGACTGCGACAACGCCGGCCCCGGCCGCTTCAACGCCGCGCTCAGCCACTCGACGACCGAGGAGATCAACCCCTGTCCCGTCATCAAGAAGGACGAGGTCCTGCCGTGCACGCAGTCGGGCCTCGGCGCCGAGCCGGTGTGCTGCGGCAACGACTGCGCCGCGGGCAAGTGCAAGGACGCCGTTTGGAAGGGCAAGACCGAGATCTCGCGCGGCACCTCCGAGGGCTGCGGCGCGGTCACGGCGGATCGCAACGCGGGAATCCTGTGCTGCTACAGCGGCGAGGGCAACCCGGCCGTCGCCGCGAAGGCCGACGACGCCAAGGCCGGCGACGCCAAGGCCGACGACGCCAAGGCCGACGACGCCAAGGCCGACGACGCCAAGGCCGACGACGCCAAGGCCGACGACGCCAAGGCCGACGACGCCAAGGCCGACGATGCCAAGGCGCCGGCCGAACCGGCGAAGTGATCGGCCGATTCGCGCCGCGTCAGCCCACCCCGAATCCACCGCGGTTCAGCAGCGGATCGATCCGGCGCGCTCGAGGCTCACGTAGTTCTCGAGGCACTCGCGCGCCGGTCGGCCCACCGCCACGACCGGTGAGGTGACCACATCGGTCTTGCTGCTCCAGAATTGCAGGCGCTGGCCGAGCCACACGTGATCGTGGCCGGTCGGGGGCAGCTTCAGCGCGCGCAGGCGCAGCGCCGCGTGGCCGCGCTGCCACGCCCCGGTCTCGCGGTCGCGGACGCCCACGCATTCGTCCGCACGCAGGTGATACTCGGTGTGCCGGGTCACGAACAGACGGTGGCGACGACGGTTGAGCGACATGCGACCAGCATTGGAACGAGCGGGCGCCGGGCCGCAAGAAATCGGCGAGACCGCGCATCGCGCAGACCTGTTGCGAGTACGGCGGCGCCCCCATAGCCCGTGCTGACGACGCCCCCCTCGCCGTCAACGGCCCGCGGCGGGGCCGCTGGTGCTCGCCGTTGGTGCGCCGCGAAGGCCCGCGCTAGAGTCTTGCGATCGTGTCGGGCTTCTTCAGCGCGCTGCCCAAGTTTCACCGCGGCGCGCTGACGCTGTTCCTGCTCACGGTCGCGGCGACCGCCGGCATCGGCGATCAACCGCTCGGAGCGCTGCTCCGCCTGCAGCCGGGCGCGCTGCTCGGCGACGGCGCCGCGTGGCAGCCGCTGACGGCGAACTTCGTGTTCCCCGCCGACGCCGTGGGCCTCGTGATCGGCACCCTGTTCATGCAGTGGTTCATCGGCTCGCCACTCGAGGGCTTTTGGGGCACGCGCAAGTACGTCACCCTCGTGCTCGGCTGCGGCACCGCCGGCTACCTCGCCTACGCGTTGCTCTCGCAATGGCTGCCGGCGGTCGTTCACGGCGGCTCGACCGGGATGGATCTCGCGGCCGTCACCGCGTTCGGAATCGTCTATGGCAAGCGCGAGCTGTCGCTCATGGGTGCGGTCAGCGTTCGGGCGCGCACGTTGGCGATCATCCTCGTCGTGCTCGGTCTCGTCGGCCCGCTAGCCCGCGGCGCGGCGTGGCCGGTCGTGATCCCGTGGCTCGTTGCCATCGCTGGCGCGTACCTCGTGACCGCGCAGCCGTGGCGCCGGGGCGGTGGGACCGGCAGCACCAGCCGACCGGCGAAAAAGCGCGCGAAGGCCAAGTCGTCGCATCTGCGCGTCGTGAAGCCCGACCTGCCCAACTAGTCCCCTGGACTCGCTCTCCGTTGCCGCAGGCGATGCCTGCCGGTACAGTGGTCCGGCAATGCGAACACGAATGGCGCGAGGATGTGCGTCAGTGGTGCTCGCGTGTCTCGGCTGCGGGTTCGAGAGCGGCGGCATCCCGGGGGCCACCGGCAGCGCATCGATCGGCACGGCCGACGACGATGCCACCGCCACCACCGTCGATGGACTGACGGACGGCGGCCCACCGCCCGGCGGCACCGGCAGCGGCGATCCCTCTCCGGACTCTGATCCCGATCCCGATCCCGATCCGACCACCGCCTCGACCGACACCCCCACGTCGACGACCGGCGGCACCGACACGACCGGCGAGCCCGACCCCACCACGCCGATGGACACCGGCAGCAGCACGACGAACGAGGGCGACGCCGAGTCCTCCAGCGACGACGGCGACGTCCAAGACCAACCCTTCTATGGCGACTGCACCATCAGCACAGACTGCGGCAACGGAGTCTGCGGGTACTTGGAATTGACGCCGGACCCGGACGCCGCCGTGTGCCTCTTGCCGTGCGACCAGGGCATCTGCCCCGCACCCACAGGCGGCGAGGCCCAGCCGGTCTGCACCATCAACAACAGCTGCGAGCTCGACTGCGGCATGGACCTGCAGGGCTGTCCCACCGGCATGGACTGCTACATCTTCCCGAGCGACAACGGCCCCTTCGCGCGCTGCCTGTGGACGCAGGATTGAGCCGGGATTTCGCCGCTGCGCCTCACTGCCGACGCGCGTCGAAGCGTTCGGGCGGCAGCTCGAGCCCGCCGACGAAGTGCCGCGGCTGCTTGCCGTGGGTGATCCGCGTGCGGAGCAGGTACGCGCCGGGCAGGCTCCGCAGATCGTCGGCCATCGCAGCGCACCACGCCTGCTGCATGGGCCAGCCGAGGGCGGCCTCCTGCAGCGCCGCGCACGACTTGGCCGATCCGGGCGGTCGCTTCGCGCCGCCTTCGCACACGGCGCGATGTCGCGTCCATGCGGTGGCGTCGTCATCGCCGGTGCGACACCACGGATCGGAGCGGCCGAATGGATCGGCGATGCCCCCTTCGGTGACGACCAGCGTGACCAGTGCGGCGGGCTTCCCCGCGCTCGCCCGCGACTGCACCGCACGGTGACAACCATCGGCCCAGCCGCGAAAGCTCGCGTCGAGGAAGATGTACTCGCCGACGTGGCGGGTTCCACTCTCCGCGATGCTGCGCAGCGCGATGCCGCCGGCGCTGTGCCCCTCGGCGATCACCTCGGATCGCAGTCGACCCGGCGCCACGCCGAACCCGTCGGCGAGCACCGCGACGACCTCGGCATGCAGCGTGTCGAAGTCGTCGGTGTAGGACGGCGGCTGCGACCGCATCCACATGCGGTCGTACTCCTTGTTGAACCACCCCGTGTGTTCGGGCTCGGGCCGCTTTCCCGCCGACAGTGGATAGACGAGGGCGACTGTCTGCTCGCCACGGCCCTGCAACTCGGTTGCCGCTTCGACCGTCTGCGCGACGCGATCCCACCCGACCCACTCGGACTTCTTCATGCCGGGACGCTGCTCGGCGACCGTCTCGCTGTGGGTGCCGTGGAAGTGATAGACCACCTGGACGTCACGCGTCGCCGTGGCACCCGCCGGGATGTGTACGAGGACATCGCGGCCGCCGTTGCCGGACATCGGCCCCACCCACGTCAGCGAATGCTCGGGCAAGCGCGCGGCGAACTCGACCAAGCCCGAGCGCGCCCCCGGGGCGATCGTGCGGACGCTCGATCGTTGCGTCGGCTCGGCGAGCGGCGGCGGTGCGGCCGCAGCGTCGTGGGCGGCGTCACTCGGCGTCCCCGCGTCGATGGTCCTCGGCGCCGCACCATCCTCTGCAAGCGCGGAGGCGGCATCCGGTGCCGCGGGGGTCTGCGCGACTCCCGGGGGTGGCGGCGCAGCGGGGACGCACGCCCACGGTGCCGAGCACCACACGAGCACGGCCATTCGCACGCTCTCTCCCACGCCAGCCACCAGCCTAGCAGCCCGGCCGCTTGGCCGCCGACGCCACGTCCTCGGCGCCACACCGCGACGCCGCGGGGTGGCGTCTGCAGGTAGATTCGGGCAAGCTGGCCGCTCCCAAGGCGAATTTGACGACCCAACGCCGAGAGCCCGCTGAAACGGGCATGACGACGACGTTCTTCGCCGCCCAGCACACCCACAAGCAGCTGCGGCGAGTGATGCTTCGGGTCAAAGATGGTCCGGATCGCGGCGCCCAGATCACGGTCGCCCGCTCGCGGGTCACCATCGGGCGTAGCGCGGTCAACGATCTGGTCCTCACCGACACCTCGGTCAGCGGCACCCATGCAGAGCTGGTGATCGGCGACTCGGGCGTGCTCATCCACGATCTCGACAGCACCAACGGCACGTTCGTCAGCAACACGCGGGTCAAGAGCGCGTGGATCGAGCCCGGCAACGACGTCAAGGTCGGCAAGACCGAGTTCCAGCTGCTGTCGGCCGACGAGGTCCAGGTCCCGATCTCGGACGAGGACCACTTCGGCGCGCTGCACGGCAAGAGCGCGGTGATGCGCGAGGTGTTCGCCACCCTCGAGCGCGTCGCGCCCACCGAGATGAGCGTGATGATCGGTGGCGAGACCGGCACCGGCAAAGAGCTCGTCGCGCGGGCGCTGCACGACGAGTCCAACCGCGCCCAGGGCCCGTTCGTCGTCCTCGACTGCGGCTCGATGCCGCGAGAGCTCGCCGAGGCGTCGATCCTCGGCCACAAGAAGGGCTCGTTCACCGGCGCCTTCTCCGACCGCCCCGGCTGCTTCGAAGAGGCCAACGGCGGCACGCTGTTCCTCGACGAGATCGGCGAGCTGCCGCTCGACCTCCAGCCCAAGCTGCTGCGCGTGCTCGATCGCCGCGAGGTCCAGCGCGTCGGCGAGAGCCAGGTGCGCAAGGTCGACGTGCGCATCGTCGCCGCCACCCATCGTGACCTGCGCATGATGGTCGGGCAGGGCCTGTTCCGCGAAGATCTCTACTTCCGCCTGTCGGTGATGGCCGTCGACATGCCGCCGCTGCGCGAGCGTGGCGGCGACGTCATCATGCTCGCCGATCGGTTCCTCGAGGATTTCGTGCGCCAGTACAGCGGCGCCGCCAAGCCGCGGATGTCGGACGCCGCCCGCGACGCCCTGGTCGCCGAGCCGTTCCCCGGCAACGTCCGCCAGCTCAAGAACATCATCCAGCGCGCCGCCCACCTGTGCCGCGGCGGCGTCATCGAGCCCTCGGATCTGCACCTGGGTCGCCGCGAGGATCCACGGGCCGTCGCCGCCCAGCACGCGGCCACCGAGCAGCGCGCCACCTCGGCCGGCGGCTTCGACGAGGCCCTGCTCTCGGCTCCGTTCAAGGACGCCAAGCAGCAGATGGTCGACAACTTCGAACGCGAGTACTTCGGCCGACTGCTCGAGCGGACCGACGGCAACCTCAGCCGCGCGTCGGCCGAGGCCGGGATCACGCGGTACTACCTGCGCGAGCTACTCAAGCGCCTCGGCATGCACAAGGTCCGCGAGGACGGCGACTGATGCGGACGCTCGGGATCGTCGCGATGACACTGGTGCTGGCCGTGGCCGGCTGCGGTGACGAGAAGGAGGCCGCGCCGGTGACCGCAGCCCGCGCCTTCGCGCAGGCCATGGTGCGCGCCGATGCCAAGGCGCTCGTCGATCTCGTCGACCTCGACGCCGCGGCCCGACTCGAACACGCCGCGAGCCAGGCCAGCGATCAGGTCGGCGGTCGACGCACGATCGAGCAATACGAGATGATCCAGGTCGTCGACGTCCCCGACAGCTTCCAGGTCGCGAAGGCCGAGCTGGTATCGGGCGACGACGCCGAGGCCAGCGTCGCGCTGGTCGCCGCCGACGGCGAGCGCCACATGTTGCAGATGGTGTTCCAAGCGGGCGCATGGCGTGTGCGCGTGCCGCTGCCGCCGATGCTCGAGGAGACTCCGTGAACGCCGAGGTGAAGGAAGCGACCGGCGAGCTGCCCTCGTCGACACCGGGGGCCCCTTCGCGCATGCGTCGAGTCGGTGGACTGCTGCTCGCGCCGTTGCTCGCGACGGCCGCGGTCGGCGTGCACTGGCTGGTGAACGTGCCCCCGGGCGGGCCCAAGGTGTCCGCGCGCGATCAGGGCGTGGCGAAGCCCCCCGCCGCCAAGTCCAAGAAGCCGAAGAAACCGGGCAAGAAGCGCGGCTTCGAGGCGCGCCCGACAGGCGAGGTCGCGGCGACCTTCGAGCGCTTCGCAGCGACCGAGTTCGAGTCCGAGCCGGTGAAGAGCGCATGGGCGCGTCCCCACCAGACGCTCGTCAACCAGGCGGTGGCCACGGCCCGCAGCGCCGCGTTCGAGGGCGCCCCCGAGGAGCCCCGCGTGTCGGTCGACGACGTCTCGTGCCGCACGGTGCGCTGCCGCTTCGTGCTGCGCGGCCCGTTCGCCCACGAGGTCGATCTGCTCGGACAGACATTGTCCGCGCTGCAGATCGATGGCGCGGCGATCTGGCGCCACTACGCCTCCGAGCGCATCGCACCGCCCAAGCCCGATCAGCCCAAGGGCGACACCTACCTCCGCGTGACCGTGGCCTTCATGGAGGACAACATGGACAATGCGGACTTCGAGGTGCCGGACGCCGACGAGCCGCCGGGCTAGGCGGTCTCGGCCGCGGTCGTGGCCTGCTAGAACCGGAAGCCGACGCCGGCCCTCATCCCGCCCTGGTCCGGGCCGATGCCGAGTCGGAAGTCGTGGCGGAGCAGGGCTGCGGCGCCCTCACTGCCCTTCTTCTTGCGTACGAAGAGCAGCACGGTGAATACGATCGCGGCCGCGCCGAGGACGGCTCCGCCGGCGAGCGCGACGATCGAGCCGGTCTCGACGCTGCTGGCCTTGTTGCAGACGCGGGTGACAGAGGCGTTGCGCACGTCATCGGGCCTGGCAGGATTCGGGCGCTCGTCGGCCGCGAGACAGAGATCGTCCTCGCCGCGGCTGATGTTGTTGCCCACGTTGCGCTGCGTTTCGGGCACGCTGCTGGGCTCGTCGACGTCGAGGATGCCGTTGCCGTTGTCGTCGTTGCTGGCGTCGACCGCGTCGAGCAGATCGTTGCGCAAGGTGGTGCGCAGCAGCGCCTGCATCACGACGCCGGCGATGAGCGCCGCGCCACCGACACCGGCGGTCACGCCGAGGCCGATCTTCTTCCACCGCGGCGCGGGACGCTGCCGTCCCCACTCGTAGTTGCGCTCGCGCGGCGTCGGCGGTGGCGTCGCCTCGGGCACGGGCTCGACCTCGGGCAGCGGCGCGCCCGTGCTCGGCAACGACTCGTCGTCGGACTCCTTGGGCATCAGGCTCTGCACGAGCTTGGCGGCGGTGGCGTCGATCGTGTCGGGCGACAGATCGGCGGCCGACAGCGGCAAGGTGGTGTTCGCCGTGATGCCCGCGCTCGCGACGTCGAGGAGATACAGCTGGACCTTGTAGCCGCCGCCGGTCTTGCGCAGATCACCGTAGACGAGCTGCCGCACCTCGATGGCCTTGCCGCCCTCGGCCAGGCACGCCTCGGCGTTGCCCTCGCAACCCATGGTGAGCCGCATCTCGACGAGGCTCATCTCGGGGCCGCCGCCAAGACCGCGCTTGGCGGCGGCCTTGCGCAGGGCCTGGGTCAGCGCCGCGCTGGCCGCGGCATCGTCGGACTCGAGGCCGAGCACGGACGCGGACTCTTCGAGCGCCGCGGCGAGCCGAAAAGCCGCGGCGCCGGCGGCCGGGTGGGCCTGCGCCGCGACCGGCACGGGCCACGCGATCGCTGCCGCGAGGATGGTGGTCAGTGTCGACGAGAGGCGAGACATCGGCGCTGCGAGCTTAACATCGGCGCGCGCGCGGTCGGGGAAAATACACGCACACCCACCCACGGGACGCCGGGGCTCGCCCGCTCCTGCTAAGGTCGGGCTGCGCGCGCGAGCGGCCATGGCAAGGCGGACTGCAGGTGAGCCCGAGCGGGGCGGTTCGGACGTGCCCGATGGCGAGCGCGCGATGTCGCCGCTCTCGTGGTGCGCCGCATGAGCGAGCGTTCCCCGACCACCGACCCCCACCCGCGCCGATCGCTGCGCCTGCGCGACAGCCTGGCTGTGCGCATCACCGTGCTGGTGACCGGCGTGTTGGTCGCGACGTTCCTGTGGGGCTTCGCCACGCTGCGGCAGCTCCGCGACATGCAGGCGGGGTTCGATCGCCTGGTCGCCGTCTACTCGGTGTTCGACAAGCGCCTCGCCGAGGCCCAGGTGCAGGCGGTGCGGATCGGCGAGCAGGTGCGGACGCACCAGCGCAGCACGCCCGCCCGGCCCGTCGACCCCGGCCTGCGCGCCACGTTGCAACTCGCGCTGCAGACGCGCGCGGCGATGGTCGTTCGCGCCCGCGCCCCGATCGACGACGCGCTGCGCGAGCCCGAGCGCTTCGGCGGCGCCGACGAGCTTGCCGAAGTGTCGCGCATCCAGGAATCGCTGAGCCAGCTCGAGACAATGGTCGCGACGCCCACGTCCCCGACCGCGGTCGACACGGTGCTCGCAGATGTCCGCACCCAGGGCCAGATCGAGCAGCTGTTCGAGGCCCTGGGCTCGCAGAGCGGCCGCGCGATCGAGGAGCTCCGCGAGGAGGTCCAGCAGCAGCGCGGCCGCGCCGAGCGCTGGACGATCGGCCTGGCCATCGCGACGTTGGTGGCCGGTGCGCTGGCGAGCATCGGCGTGTTCTTCACCCTGAGTCCGCTGCGGCGCCTCGCGTCGAGCGTGCGCCGGCTCGGCGATGGTGACTGGTCGCAGCGCGTGCTCACCGAGCACGCCGGCCGCGGCGACGAGGTCGGTCTGCTCGCCCAGGAGTTCAACCTGATGGCCGAGGCGCTCGAGGAGCGCGAGCGTCGGCTGCTCCGCGGCGAACGGCTCGCGGCTGCCGGCCAGCTCGCCGCGCAGATCACCCACGAGATCCGCAACCCGCTCTCGGCGGTCGCGCTCAACGCCGAGCTGCTCGAGGACGAGCTCCCGAACGACGGCGAAGGTCGGCGGCTGCTCGGCAAGATCATCGGCGAGGTCGATCGCCTCACCAACATCACCGAGAGCTACCTGCACTTCGCCCGGCGCCCCAAGCCCGAGCTGGTCGAGCTCGATCTGCGGGCCGAGATCATCGGCTGGCTCGAGTTCACCGCCCCCGAGCTGGCGCAGGACGACGTCGCGATCGACGTCGATATGCCCGCGGAGCCGGTGACGATCATGGGCGACGCCAACCAGCTACGGCAGGCGCTGCTCAACCTGCTGCGCAACGCCAAGGAGGCCGCGCTCGGCGAGGGGCCCGCGGCCGCACGCACCACGGCGCCGCGGATCGGCGTATCGGTGCGATGTCAGGATCAGGTGGTGACGGTGGTGGTCAGCGACAACGGCGGCGGCATCGCGCTGCCCGACGACAAGCTCGACCGCATCTTCGAAGCCTTCTACACCCGCAAGGCGCGCGGCACCGGGCTGGGCCTGCCCATGGTCCAGCAGATCGTGGCCGATCACGGGGGCTCGGTGCGGGTCGCCCAGACCGGCCCCCAAGGCACGCGATTCGAGCTGATCCTGCCCGCTTGCGCCGCTTTCGGCCCCGCCCTAAGCTCGCAGCCCTCGGATGCGGCGCCCGCCGGCCGCACCCCCCACGAGCCCGCATGACCGCCCCGATCTCGTCCACCGTCCCCGTCGCCTCGAGCCTGCTGCGCATCGGCGTGCTAACCCTCGCCTTCGGCTCCGCCTTCGCGTGCAGCGCGATCCTGCGGCCCAACGACGACGTCGAGCGCTGTGGCACCGCCGAGGACTGCTCGTCCACCGGCGACAATCGGTACGTGCCGCTGTGCAAGTTCGACGACGAGAACACCGACCTCGACAGCACCCAGATCGACAAGATCTGCGTCGCCGACTATCGCTCGGTCTCGTGCAACCCCATGTCGCACCTCGGCAGCTCGATGACCAACGGCTTCGTCGACGCGCTCGACGACAGCGCCTGCGCGAGCGTGGTCTGCTCAGAGGAGAACCTGGGCAAGGCCGGCTGCCCGCGGCCGTCCGGTGGGGGCTGCGACGCCGGCCTCGAGTTCGATGACACGCTCAACGTCTGCGTCGACCCCGATGCCGACCAACCGGTCATCCCGCACACATTCCTCGGCGCCAACGAGCTCACAGGTCAGCACATCAAGGATCAGTTCTGCAAGTCGTTCTTCTGCGACGACACCTTCGTGTGCAACGCGAGCCAGCAGTGCGAGCGCTGCGATCCCGACGCCGCATACGGCGAGGGCGGCTGCGGGATCGTCTATTCCGAGGGCGCACCGGCCAAGATCTACGTGCTCGGCGACGCGCTCGAGGCCGCCTGCGAGGGCCCCGACGTCGAGTTCAGCGCGCCGGCCGTCTTCGGCAGTTGCGACTGAGCGCCCGGCCGAACGCGCCTGGCTTGGTCCCGGCGCCGCGCGCCGGACAAACGTCACAGGCCCAGCTTCTTCTTGGCCTCGGCCGGCAAATCGGCGCCCTTCAGCGACAGGGCCAGAACGTCGGCACCCGCGCGATCGCCCAGCGCGATGTGGGCGAGGGCGACCACCACGAGCGTGTCGGGCGGACCACGTCCCTCGCTCTTGCGCAGCGCCTCGTCGGCGCGCGCGAGGTGGGCCGTGGCGTCGGCGGTGTTGCCCGACTTGGCCAGGGCGATCGCCCGGGCGCCCAGGGCGATCGGATGCAGCGGCGCGAGGGCGGCGACCCGCGCGGTGCCGAGCTCGGTGCCATCACGATCCTCGGTCACGAGCGCGAGCATCAAGAAGCGCGCCGCCGGATCGAGCGAGTCGGCGTCGATCGCCAGGGCCGCCCGCAGCACCCGCTTCTCCTCGCCGACATCGCCGGTCTTGCGCGCGAGCTCGGCGAGCTTGACGTAGGGTTCGATCGACTCGGTGGCGAACTTCTGCGCGGCCTCGAGGTGACGCTTGGCCGCCGCCGGGCTCTTGCCACCCACCACGAGCTGCGCGAGGGCCATGCGCGGCAGGAATCCATCGCCCTGCTTGCCGATCAGCGCCTCGAGCGTCCGGATCGCGCCGGCGTGATCGTCCTTCTCGACCATCGCGCCGGCAGCCCGCCACATCGCGGTGCGCGGATCCTCGGCGTCGTCCTCGCTCGGCGCCCAGCCGCGGATCTTGGCCGCGAGCTCGGTGGTGAACCACGCCTCGAACTCGCGCTCGATCGTGCCGATCGGCTTGCCGAAATGCGTCGCGAACAACGCCTCGGTGTGCTTGCCTTGGGCGTAACCATCGAGGATCGCGATGAGCTTGTCGCGGCCATACGTGGCCGCGAGATAGCGGATGGCGTACGCCGCTGTGGCGTACGCGGCCTCCATCATGATCGGGCTCTCGGCGCGGATGAAGGCGAGCTCGAGCTCGGACAGCTTGCGCAGCTTGCCGCGCTTGCGGGCGAGGGTGAGCAACGCGGCGCTCTCGCGGGCCCAAGCCGGATCAGCCTGCTCGGACTCCCACTCCGACAGCCCCTCGGTGAACCACCGCGGCACCCGCCCCTTGCTGCGCCGGATCGCGTAGACGTGCGCGAGCTCGTGCCGCATCACGAGGTCCAGGTTCACGCGGCCGTGGTAGGGCCCGATGAACGTGATCACCGGACCGAAGCACACCGCGACCGCGCCGAGGCTGGGCACGCCTACGGTGCGCACCGAGAACTCGTCGGGCGCCGAGAAGAACTCGAGCCGCAGCTTCCCGGCCGAGCTGTCGTAGAACTCGTCGAGCGCCTTGCGCGAGCGCTGGGCCGATGCCAGCAGCACCGGCTGCACGAACTCGCGATCGACCGTGGGCATCCGCAGCGTGAAATCGCCGTGGGTCTCGACGGTGTAGTGCTTGTCGAGGCGGTTCTCGTACAGATCGAGCACGTTGCGGGTGCGCTCGTTGAACGGGTCGCCCTTCCACGCCTTCTCGAGGGCCGCGCGCCCGACGACCTCATCGCCCAGCCGCAGCAAGTTCAGGCCCAGAGCGCTTTGGTTGTACGGATCGGCCGGCGCCAGCGCGACGGCCTCGCGCAGCACGTCGTCGGCCTCGGGATACAGATGCAAGAACGCGAGGATCTCGGAGAGGTCGCGGAAGAACGCGCCACCGGTGGGATCGTCGGCGAGCACGCGATCGCGGGCGGCGGTGTAGCCCACGGGCGGCCCCGCGGCGATCGCTGCCGCGGCGATGACCGCCAGCGAGCGCACGTGTCCGGGGTTGCGAAGCAGCGCGTCGCCCTCGGTGTGAGCGCGGGCCTCGTCCCAGCGCCCCTCGATGAGCGCGATGCGGGCGAGGGTGGCGTGGGCGTCGGCGTGGTGCGGATCCACCATCAATGCCTCGGTGGCGGCGCGGGCCGCCGCGGCGAAACGCAGGCTCTCGGCGTGCACCATCGCCATGCCGGCCAACGCCTCGACGTGCCACGGATCGCGCGCGAGCAGCATCTCGAAGGTGGTCGCGGCCTCGTCTGCGGCGTACTTCTCCAGGAACACCGAGCCGCGCAGCAATCGCACCCGATCGCCGACCCAGGTGCCGCCATCGACTGGTTCGAGGGTCTCGGCGGCCTCGAGCACCATGTTGGCGTCGTGGAAGCCGCCTTTGCCGCCGCGGGCCTGGGCCGCGATCGCGACCGCGAGCAGCTCGGCGGTGGTCTTGGCCTTGCCCGCGTCGTAGGCGTCGTACATCGCGTCGATGAGCGCGCGGGTCTTGGGATCGTCGCGGCGCCCGGTCCCGACGCGCAGCGCGATCTGATCGCCGAGCAGCGGCAGCGAAGCGGGGTGGCGACGCAGCCCATCGTCGAGCACGCGCTGGGCTGCGCCGAGGTCGCCGCGCCTGCGCAGCAGCGACACGCGGACCTGCACCACGTCGACGTCCAAGGGCGCGCCTTTGGGATCCTCGAGCACCGTGCGCGCCTCGTCGAGGGCACCCGTGGCGATGTGCGCCCGCGCCAGGGCGATGCGGACCTCGGTATCGCCGGGCTTGGATGCAAGCGCAGCCTCGAGCGCTTCGCGGGCCCCCTCGGGATTGCCACGCACGACGGCGTCCAGGGCCGCCTCGCGACTGCTGACCTCGACCGGCTGGGGTCGCTCGCGGAGCTCCGGCGTGGCGGCATCGGCATCGGCATCGGCATCGGCGGCGCCGCTGCCCTGGCGGGGGTCGGCGATGTCCGCATCGAGGCGCCCCTGGCCGTCCGCACCGGCGCTGCCGCCGTCCGGCGCACGCGTCGGGGCGTCGGGGCGGCAGGCCACGAGCAGCAACGACGCGCACCAGTACGGCACGCCGCTCGTCCAGCTTCGCTTCCAGGTGATCCGGCCGCGCTTCCAGGTGATCCGGCCGCGGCCAGGGGACTCGGACCGCCCGAACATCGTCCGTGGGATTGTGGAAGCGCGCCCCCGGGGTGTCAAACCGCACCGTGTCACCGCGCGGCTGCCCGCGCCCGGGAACAGAGCGTCAGCCGCCGCGGTCGGCGGTGCTATCCTGAGGCGCGATGGCCGACCCGCAGAAATCCCACACCGCGTACCCCGCCGACGTCTACGAGACGTTCGACGCGTTCATGCAGCAGGTCATCAAGGAAACCTACGATCACGGCGCCAAGCGGGCCGAGTTCGTGGCGCTGGTCATCGCCTCGGGCGAGCTGCTACCGATGGCCTGGGGCCGGGTCAAAAAGAGCGGCGTGCGGGAGTTCGCCCTCGGTGCGGCGGGCGTCGTCGCGTTGCGCGTCGGGCTCAAGTACTTGATCGGCGGCCCGCTGGGCATGATCCTCACCGGCTTCACGGCCGCCACCTTGGTGTCGTTCTTCTGGTCCAACCAGAAGGAGGTGATGCGTCGGGTGAAGCCCTACAAGAAGGTCATCCGCGACTCGCACGAGAAGTTCGACGACGTCCAGGCGCGCTACCAAGACGGCCGCTACGACGCCGGCGAGCGCGCGCTGCTGGTCGAGGGCCTGCTGCGGCGCGTGCTCGGCGAGATCGAGGCGCCGCTGCCGGCCGAGGGCGAGGCCCAACCCGCGGGATGATCGGCGTCGCCCGTCACCCCGGGTGATCCACGATCCACCTGCGCGTGAAGTCGGTGGCCTTGCGGTAGCTCTCGCGGACCTCGTCGACGAGCATCTTCTCGATCCTGCCGCCGACCAGCGGGATCGACACATCGATCTCGCCGTCCCAGATCCGCTTGCAGCGGGCCGGCCCCACCGACTCGATGCGGTACACGCCGCGCGAGTCGATCTTGTCGGTCATGAAGCTCGGCGTGGTCACCGTGCGCATCACGCCGTCCTTGGCCTTGTAGTCGTTGCGCTCGACGTAGGTGAGCGCCCCCTTCACGAACTTCTCGATGAGCGCCGGCAGCTCGCGGTTCGGCGTCAGCCGCTGCTCGCGGATGATCTCGAGCGCGTCGCCCTCGCCCTTGCGCTCGAGCTTCAGCACCTCGCAGCGGATGTCGAGCGCGGGCCACAGCGCGTTGCCGTAGTCGGCGTCGAAGAACATCTCCCAGTAGGCGGCGGCGGAGACGTCGAAGGTGTCTTCGATGGTGTACTTCATTGGATCACGCGACACTGCCTCACAGGCCGTCGGGCTGTCCATCGTGCCCGCCGGGCTCGGCGGCGAAGGCCCGCGCACGCACCTCGGGATCGCGCATGAAGATCGCGAGGGCCACCGCGCCCACCAGCTCGCCGAACCACAGCGTCGCGGTGCGGCCGAGCATCGTCGCGGCGAGCGCGATCGGGGCGGTGGCGCCCACCACGAGGCGGCTTGTCGCGAGCACCAGGCTGCCCTCGGCCGCGAAGAGGCCGCCGGGCAGGAAGCTGAGCGCGCCCACCAACGTGCCGGTCGACCACAGGAACGCCGCGAGCGGCAGCGACACCTCGGTGCCTGCGAAGCCGCCGAGGATCAGCCAGAACCCCACGCACTCGAGGCTCCAGCCGAGCACCGAGATCGCGCTGAGCACGGCCAACGGCCGCAGCCGCAGCACGATCTCGGCGCTGTCGACCAGCAGCTCGGCGCGGGCGGCGAAGCGGCCGACGAGCGGCAGCCGGGCGATGCGCCGCAGCAGCGGCCTCGCGATCGCCGGCGTCCCGAGCACGACGACACCCAGCATGACCAACACCGCGGTCACGACGACCAGCGGGAGATACTCGCCGAAGCGCGAGATCCCGAAGAGGCTGAGCACCACCAGCGCCACGAGATCGGTGAGCCTGTCGGCGACGACGATCGGCGCGGTGCGACTGAACGGCACCCCGTCGCTCGCCTGCAGCAGCGCGCTGCGCAGGACCTCGCCGAGCTTACCCGGCGAGATCGACATGCTGAGCCCCGCGAGATACACGACCAGCGAGCGACGACGGGTGAGGTTCGGCGCGCCGGTGCGGATGTCGAGCCAGCCCAGCGACAGCTCCCACTTGGCGAAGCGCAGCAGGTAGTTCAGCCCCGACAGCCCCAGCGCCGCGCCGAAGCGCCACCACGGATAGCCGGAGAGCTGGGCGGCGATCGTGCGCGCGTCGAAGTAGATCATCGCCGCGGCGTAGAGCACGGCGCCCGCGATGATCGCGTACAGGGCGCGGCGCAGCAGCCGGCTCACGGGCGTCTCGCCTTGCGATCGCGCACCCGCGGACGGAGGCTCCACGTCGGGCCGTCGACGCCCACGGGCGAGGCGGGCACCACCGGCCACGGATCGGCGGCGAGCGGTCCGCACGGCGCGATGCCGGCGGCGGCATCGGGGGCGCCGCACCATCGATCGAGGGTGTGCGCGCGCGCCAGCACCTCGGCCGGATCCAGGCCCGTCGCGCCGTGCACGAACACCCGGCCGGGCGCGCTGCTGTGCGGCACGCCGTGATGATCACGCGGACGCAGCAGCGCCGCGCGGGCGTCCAGCACCCAGGTGAATCCGGCGAAGACCTGGGCGAGCAGCGCAGCGCCGATGGCGGTCGGATCGCCGTCGCCACGGGCGCACGCCGCCATCGCGAGGGCGGCCAGTGCAGCGCCAAGCGGCCCCCCGTCGCGCCCGCCGGCGGGGCCGATCACCGCCGGCGACACGAGCACAGCATGGCGTCCGATCCATGCCAGAGGCGGCGTGCAGCGGCTGCCGGCGAGCTGCACCGTCAGCGCGCGCCGGTCGTGCGACGGAGCGGCGAGCGGCGACAATACGCCGGGCGGCCCATCGGGGGCGCGCCCGAGGGGAGCCCATGCCGCGGAGATCCCCGCGTCGATGCAGCTGGCGACGATGCCGGCGAGGGTCCGATCGGCGGGACGCCACGGTGACGCCGGACCGCGCCCATGGACGAGGACGACGACGCCGCGGCGCCTCGCGTGGGCCGGCAGCGCCGTCGCGAGGGCCGCGCCCACACGCTCGGCGGCGTCGACCACCAACCGTACCGGACCGGGGGCTTCCACGTCGCGCGACAGTATAGCGATCCGCGTCGGCGCCGTCGCAACCCGCCTGCAGTTGGGCGCACCGGGTCGTGACTGCACAGCGTGTCCCCCACGCGGGTGTGCACCCACGCCGCCACGTCTGCCGAGGGCGCTGCCGAGGGCCGCGTCATTTTCGCTACGCATCACCGTTGCGGGGGACTAGGATCCGCGCATGGCACGGATCTCGGGAGGCGGGTCGTGACGGCAGTGGTGTGGATCGGGAGGGTCTCGGTCCCGGGCGAAGCGATCGTGCGGTCGGTCCGCGTGGTGACCTCGGGCTGGGCACCGGGTGCCGAGGACATCGCGACCGAGATCGACGATCCGTTCGCGCACGCATTGCCTGCGACCGGCGGCGAACACCACGGCGACGCGTACCAGCTGGCCCTCAACCTGCCGCCGCGCGAAGGTGGTGTGCGCGCCGCGCTGCGCGAGCTCGTGCTGCGACCGCCGCTACGCCCGGGCAAGATCGTGTGCGTCGGCCGCAACTACGCCGCCCACGCCAAGGAGATGGGCAACGAGATCCCGGCCGAGCCACTGCTGTTCACCAAGCCCGCCTCGGCCCTGCTCGCCGACGGCGATGCGTTGCCGCTGCCCCGCGGCTTCGAGCGCATCGACATGGAGGCCGAGATCGTCGTCGTGATCGGTCGCACCGGCCGCGCGTTCCACCGCGATCACGCCCTCGACCACGTCGCTGGCTACACCCTGGGCAACGACATCTCGTGCCGCGATCTACAGAAGCTCGACAAGCAGTGGACCCGCGCCAAAGGCTTCGATGGCTTCGCGCCCGTCGGCCCCTGGATTCGCATGCACCCCCCCGGCACCCCGCTGCCGTCTGGGGCCCGCGTCCAGGGCTTCATCGACGACGAGCTGCGCCAGGACGCGCCGCTGTCGGCGATGATCTTCGACATCCCCTACGTGCTGGCATACATCGCTGCCTGCATGACGCTCGAGCCCGGCGACCTCGTGTTCACCGGCACGCCTGAGGGCGTCTCGGCGCTCGCGCCCGGGTCGCGCACGCAGGTCGGCGCCGTCGGCTTCGAGCTCGGCCGACTCAGCACGCCGATCCGTTGACAGGCCCAAGCCCGCGCCCGACCATGGCGCGTGATTGCCATCTGTGATGGCCATGATGGAGCGGCAACGATGAACGCAGCACCGAGGAACGCAGGACCGAAGAAATGGATCGTGGGCCTGGATCTGGGGCCGCGCAGCAGCGGCGCGATCCGCTTCGCCAAGTGGCTCGCCAACTCGTGCGAGGACCAGCTCGTCGGCGTCCACGTGCTCGAGGAGGCCCACCTACGCCCGGCGCTGCGGTACCACGTGCTGGGCGAGCTCCAGACCAATGCGCTGACGACCGCGCGAGCGGTCATCGCGAACGCGGGCGCCACCCCGGACTTCGCCGTCGTCGAGGTCATCGAGGGCCACACCGCCGAGGACTCGCTCGCCGCCGCCGCCACCTATCGCATGTGTCACGGCATCGTCGTCGGCCGCAACGCACCCCGCGACGGCCGCACACTGCTGCGCCTGGGACGGGTTGCGCGGCGGCTGCTGCGGACGCTGCCGGCCCCCATCGCGGTCGTGCCGCCCGATCTGGATCTCGCCACGTCGTGCACGGGTCCGGTGGTGCTCGCATGTAGCATCGACGAGGACGGCGCAGCGGCGGCCGAGTTCGCGCGGGGCCTGGCGGCGCGGCTGGGTCGCGGCCTCGAGCTCGTGCACGTGGCCCCGATGCCCGATCACCACAGCGCGCAGTACTTGCCCCACGAGACCCTCGCCAAGCTCCGCATCGACACGCAGACCGAGACCCAGGCGCGGCTGGCCGCGTGGGCACAGGCCCACGATCTCGGCGATGCCACCGCGGTCGTCCTGCTCGGCACCATCGTCGAGCAGGTCTCCGAGTACGCCGAGTCCCGCGACGCGGCCGTCATCGTCACGGGGTCGCGGCGGTTGTCCGGGTTCGAGCGGCTGCTGCTCGCCAGCGCCGGCAGCGAACTCGCCGCCCACGCGCGCCGTCCGGTGCTCGTCGTCCCGCCCAGCTGAGCTGCGCTGGCGGACGCCCAGCCCTCGTCAAGAGACGAGGGCTTCGAGCTCGGGGTCGAGCAACTGCACCACCGGCAAGCTGCGGTAGAGGCTGCCCATGTCGCGGCGCGGACCGTCGGCGTCGTGGGGCTCGTGCGGGATGTCCTGACGATGCGCCGGCAATTTGATGAAATTGGCCTCGATCGCGATCAGCAACCGCCCGGTGCACGTGCACGGATTCTGGTGGTCGACGTGGGCGCAGCGCGGGGTGAGGTAGTCCTCGACGCGCTTGCGGGCGCGCGTCAGGCGGACCCGGTACGCGCTCTCCTTGATCCCGAGCAGCTCGGCGGCCTCCACGGGCCCGAAGCCCATGAGGTCGGTGAGCACGAACGAGACCCGCACGCCCGGTGGCAGGCACGACAACGTCGCCGCGAGGCAGGTGCGCTTGAGTTCCCACAGCATCGTGTGCAACTTGATCGGATCGCCGCCGAGCGGCCCGCCGGTGAGATCGATCGGGCGGGTGATGTCGCTGCGCAGGATCTCGTCGAGCCCCTCGAAGGTGAACTCGGACTTGCGACCCAGCGATTCCTCGAGCGATCGCGCCATGAGCCCCAGCAGGGCGTCGGAGGGGTTGGCGGCCCCGAGGAATTTCGCCTCGCCCTGCGCGCGCACGTCGGCGACGAGCTGGCGCACGGCCGACAGCGCCTCGTCGCGACTGCAGCACATGGAATAGGCGAATGCGTACAGGCGGGGCAGCTCTCGGCGAAGCAACTCTTGGTTCGAACTCGGTGCGTCGGCCATTCGCGTGCGCTCCGCGTTACAGTGTCACGTCCCGGACCTGGCGCCAAGCCTTCGTTCGAGGGCCTCCCAGAACCGAGCCTGCATGGTGGCGTCGTCGCGCAATCCATCCATGCGGTTGATCTCTCGCATCCCGGTAGGGCTCGTCACGTTGATTTCGGTCAGACGGCCACCGATGACGTCGAGCCCGACGAAGAACTGACCGTGATCGCGGAGCACCGGCCCCACGCGCGCGCAGATCGTGCGATCGGCATCGTCGAGCTCCGACAGCACCGGCGTGCCGCCGGCGTGGAAATTGTTGCGGACCTCGCCCGCCGCCCCGACGCGGAGCACCGCACCGATGGGCTCGCCGTCGACGAGGAGGATGCGCTTGTCACCGCGGATCGCGTCGGGCAGGTATTCCTGCGCGATCGTCCAGCGCGTGCCCTCGGCGGTGGCGAGCTCGATGAGGCTACCGAGGTTGGGATCGTCGTCGCGCGCGAGCAGCACCTCGCGGCCGCCGAAGCCGAACACCGGCTTCAGGATCATCCGGCCGCCGAGCTCGGCGAGGACGCGGCGGATCTCGGTGGCCTCGCGCAACACGTAGGTCGTGGGCGCGAGCTCGGCGAAGCGCGCCAGGCTCAGCTTCTCGTTGAAGTCACGCAGGCCGGCCGGCGCGTTGTAGACCGGCACATGGGCCCGATCGAGGATCCACGTCGCGGTCAGGTAGCCCTGATCGAAGGGAGGATCCTTGCGCATGATCACCACGCCGAACTCGGACATCGGGCGCCACGTGGGATCCTTGGCGCGCCTTGGGACGAGTGCGTCGTCCGACCGCTCGACGCTCAGCAGATCGGCGCGGGCATAGCCGGAGTCCACGCGCAGCGCGAGGTCCTCCAGCAGCGCGCAGTACGGGCGGTGGCCCCGGCGCAACGCCTCGTCGATCATCGCCGACGTGGTGTCGGCCAGCGGAGCGAAGGTCTCGGGGGGATCGCAGACGAACAGGACGTCCATGCGCGCGGAAGGATAGCCGGGTCGGCCGGCGCCGGTTTCTTGAGATCGCTGCGGCGCGTACGTAGGATGAAGGCCTACACTTGACCCCGCGCAAGCACTCGCCCCGGCCGCCTGCACCCGCGGCACTCCTCGCCCCGCCGCGTTGGGCGAAGGTCGAGCGCATCCGGCTCATCCGTCGCGAGATCCGCGAGACGCTGAGCCCCGGCGCGATCGAGCTGCTGTTCGCGCACGGCGAGCTCGTGGTCGAGGGCAGCGGCGCGGTCGCGTGCGAAGCGGGGACCGATCGCGTCTACGCGACGATCATGCTGTCGATCGATCTCTCGCATTGCGCAGCGCGCGTGCGCGAGCCCGTCGACGCCGCGACCACCTTCCGCCTCGTCGAGCTCATGCGCGAGTGTGTGAGCGTGCGGCTCGGGCTGACCGAGCTCGCGCGCCCCCACCTCGCGCGCCTCGCCGGGCTCGCCGCCGACGCGATCGACCTCGCGGTCGAGCCGACGATCCGCAGCGAAGGCATGCTCCTGCTCGTCGACGGCGACGCCGTCGCCTGGCCCCGCAACCCCGTACGCCGTTGACGACACCGCCCATGTCCTCGATCGCCACCGACGCTGCTACCCTGCCCCGCACGATGACGCCCGACACCGACACGCGCCATGACGATGCCTCGGGCTACGGCATCCGCGAGGTCGCGAGGCTGTTCGCCGTGCCCGAGCATCGGCTGCGCTATTGGTCGCAGACCGGCTTCATCGTGCCTTCGCAGCGCGACGGTGGCCGTCCGCTGTACAGCTTCCGCGATCTGATCGCGGTGAAGGTGGCCAAGGCACTCGTCGACGAGGGCGCGAGCCTGCGCAAGATCCGTCGCTCGCTCGCGAGCCTGCGGGCGAGCCTGCCGGGCGTCGACACCTCACTCGCTGCGCTGCGGATCCGCTGCGATCACGATCGCGTGGTGGTGGACCACGGCGATCATCGCTTCGAGGCCGACAGCGGCCAGGTCGTGCTCGACTTCACGGTCTCGACGCTCCACGAGCAAGCCGCTCGGGTGTTGACGCTGCCCGTGGCGCCCACCGAGCCCACCGACCCGGGCGAGGGCGAGCAAGACAGCCCCCACGCGTGGTTTCGCCGCGGCTGCGAACTCGAGCACGAGCGCGACGGTGCGCCCGGCGACACCGCCGGCCTCGCCGCGGCCCGGCGCGCCTACGAGACCGCGCTCGGTCTCGATCCGACCATGTCGGCGGCGTGGACGAACCTCGGTGGACTGCACGCCGAGCTCGGTGACGTCGACGCCGCCCGCGAGCACTTCGAGCAGGCGCTGCGCTGCGATCCCGATCAGCCCGAGGCCCAGTGCAACCTCGCCGAGCTGACGCTGCAGGCGGGCGAGACCGACGCGGCGATCTCGGCGTATCGCCACGTGCTGCGCACGTGCCCCGACTGGTCCGAGGCCCACTACGGCCTGGCGCGGGCGCTGTTGCAGGTCGGTGGCAAGCTGCAGGCCCTCGCCCACCTCGATCGTTTCTGCGCCGCGATCGCCTCGATGAGCCCCGAGCTGCGCACCCCCGAGCTCGAGCAGCGTCGCGAATCGGCGGCAGAGGTCAGCGCTGGACTGCGCCGCGAGCTCGCCGCGGGCGAGGCCACCTCGGGCCGCGGCCCCCGCGAGCCCGGCCGCCCCCGCGAGCCCGGCCGCCGGCGCTGAGCGGGGCACGCGGTGGAGGCGACGCGGGAACAGGCGCTGCGAGTGCTCGCCGGTCACCTCGGGCCGACGCGCGTGGGCCGACGCTTCGGGCTGCCGAGCGTGGCCTCGTTCGCCGACTTCCGCGCCAGCATCCCGATCTTCGCCCGTGACGATCACGAGCGCGAGGTCGAGAACCTACTCGGCTTCGGTGTCGTCGACGACGCCGATCCAGGGGCGATGGAACTCAGCGGTGCCGGGTGCGAGCGCGACGCAGTGCTCACGGCGTGGCGCGCGGTGCTCGGGGAGACGCCGCCCTCCAGGATCGCCCTGCTGCACGCGCCCGGCCACGACGCCCTCGGCGAGCGGACGCTGCGCGACGATCTGCGGGCGCTCGGCGGCGAGCTGTTCGTGCTCGATCGCATCGACGATGCGGCGCGCACCCTCGAGCGACTGCGCGGCTTCGATCCCGAACTGTTGGTCGCGCCGAGCCTCATGGTGTGCACATGGCTCGAGCGCTCGCAGCGGCAGGGGCTGCGCCGACAGCTGCCCTCGCTGCGGGCGGTGATGTGCGAGCACGACCTCGGCCGGCCCGCGCGGATCGACGTGCCGCGACTCGGCGTGGGCTGGTTCATCCGCGGCCTGCGCTGCGGCCTGCCGACCACGTTGCCGCCCGTCGACGCCGTCACGCTCGCGGTCGGATCACAGCTCGTCGAGCTGCTGCCGTACACCAACCCCGAAGACGACGGTCGCCGAGTCTACGCCGAGCACGCGATCCTGCCCGAGGCGGCGATCGTCGGCCAACGCTACGAGGTCGTGGTGTCATCGCCCCTGGGTATCTTGCGGCTGCGCACCGAGCAGCACGTGCGCGTGGTCGGCTTCGATCCACCGACCGCCGTCGCCCCGCTGCCGCGCGCCCGGGTGGTGCGCCTGTCGACACCGCCCGCAGACATCGGGCTCGAGGGCTGCACGGTGGCGGGCGCGTGGCTCACCGCGTCGGTGCGTCAGGCGTTGACCCGCGAGGATCCGGCGCTCGTTGCCGCTGAGATCGGCCCCGATCCCCAGAGCTTCGGTCCGCACGTCGCTGCCCGCTCGTCGGCGCACATGGGCGAAGGCCTCGGCGACACCGAGATCGGCGAGGCCGTGCGCAGCACCGGCACCATCGGTCGCCCCCGTCGACCCCGCGCCCTGCTGTGCCGCATGGAGCTGCAGGGCCTGGTGCGCGCCGATCTCCCGCGTCGGCTCGCGACGCGGATCGACGACAACCTGCGGCTGCGATCCCCGGCGTACGCCTACCTGCGCGGGCGTGGTGAGCTCGATCCGCCGCGCGTGATCATCGTGCCCGCAGGCACAGCGGCGTCCGAGCGCCAGCGGCGGATCACCGAGCTCGCCGGTGCGGTGTGGGTGCCCGACGTCCGCGTCATCGGTTGATCGTCACCTGCACCACTTGCGACCCGGGCGGGGCTTGCTCGCCCACGCCTTGCGCCGATCGAGGAACTCGGTGACCGCGGCGTCCATCACTCCCGCCTTGGCGCGCGCCTCGTCGACAGAGGTCAGCTTGGGCCGGGCGGTGGTGCGCCCCGGCGGCGCCACCGGGGCTGTGCCCTGGGACTTCAGCAGCGCGCGCTGCCAGGGAAAGATCGGCGCGACGTCGTTGCAGCCACCGGCGATGTCCTGCGCCGTGCAGAAGACGCGGATGTGCATGTGATCGTCGTGGGGGAAGCGCGGCTGACAGGTGACGTCGCCGAAGCGGACCATGATCGCATCGTCGGCGCCGATCGTCTCGGCGTGGGCCAGCAGCAGCTTTCGCAGGTGCTCGACGATGTAGATCTGCTGGACCTGGACGCCGTCATCGGCGAGCAGCGCCGCTAGGAACGCCCACGTGCGGGGGATGTCGACCATCACCGGCACGTCGTCGGCTGCGTCGGCGAGATCCTCGTAGTCGGTGCCGCGGCCCTCGGGATCGATGGGGATGGCCTTGCCCCCGGTGGGCGTGCCGTCGGCGAGCAGCAGGTAGAACATCACGTCGGCGTCGCGGCCGGCGCGGTGCGAGCCGTGGCCGACGATCTCGCCACCACCGGGCATGCCGATGTCGCCGAACGTCAGGATCGACGGGGGCTCGGTGGTCGGCATCGTGGCGTGGACGTGGGTCGCCGCCCGCACGAGCGCAGCCACGAGCTCGACGGTGCCGTGGCGTCGCTCGGGCTTCTTGCGCGGGTTGAAGCGGTAGCCGGGGCCGGACAGCGGCAACGGCACACCGCCCTCGAGGCTGCCCTCGTTGGGACCGCCCTTCGACGTCGAGTAGGAGGGATCGAGGGTCAACGGGTCGGGTCCACCGCCGGGCACCTCGGGCACCGGCGGCGGCGCGTCGGCGGCGACCCGTGGCGAGCCCGGATCACCGGCGTCGACAGCTGCAGGTTCATCGGGCGGCGGCGGCGGCGTGGGGCCTGGCGCCCTTGCGCCGTCGCAGCCGAGCACGCAGGCGATGCCGCCGGCGCCGAGCAAGAGTGCCGCGCGCGTGATCGCCATCTCGAACAAGGCTGCGATGGGCCCACGCGCGATGCAAGCTGCCAGGCAGGCCGCATCAGGCCGCATCAGGCCGCATCAGGCCGCATCAGGCCGCGACACGCGGGGGCACCAGGGCGTATGATCGCGGACGCGTGGGCGAGCTGCAGCGAACCAACCGTGGCCCCGGTAGCGCCCTCGTGCCAGCGAGCCCACCGCAGTCGACGGCGAGCCTGGTGCGGGACGCGATCGGCGACGCCGTGGAGCTGCTGCAGTCCCACGTGCAGCTCGCCACCCTCGAGATCCGCGAGGATGCGAAGGTGGCGGGGCGCATCGCCGTCGGGTTCGCGCTCGCGGCCGCCTTGGCCCTCCTCGCGGTGGCGTTCCTCGCCGCAGCAGGCGCGTTCGCCCTGGCCACCGTGCTGCCCACCTGGGCGGCGTTCGCGATCGTCGGCGCCGCGATCGCCATCCTTGCCGCGATCACGGTGACGGTCGCGCGGCGCCGCGCCGCGGTGCACGATTTCACGCCCGAGCGCTCGATCGCGCTGCTGCGAGAGGACCACCGGTGAGGGACACACCGGACCGGCGCAAAGAAGACCTCGTGGCGCGCATCCGCGAGCGTCGCGCCAAGCTCGAACAGAAGCTCGCCACGCTCGAGCAACGCGTCGCGGTGGTGGTCGAGACCAAGGATCGCGCGCTGCGATATGGGCGACTGACCGCCATCGTCCTGGGCGTCGTGACGATCACGCTCGCTGCGGGCCTTCTGCTGCGGGCGATGGTTCGCCCGGCGCGACGGGGTCGCTAGCCGTCACCGCAGCGGACCGCCGTTCGCCACCCGCTGCGCGGGCGATTGCCACCCGCTGCGCGGGCGATCGCACGATCGGCACACCAAGTGCGAAAGATCGGTTGCACCCGTCGCCGCTTAGGCTTTAACGTGCACGGCCGCCCCATCCTGGGGCCCCGAAAACGAGGACAACGACCATGTGGGAACGCGCACGAGACTATAGCGACTCCGCCCTCTCCGCGATCGGCCTGGAGCGCCGCCGAACCGTGACCGACCTCATCATGCCCGCGCTCGGGCTGTTCGGCGTCGGCGTGATGGTCGGTGCGGGCCTCGGCCTGATGTTCGCCCCCAAGCGCGGCACCGAGCTCCGCGGCGACGTTCGCCGCGGCATCACCAACGTCAGCGGCAAGGTCGGCAGCCGTCTGCGTCGGCGCAACGGCGTCACCGAAGGCCACGAAGACGCGGGGGATGGCGACGAGCACGAGTCGATCACCGTAGTGCCGAGCGCGCAGTCGTAGGGTCCGATGGCAACGACACAGGCACCCCCCATCGACGTCGAGCACGACGGCGACGACTCCGATGCGTCCGAGCCCGAGGCTCTGCCCGGGGCACTGATCGATCGTCTCGAGACGGTCGGTCAGAACGTCGGCGCCTTCGTGCGCGAGCGACCGCTCGCCGCCGTCGGCATCGCCCTTCTCGCCGGCTTTCTCGTCGGCCGCATGATCCGCTGACGGCCAGCGCCATGGTGGATCACGACGAGACCAGCGGCGGGCCGAGCGGTGGCATCGACCGGGATGCGTTGCTCGACAACGTCACCACACAGATCGCCGAGCAAGCCCGCGAGCACCCGCTTCGCACCCTCGGGGTCGCGTTCGGCGTCGGATACGTGCTCGGCGGCGGCCTGCCACGGTTCATGGTGCGCATGGCCAGCGTGGCGTTGCTGCGCACTGCCGGCCGCGCCGTGATCGCGGCGGTGCCGTGGACGCGTCTGACGGACGGATTCGACACCCATGGCTCCGACGAGCCCGAGCCGCCCCGGCGGCGCAAGGCCCGACGGTCGTCCCCGCGGCGCACCACGTAGCGGCCAGCCCCGCATCCCGGGTCCGCGCGTCAGCCTTGCGCGCGGGGCAGCCCCGCCGACTCCAGCACCTGACGGACCTTACGCAGTAGCGCGTCCGGTGTGATGGGCTTGGGCAGGAACTCGATGCCGGCGTCGAGGACCCCGTGGTGCACGATGGTGTTCTCGGTGTAGCCCGAGACGAACAGCACCTTCATCTCGGGGCGTTGGCGGGCGAGGCGCTCGGCGAGCTGCCGCCCGCTCATCCGCGGCATCACGACGTCGGTGAGGAGCAGGTGGATCGTGGCGGTGAACTGCTCGCAGAGCAAGAACGCCTCGCCGCCGTTCTCGGCCTCGAGCACGTTGTAGCCGGACCGCCGCAGCACCGCGCGCATGATCGCGCGCACCTGCGGCTCGTCCTCGACGAGCAAGATGGTCTCGTGCCCGCGCAGCGACACGGTCGAGATCGCGGGCATCTGCTGCGTGAGGGCTGCGCGATCGGTGCGCGGCAAGTAGACCTTGAACGTCGAGCCCTTGCCCGGCTCGCTGTACACCCAGATGTGCGCGCCGCTCTGCTGGACGATGCCATAGACGGTCGACAGCCCCAGGCCCGTGCCCTTGCTCTTGTCCTTGGTGGTGAAGAAGGGCTCGAAGATCCGCGCCTGGGTCTCTCGATTCATGCCGCAGCCGGTGTCCGAGACCCCGAGCATCACGTACGCACCCGGCTGCACGCCCGCGTGCTCGGCTGCGTACGCAGTGTCGAGGACGACGTTGGCGGTCTCGATCGTCAAGGCCCCGCCCTCAGGCATCGCGTCACGCGCGTTCACCACCAGGTTGAGAATCACCTGCTCGAGCTGTCCGACATCGGCGAGTACCTTGCCGGCCCGGGATGCGGGCAGCAGTGTGAGCGCAATGTCCTCACCGAGCAGCCGACGCAGCATCATCTCGATGCCGAGGATGACCTCGTTGAGTTCGACCACGACGGGCTGCAGGATCTGCTTGCGGCTGAACGCGAGGAGCTGCCGGGTGAGCTCGGTCGCCCGCTCGCCCGCGCGCCGGATCTGGGCGAGATCGGCGCGCAGCGGATCGGACGCCGGTAGATCGTCCATGATGACTTGCGTGTAACTCAGCACCACCGTGAGTAGGTTGTTGAAGTCGTGGGCGACGCCGCCGGCGAGCCTGCCGACCGCGTCCATCTTCTGGGACTGGCGCAGCTGCTGCTCGGAGCGGCGCAGGGCGTCCTCGGCGCGGTGACGCGCGCTGATGTCCTGGACCACACCGATGACGCGATAGTCCCGACCCAACGCATCCCGCTGGGTGCGCAGCGACTCGCCCTCCCACAGGAACGCACCTTCGATGACGGTGCGGGCGTAGATCCAGCGGATCTCGCCACCTGGGTGCACGATTCGATGCTCGGTCTCGCTCGGCACGCCCTCGGCGACCGCCTTGGTGCTGGCATCCACCACGCGGGCGCGATCCTCGGGGTGCACGAACTGGAAGAACGCCTCGACCGTCGGCGGTGCGTCGTGGTGGCGCCCGAAGATCCGCGCGCACTCGACCGACCATGTGATCGGCAGATCAGCCTGAGACCCTGACGACCAGCTGCCCAGGTGGGCGAGCGCCTGCGCCTCCTCGAGCTCGAGTCGATTCTCGCGCAGCAACTGCTCCGCAGCGTACCTGTCGGTGACGTCGCGCAGCACCGAGAGGTGCACGCCGGGGAGAACGTTGGCCACCGCGTTGTACTCGAGCGCCCGGCGCGATCCGTCGGGGCGGCGCAAGGGGAACTCTCCGCGTTGGTGCCCCTCGTCCACGAACGTCTCGAAGCTCGACGACGGCAGCTCACCCGGCACGATGAAATCGGCGGAGGTCTTGCCGAGCAGCTCGGCGCGCGACAGCCCGAACAGGGCGCACGCAGCGGGGTTCGCATCGACGTAGCGACCGTCGTCGGCGGCGAGCAGCATCCCATCCATCGCGCCCTCGAAGACCGCGCGCAACAGTCGCTCGGGCTCGAGGAGCCTCTCCTGGGCCTCGAGCAGCATTGGCGCACCGTCCGGTGACTGCCCACCGCCTGCGGCCTCGAGCGCGCGGATCGTCTGCTCGGCCTGCGCGAGGCGACGCTCGAGCTCCGCGATCCGTGACGCGTCGCTCACCGGGCACCTGCGTCCGGGCGATGCGCGCGGTGGTCAGGCGCGAGCAGACCACGGACGCGCAAGACCGAGCTCGACTGGTGCGCGAGAGACATCGCTCGAATGGTACCGCAGGCACTTGGGCGTAGGCGCTCCGGCGCGGGCGCTCGAGCCGTTTCACCGGGCCCGAGTCAGGCCGCCTGTGCGCCCGCCGTCGGTCACCGGCTTGTCCTCGTCGCGCAGCGTGCCCTCGGGCGAGACGCAGCGGACGAAGCCCTCGTGCGTGTTGCCGGCAGCCTGCCCGGAGGTGCGTCGCTGCGACGCGCTCTCGGACATCACCAGATAGTCCCCCATGCAGGCTTGTCCGGCCTCCTTGCGCCAGCGGTTGCGCAGCGCAACCGCGGCCATTGGATCGTCGCTGGTCACCGCCACGTACTGCGCGCCATCGCCCGTGGGCACCGCGGCCACCTGGATCTCCGAGCGCCCGCGATCGAGCAGCAGCGGCGCCAGGGCTTGGGCGCACCCGCTGCACTGCAAGACGACGAGCACGGCGACGAGCCTCACCGGCGGACGCTGCCAGGTGCGGGCCCACGCGGCAAGATACCGACGATTTCTGCGCCCGTGAGGGGGCCTCCGCGTGGGTGCGGCGATCCTCGAATCGCGCCCCCGGCCACGGCGGTGCGCGCTATGGGATCTCGACCTCGACCTCGGCGACGTTGTTGGCGTAGTCGCTCTCGTTCAGGATCGGCACCGACGTCCCCGGCGGCGGAGAATTGAGCGCGATGCGCAGCGTGTACGTGCCGGCGGGCACGTCGGTGACGTCGATCCACTGGCACGGCAGATAGGCGCTGTATACGTCGGTGAAGCCGCGGCTGATGCCCTGGTTGCCGCAGTCGTACTGCCGGGGCTCGCCCGGCCACGCCCACGACTCGAGGTCGATCAGGCAAAACGCCTGCTTGTGGCCGACCGCGACGACGCCGGTGTCGTCGCGCAGCTCGTACGCGGCGTAGTGATCGAAGTGATAGTGGTTGTGACAGCCGCTGTAGTGGAACAGATCGGGGTGGTTGCTGGGCACCCCCATCGCCAGGTCGCGCGAGCCGATGTTGGGGGTGTGGGTGTCGAAGCGGAGCACCGTGCGGATGCCGGTGCCGCCGACGCACATCTCGAACAGCTCGCAGCTGCCCTGGCCGACCTCGATGGTGTCGATCTGGGGGTTGAGTTCGGTGGTGTCGACGAAGATATCGGGGCCCGCGCAACCGAGCGCGCCGTTGCCCGGTGCGTTGGGTGTGGCCGGCGGGCTCGCGTAGTCGAGTCCGGCCTCGGGCGTCGCGCAGCGGTAGACGCCGGCGTTGACGGCCCCCTGCGAGCAGCACAGGAGATCATCGGCGCAGGCCGACGCGCCGGCGTTGGGATCGCACACCGAGCCGATGCCGCCATCGCACAAGCCATCGCCGTTGTGGGCGCGGACCTTCACCGAGTCGATCGCGGCTTCGACGATGCCATCACCGAGATCCGTCGCGAGGATGCGTAGACGCGTACCCGCCACCATGGGCAGGCCGCAGGCTGCGTACTCGACCGGCGACCAGGTGTTCGCGCCCGCGACATCGGGCCCGCTCTCGAGCTGCTCGAGGGCGTGGTGGAAATAACCGCCCGGCTGGGTATCGTCCGGCGTCAGCAACTCGATGCGGAGCTGCGTGCCGGTCTCGTCGTCCGACTTGTAGAAGAAGCGCGCCAGCTCGACGGTCGCCGTCTCGTTACCGGTGAGATCGAACGCGGGCGATGTGAGGATGGTGGTGCCGCCCGAGACATCGGCGAGGGTGACGATGCCGTCGGGGTTGTCGCCGGTGAAATAGCAGCCGGCGCCGCCGAAGCAGGTGCCGGGCTGCGCAATTTGGTCGAAGTGTGCGGTCGCGTCGGGCTCGCCGCGCACCCACGCGCCCGACGTGGCGTCGCCCTGCACCTCCCAGCCAAGATCCTCGTCGAAGGGATCTTCGAACACGGTGTGCGTGAAGCCGTCGGTCTCGGTCGTGAACGTCCGGGTGTCGCTCGGCGCCGACTCACTCTGCGGAAACCCGGGGTGGAACGCGCGCACCTGCCACGTGTACGTTTGCTCGTGGTTGAACAGCCGCGGCAGGCACGGCCCCTCGTAGCCCTCGTCGGCGATGCGTCCGGCCATCAGCTCGATGTCGTCGACATAGACGCGGTAGCGCACCGGATCGCCGTCGGGATCCTCGACCGGATTCCAGCACAGCTCGACCTCGGCGCCGACGTTCGTCGCGCCGTCGGCGGGCGATGCGAGGGTCGGGGTCGGCGGAGGCGTGCCGGGATCGCCAGCGCCGGTGGAGTCGCCGGACCCCGCCGTGGTCGCGGCGTCGGTGCTGCCGGGATCTGTCGCCGGGCCCGCGTCGCCCGAGCCGCGGCACGCGGCCATGACGAACAGCAACGCGGGCGCGCAGGCGCCGAGCGATGGCGTGGAGCTGGGCATGGGGCTGCGGGGTCCGACCGCGCGGAGCGTCGCGCGCTCCATGGTATGCCGACTGCGGCACAGTCGCACCGATCACGTCGCGGGCCGACCGGACTGGCAGTCCGTGAAGGCCTGCTCGAGCCCGGCGCGGGTCTTCATCACGAACGGCCCGCGGCACGCGACCGGATCGCCGATCGGCCGCCGCTACAGGGGCGGTCTACACTGTTGCGCGATGGCATCGATGAGCGAGCTCGGGCAGCTCGAGGTGTTCGTCCGGGTGGTCGCCGACGGGGGCTTCACCGCCGCCGCCCACAGCCTGGGCGTATCGAAGTCGTTCGTCAGCCGACAGCTCGGCCACCTCGAGGATCGGCTCGGCGCTCGGCTGCTCAACCGCACCACCCGCAAGCTGACGCTCACCGACATCGGCGGCGTGTTCTACGAGCGTTGCCGCCGCATCCTCGACGAGCTCGGCGACGCCGAGGGTGCCGTCACCTCGATGCAGACCGCGCCACGCGGCACGCTGCGCGTCGCGTTGCCGATGAGCTTCGGGGTCACCTATGCCTGTGCCGCGCTCGCTCGCTTCGTGCAGCGCTACCCCGAGCTCAACGTCGACATGGACCTGTCCGATCGTCGCGTCGATCTGCTCGGCGAGGGCTTCGATCTCGCGATCCGCATCGGCACGCTGCCCGACTCGAGCATGATCGCCCGCAAGTTGGCGACGACGTGCCTGGTGATCGTCGCGAGTCCGGCGTATCTCGACGCCCACGGTCGCCCGACCACCGCCGAGCAGATCCGCGAGCACGCGTGCCTGCAGTACGCCTACCACCCCTCCGGCAACGCGTGGCGCCTCGGCGATGGCACCCGCGAGGTGACGGTGATGGCCCAGGGCCGCATCACCGCGAACAACGGCGAGGCTCTGCGCGAGATGGCGATCGCCGGCCATGGTCTGGTGCGGCTGCCGGACTTCATCGTCAACACCGCGATCGCCGAGGGCGCGCTCGAAGTGGTGCTGCCGCAGTGGCGCGACTCCAGCGCGATCTGGGCGATCTACCCCCACAGTCGCCACCTGTCGGCGAAGGTCCGCCTGTTCGTCGAGTTCCTCGCCGAGCAATGGGCGACGCCGCCGTGGGTCACCGGCCGGCCCGCGCCCGCGCCCGCCGCCGAGCCCGCCCCGGCGCCCGCCGCCATTGCGGGTCGACGTCGAACCGGCCAAGCTGGGCGCCGTTGATGCCGGCCTCCCGCGAGCGCGCCGACGCTGCGGCACCTGGGGTGCCCGGCGCCACCGATCCCACCCCGACAGATCTGGGCGCAACAGATCTGGGCGCAACAAATCTGGGCGCAACAGATCTGGGCGCAACAGATCTGGGCGCAACAGACGTCGCGTTCATGCAGCACGCCCTCGAGATTGCGGCGCAGGCTGCCGAACACGGCGACGTGCCCGTGGGCGCGCTCGTCGTGCAAGGCGGACGGATCGTCGGGGTCGGTCGCAACCGCCGCGAGGTCGACGACGATCCGGTCGCCCACGCCGAGATCGTCGCGCTGCGCGACGCCTGCCGGGGCAGCGCCCGTTGGCGCGTCGACGGGGCCACGTTGTACGTGACGCTCGAGCCGTGCCCGATGTGCGCCGGCGCGATCGTCAACGCCCGCGTCGCGCGGCTGGTGTACGGCGCCGCCGATCCCAAGGCCGGCGCCGTACGCTCGCTGTACTGCATCTGCGACGACGTCCGCCTCAACCACCGCGTAGAGATCGTCGCCGGCGTGCTCGCGGATCCATGCGCCGAGATCCTGCGCACGTTCTTCCGCGGCGCCCGCAGCCGCCGTGCAGCCCGGAGGCCGCGGGCATGACCGGCAAGAAGCGCAGCGCGGCGACGCGCGCCGACGAGCTCGCCGCCGTGCAACGCATCTTGGCGCGCGAGCGCCTGAGCATCGACGATTCGCAGCCGGGTCGCACGTGCTTCCTCTCGCACCTCGGCGCCCAGCCGCGGTTGCTGCCGGGGCCGTGGGTCGGCCACCGCGATCTGATCTATGCGCTGGCCCTGGCCAACATATCGCCCCAGCAGCGCACGTCGCTCGCGCGCGCGGTGCTCGTCGAATACGACCGCGAGTTCGGCATCGGTCACCTCCAGCTCGATGCGGTGCCCTCGGGTCTGCCGCTGGGCGGCGCGTCGCTGCGGCTGCGTCACCGCAGCGGCGCACCGGTGTGCCTGTACACCTGGGCGCTCGGCCCGGGCGCTCGGCCCGTCGAGTGCGACTGGCTGCTGCTGCGCGCCCAACCCGAGTGGGCGGTCGCCGCGGGGCCGCCGCAGCTGCGACCCGATGGGCTCGAGATCCTCGCGGCGCTCGGCGGCGAAGTCGTCGTGCTCGTCGCCACGGCCACCGGCGCGATCCAGATCGCGAAGGCGTGTCAGTCGCGGATCCGCGTCGCCGCGCACCCGCGCTTCGCCCCACACATCGAGGGGCACGACCCCGACTCACCGATCCTGCTGTGGCCGCACGATGCGATCGGCGGCGCTGGTCTGCGCCGGCGACAGATCGCAGCGGTGGTGCTGGTCGACGCGCCCGAGAGCATCGCGCGCGAGGCCGAGACGTGGATCGACCGCCAAGGTCCGCCCGGCGCCCGCGTCGAGGTCGTCGAGGTGACGTGCCCCGGTCGTTTCCGCATCGACGAGCTGGAGGCGTTCTGGCGCGCGTGCGGTGAACCCTGCGTGCTGCTGCGCGGTGACGCGGCGTGGGTCGCCAGCGGTGCGCGGTTGTTGACCGAGCGCGGCGCGTCGGTCGAGCTGCAGCCCGACGCGACGCAGCTCGAGCTGCTGTGATCCGCCGGCCAGCCGCCTGCGTCGCGGCGCGCCGACGCGCTTCCACGCGGGCACCGTCCCCGGGCCGCGAATTGTCATCGGCCCACCTTGCACGTATATGATCGGCCCCACGTGGCCGAGTCGAGCGACACCCTCCGCATGCCTCCGTGGATCCCGGTCCTGATCGGTCTGGGGGGTCTGGGGGCGGCGCTCGGCAGCGTGCAACCGCTGCTCGTCGGCGTCGCGGCGCTGGCGGCAGGCGTCGCGGGCTGGCTGCTCGGCACCGACGCCCAGGTCCTGATGAGCAGCCACGAGCGCACCCGCGAGCAGCTACGCGCCGCGCAAGAAGAGGTCCGCACCGCCCGCGCCCAGCCCCAGGCCGCGCTGGCGGACAACGACGCGCCCGGGCGCGCCGCCCTCGAATCCCGCGTCGCGGCGCTCCAAGCCGAGCTCGATGCCGCGCGCAGCGACACCCCCGGATCGGCCCGCAACACGCAGCTCGAGCACCAACTCGAGGGCCTGGTCAAGCGCAACCGCGAGCTCGAGCTCGAGCTCGGCGCGCGTCCACGCACCACGCTCGGGCCGATGCTCGAGGAGTTCCAGCGCGACTTCGAGCTCGACCTGCGCAAGATCGACGAGACCCGCCAGGCGCTCACCACGATGAGCGACAACCTCCAGGGCATCAGCGGCAGCGTCGAGTCGCTGGCGTCCAACGCCGAGGAGAGCAGCAGCTCGATCCTCGAGATGGCCGCTGCCAACGACGAGGTCGCCGAGAGCATGCTCAACCTCGCGGCCTCGGTGCAGCAGACAGCGACATCGATCGAGGAGATGACGTTCTCCGTCAAGGAGGTCGCCAAGAACATCGAGGCCCTGTCGTCGACCGCCGAGGAGACATCGAGCGCGATGAACGAGATGGACATCTCGATCCAGCAGGTCGAGAACAACGCCAACGAGACGGCCCAGCTCTCCGAAGAGGTGGTCTGGGCGGCCGAGGGTGGCGTCGATGCGATCAGCCAGACCATCGAGGTGATCAACCTGATCAAGAAGTCGGCCGCCGATGCGGTCGGCGTCATCGGTCGCCTCGGCGATCGCATCGACGAGATCGGCAAGATCCTCAGCGTCATCGACGACGTCTCCGAGCAGACCAACCTGCTGGCGCTGAACGCCGCGATCATCGCCGCCCAGGCTGGCGAGCACGGCAAGGGCTTCGCGGTGGTCGCCGACGAGATCAAGGATCTCGCCGAGCGCTCGGCGACCAGCACCAAGGAGATCGCCGAGATCATCAAGGCGGTCCAGCGCGAGAGCAAGAACGCCGTGGCCGCCGTGCAGCGCTCGAGCAAGAGCGTCGACGACGGCGTGCGCGTCAGTCACCAGGCCGAGGACGCGCTCAAGCGCATCTCCGACGCCGCCCGCCGCTCTACCCAGATGGTCCGCGAGATCGCCCGCGCCACGGTCGAGCAGACCAAGGGCAGCAAGCAGGTCACCGACGCCATCAACGTGGTGGCCACAACCGTGCAGCAGGTCGCCACCGCCACGGCCGAGCAGGCCCGCGGCGGCGAGCAGATCATGCGCTCGGCCGAGAAGATGAAGGCCATCACCCGCCACGTCGAGCGTTCGACCCAGGAGCAGACCCGCGGCAGCCGCCAGATCACCCGCGCGGTCGAGACGATCAGCGAGATGGTCAACCAGCTCGGTGACGCGCACCGCACCCAGGTCGAGAACGTGATGCGGATCATCGCTCGGCTGGACGCGCTCGAGACCGCCGCGCGCCGCCAGATCGATCGCGTCGGCCGCATGCGCACCGAGCCGTGACGGACCTGCTAGGCTAGCGCCGTGCTCGACTTGAAGGCGAAGCTCGCCGCGGCGGGGCTGGTCAGTCAGGAGGACGTGGCCAAGGCCGAGGCCGCACGCAACCGACCTCAGCGCGGGAACCAGCGCGGCGGCCAACGTGGGAGCAAACCTGCAGCAGCGCCACCGCGTCCGGCCGCGCTCGCCGTAGCTGCGTTGCGCGCCAAGAACAAGGGTGAGATCTACGATGCGGTCCGCCGCTTCGTCGATCGTGTTCGGCTCGATGTCGTCGGCACGCCGCCGACCGAGGCCGCCGAGCCGTTCCACTTCGCCGGTCACACCGGCCGCGTCGGTCGTCTGGTGCTCGAGCCGGAGGTCAGCGCCCGATTGCTCGACGGCAGCGCCGCGTTGGTCTCGTACATGTCGAACCACGGCCTCGCCCACGCAGTGGTGCCCGCCGACGCCGGCCGCGAGATCGGCCAGGTCATGCCGCTGTGGCTGCGAGTGCTCGCCGGCGATCCGCAGGCGGGGCAGCTCGAGCCACCGCCCGCGCCTGCAGATGGTACCGGCCCCGCGGCCTGATCACTCGGCGACCCACGCCTCCTACATGAGGATGCCGCGCCCGTTGCTCTGCGGCATCGGCGGCAGATCGGTCTCGCCCAGCCGCTGACGGAGGTTGATCTCGATCGTGGTCGCGATCGCCGACAACGGCAGCGCCGGCCAGAACATCGTGAACGGATCTTCGAGCAGGCGACCGACCTCGTTGATGAGCACGAACCCGAGGCAGATCAGCATGGTGAGCGGCACCACCGACCAACCGACGTCGGCCACCAAGCCCATCGGCATCAGGGCGCTGTAGACGACGATGAGGCGCGTGGCGAGGAAGCCGTAGCTTGGCGGGAACGGCGTCTTCTTGATGCGCTCGCAGCCGCCTTGCACATCCAGCAGGGTCGCGATGCCCGCAGAGCGCAGTCGCCGGGATCGGGATCAAGGCACCGCGTGGATCACCACGTCGATGCCCACAGCGCGCGCGACGTCGGCGATGCCATCACCGGTGAAATCGCCCACCGCGTGGACGCGGGTCGCGATGCCGTCGAAGACGTAGCTGACGCAGTCGGCCGTCGCGGGGCCCCCCGTGCGCACGACGACGAAGCCCGCGGCTGCGCCGGCGAGGTAGACATCGGGCAGTCCATCGCCGTCGAAGTCGCCGACATCGACAGTGTCGTACTCGCCGTCGATGAAGACAGGCACCCCGGGCCAGAAGTTCGCGCTGGCGAGGTAGTAGCGCAGCAGTGTGCCGCCACCATAGGCGAGCGCGCGCACGATGTCGCGCTGGCCGTCGGCGTCGACGTCCGCGATCGCGATCGAACCCTCGGCGCCGCCGCTCCCCCAGACCTGGCGATCGGCCGTGCCGTCGAGGGGTCCATGATTCCAGATGCTGATCGCGAATTCATCCAACGCGAAGAGGTCGTCCTGGCCGCCCTCGATGGGCCCCAGCGCGAAGTCGAGGATCATCGACGAGGTGCCGTGCAGGTACGGCGCCGCGAACCCGCCTCCGCCCTCGCCGCGCAGGATCGCCAGCTCGACGGATGGACTGCCGACGTCGAACATGCCGGCGACGTCGGCGAGGCCGTCGCCGTCGAGATCGCCCAGGGCGATGTCCGCGGTGACGGCACTGATCGCCGTGCCCGACAGGAAGCCATCGCCATCGGCGTACACGGGCAGCAAGAACGCATCGGACATCGCAACCATCACGTCGTCGTCGCCGTCGCCGTCGAGATCGCCCGTCGCCACGTCGATGCCATCGGCGCCCAGCGGCGTCTCGAGGACCCGCGACGGCCCGGCGGAGTCGACCACCATCGCGCCGCCGATCACACCCACGACCAGCTCGCGCGGCGCCGCCGGCTCGCCGCCCAAGAACGCCAGCGACAGCACCTCGGCGCCCACGGGGATCGTCGTGATGGCGCCGAGGCCGGGGCTTCGGCACTCGACCGGCTGGAACACCAACTCGCAGAGCCCGACGTCGCCGCAACCCTCGCCCGAGGGGCAGTCGGAGTCGTAGCTGCAGTAGCCGTCGCACATCCCGCCACAGCAGCCCTCGTCGAGGCAGTAGGGCTGGCAGATGCCGCCGATGCAGTCGTAGCCGGACTCGCACGGGATCGACGGACCGCACTGCGGTGGCGCCGTCGGATCACTGGGGTCCGACGGATCGCTCGGGTTCGGGTTCGACGGACCGCTCGGGTTCGACGGATCACTGTCGGTCGCGCTGTCGGTCGCGCTGTCGGTCGCGCTGTCGGTGTCCGGGCCGACGGCGATCGCCGGACCGCAGGCAGCAATGGCGAGCCCTACGGGCAGCGCGCGCACGGCGAGCGACGCGAGGTTCCACGGGGTCGGGTCGAGGCGATGCATCACGGGGCAGCGGACATGCAGCGTCGCGACCACTCTGCGACAGATTGTCGCATGATGCAATGGCCCGTGTTTCCGAGGACTTGCGCGACCAGGGGGCACAACGGTTGCGAGCAGACTGTGACATCGAGGTCGCAGTCGCCGGTGGATCACGGCGGTTGGATCAGGGCCACCCGCCGATCCAGAGTCGGGCCCGGCTCACTCCGGCAATACGATCGGCGGGCGCTTCGGGTCCTTCTTCTTCGAGGGACGCGGCCGATACAGCACGATCACCCGACCGATCATCTGGCTGAGATCGGCGCCGAGCGAGGTCGCGAGCGCACGGGCGACCTCGCGACGATCGCCCTCGTAGGCTTGCGCGACGCGGACCTTGATCAGCTCATGGCGCTCGAGCAGCACCGAAACCGATTCGACGTACGCCTCGGTGATGCCCTCGTGCCCGATCTGCGACAGCGGCTCGAGGTGGTGCGCGAGCGATCGCAGATGGGCGCGGGCGCGGGTCGAGATCGTCGGAGGGGTCGGCACGTCGCGGCGATGCTACTGCAAAGCCCCGATCGGTGAAGCCCCGATCGATGCATCGCGATCCGCGGTCGCCGTCAGCCGCGGCGCAGCCACAGCAACCACTCGCGGTTGCCGGTCTTGCCCTCGACGGGGGACTCGCAATGGTCGACGACGTCGAGACCGCAGGCCACGGCCGCAGCGCGCGCAGCATCGAGGGCGGCGCGGCGATCGTCGTCGTCGCGCACGATGCCGCCCTTGCCGACCCGCGCCGGGTCGAGCTCGAACTGCGGCTTGACCAGGGCCACCACGTCGGCGGGGGGCTCCAGCAGCGGCGGCACGTGGGGCAGCACCTTGGCCAGGGCGATGAACGAGCAATCGATCACGGCCAGCGATACGGACTCGCCCAGCGCACCGGGCTCGAGCGTGCGGATGTTGCAGCGGTCGTGTACGACCACCCGCGGATCCGTGGCGAGCTTCCACGCGAGCTGGCCATAGCCGACGTCGATGGCGTGCACGCGGGCGGCACCGTGCTGCAGCAGACAGTCGGTGAAGCCACCGGTCGACGCGCCCACGTCGACGGCCACACGATCGGCGATGCGAAGCCCTGCGGGCATGAAGCGCGCGAGGGCGCCGGCGAGCTTGAGACCGCCGCGCGACACGTAAGGGTTGTCGTCTCCGCGGACGCGGATCCCGGCTTCGCTCGCGACCAGCGCGCCCGGCTTGTCGACGCGGGTGCCGTCGACGACGACCTTGCCGGCGATGACGAGGGCCGCGGCGCGCGTCCGCGTCGGTGCGAGCCCCCGGGCGACGAGCAGTCGATCGATGCGCTCCTTGGCGGCCATGCGACCGTGCTAACTTCGCACGACCGAGCGCGCGCGCCGAGACGCGCATGGCGTGCGCATGCCACGGTGTGCGCACCCACCCGCTGACCCAACGCCCTACGCGAGCATGATCGAGTGGCTCCACCGCCTCGCCGCACCCGAGGACCGCATTCTGTTCGCTTTGCTCGCGCTCGTGGTGGGCTACGCGGCGCTCGGCGCCCTCGTCGGCCGGCGCGGCCGAGGCGAGCCCACACGGCCCTCGGACGCCCGCGAGTAGCGCACGCAGTCGCCCGGGCGCAGATGCACCCCACCGCCCCACACAGCCCCCTCGCAGGAACGTTTTCGTCGCCCCCGCACCCACGCGGTGGCGCTTGCGCGGCCGGGTGGCTTCGGCTAGTGTCCCGCCACCTTTCGGGGCTGTAGCTCAGCTGGGAGAGCGGTGCGTTCGCAATGCACAGGTCAGGGGTTCGATCCCCCTCAGCTCCACGGATGATGCGGAATGCCGAGGCTACTCGGCATCTCCGCGTCGGGTGAATCTCGGATCATGTACAAGCTCTTCAAGCGCACACATGTCCCGGGGATCTTCGAGGTCCAGATGTCCGGCGCGTGCGACACCGGCATCGCGCGCGATCACAACGAAGACGCGATCGCCCTTCAAGAGGACGACGGTCGCGGCTACCACCTCGCCATCGTGTGCGACGGGATGGGTGGCCACAGCGCCGGCGAGATCGCATCGGCGATCGCGGTGCAGGTGATCGGTGAGCACCTGTCGCTCAACTTCGCCAAGACCCAGATCCCGGACGAGATCCCGGATCTGCTGCGCGCCGCGTTCAACCTCGCCAACCAGCGCATCGACGATCACGCCATGGCGAACCCCGCGGCGCAGGGGATGGGCTGCACCTGCGTGGCGGTGCTGGGCATCCGCGATCGCTTCTGGGTCGCGCACACCGGCGACTCGCGGGCGTACCGGGTCCGCGACGGCAAGGTCGAGCAGCTCACCCTCGATCACACGATGGTGCAGGAGTTGGTGACCCAGGGGCTGCTCACGCCCGAGCAGGCGGCGGTGCATCCGTATCGTGGTCGCATCAGCCGGTGCCTCGGACATGGCCAACAAAAGTGCGACTCGGACATCAGCGAGTTCGTGCTCGATCGCGGCGACAACCTGCTGCTGTGCAGTGACGGCCTCAGCGACGTCGTCGGCCACCCGGAGATCAGCGCCCTGGTCGGTCAACGCGATGTCCGCGACGCGTCGCGGCGCCTCATCGAGGCCGCCAACAAGGCCGGTGGCCCGGACAACATCTCGGCGATCGTCATGCGGCGGGTGGTCTGACGATGACGCACACGTACGTCGAGCCCGTCGATGGCGCCAACGACGAACGTTCGCTGCCGGACGAGCATGCGGACGCGGTCGGCGGTGCGCGGCGGTGGGCCGAGGCCCTGCCCTACTCGTACCGACGCGAGCTCCGCCTCGGCGAGCGCACGGCATGGCGGCGCCTCGCGGCGCGGCTGGTGATCGAGAGCATCGTCGTCGCAATGGTGGTGCTCGCCGTCGTGGGTGGCGGCGCGCTGGCCCTGCACCGCGGCTTCGCGCCGCTGTCCCACGCCTTCGGCGGCCCGGGTGGGCTGGCGCTGGCGCTACTCGGGCTCGTCGGCATCGTCGGTGCGTGCGCCGTCGGTGCCCGCGCGGGCGCACGGCTGTGGCCGCGGCTCGCCGGCCTGACGGCTGCGGGCCTCACCGTACTCGCGACCGTGCTGGCGCCCGCCGACTCGCTGTCATCGCTGTGGCTGCGCACACCGTGGGCCGTGATCGTGCTGCTCGGCACCGGCACCGCGGCGCTGGTCGCATGGCGGCGGGCGGTCGTGCTCGTGCGTCTGCCGGTGTTGCTCGGTGATCTGCGGACGGGCGCCGTCGACGTCTTCGCCAACGCGAGCGCCCGCGTCGACGTGCTGCCGCGCTCCAAGGTCGTCATCAGCCGCAACGGTTCGGTCGCGCGGCGCATCGAGGTCACGCGCACCGCCGAGATCGCGCCGCCCCAGCCCCACGCGTACCGCACCGATCTGCCCCGCGGCATCGTGCGCGCGAGCGTCGACCGCAACCTCCGCCTGCAGCGGCGCAGCCTCACCTCCGACGAGCGCGCCGAGCTCGGCGCCCACATCCAGCGCCTGCGGCGGGCCGCGTGGCCGGCCCTCGCCTCGGTGCTCGCCGTGATCGCGGTGCTCGGTCTGCGAATGGCCGGCGATCCCGACTGGCGCAACCTCGTCGACGTCGTCGCCATCGGCTGGTACGCGCTGGGCGCGGTGGCGTGCGTCGGCTATGCGCGCCGCTTCACCGCGGCCCGCAAGCTCGCGGTCGATCGCGACCTGCGGTGGGTCGTCACCGTCGACGATGCCGCCGGCCACACCCACGGCGTCGCCCGCCTCGAGGTGCTGCCGATCTCGCACCTCGCGTGGACCGAGGGCGCCGCGCCGGCGCCGTGGCGCATGCACGGCGCCTGAGGCCGCCTGAGGCCGAGAGATGCGTCGATGGCGAAGCGCCGCGATCTCCCGCCGTCGCCGGCGTTGACCTGCAACCCGTTCGCCGCACTGGCGGAGCGTCGCGACGCGGCCCCCGAGGCGGCCAGTGCCGTGCCGCAAGAGCCCGAGGCGCGAGGGCGCATCGCGGCCAAGGGCAGCGCGCCGGCGCGGGCGATCGTGCGCTACGAGCGGGCCGGCCGCGGCGGCAAGGAGGCGACCGTGGTCGAGCGCCTCGGACTCTCGCCCGACGACGCCGAGACGTGGTGTCGTGCGCTCAAGCGGGCGCTCGGCTGTGGCGGGGGCGTCGAGGGCGAGCACCTGGTCTTCGCGGGGGATCAGCGGACGCGCCTGCCACCGCTGCTCACGGCCCGCGGCGTCCGGCGCATCACCGTATCTTGAGCGGCGGACCCCGCCCCGCGCTCGACCGCGACGCTCGGGCGCCCCGCGGCTTGGCGACCGCCCGCGCGGCCTCGGGCAGGTCGCGATGACACAGCTCGGTCAGCCGCTGCAGCAGCCACCGCGTCGCCGGTGGATTTCTTGGCCGAGCCACGCTCGCTGAGCACGATCGCGACGTGTTCGGTGAGCATCGCGGTCGCGATCGGACCGCGCGCCTGCGCCAGCGGATGCGAGGCGGCGGCGACCGGCACGAGCAGGACCTACACCCATCTTGATTCGAGATGGGTAGGCGCGCCGCGGATCAAGGGATCAGCCCGCGTGACGCCCGATCCACGCGGCGAAGGCGGTGCTGAACTTCGTCAGCAGCTGGCGGACCCCGTCGTCGACCAACGTGCCGGTGTCGTCGAACAGCTTGCCCGCGCCGCCGAGGTACGCCTCGGGCTGCTGCATCGTGGGCACGTCGAGGAACACGAGGGACTGGCGCAGGTGGTGGTTGGCGCCGAACCCCCCCAGCGGCGACGGCGACACGCTGATGACCGCACCCGGCTTGCCCTGCCACGCGCTCTTGCCATACGGGCGTGAGCCGACATCGAGGGCGTTCTTGAGCACCGCGGGCACCGAGCGGTTGTACTCGGGCGTCACGAAGAGCACCGCGTCGGCACGGCGGATGCGATCGCGGAACGCGACCCACGGCTTGGGCGGATCGTCGTCGAGATCTTGGTTGTACATCGCGAGCTCGCCGATCTCGATCGGCGCGAGTCGCAGCGCCGGTGCGGCGATCTCGTCCAGGGCCATCGCGATCTTGCGGTTGAGCGACTCCTTGCGCAGGCTTCCGATGAGGACGGCGACATCTCGCGGGTTCGACATGGCGTCACCTTAGCAAATCAGCCGTCGCCGCAACCGATCGTCACCACGGCGATGCCCTCGTCGTAGACCTGGTGGTCGGGGAATCGGTCGCGCAGCAGCTCCTCCATCCGCGAGGCCATGCGATAGCTCGCGCGCTCGTCCTGGCGCACGATCGTCATGGCATTGCCGCCCTTCGTGCGGCGCAGGGCGGCATCGAGGCCGCCACCACCCTGGGCCCACCACGCCGCGCGGTCGACCGCGGCGCTCGGGATCCGGCCGCAGGACTGCCACGTGTTCGCGAGCGGATCGGTGCGAAAGCAGCAGCGATTGACGACGGCGCCGGCGTCGTCGAGCCCGCCGGCGATCTCGACCTCGAACACGCCGTAGCGATCGAGCAGCTTGTTCAGCACGCTTTTCCGACGCACCGGATCATCGCCGTCGGCGAGCCCCGCGATCGTGGCCTGGGCGGCGGTCTTCACCTCCGCGAGCGCTTGCTCGGTCTGCCCGAGACGCTCACGCAACGCGGCGAGCTGGGCCGCGTCGTCGTCCGCACGCGCCCGCGTCGCGAGCTCGGCGTCGCGGGCCCGCAGCGCCTGCTGGCTCTGAGCGAGCTCGGCCTCGAGCGCGATGGTCTGCTCGCGCAGGACCTCGGCGTCGTGCGAGGTCTCGTCGAGCTGCTGCTCCTGGATGGTCGCGAACACGAAGAGCACCACCATGAACACGTCGAGCAGCGGCAACAGATCGAGCCGATGGCGCGCGCGCGTCATCGCGGCGCGTCCTCGGCGACGACGTCGACCACCTCGACGACCAAGGCCGCAGCGGTGGTCTCGAGCCCGACCAGCAGCGCCTCGCGCACGTGCTGCCGCGCGTGCTCGAGCGTGTCCTCGCAGCCGCCCGCCACCGCCGACAGCCCCAGCGCCCCCACGAGCCCCCAGAACGTCGTACCCAGCGCGATCGGCAGCCCGGCGCGGAAGCTCTCGAGGTCCGTGGGATCCGAGCTCACCAGCGCGAACACGGTCCCGAGGATGCCGATGTGCACCGAGTACTGGGCGAAGCGGTCGATCCACGGCGTCTTCGCTTGCAGTGCGATGAGCGTGCGCGCGGCCGGCTCGACGCGATCGCCGGCCATGAGCCGCGCGATCTCCTCGAACGACAGATCGACCACGGGGGCCGATTCCAGCCGGCGCCGGATCGGGTGATCGGCGGCGAGCTGGCGGCCGACGTTGCGCAAGACCTTGAGGCCGCCGCGCAGCTCGTCGAACCGGGCGCGGCCGCGGCCATACCACGACAGCGACAGCGCGCCCATCGCCAGCACGACGACGAGTACGGCGATGCTCAGGGGATCGAACAGCGCGTCGACGATCATCGGCGTCACTCCACGCGGACGACCACGTCGACGAACCCCTGATCGGCGATGCACTTGCGCAGACCGTCGACGGCGGCATGCGTGCCGCGGGTCGCCTCGACCAGTACCTTGCGCGTCTTGGGCTCGTTCGCGATCGCGGCGCACACGTCGGCGCATGACTGCAGCGTGCCGTCGCCCTGCCGGCACCGCTCGCCGTCGACCGTCAGCGCGAGAGCGTCCGCCGCGTCGCCCGCCTCGCCGTTGGGCTCTGCTTTGCTCGGCGGCGTCGGTGCGCTGGCCGCCGGCTCTTCCCCACCGCCGACCCCGAACCCGGGCACGCACTGGCCAAAGTACGCCGCCGCGAGCCCGAGCAGCCCGACCAGGAGGCCAGCCCCCGCGATCTTGCCGCCGCCGCCCCCGCGCTGCTGCTTTGGTCGCGCCACGTCGGGGAATGATTGCGCACGGATCGGGATGTCGCAACCTGGGGATGCGCGAAGGCGAGGGCTTGGATCACCGCCCACCCATCGCAGCGAGGCGAGTGGCCACGTCAGCGGGATCGCGTCGACGCGGCCACCGTCTCGGCCGCCAGAGGCCGTCGTCTCGGCATCGCCGTGCAGATGGTATCGCCGTCGCGTACGACGCCGCCGACGGGCACCGTGGCGGTCGAAGGCGAGGGCGACCTCGTGGTCGTCGGCTTCACGACGCTGCTCGGCCAGGACCGCAGCATCCTCGCGCGGAGGTATCGACCGCCGTGATCGCGGCGACGGCAGACGCGTCCTCCGTCACTGCGCGGCGAACACCAGCTGATAGCGCACGTCGCTGGGCAGTTTGGGCGAGGTGATGCGCACCGACATCGTCACCCCACCGCTCTCGCGCGCCGAGAACACGTTGATGCGGTCGCCTTGGTCGGCGTGGAACGTCTGGTACAGGGCATCGCCCTGCATCGCGAGGCGCATGGTCGAGGCCTCGCCGTTCGGATCGCGGACCTTGCGACCGCCGCCGCCCAGGGGCGCGGAGTAGCCGCGGCCATCGATCTCGACGGTGACGACGTCCCCGTCCTGCCGGATCGCGATGCGCCTGGGCACCGCGTTCGCAGCGACCAGACGTCGCCGCGCAATCCTGCGGACCAGGACGTTCATCTCGGCCACGACCGCATCGATCGCCGCGCGCACCGACTCCTTGCCACTGTGGTAGCGGTACTCGCCGACGAGCCCGCCGGGCTCCGCCCCCTCGAGCGCGGCGTCTGCGGTGAAGGCCGCCGGCGACCCGGCGACCGGCGCGAGCGGAATCGCGGCGGCAGCGACCGCCGTCGGCCCCACGACGGACACGCTGCTGTGCGCGGCATCGGCGGGACTCGCAGCCACGGGGAGAGCGGCGTCGATCGGTGTCACGGGTTCCGGCGGGGAACAGCCCATCAGCAGCATCGTCGCAGCCATGGACACGAGTTCATTTCCAAGCATGGGTGGGCCGGGCCCCTTTCTGCGTGTCTATCCAGCACGTCCCGTGCCAGCAGCACGGGACACGCGATCATGGGAGTCGCTTCGCCAGCGATGATGATAGAGGCGAGCTGTCCCGCTCACCTGGGGCGACTCTGACGGCAAACGCTGCCGCGCGTCGATGGTCGGCAGTCTTGGGGTGTGGGCGCCGCCGCCTCCAGTCTCGGAGCGTCCGACGACGTCATCGCTGTCGTTTCCGCCCACCCGGGCGCGGGGTTGAGACCAGGAGGCAACGGGGCTCCGATGCGAAGCACGATATCTTGCGTCGCGCGTCGCGAGTTCTGGGACGGTCGCGTCGACACGCTGCAGGAGCAAGCCACCGGTCCGCTGTTCGCGGCCGACGAGATGGGCCACGGTGAGGTCAGCCTGCTCGAGCACGTCGGCGCCGCGTGGGCCGAGGATTTCGAGCGAGCGTTTCCGGGTGCGACCGGCCCCACGGTCGAACAGGTGGCCCTCGCACTGGCCGCGTGTTCTCGAAGACTCTCACGGCCGAGGACGTGCAGCCGTGGGCGTTCGAGGACTGGGACGGAGAACTCGAGGAGGAGGATGCGAAACGCGCGGCCGTTCAGGCCTTCTGGGGGACCGGCCCGGTCCACCTTCGCCCTCCCATTCGCTGTCGCTCTCTCAGTCCTCGATCGCAGCGAGCCCCCGCCGCGTCCGCGCCTCGAGGTACAGCGCGTGCCGGTGATCGTTAGGCGACTCGAACGGCGCGAGCGCGTCCCAGATCGCGTCGGGCGTCGCCGCGACCGCGAAGCCGGCGGCGACCAGCGACGCGCGGTGCGTGTCGAACTCGTCGGCGTCGGCCGAGATCACCAGGCTGTCGGCGATGGTGGCCGCGACCAGATCGTACTGCGCTTCGGAATCGAGTCGGACCACCGGAGCGCGGTCGAGCGGCGTGTCCTCGGAGCCGCGCCACAGCCCGAGGAAGCCCTCCATGTCGCGACCGAACCACGCGATGCGCCCGTTGGTCGCCGTCATCGCGTCGACGTTCGCCATGATGTCCGGATCCTTGCGCTCCTGCGCCGAAAGATAGCTCGTGTCCGACGGCTCGGCCCAGCTCGGGTCGTCGACGAGCTCGAGTTCGAGGGACAGGGCGAGCTCGGAGAGTTCGGAGAGGGTCTGACGCAGGCGCTGGAGCTCGGGGGTCATGGCGCGGACGCTACCACTGGAGGCGACGCCGAGCAGCGCCCCGGCGCGATGGTCTCGCCGTTCGCACCACTCCCGACGAAGACGCCGGTTTGCATGATGCGGTTGATCTCGAACCGATCCAGACATCGTGAACCCAGTTGAATTCGGAACGGTCGAAACTGATCGCGGTCTCCGTAGAATTCGGATACGCCGAGCGCTGCATCCCGCGCGGGCCCGACATCGACCCCACAGACCCCGCCGAGCTGGATCACTGGCCCGGCCACGGTCGCCTCACCCGAGCCGACCCGCACGCGGTCGCGCTGCAGACCCTGCGCACACTCGTGGGCCCGACTGCGCACGATCTCCTCGCGCGCCTGGATCGCACCGCGCCCGCCGCCGCGGCCCGTCCCGCCTGCGCGAACGCCCTCGCCCCGCGTCACTCCGCGACGAGCGACGCCGCCGGGTCATACCCCAGGTTCGGCGCCAACCACCGCTCGATCTCCGCCACGCTCTCCCCCTTGCGCCTCGCGTAGTCTTCGACCTGGTCCGGCCCGATCCGCCCCACCGTGAAGTACCGCGACTCGGGATGCGCGAAGTACATCCCGCTCACGCTCGCGGCCGGCGACATCGCGAAACTCTCCGTCAACGCCATCCCGATCTCCGGCGCGTCGAGCAACGCGAACAACTTCCGCTTCTCGGTGTGGTCGGGACACGCCGGATAGCCGAATGCCGGCCGAATACCGCGGTACCGCTCCTCGATGAGATCGTCGCTGCCGAGGTGCTCCGCGGCGCCGTAGCCCCAGTCGTGACGCGCCCGCTGGTGCAGCATCTCCGCGAATGCCTCGGCGAGCCGATCGGCCAGCGCCTTCACGATGATCGCCTGGTAGTCGTCGAGCTCGCGCTCGAACTTCGTGGCCAGCTCCTCGGCGCCGATGCCCGCGGTGACGGCGAAGGCACCGACGTGGTCGGCCAAGCCCGTGCGCAGCGGCGCCACGAAATCCGCGAGCGAGAGGTAGGCCTCGTCGCTGGCGCGGTGCTGCTGTTGACGCAGCATCGAGAAGCGCATGAGCTCCTCGCCGCGCCCCTCGTCGGTGAACAGCACGACGTCGTCGCCATCGGCGTTGGCCGGCCAGAAGCCGTACACACCGCGGGCCACCAGGCTGCGCTCGGCGACGATCCGATCGAGCAGGCCGCGGCCGTGCTCGAACAGCTCGCGCGCGGCGGGCCCGTACTTGGGGTGCTCGAGGATCGCCGGGTAGCGCCCACGCAGCTCCCACGCGGTGAAGAAGAACGTCCAGTCGATGTACGGCACCAGCTCGGCAAGCGGCACCTCGATCGTGCGCCGGCCGAGGAACGCCGGCGTCGGCACGTCCTCGGCGCGCCAGGTGATCGGCATCGCGCCGCGGCGCGCCTGGCCCAGGGGCACCAGCGGCCGCGAGTTCTTGTTGGCGTGGATCTCGCGGAGCTGGGCCTGATCGTTGCGGTTGCGCCGGTCGAGCTCGATCCGCCGCGCAGGATCGAGCAGCTGCCCGACCACGTCGGTCACCCGCGATGCATCCTGCACGTGCACCGTGAGCCCCTTGTAGGCCGGGGCAATCTTCACCGCCGTGTGCTGGCGGCTGGTAGTCGCCCCGCCGATGAGCAGCGGCAGCGAGAACCCCTGGCGCTGCATCTCGCTGGCCATGTGCACCATCTCGTCGAGCGACGGCGTGATGAGCCCCGACAGCCCGATGATCTCGCAGTTCTGCGCGCGCGCCGTCTCGAGGATCTTCTGCGCCGGCACCATCACGCCGAGATCGACCACATCGTAATTGTTGCAGCCCAGGACCACGCCGACGATGTTCTTGCCGATGTCGTGGACGTCGCCCTTGACCGTCGCGAGCAGCACGCGGCCGCGATGCGACACGGCGCCCTCGGCCTTCTCGGCGGCCATGTACGGCTCGAGGTAGGCCACCGCCCGCTTCATCGCGCGGGCCGACTTCACCACCTGCGGCAGGAACATCTTGCCGGCACCAAACAGATCGCCGACGACCTTCATGCCGTCCATCAGCGGGCCCTCGATCACGTCGAGCGGGCGCGGCAGCGAGGCGCGGGCCTCCTCGGTGTCCTCCTCGATGAAGTCGACCACGCCGTGGACCAGCGCGTGCACCAGGCGATCGCGGACCGGCTTCTCGCGCCACGACGCGTCGATGACCTTCTTGCTACCCGCGCCCTTGAAGCGCTCGGCCAGCGCGACCAGGCGCTCGGTGGCGTCGGGACGGCGGTTCAAGATCACGTCCTCGACGTGCTCGAGCAGTTCGGGCGCGATGTCCTCGTACACCACGAGCTGGCCGGCGTTGACGATGCCCATGTCGAGCCCCGCCTTGATGGCATGGAACAGGAACGCCGAGTGCATCGCCTCGCGCACCCGGTCGTTGCCGCGGAACGCGAACGACATGTTGCTGATGCCGCCGCTGGTGCGTGCACCCGGGCACCGCTGCTTGATGATGCGCAGCGCCTCGATGAAATCCACGCCGTAGTTGTTGTGCTCCTCGAGGCCGGTCGCGACCGCGAGCACGTTGGGATCGAACACGATGTCGCCGGGCTCGAAGCCGGCCTGATCCACCAGCAGCCGGTAGGCGCGCTCGCAGATCTCGACCTTGCGCGTCGCGGTGTCCGCCTGCCCCTGCTCGTCGAACGCCATCACCACCACGCCGGCGCCGTAGCGCCGCACGACCGCGGCCTTGGCCAGGAAATCTGCCTCGCCCTCCTTGAGCGAGATCGAGTTGACCACCGCCTTGCCCTGCACGCAGCGCAGACCGGCCTCGATCACCGACCACTTCGAGCTGTCGATCATGATCGGCACACGCGAGATCTCGGGCTCGCTGGCGACCAGCTTGAGGAAGCGCTCCATCGCCGCCTCGGAGTCGAGCATGCCCTCGTCCATGTTGACGTCGATGATGTTCGCGCCGCCGCGGACCTGATCGAGCGCGACCTCGAGGGCGGTGCCGAAGTCACCGGCCTTGATGAGGTTGGCGAAGCGCTTGCTGCCGGTGACGTTGGTGCGCTCGCCGATCATGATGAAGTTCGCGCCCGCCTCGATGGTCAGCGGCTCGAGCCCCGAGAACCGGGCGATGTGACGATCGATCGTCGGCGTCTTGCGCGGCGCGATGTCGTGGACCGCCGCCGCGATCGCACGGATGTGATCTGGGGTGGTGCCACAACAGCCGCCCACCACGTTGACCAGGCCCGCCTGGGCGAACTCCGCGAGGGCGGCGGCGGTCTCGGGCGGGGTCTCGTCGTACTCGCCGAAGGCGTTGGGCAGGCCGGCGTTGGGGTAGCAGCTGATGTGCACGCCGGCGATGCGCGCGAGGTCGGCCACATACGGCCGCATCTCGTGGGCACCGAGCGCACAGTTGAGTCCCACCGAGATCGGCCGCGCGTGCGCCACCGACACCCAGAACGCCTCGATGGTCTGCCCCGACAGCGTGCGCCCGCTCTTGTCGGTGACGGTGACCGACAGCATGATCGGCAGCTCGACACCGGTCTGCTCGAAGGCGTCTTGGATCGCCATGATCGCGGCCTTGAGATTCAAGGTGTCGAACACCGTCTCGGCCAGGATCGCGTCGACGCCACCTTCGATCAGCGCGCGGGCCTGGTCGGCGTAGGCGGCGCGGACCTCGTCGAAGCTCACCGCGCGGAAGCCCGGATCATCGACCTTGGGCGACAGCGACAGGGTGCGGTTGGTCGGGCCGATCGCGCCGGCCACGAAGCGCGGGCGCTCCGGGGTCGAGAACGCGTCGGCGGCCGCGCGGGCGATGCGGGCCGACTCGAGGGCGATCTCGTAAGCGTAGGCCTCGAGGCGGTAGTCGGACTGGGCGATCGTGGTCGATCCGAACGTGTTGGTCTCGATGATGTCGGCGCCGGCGTCGAGGTAGGCGTCGTGGGCCGAGCGCACGACGTCGGGCCGCGTCAGCGCCAAGACGTCGTGGTTGCCCTTGAGATCGATCGTGGAATCGACGAAGCGGGTGCCGCGGTAGTCGGCCTCGGTGAGGCGGTACTGCTGTAGCAGCGTGCCCATCGCACCGTCGAGGATGGCGATGCGCTGGGACAGCAGATGTTCGAGCGCGGCGCGGGGATGGCGTGTCACGGGTCTCTCCGGGGTGAGGTGGCACCGAGTCGGGATCGGGGCGAGCGGGATGGGGCCTGGTCCGAGCGGCCACGAACGGGCCTGTCCGCGGCGAGCTGGGGCCGCCTGGCGAAGGCGCAGACGACGTCGAAGTAGGGTTTACGGCGCTCGCGGGCGGCGACGTCGCAGCGCTCGACCTCGAAGCCCGCGGCCACGAGGGCATCGGCGAGCACGGGCGGAGAGAAGCCGCAGTTGAGGTGCTCGTAGGTGTCGGCGAGCTCGTGGTGGCGATGCTCGTCGAGCGTCACGAGCACCAGCTGTCCGCCCGGTCGTAGCAGCCGGAACCATTCGTCGAGGCACCGCGCCGGATCGTCGGCGTAGGTCAGTACCGAGAACGACAACACCTGATCGAAGCTGCCGTCGTCCACCGGCACCGCGTGCATGTCACCGCACACGAACTCGACGTTGGGCAGCGGACCCAGCCGCGCCTGGGCGGCGTCGATCACCTTGGCGCTGCGATCCAGGCACACATAGCGCTTGGCCCGGGGCGCGAGCAGGTTGGCGATCACGCCGTCGCCCGAGCCGACGTCGAGCACGTCGCCGAGCTGCATGAGCCCCACGAACGCCCGCGCCGTCGCCTCCCACGTGCGGCCGGGCGAGTAGTGATGCTCCATGCGACCGGCCACCGCGTCGGCCCAGTGCGTCGCGCTCTCACGGGCCGAGATCACCTCGTCGCACCGGGCCGCGTCGTCGGCGAGCAGCGCGTCGTCGAGCTGGGCCGCGATCGCCCGCCACGCCGCGCGCGCGCCCTCGGGCAGCCGCGCGGCGTCCATGCGATAGAACGTCGACGTGCCCACCCGGCGATCCCGGATGAGCCCCGCGTCCTTGAGCTTGCCAAGATGCGTCGACACCCTCGGCTGCGGCACCGCGGTGATCCGGGTGAGCTCGGCGACCGACAGCTCCTGGGCCTCGAGCAGGCACAAAAGGCGCATGCGCGTCGCGTCGGCGAAGAGCGCCAGCAGCCCACTGGTCTTGGCGAGATCGGACACGGGTTTGGTCTATCCGTTTATCAAGATAGCGAGATACTAGGCCAGTGCCCCTCCCCGGGCAAGCGCCGGGGTGTTCTACTTTGGGCTGGGGTGGCGCGACTTCGGCACGGCAGATCGGGGAGTCAGGGCGCGGTGACGGCTGCGCGCGGGGCCATCGCGATCCCCGCCGTACTGTCTGCGGTGTTGTCCGCGATGTTGGCTGCACCGCGGCCGGCGGCCGCCGCGGTGACCATCGACGCGCCCGTCGGATGGATCACGCAGGATCGCGGCCCTGCGCGGGCCCGCGCCCTCTCGTGGATCGCCGCGCGCCCCGGGGCGCGGCTCATCGAGGTGCACACGCCGCGCTCGACCGACGGGTTCGCGGAGGTGCTCGCCCTCGTCGAACTCGACGGCGCCTTCGACACCGACGCGCCGGAAGGCGACGAGCTGGCGCGGGCGATGGACGGCCTGCCGGGCTTCGCGATCGCGACGGCGCAGTGGTCCGCCGAGGCGAAGGGCGGCGTCCCACGACTGCGCGCCACGTGGGAGCACGATGCCATCGCGTATCGCTGCGAGTTGGTCGCCAGTGGCACCACCCGCACGCTGCTCGTACTGGCCACGCTCGCCGACGAGGCGCTGCTGTACGGCGGATCCTTCGCGGCGACGAGCGCCAGCGTGCGTGGGGCCCAGGCGCCGATGACGACGTTCGATCGCGGCCGCTGGCGGGTGCGCGCCCTGATGATCCCTGGCGTGCTGCTCGCGGCGCTCGTCGGCGTCACGCTGTGGCGGCGCCCCTTCGGTGCCAGCGCGCGCGTCCTGGGCCAGGTGCTCGCGGCCGGCCTGGTCGTCCTGTCGCTGTTCGGCGCCTGGATCACGCTGTCGATCACGGCGGACGACGCCGACGCCCTGCGGCGAGTGCATCTCGTCCCCGGCACGCTCGCCGCCGAGGTCGCGACCTACGGCCTCGTCGCCGCAGTGCTGGTGTGGGTCCTGGGCATCGTCCTGGCCCGGGGCGAGCGCACGGTGGCCAGCGCGCCGCGCCACGGCGCCTTCGCGGATCGGGCGGGCGCGCCGCTGGTCTCGACGCCGATGCTGCCGCGCGTGCCCGAGCCCGGCGTCGCGCCACCCGCGGCACGCCAGCACCCCGACGGAGCGAGCCGACTCGAGCCGACCGAGCCCCCATCGAGAGCACCCCGATCACCGCCACCGAGCCGCAGGCCGAGTTCACGCGCTCGGTGAACAGCACCAACGTCGCCCGCTCGTAGCGGCGATCCATCGCGGCGAACTGCTTGGTCCGCAAGGCCTGGACGTCGTCGAGCACGAAGCCGACGAGAGCCACCCGACTGATGGCCGCGGTCCCAACGCATCCCTCGTCCGCACGCCCTGGGCAGGACTCAGACAGCAGCGTAATCGAGATGGCGGGCCACGCCCGTCATTGCCGGGGGAAACCGCGCGGAGGGACGATCGCGATCCCCTCGAGCAGGTTGCGCGCGCGTACCTGTTCGACATAGTAGAGCGCGGGCCGTCCGCCCTCGATGTCGCCGGCCTCGTGCAGGGCCTCGAGCCGCGCCCGCAGCTCGCCGAGGTGCCGACCGGGCGGCAGCTCCAGCGCGGTCATCAGCGCGTTGCCCAGGCCCGGCGGCAGCGGCTTGACCACCGCGTCTTCTTCGCCGACCGCGACGATGCGCCGGGACAGATCGCTGATCATCACCAGGCAGCGTTTGCGCTTGCCCGGCCGCCGGCTGGTGACGTCGGCGCGCGACAGATCGAGCAGATCGCGGAGAAACGGCGCCATCTCGCGGCCGAAGCGACGCACCGCGGCGTCGGACCAGTCGCCGTCGTACTGGCCCGGCCGCAGGTGGTGCAGGATCAGGATCTCGACGCGCTCGCGGACGTCGTCGGGGAAGCCGATGCGCTTGACCACGCCGCGTCGGAACATGCGCACGCCGTCCTCGGCGTGGCCGTGGAACGTGACCTTGCCGTCCTTGGTGAAGCGACGGGTGCTGACCTTGCCGATGTCGTGGAGCACCGCCGCCCAGCGCACGGTGGGCCGCGGGACGGCCTGCCACACCACCGCCTTGGTGTGCTCCCAGACGTCCTTGTGCTTGCGGTCGGCCTCCTGCGAGAAGGCGACGGTGGCATCGAGTTCGGGCAGTAGTACGCGCAGCAGGCCGGTGTCGCGCATCCACTGCAGCACGAGGTGCGGCACCTTGCTGCACAGCGGCGGCGTGACGAGCTCATAGACGCGGGCCGGATCGACCTCGGCGACGCGCTCGGCCTGGGCCGCCACCTGGGCGGTGATCGCCTTGTGCGGATAGGTCTGCTGCGCTGCGATCTCGCGCAGCGGCGCCAGGAGGTCCTCGGCGACCCAGAGTTCGGTGCTCGGCATCACCACGGGAGGCCTCGGAGGGGTCAGGGGCTTTAGCACGAAAACCGGCCCGGTGGCATCCGCGTGCGGCGGCGCCCGTCGCTTCGCGCTGCCCACGCCCGAGGCTGCATCGGCACATGCGCGCTGGCGGTCGCGCGCCGGCGGCCGCGCGCCGGCCTTGGGGCCGTGATACGCTCCCCCAGCCGGGGCGCCCGTCGGCCCAATGAAATCTCCTTCTCCACAGCTCGGCTACAACCACAACATCCCGCATCGCGGCCGGCTGTATCACGTGCAGACGGAAGACTCGGGCGTCGACAAGGCGCACATCTTCACCCACGTGTTCTACGACGGCACGATCATCGCGAGCCGGAAGACCGAGTACCGCGAGCGCCTGGGCGCATCCGACATCGGCCCCATCGTCATCGGGCTGATGCAGGACTCGCACAAGGCGATGATCCGCTCGCTGCGCAACGGCGAGTCCGACGACAAGATCGAGCGGGTCATCGGCGCCCACCCGGTCGAGGACAACCGCGAGATCACCGAGCTGCCGCCCGACGACGCCGCGGCCCAACGCCCCGAACGACGCGCGCCCCCCGAGCCCCGCGACGTCGAGCCCCAGGGTCCGCCGCTGCAGACCGGCCGGCCGGGGCCCACCGTCGATCCGAGCTTGAACCATCCAGTGTTCGCCGCCGCCGAGGCGCGTGCGCAGGTCGCCGCAGCCGCGGCGGGCCACGGCCAGTCGCGGCCCAGCCCGGGCCCCAGTCGCATCCGACGACGCGCGGTCGGTGGCATCGGCGGCGCCGGGGTCAAGGTCGGCACCCCGATCACGCAGCGACGCGACGTGATCGTCGGCAAGTATGCCAGCGAGCACCAAGCCCAGCTCGACGAGGAAATCCTCGCGTTGCTCCGAGACGATGTCTGAGCGCAACGACAACGCCGCGCCGCCGCCGGGCGTCGATCCACCCGAGGCGTTCGCGCAACCGGTGATCATCTACACCACGCGGTGGTGTGGCTACTGCATGATGGCGCTGCGCCTGCTCGGCGAGCGTTCGATCGAGTTCGCGCAGATTGCAGTCGACGGCAACGCCGAGGCCCGCCGCTGGCTGGCCAGGCGCACCGGTCGAACCAGTGTGCCGCAGATCTTCATCGGCGCGCGCAGCATCGGTGGCTACGACGACATGGCCACGCTCGATGCCCGGGGCGAGCTCGCGAGCATGGTCGCAGACGCCAAGACGCGCCCCGTCGAAGGCACGTGACCGTCCCAGGCGACGTGCTATCGTCCGCGACGCCATGGCGTCACACTCGATCGCGCAGCCCCTGATCTCGTCGCACGCACGTCGCGGTGGTCTGCGTTCCACCCTCGCGGCCACGGCTGGTGCACTCGCATTGGGCCTCACGCTCTTCGCCTCGTCGACCGCGTCGGCCGGCGAGATCAGAGTCGGCGCTGCGCCGCTCGCCGTCGACGGCCAGGGCAAGCTGACCGACGCCGGCCGCCAGGCCGCGAAGGACGAGATCCCGAGCCAGCCCGGCGAGGAGGAGTGGGTCATCCATCTGTGGGCCACGCTCGACAAGGGCGCCCCGGGCGGGCTCAACATCGAGTTCTACGGCCAGCTCCCCGACGGCAAGCCGTACCTCGCCTACAGCGTCGCCGAAGAGGGCTACGACGGCGGCAAGTACATGAGCCTCGAGCTCGAGCTCGAGGGCAGCAAGGGCTTCAACAAGAACAAGAGCTACACGATCGAGATCACGCAACAAGACGACAAGGGCCGCGACTTCAAGCTCGCCAGCGGCAAGGTCAAGCTCGTGTGGACCGAGGCGCCCGCCGAGCCCGACGGCGGCGGCGATGCGGGCGACGAGCCCGAGGCCGACTCGGCGGCGCAGGACGCCCTCGATACGCTCTCGGGTGGCGATGGCGGCGGCGATGCGCCCGAGGGCGGGCCACCACCGGTGGACCCGAGCAAGAAGGGCTGTGCGATCGATTCGGACGCCGGCGGCACCGTCGGTCTGTTGGTCCTCATGGCGCTCGGCGTCACGATCCGGCGCCGCGGTCGCTGAGATTCAGCCCCCATCGCGCGACGAGTCATCGCGCGATCCCCCGTCTGCGATCAAGGCTGGCAGCAGACCGACACCGCGAGCGGCGTACGTGTCAGCTCCCCCGGGGGCGCGCACCGCAGCGGCTCGGCGACCGCTTGCACCGCAGCGAACGCCCCGCCCGGGCACTGCTGACCGCTGACGGTCGCCACCGCGAGCCCCGAGCAATCCGCCGTCGAGTGCAGCTCGAGCGTCAGGCCGCTGCAGTACTCCGGCGTCAGGCAGTTGTCGCATTCGCCCTCGCAGACGACATCGCCGGTGAAAAACGGCCCGTTCTCGAAGCCCGAGGGGCAACTGTCCGCCATGCCCTGCGCCCAGATGCAGACGCGCTCGGTCTCGGGGACGAACACGCAGCCATCGCTCGGGATCTCGCAACCGAACACCGACGGCGTGTTGGGTGGGACGTCGGCGACAGGCGCGGCGACGCAACTGCCCAGGGGCGTGACGTTGGCCCGGAACTGTGCGAGTTGCTGATCGAACGGCTGGCAGCCACCGGTATACCCGCCGATGCCGGCGCCCTCGCAGTTCGAGAACATGGACACCGCGCAGAGATCATCGGCCGGCGCGCTGCACTCGCACGCGCACACCGTGGTGTCGGAGTCGATCGCACCGATGACGCTCGCCGTCGTGCCATCGCCGCAGTCGGGCGCCTGGCTGACGTTGCCGTCGAATCCATAGGCCGCCACCGGGCCCTCCCAGCCCTCGGGCACGGGCGCGGCATCGATGATTCGGCCCTCGCACTGCTCGCCACCGCTGGAGTCCGGCGACACGGTGGTCGCAGGGTCGCCGGTGGTCGGGTTCCCCGAGGAGTCGCTCGAAGAGCCCGACGACGACGACGACGTGCTCGGCGAGACGGTATCGTCATCGGCGTCGGCGGAGCAGCCGACAGCGGTGGCAACGAGGGCAATGAAGGAAAGTGGCAGGATCAAGACATGTGAAGAAAACACGCCGCAAGAGCCTAGCCCTGATCGCGACGGGCCGCCAACAACCGCCCGGCGACCGATCGACGACGGCGCGACTCGGCTTCGCGACGGCAGCGGGCGCTACGGGCGCCTCGCTCCGACACCGTTGCGATCAGCCGGCAGGGATGGTGTCGCAGCCCAGCGAGATGTTGATCTGGGCGGTGTCGACGCCCTGGATCTTCTGGCAGGTCTGCGGGCACGCGACGATCTTGGTCGGCGCGACCGGATCGTCGTAGTGCCAGCCGTCGATGACGTCGACGCACGCGGCCGCCGACTCGACGTAGCCGATCTCGAAGCCTCCACCCAGCCCATCGTCGAAGTCGACGTTGACCTTGCTGGGGTCGAAGTCCTCGCCCGGCGGCGGCGCCGGCACGTCCCACTCGCAGGCAATCTGGGCGCCGGCGATGACCTCGGTCGCGAGCTGGTCGAACACCGGCTGGAAGTCCTGCAGGCACAGGTCGCTGATGATGCCGCCGGTGAGCTGTCCCAGCGCCATGTAGACTTCGCCGATCGCCGCCGTCTCGGCGCACTCGGTGGTGCAGACGATGCCGTGGAGCTTGTACAGGGCGTAGGCCGGCGACAGGGCCTTCAGCGAGTCGTCGAAGTCGAGGACACCGATCTCGGACTCGTCGTCGGTCACGACCATGAGGTGGAGGGCGGCGTCGGGGCGCAGCACCGTGCGCCACTCGGGCTCGTACTCGAGGATCTCGACCAGGGCGTTGTTGCTGTTCACCCGCGAGTCGATGTGGGTGTACTGCGGCGGGTTGGTGTCGTTGTTGGGGCAGCCGCCGATGCCCAGGGGCGGGTCGATGCAGATGCCGTTGCCGTCGCCCGGAAAGCTCGAGATCAGCACGACGCGGACGTCGATGCCGCTGTCGATCATCTGCTGCGAGAATGCGTTGAGGTTGGTCTGCACCGCCGACGCCTCGAAGTCCATGCTCCCGGAGTTGTCGACGACCACGATGATGTCGGCGGGCTGCTTCTTGTTCTCCGCCGGGGTCACCTCCGACGCACACTCTTCACCGGCGTCGACGCCGTCGTCGGTGTCGGGGGCGCCGAGATCGAGCAGCGGGCCGTCGGCGCCCGCCGACACGTCACCGCTCCCGTCGGAGGTGACGCCCTGCGAGTTCGGGCCCGAGATGCCATCGCCCGCGGTCCCGCCCGACGCGCGTCCATCCTCGTCGCCTCCGCATGCGCTCGCGAACGTCCCCCCAACGGCAACGGCAAGGGCAACGGCAACGGTGCGTGGGGCTGGGCGCTCGGCGGAAGGCATGGGCAGGTCAGGGGATCGGCCGTTGGACACCGCGAGGTCGGGGGATTCCGACCCCGGTCGGCGACGCGGGTGGCGGTCGTGGGTTTCTCCTGCGGCTGCCGAGGTTCCCGCTGCCGCGTCGGGGAGCCTACACCGCCCTTGCTGCGAGAGGGCGTACGCTCTGGGCGCGGTGCCGATGTCGGACTCGGCCTACGCGCAGATCCTCGCCGTGGTCGCGTCGATCCCCCCAGGACGCGTGGCCACCTACGGTCAGGTCGCGACGCGGGCGGGACTGCCCGGTCGGGCCCGGCAGGTCGGCTTCGCGCTGCGGGCGCTCGGGGACGGCGTGGTGCCGTGGCATCGGGTGGTCAACGCGCGAGGCCGTGTCAGCCTCGTCGGCGAAGTCGCCGAGCGACAACGACGACGGCTCGCGCGCGAGGGCGTACGGTTCGACGACGGCGGACGGATCGATCTCGCGCGCTTCGGCGTGGGCGCCGAGGACGAACGACACACCGCACCGTCCGGCGCTCGCCGCCCCACGATGCGACGTTGATCCTCCAGCGAGCCGCAGCCAGCGAGCCGCAACGTGTTCACGCCGGGCGCGACGTCGATGTCGTGGCCCGCGGCACGTGCCACGCAACGTCCAGCTGATATCCTGCCAGGCGGAGGGTTGCCTTAGCCCATGCGATCGACTCACACCTTGCCCATTCGAACCCGTCTTCGCGTGCCCCTGCTCGAGGGCGCGGCGCTCGGTCTGCTCGCGACCGCCTCCGTAGCCTGCTCCGACGAACGCGCCGAGGCGGACGACGAGGGCAGCACCAGCGTCGATCCCACGCTGAGCACCCCGGTCGACACCAGCACGAGCAGCGCCGACACCACGTCCGATCCGACCATCGCTCCCGACACCTCGAGCAGCGAGGGCCCGCCGCTGCCCAGCTGCGAGGCGGTGCAGTGCGGATCGATCTGCTGCGACGCCGAAGAAGAGTGCGTGCTCGGGGAGTGCTTGCCGGCGTGCGACACGGGCGTCCGCTGCGGCGAGACCCTCGACGTCTGTTGCCCGGGCGGCGACGTGTGCCTGCAGCCGAGCTGCGTGACCCCCGGCGCGCCCTGCCTCGACTCGTACGACTGCCCCGAGGGCGAGTTCTGCGAGCCCAGCCTCGATCAGTGCCTGCCCAACCCGGATCCGGTCGCCTGCCAGATCCTCCCCGACTTCACCGACGTCGAGCTCACCCTCGAGTGGGCCTGGGAGGTCGACGCGAGCCACACGATGCCGCTCGTCGGCGACGTCGACGGCGGCAACGACACCGAGGTCATCATCCAGACCCGCGACACCACGACGTCATTCGCGGGCGACATCGTCGTCCTCGACGGCGCCACCGGCGAAGAGAAGGTCCGCACCGGCGACGACCCGGCCGCCGACCAGTTCCGCTCGTACATGCGCTCGACGCCGGCGCTCGGCGACGTCGACGGCAACGGCCTGGCCGACATCATCTACTCCGGCCTACCTGCCGGCAACCCGAACCTCAACTACTCGCTGATCCACGCGATCGACGGCCAGGGTCAGCACATCTGGCAGGCGCACACGACCCTCAACCAACCGCACTATCTGTGGGTTTGGAACGCATCGATCCTCGCCGCGAACCTCGACGACGACCCGGAGACGGAGTTCGCGATCGGCATCGGCATCATCGATCACGACGGCCTGGTCGTGTCCGACGCGTTCAACAACCAGTACAACCGCGGCTCGGGCGGCTTCGGCGGGCAGCAGAGCTACCTGAACGGCGGCTCGATGGGCACCGCCGCGGACATCGACGGCGACGGCGACCTCGAGATCGTCACCGGTCGGCATGCCTTCGACTACACATGGGTCAATCCGGCGATCGGCTTCCCCCAGGTCGATGTCACCCAGCCGTGGACGGCGCCCGGCAGCGACGGCTATCCCGCCGTCGCCGACCTCGATCAGAACGGCACACCCGAGATCATCCTCGTCGCAGAGGGCACGCTGCGCATCCTCGAGTCCGCCACTGGGCTGCTGTGGTGCGGTCGCGATCCGACCGGCGCCGCGTGTGCCGGCGACGACGCCGCGCGAACCCAGCCGATCGCGCTGGCGTCCGACGGCATCGGTGGGGCGGTCGGCCGTGGCGGGCCGCCGACGGTCGCCGACTTCGACGGTGACGGACGCCCCGAGGTGGGGGTCGCTGGCGCCACCGCCTACGCCGTGTACGATTTCAACCGCGACGGCGAGCTCGTCGAGCAGCCAGGCGGCGCCCTGCCCCCCGGCCCGGGTGATGCCTACGTGCGATGGTTCGTCCCCACCCAGGACATCTCCTCCAACGTCACCGGCTCGTCGGTGTTCGACTTCCAGGGCGACGGCGCTGCCGAGGTCCTCTACCAAGACGAGTGCTACGTGTGGGTGTTCGACGGCTCGACCGGCGCCGTGCTCACCCAGGTCGAGAACTCCTCGCCCACCATCCACGAGTACCCGGTCATCGCCGACGTCGACGGCGACGGCAACTCGGAATTCATCGTGATCGCCGCCGCGACCAATCCGCAGAGCTGCGCGACGATCCCAGGCTACGTCGCGCGTCAAGGCGTGTTCGTCTACGGCGACGCCAACGATCGCTGGGTCCGCACCCGCTCGGTCTGGCCGCAGCACACCTACCACGTGACCAACGCGACCTCGGCCGGCATACCGCCTTTCGCCGAGGAAGCGAACTGGCTCGATCCCGACCTCAACAACTTCCGCCAGAACATCCAGGGTGAGGGCAGCTTCAACGCGCCCGATCTCTCGATCGACCTCGCGGTCGGGCTGCAGAGCTGCCTCGACGAGGAGTTCGAGATCTTCGTGACCGTGCGCAACGAGGGGTCGATCGGCGTCCCCGCCGGTGTTCCGGTCTCGCTGTGGGAGGGCACCGACGCCAACGGCATCTTCGTCGGCACCCAGGCCACGAACGCGCCCCTGCTGCCGGGCGCGTTCATCCAGTACACGTGGCTGGTGCCGGCGCCGGCCGAGGTCTCGAAGAACTACTACGCGACCGTCGATTCCGCCCAGCTGACGGGCGACGGCGACGTCGCCGAGTGCAACGAGTCGAACAACACCGCGGTGACCGAGACGGTCGCCTGCCCACCGGTGGGCTGAGCATCGCCGACGTTCGGGGGGAGCGGGCCGCGGCTCCCCCCCGACGCCCTGCGCGCCCGCGCCGGCGTGGCTAGCGATCGCCCAGACGCTGCGCCCGCCACGTCGCGAGGACGGCGGCGAGCGGAGTCTCGCGCAGCGTCACGTCGTCGCCCAGATCACCGAAGGCCGCGAGGGCACGGGCGAGCCACATCTGCAGCGCCAGATCGCGGGCGGTCCGGCCGACGTCGTCACCGACGAGGAGCCCGCGGGCAAAGCTCGCGACCGCGAGCACGTGACGCTCGAGCGCCGGATCGCCGTTCACATCGAGGACCAGCGCCGCCGCGCTCGGGGCCGCGAGCAGGCCGGCGACCGTCGCGATCCGTCGCAACCTCCGGCACACCACATCGCCGTCGCTGCGCCACGTCGACTCCACGCCGACACGGGCCCGCGCCCGCGCCGCGACGGCGGCGAAGCGCGACGATACCTGCGACACCTCGATGGTGTCGTCGCACGTGGCCTCGGGCCCGACCCATCCGGCCTGAGCGAGCCGCGTGCCCCAGGTCCACAGCGCGCGCGGTGCATCGGTGGCGCCTGACGCGAACAACTCGGTGGCCGCGATCGCGACCGCGCGATCGACCTCGGCCCCCGCTGCGAAGCGCACGCGCAGCGGAACGCGGACGATCGTGACCCCCAGTGGCAGGGCGTCGACGCGGGTCGGGGGCAGCAGCGGCGCCGCCGAGGGATCGGGCCGCGCCGGGCACACGCACTCGATGGCGGGCGCGGCCCGGACCTCGACGCCGTCGTCGACCAGCCGCGTCGGATACCACGCGCACCCCACCGGCTTGGCCGCAGCGCCACCGCGCCGATGCACCGCGCACGCGCCATCGTCGGCGAGGAATCGACAGGCGCCGTCGACGAGCGCGACCGCGCGCATGACCGTCGGTGCCGATCCGACCGTCGGCAGGAACACACGGTGGCTGCGATGGATCAGCGCGTCGTCGTCGGCCATCGCGGCGCCGATGCGGTGCACGTCGGCCGGCGTCATCGAGATCGTCGGATAGCTGCGGCAGCAGTCGCCGCGCCCGTCGCAGCGGTAGCGCGCCGCGACCATCTCGAGCACGGTGCGATCGTCGTCGGTGGCGACCGGAGTCGCCTCGCCCTCGAGCAGCCCGCAAGCCGGACCATCGTCGAGCCAGGCCAGCGCATCGAGATCTGCGAGCAACTCCAGGACCGCCGCGGGTTGGACCGCGGCGCCGAAGCGACGCGCCGAAAGGCAGATACCCTCGACGTCGCGCGTACCGTCGGCGTGGCACAGCACGCTCCACGCCGCCGCCGGCAGCACCACGACGCGATCGCGAGCGGTGTCGAGCAGCACCAGCCGATCGTCCATGCCGATCCGATGCAGCCGCGCGGCGACATGCTCGGCTAGCCGGGGATGCACGGGGATGGCCACGAGTTCGGTCGTACCACGACGCGCGTCGGCGGCCTCGGGGGCGCGCGTCGGCGGCCGCACGGGATACACTCGGGCGATGTCACGTGTGCTCGTGCTCGGTGCCACCTCGGCGATCGCCGCCCACATCGCGCGGCGCCATGCCGCCCGCGGCGACTCGCTGTTCCTGGTCGGCCGCAACCCCGACAAGCTCGGGCGCCTGCGCAGCGAGCTTCGGGCCAGCGTCGTCGGCCACCTCGAGTGCGACCTCGACGACACCGCCGCGAACGCAGGCCGCATCGACGGCGCCATCGCGGCGCTCGGTGGCGTCGACGTCGCCGTCCTCGCCCACGGCCTGCTGGGTGATCAACGCGCCAGTGAGGGCGACTGGGCGGTCGCCGAGCAGATCCTATGCACGAACCTGCTCTCGGCGATCTCGCTGCTGATCCCCCTCGCCAATCACTGCGAGGCGGCGCGCGCGGGTCGGATCGCGGTGCTCTCGTCGGTCGCGGGCGAGCGCGGGCGCCCGCGCAACTACACCTATGGAGCGGCCAAGGCGGCGCTCAACGTCTATCTGCAGGGGCTGCGCAGCCGCCTGTGGTCGGCCGGCGTCAGCGTGCACACGCTCAAGCTCGGGCCGGTCGATACGCCGATGACGATGCATCACCCCAAGAATCTGCTCTTCTCCCGCGCCGACGCCGTCGCCGCACAGATCATCGCCGCCGTGGATCGCGGCGTCGCCGAGGCCTACGTGCCCGGATACTGGCGGCCGCTCCTGGGCATCGTGCGCGCGCTGCCCGAGCCGATCTTCCAGCGCATCGCCGCGCTCTCTGAGCGCTGACGAGCGCGAGCGCTGCCGGGCGCGCCGCCGAACCCGCAGACACTGCTCGATCGACGGTCGCCGACGCCGGCGCGCCTACAGCCATGGCATGCTGCATCCCGCGATGGCGGGTCACGAAGACGGCAACCGCAGCCCCCTGCTGGGCCTGGGCGTGGTCATCGTCGGCGTCCTCTTGTTCATCGCGCTGCTGCTGCTCAACCAGCGCGATGGGGCGCTCCGCGAGCAGGCGACGATCTACACCGACTTCCGCACCATCACAGGCCTGCGCCGCGACTCGCCGGTCTTGCTCGCGGGCGTCGAGGTCGGCCGCGTCAAGGCCATCGACTTCGTCGAGCGGCGCTACGAGTGCGACCCGTTGACCGAGGACATCGGCAGGCACGGCTCGGGCCGGACCAACACCTGCGACGCGGCGCTGTTCTGCGCGCCCACGGGCATGTGTGCGGCGATCGAATCGTACGCCGCCAAGGGCATGCACAGCCCGTGCTTCGCGACCGACGACTGTCGCGAGGACGAAATCTGCGTCACCAGCGATTTTCGCAGCAAGGCCAAGGATGTGTACTGGGGCGGACCCGAGGGTCTGTGCGCCCGATACACCACCGAGCACCGCCGTGTGCAGGTGTCGATGACCATCCCCGAAGATCGACTCGAGGTCATAGGGGCCGACAGCGTCGCCACCGTGGGCAGCGCCGGCGTGCTCGGAGATCAGCAGGTCAACATCACGCCGGGCTCCCGGCGACCGCTGGGCGAGGATCACATGATCCAGTCCGAGCCCTCGTTCAGCGAGCAGATCGCCGAGTTCCGCGAGCGCTTCGACCGGTTGTCCGACAAGCTCGACAGCTCGCTGTCGGGCATCTCGTCGACGTTCGCCGAGCTCAACGACTCCAAGACGGTCGAGGGGGTCAAGCAGACGCTCGCCGAGCTCTCCGCGACCACCGAGGACCTCCGCGAGGGCCGCGGCACCATCGGCTCGCTCCTCAGCAACCCCGAGTACGAGCGCGACTTCGCCAGCGCGCTGACCAAGGCGCGGGACACCGCCTCGCTCGTCGATGGCGTAGTCGCCGACGCCAACACCAAGCTCCGCAAGATCGATCGCGAGACGGAGCCGCGGGTCGCCGAGATGCGCAAGAAGGTCGGCAACATCCGCAGCAAGATCGCGGGCGTCGACCCGGCCGGTGGCCAGACGCTCGCGAAGCTGCTCCGCGATCCCACCGGCGAACTTCTGGCGCGGATGCAGACGTCGCTGAAGAACGTCCGCACATCGATGGCGATCTTCGCGGACGCCGCGGCTCGGATCGAGCGGGGTGAGGGCTCGATGGGCGCGTTCATCTACGACAGCAAGGTCTACGACGCGCTGGATTCCCGGGTGGTCGAGCTCGGCCATGACTGGCGCCTGCGGCTGGTCCTGTGGCTCATCCGCCGCGGTGCCTGAATCGTGACCTACGCCGCGCGACGCTGCTTCGTCCGCTCGAGCAACGAGGACACCACCGCGGCGCGGCGATGGTCGCGATGCCTACGGAGCAGCCACAGCCCCTGCTCGAGCGCGTCGACGGCGGACGGGAGCCGGCCCGCGCGCTCGAGCATGACGCCGAGCCGCACCCACGTCGCTGCGTCCTGCTCGCGCCGGGCAAGCTCGGCGAGCGCGATCGCAGCCTTGCGGTACTGACCCGTCTTCGCCAGCCGGATGCACCGACGGCGCAGCGGGTCGAAGTCGACATACACCGTGTTCGCGTGGCGAGTGGACATGCAACAGCGTGTCAGCAACGCACGTGCCAGCCCCACAACGCTGCAGTCGCCGATCGTGTGGCCCGAACTGGAGCGTCAAGGTCCGGGCGCGGCGTCTTGCGTCGCGCAGGGCGCCGTCAATCGGACCAAAGACCGCCACGGATCCCGGCTGACCTCGTCAGCGCAGGCGATTGAGCACGTGCTCCCCGAACCTCGCGCGGCCACGGGGCTCGGGTGGCTCGGCGCCCTGCGGCTCGGCGGCGGCGGTCTGGGCGGGCGCGGGCGGCGGCTCGGCGGCCGCGGCGTCGCGACGCTTGCGTCCACCGCGGTCCTGTGGCGTCGCCGACTCGGGGACCGGTACGGCGAATGGCGCCGGTTCCTGCAGCGCGTCGACGACGATGGTGTTCCCGCTCTGCGGCGCCCTCGAGATCACGGTGTCCTCGCTCGCCGCGGCGGCGCGGCGGACCGGCGGCGCGATCGGGGTACGCGTGACCTGGGCCGGCTCGACGGTGCGATAGATCCGCGTGTTCTCGCGGACTGGTGGCGCGTGCACGCGGACTGCCGGCGCATCGCTGCCCCCGGTGTCGATCCGACCGGCGGCCACGGCGGGCCGCGAGCCGGTCGTGGGCTTGGCTGCGATTGTGGTCCGCTGCGCGCCGCTGGGCGACCGCACGGCGCGCGGCGAGCCGGTCGAGGCGGCGCGCGGCGGCGCTGCAACCACCTGTGGCTGCGCACCACTGCGCCGGGTGGGACTCTGCGCCCCAGTCTTGGCGCGCTTGGGTGCGCGGGTGGTGGTATCGGCCTCGGGCGCGACGACGCTGTGCACGTCGGTGCGGTCCGCACCGCCCTGGGCCGGCGCGGCGAAGCGCGGCGCAGCGCGGCGCGGCATCCGGGCGACGAGGTTCGCGGAGTCCGCCAGCACGCTGTCGACGAGCGCGAGCACGCCGGTATCGACCTTGCGCGCCGGCTTGGGACGCCGCGCGAGCTCGGTGAGTTGCGGGTGCCCGGGGAACCGCTTCTGCAGGATCGACAGCAGCTCGTAGGCGTCGTCGAACAGACCTTGCTGCAAATAGAAGCGCACCTCGACGAGCTCGCTGGTGAGGCTCGGCCAGCCACCGGGCGGCGCCGCGAGCTCGGCCATGCGCGCGCCGGTCTCGGTGTTCTCCATCGGCGTCGCACAAAAGCCGCAGTAGTTGAACCCGGCGGGGTTGCTGCGACTGCATGACGAGCACGCCCGCGTCTTGGGGCGGGGCTGCGTCGGTCCGAGCTTGATCCCACACGTCGGACAGATCTCGGTGCGACTCATCGGCGAACCTCCGCGGCCGGGCGGCTCGCAGGTACGAGCTTTCGGCACAACGGTTGTCGCGAAGAAACCCCGCCGACGCAAGGGCTTTCGCGCGCGGCGGTTGGCTCCACGCCCCGCGCGTGGCTTCACGCCTGCCGGGGGCGGCGCTCAGACCACGTCGATCGTGCACGTGCGCCGCTCGGAGCCACGTTCGTAAACGACCGTGAAACGGCGTGCCGATCGCAGCTGCAGATACAGCTGTGGCGCAGACTGCAGCGATTGCACGCGCAGTCCGTTCACCGAGACGATCACGTCGCGCTCGCGGAATCCCATGTGCCCCGGCAGCGGCTGCACATCCGAGAGCTGCACGCCGATCGTTCGGCCATCGCGTTGATGCGGCACCACGCGCGCCTGGGACGAGAGAAAGGCCGGATTCGCCCGCAGACGATCGGCGTAGGCCGCGGCGATCGTGCAGCGCTCCGGTGTCGGGCAGGCGATCGACGCCTCGGCGCCGCGGCTCAGTGTCGCCGCAACATCGGGATCGACCGCGACCTCGGCCGCGGCGGCCTCGTTGATCTGGCGCCCCGCGTCCTTGGCGGCGCTGCGAACATCGCCGCTCACCGCGTCGACCCGGTCCTTCGCGTTGCCCAGCCCCACGGCGACCCGTTCGCCCGTCTGCCGCGCGACATGCTGGGCCTGCTCGACACCGGCGTCGGTGCACGCGACCAGGCCGAGCACGAAGACCACGGTCGCAGCGGAACACAGGCGGGCAGCGGGCGGCATCATCGACGTTCCAGCGTATCAGCCGCACCCCACCCACGCACGCGCACGCCCGCGTGAACGGCCGGTGTCACCCGAGCCGCAGCGCCCACTCCACGCCGCCATCACGCGTCCGGATAGGCGTCGAGCTCGGCCAGCCACGTGCGTACGCGCGCGTCCGAGGGCATCCGCCAGTCCCCCCGCGGCGACAGGGCGACCTGCCCGACCTTGGGGCCATCGGCGGTGCACGAGCGCTTGAACTGGTGGGCGAAGAAGCGGGTCAGGAACACGCGCAGCCACCGGCGCAGCACCTCGAGCGGATAGTCGTCGCCGAACGCGACGCGGGCCAGGCCCAGGATCCGCGCCGGCGCCTCGCCGTTTCGCACGAAGTGATAGAGGAAGAAATCGTGCAGCTCGTAGGGACCGAGCGTCGACTCGGTGAGCTGAGCGATCGCGCCGTTCGGATCGGCCGGCAACAGCTCCGGTGAGATCGGCGTCTCGAGGATCGCGAACAGCGTCGCGCGCAGCTCCGCGGCCACGGTCGACCACGTCGACGCGCGCTCGTTCGCCACCCAACGGATGATCGACTGGATGAGCGTCTTGGGCACGCCAGCGTTCACGTCGTACATCGAGATGTGATCGCCCGAGTACGTCGACCAGCCCAGGGCCTTCTCCGACAGATCGCCGGTGCCCACCACGAGGCCGCCGACCTGGTTGGCCACGGTCATGAGCGCGAGCGTGCGCAGCCGCGCCTGCACGTTCTCGAGCGTGACGTCGCCGAGCGTCGGATCGTCGCGGAGCCGGGTCAGTAGAGCCGCGACATCGGGCGCATCGGCGGCGGCACCGTGGCCGACCAGCGCGAGCATCGTGCGCGCCGCCTCGTCGACGGCGATCTCGCGGAACGTGCAGCCGAGCGCATCGGCGAGGCGACCGGCGTTGTCGCGGGTGCCCGCAGTGGTGCCGAGCCCTGGCATCGTGACGCCCACCAGATCGGTGCGGGGCTGCCCTGCCAGCTCGAGCGCGCCCACGCACACCAGCGCCGCTTGGGTCGAATCGAGTCCGCCCGACAGCCCGAGCACGAGCTTGGGCCGACCGAGCGCGGCCATGCGCGTGGCAAGGGCGTGGGTCTGGATCTCGAAGATCTCCCAGCACCGCGCCCCGAGGGTCTCGGGATCGCTGGGCACGAAGGGGTGCCGGGCGACCTCGCGGCGCAGCGGCATCGGCGGGCCTGTGGGCGCTTCGAACCGAACGGTGCGAAACGGCCGGGCATGGGCGTGGCTACACTCGGCGAAGCTGGTGGTCGTGATGCGCTCGCGCACCAGCAACTCGATGTCGACGTCGACGACCACGAGCTGCGCATCGCGGGCGAAACGACGCGAGTGCGCGAGTTCGCGGCCGTTCTCGCAGACGAAGGCGTCAGCATCGAAGGCGAGGTCGGTCGACGACTCGCCGGGGCCCGCGGCGGTGTACACGTAGACGCACTTGCCGCGGTCGCTGGCCGAGCGCGCCAGCAGCCGCCGTAGCTCGGCCTTGCCGATGGTGAAGTTCGACGCCGACAGGTTGCAGATGACCGTCGCGCCCGCCGACACCGCGTACGCCGACGGCGGCACGTGCACCCAGTAGTCCTCGCAGAGCTCGATACCCACGACGAGGTCGGCGCATCCCCGGGCGGAGAGCAGGATGTCCGTGCCCAGCGGGATCACGGCGCCGGCAATCGTCACCGTCGCCGCGGCGACGAGGTCGCCCGCGCCGCGAAACCACCGCCGCTCCTCGAACTCGCGGTAGTTGGGCAGGTAGCTCTTGGGCACCGCCGCCAGGGCGCGGCCGCCCTGGATGGCGACGGCAGCGTTGTACAGGGCGTCGCCGCAGCGCAGCGGTGCGCCGACGATCGCCATCGGCCCCAGTTCGGCCGAGGCCGCGACCAGGCGCTCGAGACCCGTGTGCACCCCGTCTTGCAGGTGGCGATCGAGGAACAGATCGCGCGCGGTGTAGCCGGACAGACCCAGCTCGGGGAACACCACCATTGCGCAGCCCTCGGCGTGGGCGCGCCGCCACAGCTCGAGGGTCGCGTCGGTGTTGCGCTCGACATCGCCGACGGCGACCTTGGGGACGGCGGCGGCGATGCGCGCGAAACCTCGCATGCTGCGAACATGCCCGTAAGCCCGAGGCCGTACAAGTGAGCGCCCCGGCGAGGGACGCCGCACGTCACTCGGCGGCGGCCTCGTCGGCGAGCGGCGCGAACAGATCGTCGACGTCGCCCTCGCTCCACGGCAGCCCGCCGCCGGTGGTGTGGCCCAGCAGCGCGTCGGCGAGCGACTGCTTGCGCACCTGCAGTCGCTGCATGCGCTCCTCGACGCTGCCGGCGACGATCAGCTTGTAGACGAACACGGGGTTGACCTGGCCGATGCGGTACGCCCGATCGGTCGCCTGGTTCTGCGCGGCCGGATTCCACCACGGATCGTAATGGATGACCGTGTCGGCGCGGGTGAGGTTGAGCCCCGTGCCGCCGGCCTTGAGGCTGATGAGGAACACATCGGCCTTGCCCGACTGGAACGTGTCGACCGCCGCATCGCGGTCGCCGGTGGCGCCGGTCAGAATCGTGTAGCGCACGCCGAGCTTCTGCAGCTGGGCGCCGATGAGGCCGAGCATCGTGGCGAACTGCGAGAAGATGAGGATGCGACGGCCCTGCGCGAGCTGCTGCTCGACCATTTCGAGCAGCGCCAGCAACTTCGCCGACTCGTCGATCTCGCGGGCCGCCCCCACCCGCACCAGCCGCGGATCGCAGCACACCTGCCGCAGCTTCATCAGCGCGCCCAGAATGTCGATCGTCGCCGCCGCCATGCCGCGCTGACGCACCGCCTGGCGCACCGCGGCGTGGCCGGCAATGCGGATGCCCTCGTACAGATCGCGCTGGCCACCGGCGAGCTCGATCGCGTGCACGATCTCGGTCTTGGGTGGGAGCTCGGTCGCAACCTGATCCTTCATGCGACGCAGGACGAACGGACCGATGCGCTCGCGCAGGCTGTCGAGCCGGCGCTGGTTGCCATCGCGCTCGATCGGCAGTCGGAACACGCCGCGGAACGTCGACGCGTCACCGAGCAGCCCCGGCACCAGCAGGTCGAACTGCGCCCACAGCTCGTCGAGGTTGTTCTCGATCGGCGTGCCGGTGAGCGAGATGCGGTGCTGGGCCTCCAGCGACTTCACAGCCTGGTGCGCCTGGCTGCGGACGTTCTTGATCGTCTGCGCCTCGTCGGCGATGACCGCATGGAACTGGATGCCGACGAAGTGGGCGCGGTCGCGGACGATGAGCGGGTAGCTCGTCAGCACCACGTCGTGGTCGGGGACCTCGTTGCGACGGCGATGGCGGTCGGCGCCGCGTAGCTCCAGCACCCGAAGCCCCGGCGCGAACCTGCGGAGCTCACGACTCCAGTTGCCGATGAGCGACGTCGGCGTGATCACCAGCGCCGGCTGGGTGAGCCGCCCGGCGACCTTCTCGGTGACCAGGTGCGCGATGGTCTGCAGCGTCTTGCCCAGGCCCATGTCGTCGGCGAGCACGCCGCCCAGGCCGGTCTCGCGGATCCGCTGCATGAACGCGAGCCCGACCTCCTGGTAGGGGCGCAGCTCGGCGCACAGCCCAACCGGTCCGACCAGCGGCACGACCGGCTCGCGCATGAGCGCCATATTCGGATCCATGCGCTCGCGGCCGCGCCACTGCAGTGGCATCTGCTCCTCGAACGCGCCCTCGAGCCGCTCGATCCACGCCGGCACCAGCTCGGGCACCCGCAGCCGGCCCTTGTCCGTGGTGCCCTCGACGCCGTACAGCTCGGTGACGATCTCGATGAGGATGCGCAGTCGTTCGGCGGGCACGACCAGGTGACGCCGCTCGCCCAGATCGACCACCGCCGTGCGACCCAGCCCTCGGGAGATCCGATCGAAGCCGCCCTTGCGCGTGATGATGTCGAGCAGCACCGGCAGAAGGTCGATGCGACGGCCATCGCAGTCGACGCCCAGCTCGAGCTCGAACCATCCGCGCTCCTCGGGGACCATCTCCGCGAACCACGAGCCGCCCTCGAGGACCTCGAGTTCGAGTTCGCCGTCGACCTCGACCTGCCAGCCCAGCGCACGCAGCCGCGGGATCGCCTGCGCGTTGAAGGTGCACAGCCGCGCCGTGTCGCCCTCGGGGTCCACGACGTAGTCGACATCGGAGCCCGGCGGCGGCGCGCAGTCTTCGAGCGCGGCGATCTCGATCGGGCCGAAGCCCTCGAGGATCCGCCGCGCCTGGGCCTCGGCGCTGCGATCGCGCGGAATCCATCGCGTCGCCGTCCCGACACGATCGGATGGGTCGGACGCGCGCACGCGGAAGCCCTGATAGTCGAACGACAGCTCGAGCGCCGCCGTCGCCACCTCGCGGAAGTCCTGGCACAGCCCGGATCCCCGATCGACGAGCAGGGTCTCGGGCACGAGGCGAAGAATCGGGACGCAGCGGGCCTTGGGCCGATCGTTCACTTCGGTGGCGGGGGGCACTGGGAGCGCATTATGGAATAGGCGGGATCCCTGTAAAGCATCCGCGGCGGTTTATCGGTGCCCACGACAGGCACAGGCCCGAGCTCGCCGCCGAGTTGCTGGCCCGACCGATGGCGGTGGACTTCGTCGAGGTGGTCGCCGAAGCCTGCCTTGCCAACGCGGCGGCGCGCCGAGAAGCGATCGCATTACGGGCACTTTGGCCCGTCGTGGTGCATGGCGTGAAGCTCTCGCTCGCGATCTTTGCGCACCGGTCATCAGCGAGCACGTCTCGTTCACGCGGGCGGGCGAGGCGGACATCGGCCACCTGACACGACTGCCCTACACCCGGGGCGCCGTCCGGGTCTTGGCCCGAAATGTCGCGGCCGCGCGGCGCCGCCTGCCCGACGTACCCCTGCTGCTGGAGAACACGGCGGCCACCCTCGACTGGCACGAGGACGAGCTGGACGAGCCGGATTTCTACGCGGCCGTGGTGCGCGCGACGGGTTGCGAGCTGCTGCTCGACGTCGGCAACCTCTACGCGAACGCCGTCAACGCCGGTCGCGATCCCCACGTCGAGCTCGCGCGTTTTCCCCTCGATCGCGTGGCCAGGCTGCACGTCGCGGGTGGCACCTGGGCCGACGGCTTCTACTTCGACACCCACGCCGATCCGATCGCACCGGCTGTGTTTTCTCTGCTGCGCGATGCCATCGCGCGCATCGGCTCCGTGCCGATCCTGCTCGAGCGCGATGCCGACTTCGGCCCCATCAACGCTTTGCTCGCGGAGCTCTCGCAGCTGCGTGCGATCGTCGACGCGGCGGCGCCACGGCCCGCATCACTTCCCGCGGCGCGGCGGCGGTGCTGCCCGGCGACGAGCTGGACGACGGCGTGCTCGCCCACGATCAGCGGATGCTGGCCGAAGCGCTGCTCGGCGCGGCGCAGCCGACCGGCCCGGCGGTGGCTCGCTTCGGCGCTGCTGCACTCACCCGCACGCGGACGATCCTTGCCCGCAAGCGCATCGACGACGCTCTGCCCCATCTGACGCGGCTGTCCGCGGGCGGCCCGGCGTTGCGGGCGGTTGCTTCACCCCCCTGCTGGCATCCGTCGCTGGCCACGGCGGCACAGACATGAGCGCCGGACCATCCGCGCCGGTGCGCGAGGGCGACCGCGCAGCCCCGCCCTCGTCGCTGCTCCGCGTCCTCGCGTGGTTGCCCGAATCCCTACATCTGCGACTTCGTGGGCCGATGTCGCCGACGTGGTCCAAGGGCGTATCGCGACTCACCTCGAGGACGCCGGGGCACAGCTGCGCCGGGCCTTCGGGCTCGAGGACGGCGCTGCGGCCGCGGGTGCTCGCGGTCGCGGCCATGCTCGGCGGCGCACCGCCGGGTGCGATCGCCCGTCGCCTCGGCGTCGACGAGGCGACGCTGTGTCACCGCGATCTGATCATGCTCGGCCGGAGCGAGTGCAGCCGGAGCGAGTGCGGCCGGAGCGAGTGCGGCCACAGCGAGTGCGGCCACAGCGAGTGCGGCCATAGCGAGTGCGGCCACAGCGAGCGCGGCCACAGCGAGCGCGGCGCGCCGCCCCGTCCCGAGGCGACGGGATCGCTGCTCGACGATGGCTCCGAGCACGACGTCGCGTGCCGCCGCGCCCTTTCGGGTCTCGCGGTGGCCTCCTCCCGGTAATCCGGCGTTTCGCGTTGTTGCGGTCCGGACAACCGACCGCGACCGGGTACTAAGGAACGATGAATCGAACCCGGCTTCCCGCACTGCCCTCGCGCTGGCTCACCGGCGGCCTCGCAGCTTCGCTGGGTGGCTGTGGTGGCGACGGATCGGCCTCGGACGGCCGCGACACCGAGGATAGCAGTCTGAGCCTGACGGCCGCGCCGACGGAACCGACCGCTCCGACCGGCACCGACAGCGACGCCAGCGCCACCGCCGACACCACCGCGAGCTCGGGCGGCGACTGCGATCCTGCGCTCGTCTGCGCGGATGCGGGCTGCTGCGACGCCGGCCAGATCTGCGTCGATGGCGCGTGCGTCGCCGACTGCGGCGAGACGGACCTCTGCGGACCCGACGGGATCTGCTGTGGCGACGGCGAGCTCTGCTACGCCGGGTCCTGCGTGATCCCCGGCGGCGCTTGCGTGGGTCTGGCGTGCGCCACCAACACGGCCAACAAGTGCGAAGCGAGCGAGATCTGCGACGCCGAGCTCGGCCTGTGCGTCCCCAACCTCGCCGATCCGTCGTGCGCCTTCGAACCCGAGGCGGGCGTCTTCGACCCGGTGCCACGCTTCACCTGGGGGGTGCGTCAGGCGCGGGCCTGCGATCTCGGGTGTCAGGCGCAGGAACTGTGCGTGAACGAGCTGTGCCAGCCGACCTGGACCCACCACGAGATCGCGGCCGACGACTTCCCCGAGTGGCATCAGGTGGTGATGACGCCGATGGTGGGCGATCTCGACGGCGACTGTGTGCCGGAGATCGTGTTCAACAGCTACCGAAACCAGACCTTCACCACCGATGGCATCCTCCGCGCGCTCCGCGGGGACACCGGCGCGACGGTTTGGTCCCTCGCCGACGAGGCCTATCGCACTGATCCGAGCGGTCACCCGGCGATTGGCGACATCGACCTCGACGGCTCCCCCGAGATCATCGTCCCGGGCGCGGGTAACCAGCTGCTCGCCGTGCGCGGCGACGGCACGCCGATGTGGGTCTCGGAGACCTACAACTTCACCGGTCTCAAGAGCGGCGGCCCCTCCTTGGCCAACTTCGACGGCGCGGGTGCGCCGGAGATCGCGTTTGGTCGGTCGCTGTTCGACAGCGCCGGACAGCTGATCTGGGAGGCCGCGAGCGGCGCGACCGGCAGCACCGGTGGCTTCGGTCCCCTGTCGTGTGTCGCCGACCTCGACGACGACGGCCGACCCGAGCTCATCGCCGGCGGCACCGTCCACACGTTCACCGGCACCGTCGGCGTCGACTTCGCCGGAACAACCCTATGGACAGCGTCGCCGGCCGACGGGTACTGCGGGATCGCCGATTTCGATCTCGACGGCACCCCAGAGGTGGCGATCGTCAACTCCGGCAACATCTACCTGTTCGATGGCGAGACCGGGGCGACCCTGGCGCAGTTCGCGATTCCCGGCGGCGGCGCCGGTGGTCCGCCGAACATCGCCGACTTCGACGGCGACGGGCGGCCCGACCTCGGGACCGCGGCCGCCGACCGCTACGTGGTCGTGACGTACGACGGCGCGGGCTGGTCGACGCTCTGGACCGCGAACACCAAGGACGGCTCGTCGCAACGGACCGGCTCATCAGTGTTCGATTTCGACGGCGACGGCCGTTCGGAGGTGATCTACGCCGATGAGTGGCACCTGCGGATCTATCCGGGCACGGAGCCGAGCTGCCCCGACGGCGCGGGTTGCGACGCGGAGATGACCGACGACGAGCTCCTCTTCATCGACATCAACTCGTCGCGCACACGCACCGAGAACCCGATCGTTGCGGACGTGGACGGCGACTTCAAAGCCGAGATCATCGTCAGCACCAACAACGAGTCCGCCCAGGGCGCGATCGGCGACGCGGGCATCGAGGTGTTCGAGGACCGCCTCGATAATTGGGTCTCGACCCTCCCGATCTGGAATCAGCACACCTATCACGTGACCAACGTGGCGCCGAACGCAACCATCCCACCGCTCGAAGAGCCGAACTGGTCGACCCCCGCGGGGATGCCGTACAACAGCTACCGTCGCAACACGCAGGGCGAGCTCGAGGCGTTGTGTGCGCCCGACCTCGTTCCCACCGACCTCGACGTCGCGCAGTCCGACTGCCCGACGATCGCGATCAGCGTCCGTGTGCTGAACCAAGGCTGCCTCGGAGTCGGGCCGGGCGTGAACGTCGCATTCTACGACGGCGAGACGCTGCTCGGCGTGGTGCAGACGGTCTCCGCCATCCCAGCGGGGACCGCCGAGACCGTCGAGATCGCCGTCACCGACGCCGCGAACCCGCCCTTCGAGATCGTCGTCGTCGTCGACGATGACGGGACAGGGAGCGGCGCCCTGAACGAGTGCCGCGAAGACAACAACGCCACAACGCCGCTCGAGGCCTGCACGCCGGTTGGCTGATCGCGAAGCTCCATCGGCCAGCGCCCGCGACCTGGACGCCAGCCGGGCCTCCCCGCCCGGCGAGGAGTCTACGCGCGCCATCGAAACTCGC
>JBBQJI010000018.1:0-115706 GCA_038325765.1 Nannocystales bacterium
CAGGCCGCGCAGATCCAAGCTCGGCGTGCCGATCGCCGCTGGCTCGCGCACCGGCGTCAACGTGATGGGCACCAGCGCCAGCGACAAGAGCACCGACACCATGATGAACGGCACGAACCCCACGGTGTCGCCGACGAGCAGCAGCGCCTGGCCGAGGGCGAGCGCGATGAAGTTCACGGTCATGTAGCTGGCGAAGACACGGCCGCGCTGCATGTGCGGCGCCACGGCGCCCAGCCAGCTCTCGATGACGACATACAGGCCGACCAGGCACACGCCGGTCACCAGGCGCAGCCCCGCCCAATAGAACGGATCGACCCATAGCGCATGGAGCACCGGCATGGTCGACGCGACCGAGGCCATGCTGGCGAACGATCGGATGTGACCGACGCGGTGGATCAACACCGGGACCACGTACACGCCGGCGACGTAGCCGACGAAGTAGGCCGACATCACCAGGCCCGTCACCACGGGCGAGAAGTCGGCCTGCCCGGCGCGCACGCCCAGCACCGAGAACAGCAGGCCCACGCCGACGACCATCAGGGCGACGCCGGCGAGCAGCGAGGTGAGCGGCGCGACCGGCGGAGACGCATCGCCGGGTGGGATCACGGCGGCGTCGGAGACATCCGGCGACATGGGGGAGAGGATCGTCCACGGTGGCGCGTGCTGCAAACCGGCGCCCGGGGCGGCGCGATCAGGGCGGGGTGGCAGCCGTGGGGCACCGCGAGGTCGAGAACCATAGCGCCCAGTGATCGTCCCGCACGATCGTGACGCGGGGGTGTGTTGCGAGCAGTGAGCGCACGGCGACGATCGCCCCGGAGTCGGTGGGCTGCGGCTCGGGCGCGGGCGCGGCGTCCGAGCCGTCGCCCGTGTCGACCGGCAGCGGGTCCAGCAGCGGCCCCACGGGGCGCGGCTCGAGCACGCACACGCGCACGCTGCGGAAGCGACGCGATCGCTCGAGCAGCACCGCGAGGGTGCCGATCGCCTCGGGCCGGTCGAGATCCTCGATCGGTGCGCCGGGCATGGCCTCGTCGACGAGCGTGACCGTCACGTCGAGAGTGTTGCCGAGCGATCGCTCGAGGACCTCGCGCGTGGCGGTGTCGAGGGGTGATCCGACGTGGGTGACGCGCAGGGCGAGATCGGTGGCGGTGGCCTCGACGTCGACCGCCAGCGGATCGCCGATGCTGGTGGCCGGCCACTGTGCCGCCAATACCTCGACGATCTCGTCGTGGACCTCGCCGGCCCGCGTCGAGAACGGTTCGGGTGCAGGCGCCGCGACGACGGGCTCGAGCGAGGTGATGCGGTCGACGATCGCGGCCGCGCTGGCGTCGGGGACCGCGCGCACCTCGACGTTGGGCGACACGCCCGAGATGCGCGCGAGCTCGGCGAGCAGTTGCAACCGCAGTGCCTCGGCATCGGCGCGGTCGCCGATGATCACCAGCATCGCATCGACGTGATGACGCTCGACTCGCAGTCGACTCGCCACCACGTTGGCGTCGAGATCGTCGAGCAGCCGTCGCGCCGCGCTGCGGACTTGGACCTGCCACGTGACCTCGTCGAGGGCGCTGCGCAGCGGCACGTAGACCACCCCCAGCAGCGCGAGCGGCATCAGCAGGCGCAGCCAGCTGCCGTAGCGCCAGGCATAGACGTTGGCGAGCACCCGCGCGACGACGCTGACGACGGGGGCCTGCGTGCCCCGGGCCATGTGCTCGGCCTCGACGGCGGCGATCGGCACCTGGTTGAAGCCCAGTGCGACGAAGGACAGGGTGCTGACGACGACGATCGCGACCATGTTGGTGAGGAACAGCAGCGAGGCGCCCAGCGCCAGCGCCCACTGGGCGGTGCCGAAGCAGAACCCCGCGGTGCACAGCGGTGGGACCAGCGAGATGCCGATCGACGTGCCCGCGGCAGTGGTGGCCGTGTCGGAGGTCGCGCGCGCCGTCGCGTAGACGCCCGCGAGCGCGCAGAAGCCTGCGGTGATCAGATCGAGCGCGGTGGGCACCGTCCGCGCCGCGAGCTCGGCGTTCATCTCGTGGAACGGCAGCGTCAGGGTGACCACAGCCGAGCCGCCGATCACCACCGCGACGCTCGCCGCGACGCGCACCGCCGCGCGCAGCGTGAGGAACGGCCCGCCGGTGGCCAGCCCCATGCCCAGGCCGATGATCGGGCCCATCAGCGGCGCGACGAGCATCGCCGCGATCACCACCGCCGTGCTGCCGAGCACGAGCCCCAACGTGGCGATGCCCACCGAGACCCCGAGTTGCAGCCAGTACGCGACCGCCTCCTTGGCGTCGCGCGCCAACATCTGCTCCACGATCGGCGTGCGGCCGGGCGCCCCCCCGCCGATGAGCGCGGAGAGGCGGTTCTGCAGACGTTTGATCCTGGGCGGGATGCGGCTGCTCACCGCCGGGACGGTACCGGAGCGCGGCGTGGTCCGCATCCTCGTCGTCGCGGTGATCCGCGGCGGGGCGTCGACACCCCTCGGCGCGCACCGTCACTCGCGCGGCGGAGCGCATCAAGAGTCGAGGAGTGAGCGCCGCGCATCCTCGAGCGACAACACCAAGTGGAGCTCGTCCGTCACCGCCGCGCCCGACGCCCGCCTACGGCGCGCACCCGTCGACGCGCACGGTCACGTCGTTCGCGAACCGAGCCAGGGTCGCGCAGATCGCCGCGCGTACGTTCGGGTCCGCCGCGACCGTCGGGCCCACGCGTTCGCGCAGGTACAAAGTGCGGGCATCGTCGTTGCCGAGCGCGATGAAGCCGGGGTCGCGCAGGACCTCGCGCAGCGCTGCCGTGGCGCGATCGTGCAGCGCTTCGGTGTGGAACGCGGCGAGCAGGGCGGCAAAGCGCAGCTGCTCGTCGATCGCCGGCAGCCGCGATAGACCGTTGAGGCCGACGCAGATGTGCATCGAGTAGCGCGGCGCGCCCCCGGGCTCGCCGTTCGGTCCGGCCGGCGTCACCACGGGATCGGGCCACACGTATGCCGCGAGGTAGGGCGACAGCTCGTCCCACGTCACGGTTCGCGTCACCGCCACCGCTGCGGGCGGACAGTCCGCGCACGTCAGCCCCTCGGCGCGCAGCAAAGGTGCGAGCCGACGCTGCAGGGGCGCGAGGAACCGGTCCGTGAAGTACGCCGCACGCACTGCATCCGCGCGCGTCGTCGATTCCGACCTCACCGCCTCCTGGGCGGCGGCCTCCTCGTCAGGGAAGGCGATGTGCACGTCACGCGCGTCGGCGAAGGCCCGCTCGACTGCGCGCTCGAGTGGCGTGCTCGCGGCCGTCATGCCGCACAGTTCGCGCGCGCCGAACAGCGGCAGCTCGTAGGCGCCGATTTCCGCGTCGTGGAACGACGCGATGCACACCAGCCGGTCGATCTCGGCGCGGACCTCCGCCCACTTCACGGCGCGCGGCGCCGTGGCGACCGGTGGATAGGCGCCGGTATCGAGGGTACGCGGCGCGCAGGCGGCGATGACGAGAGCAGCGATCGCGAGGCGATGCATGCCACGATCGTACCCGCGCCCGGAGGGCGCCGCGAGCCCCGCCCAGCGCCCGGCGGAGCTCGACACCGCCCCGACGGCACTCTGGTCTCGTGGTGGTCGCCACCCCGAGCCGAGATCACGCGCCGGTCGAGATCACCGGCTGCGTGTCGTTCTCCGAGCACAGCACGATCAGCAGGTTGCTCGCCAGCGCGGCGGTGCGGTCCTTGTCGAGTTCGACCACGTTCTGCTCGCGGAGGTTGTCGAGCGCCATCTTCACCATCGTGACCGCGCCCTCGACGATGCGCTGGCGGGCGTCGATGATCGCCTCGGCCTGCTGACGCCTCAGCATGACGCCGGCGATCTCCGGCGAATACGCGAGGTGGCTGAGGCGGACCTCGAGCACCTCGACGCCCGCATGCGACAGCCGCTGGCGGAGCTGGCTCATCAGCTCGACGTTGACCTCGGACGAATCACCGCGCAGCGACACCTGGCCGGGGCCGGCGGCGTCGTAGGGGTGCTTGGCCGCGGTGGTGCGGATGGCGGACTCGGTCTGCACCGCGACGTACGACTCATAGTGCTCGACGTCGAACACCGCCTGGGCGCTGTCCCGGACGCGCCACACCACGACCGCACCGATCTCGATCGGGTTGCCGCGCAGATCGTTGACCTTGAGCTTGGAGCTGTCGAAATTGCGCACCCGCAGCGACACGTCCTTGCGGCTGGTGAACGGGTTGATCCAGAAGAACCCCTGCTTGCGAATCGTGCCCTTGTACTTGCCGAACAGCAGCACCACCCGCGCCTGATTGGGCTCGACGAGCACGAGCCCCCGCATCAGCAAGATGCCGAGCCCGAAGAAGAACAGCAGCGGAAACGCGAGCAACAGCATGACCACGCCCGGGAGCGCCATGCCGGTGTACTCCTGCTCTCGCGTCGGTTCGACGGCGCTGGGCTCGGTCACGGCGAGATCGGTGGGCTCTTCGCGGCGGTACACGGTCATGGCGGTAGCACTACCACGCCCTCGCGTCGCACTTGCGGCGCGAGGTGCTAAGCTCACCCCGCCGTGATTGGTGACGCCCCGCGCCTGGCCGCACCGTTCGCCGCGATCACGGCCTCGGTGTTGCGCCACCGCCGAGCGTGGGGCGTGATCATGGTGTTGGCGTTCGGGCTGTGCGCCGCGGGCCTGGGGCGGCTGCGGTTCGATCTGTCGTCGAAGGCGTTCTACGGCGACGGCGATGCGGCCACCGCCGCGGTCGAGCGCTTACACACGAAATGGGGGCACGACGACGCGACCGTCGCGATCACCGTCGAGGTGGACGATGGCGGTGACGTGCTCAGCGCGCCGCGGCTCGAGGCCATCCGTGCGCTCGCCGACGCGTTGCGTGGGTTGCCTGACGTCGCCCGTGTCGACGCCGTGACCGACCACCCGGCCTCGGCGGCGGTCGCCGGTGGCTCGACCGCGGCGCGGATGTGGCTGGCGGCGCCACCGGTGGTGCCGCTGCTCCTGGCCGCCGATGGTCGTACCGCGGCGGTTGCGGTCGCACTCGCCTTCAGCTCCGACGCCCTGCCGCAGACGGTCGCGACGGTCGCGGCGATCACCGACATCGTGGCGCAGCACCAAGGTGAAGCTGGCCTGCGCCTGGCGATGGGCGGCTTGCCGGTCATCCGCGCCGGCTTCGCGATCGCGGCCTTCCGCGACCAGGGCGTGCTGGTGCCCGCATGTCTGCTGATGATCACCGTGGTGCTCTTCGCAGTGTTCCGTCGCACCTGGCAGGTGGTGATCCCGCTGGTGCTCGCGATCGTCCCCACGGTGATGCTGATGGGCCTGCTGGGGTGGTCTGGCACGCCGATCGGACTGCTGAACCAGGGCTACTTCACGCTGCTGCCGGTCATCGCGATCGCCGACGGCATCCATCTGGTCACGCGGGTCGCCGAGCACGGCCGCGACGCCGTCGATGCGCAGGGGCGCACGCGCGCGATCGTCCTGGGCTGCGGGCGGGTCGGGATGTCGTGTCTGTTGACGAGCGCGACCACGGCGGTGGGTTTTGGCTCACTGCTGATCTCGGACATGCCGATGCTGCGCAGCTTCGGCGGTTGGGCCGCGGCGGGGGTGTTGCTCGCGTTCCTCGTGCTGCTCGTCCTCGCGCCGTTGCTGCTGGCGCAGAACGTCGATCTCGGGCCCCACGGGCGCACGGGCGCCGCCGCCGATCACTGGCTGGTCCGGTTCACCCGGCCGGCGCGCACCCATCCGATCGCGACCGTGCTCGTGGCGTGCGGTCTCACGGCGGCCATGCTGTGGGTCGCGCGCGATGTGCCGATCGACAACCGCGTGTCCGACCTGCTCGATCGCGATCACCCCGCCGCGCAGGCCAGCGCGGTGCTCGATGCCCGCCTCGGCGGTACGCTGTCGCTCGAGCTCGAGCTGCAGGGCGCGGCCGGTCACTGGGACGATCCGGCCAATGTCCGCGCCCTCGCCGAGCTCGAGGATTGGATCGCGGCGCTGCCCGAGGTTCGCGTGGTCATCGGCCCCACCGTGCTGCTGCGGGCGAGCGGCGCTGCGGTGGCGGACGACACCGCGGCGATGCAGCGGTCGTGGGCGCGGCTCTCCGAGCTCGGCCTGCGCGCCGCGGTGCTCGACGACGCGGCCCAGACCGCCCACACCAGCGTGCGCGTGGCTGACCTCGGCGGTGAGCGCTTCGAGGCGTTGGCCGCCACCATCGACGCCCGCGCCCGAACGCTGCCGGGTGTCCAGGTCACCGCCGGCGGTACCACGGCGCTCGCCTATCGCGGCGTCAACCGCATCGCCACCGAGCTGCGCGACGGCATCATCGTCGCCTTCGTCGTGATCACGCTCGGGATCGGGGTCGCGTTCGGCAGCGTGCGCGCGGCCGTGGCGAGCATCCTGCCCAACGCGATCCCCCTGGTGCTCGGCTACGCGATCATCGCCGCCGCGGTCGGGCGATTCGATCCGCTCGGCGGCATCGTGCTGGCAGTCGCGCTGGGCATCGCCGTCGACGACACCATCCACCTCATCGGCCGCACCGCCGAGCTCGAGCGCGCGGGTCTATCCGTCGAGCGGGCGCTCACCGAGGCCGTCGCGCGCTCGGGCCTGGCGTGCGCGGTGACGTCGCTGGTGCTCGCGTCGGGGTTGGCGCTGTTCGGACTGTCGAGCTTCCCGCCGCTGCGCCTGCTCGGGATGCTGGGGGCCACGGTGATCGTGATCGCGCTGTTGTGCGATCTGTTCGTGCTGCCCGCCGTGCTGACGCTGCTGCGCCGCCTTCCGGTCACGTAGGCGGCGTCTGCTGCTGCGCCCATTGCAAGGCGCTCTTCTCGGCCGGGATGCGCACGCCGAGCAGCAGCGCGAGATTGGCGATGCTCGCGGAGGCGGCGGTCGTCCAGGCGCCGAACATCAGCGGCACCGCGGCGAGCTCGATCACCACCGCGACGTAGTTGGGGTGGCCGATCCACCGATAGGGGCCGGCCTGCAGTGGCACGTCGCCGGGCACCACGAGGATGCGGGTGTTCCATCGCCCGCCCAGGCTGGTGATCGCCCAATAGCGCAGCACCTGCGCCGCCACGACCGCGAACAGCCACAGCGTCCACGCGGCAGGCCGCGCATCACGGGTGATCGCCTCGGCCGGCCACGCGATCATCCAGGCGCCGTGCAGCGCGAAGAACAGCGGATAGTGGGCGGCGCCGAACTCCGTCGCCCCGCGTGCGCGCGCAGCCGCAGCATTGCGCCGGGCGACGCGCAGCTCGAGCATCCGCTGGACCACCACCGCCACGAACACGGCGGCGACCGACGCGATCACGCCCGGAACACCACTGCCTCGGCGCAGAAGCCAGGGCCGAGTCCGATCACCATGCCCAGACCCCGCGCTCCGCGGCGCAGGTGGTGGTCGAGCACGAACAGCGCGGTGGGGCTCGACATGTTGCCGAAGTCGCGAAGCACCGCGCGGGCGCTGGAGAGCTGATCTTCGTCGAGGCCCAGCGCGTCGCGGTAGGCCGTGATCACCTTGGCGCCGCCTGGGTGCAGCACGAAGTGTGCGATCGATTCGGGGCTCACGCCGACCGCCGCCGCGGCGTCGCGCACGAACCCGGGCAGCACCTCGCGCACGATGCTCGGGATGCTGCGGGCGAAGCGGACCTGCAGGCCGCCGTCGCGCAGCGTCCAGCCCATCACGTCCTCGCTGTCGTCGATGAGCTGCGCGTGGCCGCCGAGCACGTGCGGGCCGTCGCCAGATCCATCGGCGGTGGGAGTGAGCACCGCCGCCGCCGCACCGTCGCCGAACAGCGCCGTCGCCACCAAGTTGGAGGTGCTGCAATCCTCGCCGACGAACGTTGCGCTGCAGATCTCGGCGGCGACGAGCAGCACCGGCCGGCGTAGCCCCTCGCACAGCGCGGCCGCGCGGGCGAGTCCGGCGGCCCCGCCGGCGCAGCCCAGGCCCCAGATCGGCACGCGGGCGATGCTGCGGGACAGCCCGAGATCCTGCACCAGGCGCGCGTCGAGGCTCGGCGTCGCGATGCCGGTGCTCGTCACCCACACGATCGCGCCGAGCTCCCGGCGATCACCGCGGTACCGCGCGAGCGCAGCCCCGGCGGCGTCGCGACCCAGCGCGCGCGCCGAGCTCGCCCACACCGCGTTCTTCTCGGCGAAGCTGCGCGGCTCCTCGAACCAGGACAAAGGCCGCACCAGATGGCGCGTGGCGATGCCGGTGTTGTCGAACGCGGGCAGCAGGCGCTCGAGTCCGGGCAGCGCGGCAAAGCGACGCCGCGCAAAGGCCTGGGCCTGCGCCGGCCCGACCACGTGCTCGGGGACCGCGGTGCCCAGCGCGGCGATTCGCGCGGTCATCGACCCCGCCCGCTCGTATCGTCGCCGTCGCTCGGCAGATCGGGCTCGGGTCGGTCGCAACGATCGCGAAAGACGAACTGCGACAGTCGCTTGCGATGGTTGCTGACCCAGTCGATGTTGGGCCTTTGCTTGTCGGGCGGCAGGTAGCCCAGTCGATACACCGCGACCAGGCGCAGATCGGCCGGCACATGCAGCAATGATTCGATCTCGGCCCAGGCGTCGGGGTACTCCATCGGCGTCGACACGAACTGGATACCCATGCCCAGATCGACCGTGGTCAGCCAGATGTTCTCGATCGCCATGCCCAGGCCGAGCAGGCTGTACAGGCCGCTCAGCTCGCCGTCGACGTATTCTTCGCGGGTGAGCATCGCCCCCAGCAGCAGCGGGCTGTTCGCGACCATCGCCTCGTTGTCGCGGCCGAGCGTCTTGGGCACGCCGAGGGTGTTGACCACCTTTTGTCCGGTCTCGCTGAACACGTGGCGGATGAACGGCTTGATCGGCCCGGGCAGGTGATCGAAGAAGATGCCGTCGCGACGCTCGGCCATCTCGGCGGCCGAGAAGCGGAAGTAGCGGCGATAGCGGGTGAAGAACCGCCCGCCGCTCATCAGCGCCTGCATGGTGCGGCCCGCGACCTTGGAGATCGCGGTGCGCGTGTCGGGATCGGTGATCAGCACGAACCGCCACGGCTGCGAATTGAAGTGACTCGGCGCCCGCGAGGCCGCCTCCATCAGGCGATGTTGGTGCGCGAGCGAGACGGGCTCGCTCGTGAACGCGCCGTTGGTGGTGCTACGGCGCAAGATCGCATCGCGGAGTTCCATGCAGGGCCCTGACGCAGTGTCGCGGACAGAGTGTAGGTCACCAGGTCCACGCGGCCACGTAGCCGAAGGCACCGATGACGGCGAGCGCCGGGTGTTGCCACGTGCGGGGGCGCGCGCGGGGAAACGCGGCGAGGGCGAGGACGACCAGCGCGAGCGCCGGATGGAACGCGAACACCAGGCACGCGAGGGCCGACGCGAACACCAGGGCATAGGCGGCGTGGTGCAGCCAGTCCAGGTGCAGCGCGGCGAACTGGGCGGCGAGGCCCAGGGCGCAGTTTGCGGCGAACAACGCCGTGGCGAGCATCAGCACGTCGCGAGCATAGCGAACGATGCCACACATGCGCGCCCGGGCGCGGCGAGCTGTGGTGGGCGGCACGGCCGCGCCCTCGGCGCTGGACCTCGCGCGGTGGCGGCCTGTACCGATCAATCGAGCAGCGCGAGCAGCCCCTCGAGGTCCAGCCCCGTGCTGCGCTCCAACCCCGCGAGCAGATCGTCGGCGAGCGCGCGCTTGCTGCCGTGCAGCTCGAGGATCTTCTCCTCGATCGTGCCCGCGGTCACCAGTCGGTACACGGTGACCGGACGTGACTGCCCGATGCGATGCACGCGATCGGTGGCCTGATCCTCGACCGCGGGGTTCCACCATGGATCGAGGTGGAAGACATAGTCGGCGCCGGTGAGGTTCACGCCGGTGCCACCGGCGCGCAGGCTGAGCAAGAACACGTCGGCCTCGCCGGCCTGGAACGCGTCGATCCGGCGCGCGCGTTCGGCGGGCGGTGTGGACCCGTCGAGCTCGAAGAAGTCGAAGCTCTCGGTGCGCAGGCGATCGCGCACCGCCGCGAGGCTACCGAGGAATTGTGTGAACACCAGCGCGCGATGGCCCTCGGCCCGCAGCTCGCCGAGGCGTTCGAACAGCACGTCGAGCTTGGTGCCCGCCGGTCCCTGGGCATCGAGCACACGGGGATCGATCGCGGCCTGGCGCAGCCGCGTGATCTCGGCCAGCACGCCCATGCGCTGCGACCTGGTGTCGAGCGTGGCGACGTGTTCGACCGCGCTGCGCCGCACCGCCTCGTAGAACGCGCGCTGCTCGGGGCTCGGCGCGATGCGCAGCGTGATCTCGGTACGGGCCGGCAGCTCTTCGAGCACCGCCGATTTGAGCCGGCGCAGCATGAACGGGCGCAGGATCGTGCGCAGACGTGCGGCCGTGGCCCGACTGCCCGTGGCGATCGGCGCGGCGAAGCGGGCGTCGAAATCCGCCTGTTCGCCGAGCAGGCCCGGCACCAGCGTGGCGAACAGGCTCCACAGCTCGCCGAGATGATTCTCGAGCGGCGTGCCGGTGAGCCCCAGGCGGAACTCGGCGACGATGCGGCGGGCTGCGGTCGCGCGCTGCGTGCGGGGGTTCTTGAGCGCGTGGGCCTCGTCGAAGATCGCCGTCGAGAACCGTGCCGCGGCCAGCGACTCGATCTCGCCGCCGAGCAGGGTATAGCTGCACACCACGACGTCGCGCGGCCCCGCCTTCGCGATCGCGGCGGTCCGATCGTCGGTCGTCGCCAGCGCGATGATCCGCAAGGTCGGCGCGAAGCGGGCCGCCTCGGCGACCCAGTTGAGCACCACCGACGTCGGGCACACCACCAGCGCCGGGCCCGAGCGCGCGCGGTGGACCAGCAGCGCGAGCGCCTGCACGGTCTTGCCCAGCCCCATGTCGTCGGCGAGGCACGCCCCGAGCCCGGCCTCGGCGAGCCGCGCCAACCACACGAACCCCTCGTGCTGGTAGGGACGCAGCGTCGCCACGAAGCCGCGCGGCAGCCGGGGTTCGAGCGTCTCGATCTCGCGCAGCCGCTGCAGCCGTGCCCGCGAGGCGTCGTCGAACCGTGCGTCCGGCACACCATCGGCGAGTCCGGCCAGCGCCGGAAGCAGGGCCGGTGCCACCGCGAGCCCGTCGCCGTGGGCGCGACCGAGCACCTGCAGGTCATCGAGCCGCGCGCGCAGCTCGTCGGACAACGCGACGAAGCGGCCCCGCGACAGCTCCACGAAGCGCGTGCCGGCGCGCGCGCGCAGCAGCTCGCGGAATCGCAGCACCGCGCGCTCGTCGACGCGCACCGAGACGTCGAGCTCGAACCATCGAGGCGTCGCAGCGACGCGGAGCTTCAGGTGTTGCAGATCGACCTGGGTCGGCGTCGCGAGCTTGCGGCCCTCGGGCCACTGCAGCACCACCGTGTCGCCGAGCGCATCGAGCTCGAGCACGATCGACAGCGCGTCGCCGACGTTCGACGTGCGCCAGTGCAGCGCGCCGTCGCCGACCCCACCCAGGCTGGGGCACGCATCGAGCATCGCGGTGCACAGCCGACGCTCGAGCGCGAGATCGCGGGTGCAGCGACGCATGCCGACGCCCTCGATCTCCGCGACCAGCACCGCCGAGCCTGCGCCCGGTCGCACGTGGGGGCCGCCCGTGCCCAGCGGCGCCACCACGGCGCGCACCAGCAGGATCTCGGCGTTCCAGTCGAGCTGCAGCACCGGCCTGCCGTCCGCCGCGACGTCGACGGTGCCCGCGATCGGCAGGTCGCCGTCGACCTGGACCGCCGCCGAGGCTGCGAGTCGCGTCAGCGCCTGGGCGAGACGATCGCGGCCCTCGTCGGGCACTGCGAGCGTGCCGATGCGGGTGAGCAGCTCGGCGAGCCGGTCGAGCTCGGGGCCCCTCGCGTACACCACCACTCGCTCGGGGCTGGGCTGCATCACCACGATCGGGTGCTCGCGCAGCGCTGGGGGCGAGAGCTCGACGAAGGTGCCCACGAGGCCCCGGGCGGTGTGGATCTTCGCCTCGCCGCGAAGGACCGTGATCGACACGCCCTCGGGACCGACCACGCGCGGATGTCCGATCATCGCGACCGCGGCGTGGTCGTCGAGCTCGACCGCGCGCGCGGCACCCCGGCGCCAGCGCTCGCCCAGCGCGCCCGCGAGCACGCGGCGATCGGCGTCCGTCAGCAGATCGACATCGGGGCCGTCGACGAGCTGCGCGAGCCCGACCGGCTGGCCCCGCTTGGCGCGTCCACCCGCGCGGATCCGCGGCGTCACGAACATGCGGTGCGCGTGCACGACCAGCTCCCACAGCAGCTCGCGCCGCGCCGGTGTGTCGTGGTCCACCGCGTGGGTCACCGCGGCTGCGGCGAGCGTCTCGAGGCTCGCGAGCGCGGCCTCCCACGCCGCGCGGCGCTGGAACGCGGTGGCCATCGAACCCGCCTGCGGCTCACCGTCGAAGGCCGCGACGATCGCCGCGAACTCGCGCGCGGGCCCGGGATATCCCTGCTCCGTGGCCCACGACGACCAGTGCGACGCGACCGTGCGAGCGCACAGCTCGACGCCCTCGCAGTCTGTGCCACCACCGAACACGCCGCGGGCCGGTCGCAGCCACAGGTCGTGCAGCGCGTCGGCGAGCGCACGATCCCAGGTGTCGTGGCGATCCTCGGGCGTGCAGCGGCCAAGCGGCGGGGTCGCGGCGCCGGCGAGCGCGTCGTGGAGTTCGGCGGCGACGCGGTACACGGCGGCCAGCGCTCGGCCACCGTGGGTGACGGCGTCGACGCGGGCCCGGATCGCGGGCACTTGGGCGACGTCGCCGGCCGCGATCACGAGCGTGGCGAACAGGTGGCACACGCCCTCGACGTCGGGCAATGCCGGCCGCTTGCGCGACTTCATCGAAGCGACCGCAGCCTGGCCGCACGCGAACGCATCGGCGAAGTCACCGGACCACAGCGACGAGATCACCGCCACGCCCTCGCGTCCCCACTTGGGCAGGCCAGAGATCGCACGGGCACGATCGGTCTCGCCGCGCAGCGCGAGCAGGCGCGCGACCTCGAGGTTCAGCGTCGCGTCGCCGAGCGCGAGCGCATGCTCGATCACCGTGTCAGACACGCGCTCCAGCTCGGCGATGCCGACAGCGAGGATCGCGGCGAGGTAGGCGATGCGCCAGGCGTCGTCGGGCAGCAGCGCGAGCCACTGCGGCCGGGGCGTGCGGCCCATCGCTGCGAGCAGGCGCAGCGGCGCGTCGTTGCCCCGCGGCGCCCCGACGAGCGCGATGCGGACCCGCGCTGCGTCGCCCATGGCCATCGAGAGCCGCAGATCGGCGACCGCCTGCGACGGGTCGAACCACGGGCTGGTCTCGGGTGCCCGCTGCATCACGAAGCGCGCAAGCTCGCCGCGTGTGTGCGCCTCGGTCATCGCCGTCATCGCGACCTCGGGCGGCACGGTGTAGAGCATCGAGCGCTGCAGCGTCTGCGCCGGTCGCAGTGGCGTGACCAGACCGGCCGCGAGCAGCCGCGCGCAGTGGGGCTCGAGCGATCGCCCGCTCGGGCTCTCGAGCCCGGGGATGCGGCGGCTCCCGATCTCGGCCCAGGCTTCGCGGGTGATCGGCTTCACGCTGAGGGCGAGGACCAGCAGGAGATCGCGGGCGATGGGATCGAGGCGCGCGACCGCGGTGGAGATGGGATCGTCGGTGGATCGCGGGGCAGCGATCGCGCGGGGGCGGCCAGCCACGGGTGCGGGGGAGGATCGCACGCCCGGTCGCTCACGCTCGACTTTCCTCGCTGTCCTGCGGTCGCCGGTCACGTCAGATCGTTCCGGTCCGTTCTCTACCGCTCGAGAGCCCGACGGCCGACCCCGGAGCGACGCGGCGAGCATCGCCCCCGTGGTGCTGACGACCGGGTTCGTTCGGAGGATCGTGGTCGTCCACGGCCACCTGTGGGTGGAGGAGAACCGCAGACACGAATACTTCATGATCGCCGTATTCGTGGGCGTCGTCGTCGCCTGTTTCCCCTGGCTGCTCATGTTTCCCGGCGGCGTTTCGGTGGCGGCGTTCGATGCCCTCGCCGCGCTCACGGCCCTGCCGATCGCCTTCGCGGTCGTGATCTGGCGTCGGTACTTGCGCATGCACACCGCGACCGCCGCGAGTCCAGGGCGACCGACTGGTCAGGATCCCCAGCCATCCCCTTGGGACATTCGACGAGAGCGCTGACGTGCCGCGCGCGCCAATCCCGACCACGACCGACCGATCCGACGCCAACGCGGCGTGAGCCGCTGTCGCCCGCGCCACCGCCGAGCGCCCGACCGCCAGTTTTCTACCGCAGCCGCTGCGAAACGCAACTCGCCCGCGATCAACAGGGGCAAGGTGGGGGGTAGGGGGCGGGGAAGGTTGCAGAACGCGGGCGACCCACCTCACTCCCCCGTCGCCCAGCGCAGCAAGATCTCCCGCTCACCCTCCGGTAGCGGCGTCTTCGGCGGCATCGTGCCCGCCGCGATCACCCTTCCGATCGCCGCACGATGCCGCGCGAGCGCAGCCCCTCCCGCGAGCCCGATCGGCCCCGCGCCGCCGACGTGACACGCGAGGCACACGCGATCGACCACCGCCCGCACCTCGGCGGGGACGACCGCATTCTCCGAAGACACCGGCACCCCCGCATGCCCGCCGACCGGCTTGTTCGCGGTGCCCGCGGGCATGTCGTCGAGCGTGATCGGCTCGAGGCTGTACAACGTCGTGAGCGGGACATCGCCCGTATACGCGTGGCACACGACGCAGTTGCCGACGTCGCTGGGCCACGGCGGCATGAGCTCGAACTTGCCGGAGTAGCGTTCGAGGTTGCGCAGGCGCTCGGCGGCGACATAGGCGATCTGCTGCTTGGCGCGCGTGACGGGCTCGGAGACCTCGGTGAGCGTGCGGTAGATCGGCCTCGCGGATTCGAGCTGGCCGAGGGTCACGTGGCCCTCGGCGAGCTCGAACATGAAGTTCTCGTAGGTGTTGGGGCACTGCACGGGATCGCGGGCGCCGGCACGGAGCTCGTCCCAACGCTCGCGCAGGCGGGTGAAGTACCGCACCGCCTCCTGCACGCGCTCTCGCTTGCCGGTGGGGATGTTGCCGGCAAAGAAGAACGCGAAGTTGCCAGCCACCGCCCACAGCTCGATGTCGTCGGCGTCGGCGGCGGTGCGAGCCCGCAGATGATCCTCGAGATTGCGGACCGCCGAGAGGGCGCCGAGCATGCGACCGGCCTCGCGCAGCGCCAAGATGTGCCCGAGCTGCGAGAACGCGTAGCCGACGAATTCTTCCGACGACATCTGGTCCACGGTGAGCGAGCCGAGATAGGCGCGATAGGCCTCGATCTGCGCGTTGGCCCTGCTGCCGTCGCCGTCGACCGCACGCAGGTTGTAGAACCGGCCGAGCGCGCGCCCGAGCTCGCGATCGTTCGGGCGTAGGCGCAGCGCGGCCTCGAGATCGCGCTCGGCACGATCCCGCAGCGACAACACCCCCGAGAGGGTGAACTGCATGTGGGCGATCCCCGAGGCCTTGCGCGCGTCGGCGTCGTCGGGGGCTGCGTCGGCGGTAGCGGCGAGCTCCCCGAGATATGCGGCCTGCTCGGCGGTGAGCTCGAGGTCGCGGCGCATCGTCGCGTCGGGAATTTTCGCGGGCTGCGCGGGACGGGCACACGCGGCGGCGAAGAAGCCGAGGGCCGCGAGCCGAAGCCGCCACGGTGCCCACGGTGAAGAAGTGCGCGCCGGAGCTGCGCGTTGGGGGGTCGGCACGGGGCTACGGTCGCAACCGGCGATCCCGTCGGCAAGCCCCGCCGTTGCGCGTGCGAGGGCGGTCGGTGCGCTGGCGCCGGGCAGTCGGGGCCGGTACAACCTCCGCGTGCCGCCGTTCGCCGAGCGCAAGGCCGCGTTGCCGCGTCTGGGCCTCGGCGTCAGCACCGAGTACGGCGCGCGTCGCTCCACCGGTGCGCTCGATCCCCGCGCCCTGCGCCGCGCGCATCCGGAATTCGCCGGCTTCCTCGAGGTCGGCGTCGAGATCGACAAGGGCCTCGACGACGACGCGCGGGCGTGGGCGAGCACCGGCGCGCCGACGACGTATCATTTCCTCGACATCAACCTCGACGAGGACGCGGACTTCGATCGGCCGTGGCTCGATGCGGTGATGCAGGCGGCCTGCGTCCTGCGTCCGGCGTGGATGTGCGGCGACGCCGGCCTGTGGCACTTCGGCGCCCGCGATCGCGGCCACATGCTGCTGTTGCCGCCGGTGCTCGAGCCCGAGGCGGCGACGGCGATGGCGGCGGGGATCGTGCGCCTGCGCGAGGCGACCGGACTCGAGGTGCTGCCGGAGAACCCGCCCGGCGCGGTGTTCGTCGGCACGCTGCACCTGCTCGAGTTCTTTGCGCAGCTCGCCGAGGCCGCCGACACCGGCCTGCTCATCGACTGCGCCCATCTGGCGATGTTCCAGCGCGCCCGCGGCCACGACGCCCTCGATGGGTTCGACGCGGTGCCGTGGGATCGCGTGGTCGAGCTCCACGTCGCCGGCGGTCGCGAGCAGGACCACGGCGGCTTCGCCTTCGTCGAGGACGATCACGGCGCCTCGGTTCTCGACGACACCTGGCGGATCTTCGAGGCGGCGGTGACAAGGGCGGACTCGCTGCGCGCGGTGGTCGTCGAGTGCGAGCGCAACCCGATCCACGCGGTGCTGCCGCTGTTCGAGCGGGTCGCCGCGACGTGGCGGTGAGGCCCGCGACACGGCTGTGACGGCGCCGATGGCGGGCATGTGGCCCACACAGTGGCCACCCGGCCCACCGGTTGGCCACCTGCTGGCCACCGCAGTGGCCAGTGGGTGGGCCGGCTACAGGTCGGCGATCGCCAAGCAGCGAGAATCCCTACCGCGGACCCCGGCGCGGGCGTGCCCTGGCAATTGCATAACGGCGGCCCGTGATGCCGACGTCCAAACTCCTCGCCCTCGCCACCCTCGCCGCGCTCTCCGCATGTGTCACGGATGACACCGACGGCGCGGTTGTCCCCGAGCTCGACGCGGGCAAGGCGGACGCCGCCGATCGCGTGGTCGATCGTGGCGTGCTCGCGCTAGGCACCCCGAGCAACGGCGAGTTCATCGAGGATCTGCAGTTCGACGGCCACCGCCTCGCCGTCCGCGACGGCGCCCGCGTCCGCATCGAGATCACCCGCACCGGCACGGCCGCCAAGCTCGACTCCACCCTCTTCGTCTACGGTCCCTGCGTCGAGGGCAACTGCGGCACCGACTCGATCGCTTTCGACGATGACTCGGGCTGGTCGCGACAGTCGCGGATCACGGGCCTCGAGCTTCTCGGTGGCGAGTACCTCGTGGTCGTCGGCACCCACGACGCCCAGGGCCGCGGCCGCTACCGCCTGTCGGCCACCTGCCAGTCCGGCGAGTGCGCGCCGCTTCCGCCCGAGCCCGTCGAGTGTGCCTTCGGCGACGTGTTCCGCGACCTCGCCAACTCGCCCACCATCGCGACGACCCGGCGCCGCGTGCTGACCTCGCCCGAGGGGCTCACGCCGCTCGAGGTCCAGCAGGTAATCGCGGCGGCGCGCAGCTCCGCGGCCGGCGACGTCGCGACCATCGAAGAGGCCTTCGAGGTCGCCGACCAAGGCGAGTACAACCAGCTCGAGCTGTGGGATCGCACCAGCAACCGCGCCTACGTCGTCTACGAGTTCGGCGCCGGCGACACCTCGGTCGGCGCATACTTCGTCTACGGCAGCACCGAGCGCGTCGCGGTCATCGGCGACGGCGACCTCAACGGCTGCAGCGCCCCCGGGGGCATCCTCGGCAACGACTGCAGCAGCGACGACGACTGCGGTGTCGGCACCTGCGTCGGCACCTCGCCCGCGTCGGGCCTGGGCCGCTGCACCGATCTCACCGCCTACAGCGACGAGCGCGACGCCTGCAGCGCGACCGCGCCGTGCGATCTGAGCCAGGGCCTGTCGTGCTCGGGCCTGAGCCGCGGCGACGAGGGCCTGTGCGAGCAGGCGTGGATGCGCGGCAACTTCGGCGAGCTCGAGTCCGGCACCCCGATCCCGGATGGCGACCCCGAAGGTGGCGTCCGCACCGTGGACGTCCGCGGCCTCGCAACGGTCGACACCGACGTCGAGCTGCGGCTGTGGGTCTCCCACGAAGCGCCCAGCCAGCTCGTGGCCACGCTGACCAACCCCGCAGGCAACGAGGTCGTCGTATTCGACGGTGCCAGCAACGGCGCTGGCGAGCTGTTCATCGACGGTCCGGTGCTCGGCTTCTCGGGCGACGAGTCGATCAACGGCACGTGGACCCTGCGCGTGGTCGACAGCGTCGGCGGAGCGAGCGGCTCGATCGAGCAGTGGACGCTCCGCCTGGGCAGCCGCTGGGATTGATCGCGAGGGTAGGGGCCTCACCGGCTGCGAAGCCGAGGCCTGCCACGCTCGCAGGCCGCCGCGCCTCGTCGAGTGGCAGTCGGCCGCGTCCTGAACGCGGAGGGCGACGAACCCGGAGTCCGGGCGTTGCCATCCTCGCAGTTTTCGAACGATCTGCCGTTCGAGGTCTTGCTTACCGTCGAAGACCAGGTAGGAGATCTCGAGAATCTCCGGTAGCAGCCTCGGCAAAAGCCCCTGGAGAGGTCCCTGGCTGACAACTCTTCGGGGAGGAAGACGAGGTGTTTCACTGCGGATCAGCCCCTTCGAAAAGGCCCTGCTTCCACAGGTAGCCGAGTTTGTCGCCATCGGCCATGTAAGCCGCTATCTGGTTTGTCGTCCTTGGCACGATGGACCTCGGTGTAGCCTCGGTGTAGCCCCCGCCCCTTGACGAGCCAGGACGCCTCCTCGACATCGACCGCGTTCAAGAAATCCGGCGAATGGGTGGAGACGAACACCTGTCCCCCTCGCGTGGCATAGCTGCGAAACTCTTCCGCGAGTTCGCTCAGGAGGCCCGGGTAGAGCTGGTTCTCGGGTTCTTCGACGCACAGCAGGGGGTGTGGCTTTGGATCGAGCAGCAGCACGAGGTATGCGAGCATCTTGATCGTGCCATCGGAGGCGCGCTATCCGCACGCTTGTCTGCGGCCGACGGCGCAGGCGATCGCCGAAGCGCGCAATCGTGGCGCCGTCGCGGCCCTCGTCGCGCGCATCCTTCGTTCCAGGCGCAGCCGATCCAGGCCTACCGTGTGGCCTCGAGTCCCGCGATGCCTGCGTCCGCCGCCGCCTCCGCAACCCCTGCGCCCGCTCCCGCGTCTCACCCCGCGCTGCGCGAGGTCATCGATCACGAGCAGCGTTCACGTCGCCGTCGCATCGCAATCCGCATCGCGATCGCGGTGGTGGCCTGCGTCGGGATCGCGGCCGCGATCTACCTGCTGCGCCCGCGGCCGCTCCCCCTCGCCGATCGGTTCCGCAGCGACATCGTCGCGCGCGGGCCGGTCATCCGCGAGGTGAGCGCGACCGGTCGCGTCGAGGCCCGCACCACTGTGCAGGTCGGCGCCCAGATCTCTGGCCGCCTCGCGTCGGTCGAGGTCGACTTCAACGATGCGGTGATCCGCGGCCAGCTCCTGGCGCGCTTCGACACCGAGAGCCTCGACGCCCAGGTCGAACAGTCGCGTGCGAGCGTCAAGGCGGCCCAGGCCGCGCTGGAGCAGGCCAAGGTCGAGCGCACCCGGGCGAAGCGACAGCTCGAGCGCAGCCAGCGACTGTTCGATCGCGGGATCGAGCCAGCTGAGATCCTCGAGAACCTGCGCTCGACCGAGAAGACCGCCGCCGCGGCGATCAAGTCGGCGTCGGCGCAGCTCGAGCTCCAACGCGCCAACGCCCGAATCGCCGCGACCAGCCACCGCTACGCGGAGGTCACCTCGCCCATCGACGGGGTGGTCATCTCGCGCAACGTCGAGGCCGGGCAGACCGTGGCCGCCGCGTTCCAGACCCCGGTGCTGTTCACGATCGCCGAGGATCTCGTGGCCATGCGCGTGGTCGCGGCGATCGACGAGGCCGACATGGGCGAGGTCGAGCCGGGCGAGCGGGCGAGCTTCACCGTCGACGCGTTCCCCCAGCGCACGTTCGAGGCGGTCGTGACCGAGCTGCGCTCGGCAGCCAAGGTGGTGCAGAACGTCGTGACCTACGAGGCGGTGCTCGATGTCGAGAACCCCGAGCGCCTGCTGCGACCGGGCATGACCGCTTCGGTGAAGGTCCGCACCGCCGCGGCCCAGGACACCCTGCACGTGCCCAACGCGGCGCTGCGGTTCACGCCGCCCCAGGAGCAGCCGGCGAAGCACACCGTCTGGCTGCTGCGCGACGACGCGCTGGTCGCGGTCCGGGTGGTGCCCGGCATCAGTGACGGGATGAACACCCAGATCGACGACGACGGCGCGCTTCAGGCCGGCGACGTGGTCCTCGTCGACCTGACGCCCGCGGGCCGCACGGCGTACGGAGAGACGTGAAGCCGTGATGCAGGCCCCACGCGCGCCGTTGCTGTCGCTGCGCAAGATCACCAAGATCTTCGGCGAGGGCGACGCGACCGTCCAGGCGCTGCGCGGCGTCGACCTCGACATCTACCCCGGCGAGTTCGTGGCGATCATGGGCACCTCGGGCTCGGGCAAGTCGACCGCGATGAACATCCTCGGTTGCCTCGACGCTCCGACCAAGGGCCAGTACCTGGTCGAGGGCATCCCCGTAGAGTCACTGTCCGGCGACGTGCTCGCGGCCCTGCGCAACGACCGATTCGGCTTCGTGTTCCAGGGCTTCAACCTGCTGCCGCGGACCTCTGCGCTCGACAACGTCGAGCTGCCGCTGGTCTACGCCGACGTGTCGGCCAGCGAGCGCCACGTCCGCGCGCGCCGGGCCCTCGCGGAGGTCGGGCTCGCCGGCCGCGAGCGCGCGCACCCCAACCAGCTGTCGGGCGGTCAGCAGCAGCGGGTCGCGATCGCCCGCGCCCTGGTCAACGCGCCCGAGGTGCTCCTCGCCGACGAGCCCACTGGCAACCTCGACACGCGCACCAGCGCGGAGATCATGGCGCTGTTGGTCGCGCTCAACCGCGATCGCGGCATCACCATCGTGATGGTCACCCACGACGTCGGCATCGCCGCCTACGCCGGCCGCCTGGTGACGTTCCGCGACGGCCTCATCATCTCCGACCAGCCGAGACTGGCCGCATGAGGCTCGTGACCACCACCGGTCTGGCGGTGTCGGCCCTGCTGCGGTCGAAGCTGCGCTCGCTGCTCACGACGCTCGGCGTGGTCATCGGCGTCGCCGCGGTGATCGTCATGCAGTCGATGGGCGCCGGCGCGACCGCGATGGTCACCGGCGAGCTCTCCGGCATGGGCAGCAACATGCTGATGCTGGTTCCGGGCGCGACCCAGGGCATGGGCGGTGCCAGCCTCGGCGCGCCGCTGTTCACCCGCGCCGACCTCGAGGCGATCGTCCGCGAGTGCCCCGCCGTGCGCTCCGCATCGGTGATGAACGTGCGCTCGGTCCGGGTCGTCACCGGCGACGAGAACCGCAGCACCAACCTCTACGGGGTCTCGCCCACATACCTCGAGATCCGCCAGTGGCTCACGGTCATGGGCCGCAGCCTCACCGACGAAGACGAGCGCCAGGGCGCCAAGGTCTGCGTCATCGGCGAGACCAACCGCATGGAACTGTTCGGATCGGTGGATCCGATCGGCGCCGAGATCCGCGTCCACGACATGGCGTGCACGGTCGTCGGCGTCCTGGAGCCCAAGGGCGCGTCGACCTTCGGCCAGGATCAGGACGACCTGGTGCTCATGCCCGCGTCGACCTACGGGCGCCGGATCATGGGCGACGATCGCATCGGGGTGATGATGCTGTCGGCCGCCGCCGAAGATCGCATCGACGAGGCCAAGGCCCAGGTCGAGTCGCTGATGCGTCAGCGCCGACGCATCCTCGAGGGCGAGGACAATGATTTCACGGTCCGTGACATGCGCGAGCTCATCGCGATCATGGGCACGATCACCGGCGTGCTCACTTCGCTACTCGCCGGCGTGGCCGCGATCTCGCTGTTGGTCGGCGGCATCGGCATCATGAACATCATGCTGGTCTCGGTGACCGAACGGACGCGCGAGATCGGCATCCGTCTGGCGCTGGGCGCCCGGGCCCGCGACATCCTCAGCCAGTTCCTGGTCGAGGCCGTGGTGCTCTCGCTGACCGGCGGTCTGCTCGGCCTCGTGCTCGGTGCTGCCGGCTCGTTCGCGGCCAGCCGCGTGCTCGATCTGCCCTTCACGCTCCCGGCCCAGGCCGCTGCGCTGGCGGTCGGCGTCTCGGTGGTGGTCGGCGTGCTGTTCGGCGTGTTCCCGGCGCGCAAGGCGGCGCACCTGCGGCCGATCGAGGCGCTCCGCTTCGAATGACGAAGCGGCACGCCGCGCAGCGCTCAGCTGAACAGCGCCTTGTGCAGCCTGTCGAGCTCGTGCCGCAGCACGCGACCGACCTCGTCCAGCTCCGCGCTGGCGCGGTCACTGGCGCGAACGAGCTTGGACTGGAGCTCGTTCACGCGCGGCTCCAACTTGGCCCACGCATCCTTGGCGTCCATGCCCGCGAGATGGATGCGGACGCGGATCTCATCGGCGACCCGCAGGATCTCGCCGGGCAGATCGTGGGTCGGCAGATCGTGGGTCGGCAGATCGTGGGCGTCGATTCCGGGTTTGGTCGCTGACATGACGCCGTGAGTGTGGCCACCGATCACGCCGCATGGCCCGGCACATACTGCGGCTGCGCGACCTGGCGTCCGCAGCCACAGCGCGGATGCGACCCCGGGCGCCGCCCGCAGGCGCAGGGCTTTCGCTGGGCGTTGGGGGACACCGGTCCCACGCTGCATCCATGCCCACGTCAGCGTCCGCGCCCCGGCCAAGTACGGCCGACCACCTCCGCGCCGACCACCTCGAGTTCGACGCCCGCTTCGCCGACGTCCGCGGCCGCGCGCGCTCGGGTGACTGGCGCGACCTCGACGACGCGTGGGGTGGGTTCTCCAGGGCGGTGCGTGAGCATCTCGCGTCCGAGGAGCGCGATCTGTTCGATGCCTACGCCGCGCACGACGCTGACAGCCGATCCCTCGTCGAGCGGCTTCGTGCCGATCACGAGCAGATCCGTCGCACCCTCGACGAGCTCGGCATCGAGATCCAGCTCGAGTGCGTCCGCGCGACCACGATCGACGCATTCGTCGCGTTGATGCAGCGGCACGCCCAAACCGAGAATGCCCATCTCTACCCGTGGGCCGAGGCGCATGGGCAAACGTGACGCAACCCGCCATGGAACCCGCACGCGACCCCGGGGACGCCCCGTGGGGGACGCTGCTCGACACGACCGTCGACGTCCCACCCGTCGCGGCCGACGATGACTCGCTTGCGCCCGGCGAAGTGATCGAAAACGCCTATCGCGTCCGCGACGTGCTCGCGGGCGGCGCCATGGGCACGGTGTACCTCGCCGAGGATCTCGCCCTGGGCCGAGACGTCGCGGTGAAGGTCATCCACGAGGCGATCCTCCGGCACCGCGGCGCTCGTGAGGCGTTCATCGCCGAGGCCCGCGCCATGGCCCGAGTGCGCCACCCGAACGTCGTGATGATCCACGCCTTCGGGGAGTACCATGGCCGACCGTACCTCGTGATGGAGTACGTCGACGGCATGAACTTGGCCACGTGGCGGGCCACCGTGGCGGTCCCAAGTCTTGAAGATGCCCTCGCGGTGCTCGATCCGCTGTGCCGCGGCGTGCAGGCGATTCACGACGTCGGCGCCCTGCACCGCGACATCAAGCCGGCGAACGTGCTGCTCGCCCGCGATGGCCGGGTCGCGGTGACCGACTTCGGCCTGTCGGGGATGTCGACCACACGCGCGACCGCCGGCGCACTGGCTGGCCTCGGGACCCCTGCGTATGTCAGCCCCGAGGTTGCGCGCGACGAGGCCCTCGACCCCGAGATGGCGCCGCGGATCGATGTGTACGCCCTTGGCGTCGTCGCCTTCGAGCTCCTGACCGGCACGCGGCCGTTCGAGGGCCGCACCGTGGTCGACCTGCTCCACCAGCACGCGTGCGAGCCCCCGCCGCTGCCGTCGAGCGTCCGTGCCGACTTGCCCCGCGGCTTCGATGCCCCGCTGTTGCACGCCCTCGACAAGTCGCCGCGGTGGCGGACACGGTCGGCCGAGGCGCTGCGCGCGGAGCTGCTCGCCGCCGCAGCTGCCGATCGCCAGCACCTGCGCCGGGTCTTGCTCGTCGACGACGAACCCCACGCCCTGCTCGTGCTGCGCGAGCTGGTCGCGATCGCCTTTCCCGGGATCGAGGTCATCGCGGTCACCAACATCGAGACCGCGATCCAAATCGCCCGGCGCGAGCGCCCTGACGTCGTGGTGTGCGATCTGCAGATGCCCGGGGGCGGCGCCGCACCGCTGACGGTCGCGCTGCGTGCGAATGAGGCGACCGCCGACATCCCGATCATCGTCGTCACCGGCCACGGGGGTGCGGAACAATGGCGCGAGCTCCGGGCCCTGGGCGCCGATCGAATCCTCATCAAGCCGATCGACGTCGACGCCCTCGCCGCGATGATTCGCCGCCTCTTTGCCGAGCGATGAGCCCCGCGGCGGCCACCGCTGGGTTTGCGTCGGACCCGGTGCGGGGCTCGCCGATCCTGCGCCGGTGTCGGACCTCGCGACCCGCGGCGCGCGTGACATGGTGCACGGACGGCCCGCGGATCCGACCACCATGCCCGAGACGACCCAGCTCGACCGAGTCTACGTCCACGAACGCGACCGCCCGCACGCGGTGTGGATGACCCAGCCGATGGGCGACGGGAAGCTCGAGGAATTCGATTTCGCCCGGGCGATGCACGAGGCGCGTCGCGTCGCCGCGCACCTGCGCGCCTTGGCGCTGCCGCCCGGCACTCCCATCATCATCTTTGCCAAGAACAACGCCTGGTGGTTCCTCGCTGATCTCGCGATCTGGATGGCCGGCCACGTCTCGGTGCCGCTGTACCCGACGCTGACCCCGGAGACCATCCGCCAGATCGTCGCACAAAGCGACGCGAGACTCGCGTTCATCGGCAAGCTCGACGGCTTCGACGCGATGGCCCCGGGTCTCCCCGCCGATCTGCCGCGCATCACCCTGCCCTTGGCGCCGACGCACGCCAGCGTGGCGGACGCGCCGAAGTGGGCGGACATCGTCGCGACCACCGCACCGATCGCAGACAGCCCGACCCGCGGCCCCGACGAGCTCGCGACCATCATCTTCACCTCGGGGACGACCGGTACGCCCAAGGGCGTCATGCACAGCTTCCGCTCGATGTGCAGTGCCCAGGGCTACATCGACGAGCTCGGCATGCGTATCGACGACCGAATGCTCTCGTACCTGCCGCTGGCCCACTCGCTCGAGCGCACGTTGGTCGAGATGACGTCGATGCTGCTCGGCTTCCACGTCTACTTCGCGCAGAGCCTGCAGCACTTCGTCGAGGACATGCGCCGCGCCCGGCCGACGCTGTTCGTCAGCGTGCCGCGGCTGTGGCACAAGTTCCAGACCGGCGTGCTGGCCAAGATGCCCGCCCGTCGACTCGATCTGCTGCTGCGGATCCCCATCGTGCGCGGCATCGTCCGCCGCAAGATCCTCCACGGCCTCGGGCTCGGCGCGGTGCGCTTTGCAGGCTCGGGCTCCGCGCCGATCCCCGCCGAGCTCATCGCTTGGTATCGGCGTCTCGGCCTCGAGCTGCTCGAGGGCTACGGCATGACCGAGAACTCCTCGTACTCGCACATGACGCGACCCGGCGCCGAGCGGGTGGGCTACGTGGGACCGCCCCAACCGGGCGTCAGCCACCGGATCAGCGCGCAGGGCGAGATCCTGGTCAAGAGCCCCGGCAACATGCTCGGCTACTACGAGGCCCCCGAGCTGACGGCCGAGGCCCTCGACGCCGAGGGCTATGTGCACACCGGCGACCTCGGCAGCATCGACCCGCAGGGTCGCCTGCAGATCACGGGTCGCATCAAGGAGCTGTTCAAGACCAGCAAGGGCAAGTACGTGGCGCCGGCACCGATCGAGAACGAGCTGCTGCTCAGCGAGGCCCTCGACATGGTCGTCGTCACCGGTGGGAACAAGCCCCAGCCCTTCGCGCTCGCCGTGCTCACCGAGCACGCGCGGCCGCTCGGAGCCGACAGTCACCGCCGCCAGGCCATCCAGACCGCGCTGCGCGAGCACCTCGATCGGGTCAATGATCGTCTCGATGCGCACGAGAGGCTCGCGAAGCTGATCGTGGTGTCGGAGCCGTGGACGATCGAAAACGGCCTGCTCACGCCGTCGCTCAAGGTCAAACGCGCCGCGCTCGAGGCCCGGTACGCGCCCAACATCGAGGCGTGGTACGCGAACAGCGAGCGGGTGCAGTGGTTCGAGGGCTGACAGCGACGACGAAGACGAGCGACGCCTGGACTCCGCGATTATGCTTCGGAAGCACGATGTTCGCGAAACATGGTGTTCCGTGGCAGCTCGCCGTCGTCGCCGGGGTGAAGTGGCGCCGCGTCTCGGCCGCGTCGCTCACTGACGGCCAGTGCCGCAGGCCGGGAGCGCCTCGCCGATTGACCGTGCGACCGCGTTCTTCAGGTCAGCCCAGCCAGCGGCCCAGTGCAGTGCGCCGGGTCGCCGAAGCTCGTCCGCTCGTCGCCGAACAGGTTGAGGATCGCGACCAGCAGGTTGTTGTGCGACGGGTCGGCGATCCCCTCGTTCCGCAAGAACCGTCCCCCGCGCAACCCACCGCCGCCACCCGCGAGCAAAAACGGCATGTTGGCCTTGCTGTGGGTCGGCGGCTGCGCGAGTTCGCTGCCGAAGAACACGACGCTCTCGTCGAGCAGCGTGTGATCGCCCAGATCGACCAGGTCCATCTGCTGCAGCAGGTACGCGTGCTGCTCGGCGTACCAGGTGACGATCTGCTCGCACTCCATCGGCCTGAAGTTGCCATCGTGCTGGTAGTAGTGGTGGTGCTGATCGAGGCCCAGCCACGGGAAGGTGTGCTTGGCCTCGGTGTCGCTCCACTGCAGCGACGCGACGTTGGTGACGTCGCAGGCGAGCGCCATCACCAGCATGTCCATCATGAACCTACCGACCTTGGGGATCGCCTCGTCGGTCTGGGTGTTGAGGACCGAGCCGTCGTCGGCCGAGTCGAGGCCGGTGGTCGGGTTGTAGTCCGAGGTGTCGATGCGCTCGGGCAGCAGGCAGATGTCGGTGGGCACGATCATGTCGTCGAGCGCGCTCTCGAGCTCGCGGATCTTGTCGAGGTGCTCGTCGAGCTTCTGCTTGTCGCGGGCGCCCAGATCCTGGCCCAGGCTGCTGTAGCGGCGATCGACGAAGTCGAGGATGGATTTCTTGCGGGCGATGCGGGCCGCGAGATCGGAGTTGGTCGAGGGATCGAGGGCGCCGAAAAGGCTGTCGAAGATCGCCTGCGGGTCGAGCCGCGGCGGGATCGGGTCGAACGTGGCGTTGTTCTCGAAATTGACGACGTTGATCGGGTGCAGCAGCCCGTGGGACTTGCCGGTGCCCCACCGCACCGCCATCTGTAGGCTCTCGAGCACGTTGCCGTCGGCGACGATCGACGCGATCACCTGGTCGAGCGACGGTCCGTGGGAGTAGCCGTAGTCGGGCTGCTGCGTGGTGCCGGTGAGCCAGGCGATGATGCCGGCCTGGTGCTGTTCACCCACGGCGCTGTTCATGCTGAGGCCGTCGACGACCAGCAACTTGTGGCGGATCGCCTCGAAGGGCGCGAGGATCGGGCTGAGCGTGAACTCCGTCTCGGTGCCCGTGGGCCGCCAACGGTTCTCACCCGCGCCGTTGTCGATGACGGAGCCGCCAGGTGTGTACACGCTGACGAAGCGCCGCGCGTTGGCACCCACCCGCGTGCCGCCGGCCATGGCCTCGAGCCAGGGCAAGGCGATGGCGATGCCGCCAGCGCCGCGCAGGACCGCGCGTCGGCTCAATGTCGGTCGCTTCATGGTGATCACTGCTCCCCCGCGGGCATGTAGAGAAACGCGTCGGTCTGCGTGAGCGTGACCAGCAGCTCGCGGATGTCGAAGCCCGAGTCGGTGAACGCCACCGTGACGGCCTCTTGCACGCAGGAGTCCTCTTCTGCGTGGGTGCGGCCGTAGGCGAAGTTGGCCCAGTGCAGCGCGAAGCAGCGGCCGGTGGGCTCGGCGGTGGCGATCTTGCGCACCAACTCGACCGGTCCGTCGACGGTGCCCTCGGTGCCCGGCACCGAGCCGCTGGCGTCGATCGTCACGCCGTTCTCGGTGTCGCGCCACAGGCCGATCGCGTCGTAGTTCTCGAGCGGGAAGCCGACCGGATCCATCATGAGGTGGCAGGTCACGCACGCCGGATCGCTGCTGTGCTGCGAGAACCGCTCGCGCGCGGTGGCGCCGGAATCGGGATCGGGCGGTTTGATCTCGGCGAGCACGTCGCCGGTGGGCAACGGGATCTGCGTGCACATGATCTTCTGCACGAGGAACGAGCCGCGCACGACCGGGTTGCTCTCGTTGGAGTGGATGGTGCCGGCGACCACGCCCGCCTGCGTCAGCACGCCCAGGCGCTGAGTGGTGTCGAGCGCCACCTCGCGGAACTCCTCGCCGACGACGCCCGCGACACCGTAGTACTCGGCGAGGGCCTCGTTCATGAACGTGTACTCGGCCGTGAGCGCGCCTTGCCAGGAGCCGTCACCCTCGAAGATGTGGTGCGCGAGGAACTGGTGGGTCTCCTCGCGCATGAGCGCACCGATCGCACCGGTGTACTTGGGGTAGCGAACCGCGTCGCGCTCGAGCGCCGACAGCGAGCTGATCGGCAGCAGGTTGTCGAAGAAGAACCGCACCATCAGTCGTGAGCGGCCATCGGCCAGCATGCGCTCGGCTTGGGCGCGCACGCCGGAGGGCGTCGACAACTCGCCGGCCTCGGCCGCGGCGCGCAGGGTGTCGTCGGGCATCGTGCCCCACAAGAAGTACGACAGGCGCGTCGCCATCTCGTGGTCGGTGGGTCGCAGGCGGCCTTCGGCGTCGATCGTCCCGTGCTCGACGCGATACAGGAAGTCCGCCGATTGCAGCACCGTCTCGATGACCGCGGCGATGCTGCCGGCGAAGTCGGCCTCGGCGCGGAAGGTCTGCTGCAGCGCGACGATCTCGTCGAGCTCGCCGGGCGCGAGCGGCCGGCGATACGCACGGCTCACGAGGTCATCGAGTAGCGTGCGCGCGCAGCTGTCTTCGGTCGCGTCGGTGACCGTGGACGTGCATGGCGCGAGCGCGGCGAGGCGCTCGGGCGTCTCGGTGGCGCGGGCGGCGACGGACTCGGCAACAGCGGCGTACTGTTCGACGAGCAGGCTAGACACCGGCTGGGCGTTGGCGTCGTTGCCGAAGCCGTTGCCGATCACCTCGCTGGGGAACGCGTTGCCCGGCAGCGTGTCGTCGCCGAGCAGATCGCGGACGGTGTTGTTGAACTCGAAGCGGGTGAGCCGGCGCAGGCGGGCCCGATCGGCGAGGCCGCCGTCTTGTCCCTCGCACGCGCCGACCCCCGTGTCGCCGCCGCCATCACCCGTCACCGTGTCGTCGGCGACGTCGGTGTCGGCGTCGGGGCCGGCCGCGGCGCCTGAGTAGCAGCCGTTCGCGAGCACGCATGCGACGACGCTGCTGCGGAGCTTCAGCATCCCATGAGCTTCTCGGCGTGCGTGCGTGATGTCAATACGCAGGTGCGCCGATCGCATCGCTCTTCGTGCGAGGTGCGGTACCGACTTCGCGCGTCCTCGCGCGGGGTCGCGCGACCCCGCATCGCGCGTGTGCATCGCCGTGCTCATCGCGTGACGCGGAGGTGGGCGACCGGACGGGTTCGGCGCGCGCGAGGTCCAGCCCGCGTCATCGGCGCGCCACGCCGATCCCGGTGCTGCCGGCGGTTTCGTCGAGTTCGCGACGGAATCGTGAGTTTGATGATGCGGCGCGATCCGTGTCGGTGACGTCGCGGGCCAGCGGTGTGGATCTCAGCGAACCGTGTCGAGGCGCCGCTGTGCGCCCTGGGTGACGACACCGCGCCGCGCATCGAGTGGCTCGCGCCCATCGAGGATCTGCGCGAGGCTGGCGACGAGGCGCGCATCTCGGTCGCGCTCGACGTCACCGACGACTTCTCGGGCGTGCAGGCCGTGTGGTTGCGCGTCGACGGCGTCGACCAGCCGGTGGTGCGCGAGGTCGAGCCATTCGGCTTCGCCGACGTGGTGTTCCCGACGGGTCGCTACGCGTTGGTCGCCGTGGCGTGCGACCGGGCCGGCAACATCGGCACCTCGGCGGCGCGCACGATCGATGTCGGTTCATCCGAGGAGCCGGGCGATACCGGCGATGAGAGCAGCGACGACGGGACTGCGCCCCGGCCGAACGACACCGACGATGTCGATGCACTACCGCCCGGCTTCGGCGCCGATGGGTCTCAGGGAGGCTGCCGTGTCGCGACCCCCGTCGGTCACGGGGTGTGGTGGCTGGAGATGGTGGCCGCGTTCGCGAGGCGGCGTCGCGAGTCCATCGTGCCGAGCCCAAGTGTGGGCGTTGGGATCCACGCCGATGCCCCACGGATGCGCGCATCTCGAAGTTCACACGCTCGCGACGCTCGGGCCGTTGCTCGTCGGTGAGCCCCGACCACCGCCGCGATAGCGCGTAGGATCCCCCGATGCCGCCCGTCGCCCAGCAACCACCCTGTCAGGTCTGCGGCGTGCGCCTGCCGAAGCAGAACATGCTGCAGGGCGGGGCGGTGCGCCCGGCTGTCGCCGACCGCATCCGCGTGGACCATCCCGACTTCGACCCGTCCGGGTTCATCTGCCTGTCGTGCTCCGCCCGGTACCGCGCCGAGCTGGTCCGTACCATGCTGAAGGAGGAGCGTGGCGAGCTGTCACGGCTCGACGAGCAGGTCGTGACGGCGCTGCGTGACGAGGAGACCGTCGCGGCCAACGTCAACGACGAGTTCGCCGACCGCCTCACGTTCGGCGAGCGGACCGCCGACCGCGTGGCCTCGTTCGGCGGGAGCTGGACGTTCATCCTCATCTTCGCGGCCATCCTCGCGGTCTGGATGACCTTCAACCGTGTCACGTTCTCAGACGCACCGTTCGATCCGTTTCCGTTCATCCTGCTGAACCTCGTGCTCTCGGCCCTCGCCGCCCTGCAGGCCCCGGTCATCATGATGAGCCAGAACCGCCAGGGCGCGAAAGATCGGCTGCAGGCCGAACACGACTATCGGGTCAACCTCAAGGCCGAGCTCGAGATCCGCCTACTGCACGCCAAGATCGACCAGCTGCTCACGCATCAGTGGCAACGACTGCTCGAGATCCAGGAGCTGCAGATGGACGTGATGGAAGAACTCCGCCAGTCGCCGCCGCGGTCACAGTGACAGGGCCGCCGTGCATCGACGCTAGCACCCGCGCGAGGCGAGGGGGTCTGTGGCGCGCGCGGGGCGAGACCGGCCGCAGCGGTCACCTACCGGGCGGGAGGCAACCGCCGAGGAAGCGCCGAACTCGCGCAGCACGTGCTCGCGCGGAGCTGGGCGCCGACGCGTTCCCGCTGCTACGCTCGATGCTCCCATGGTTGGCGAGCCCGCACAGCGGTCGGACGACGTCGCCCGCTATCTCGCGGACGAGCGCGACGCCGACCTCCGGCATGAGCGCTGGGACGGCGTGGCGTACGCGATGGTGGGCGCCTCGTGGGCGCGCGACGTCATCACCGCGCACCTCGCCGCGATCCTCCATCGGCTCGGTCGCGCGCACGGCTGCACGACGGTCTCGCAGGACATGAAGGTGCACGTCCCCGGGCGAAATGCCTTCGTCTACCCGGACATCGTGATGGTCTGCGAGCCTCCGCGGTTCCTCGACGACGTGCGCGACGTGCTCCTGAACCCGGCGATCGTCGTCGAGGTGCTGTCGGACAGCACCGAGCGCTTCGATCGTGGCGAGAAGGCGACCGGCTATCGTTCGCTGCCCAGCATCGGCGCGCTGCTGCTCGTGTCGCAGCACCACGCGCGGATCGAGTGCCAAGCGCGGGATGCCGACGGGAGCTGGCGGCTGCGCGAGTTCGAGGGCGACGCGGAGCTGACGGTGCCGGGATTGGGTGGGGTCGTCGCGCTGAGTGAGGTGTTCGCGGGGGCGTGGTGCGCCCGCGACGAAACGGTGCCTGACCGACGCCGACCGACGCCGACCGACGCCGACCGACGCATAGCTGCGACCCAGCCAGCGCTCCGCTGCGACGTCTGAACTCGTCCAGGTGGACAAGTCACCGTGAAGACTGTCACATAGGTGGAAGCCGGCGGGCAGACATCCAGGCATGGTGCAGCATCACCCGGATGCCGCGAGAGACACCCGACGCGATCCCGGAGGACGGGTCCGTGCGTGTCGACCCCATTCTGCTCGAGGCCATCGCAAGGAGCGAGGACGGCGCCAAGCTCCTGCTCGACATGCGGTCGATCGTCACGATGCGGCAGGTCGCGACGATCGCGGTCGCGGCCGCGACCTGAGACTCGGTCCCGCCGGCGCGCTCAACCCCTGCCGACGCGCTTCGACAGGAACATCCGCGGCGACGCGCCGAAGCCCGTGCGCAGGTAGAGGCGCTGGGCGGGGTTCTCGGGGCGCACCTGCAGGTGGATCGCGCCGGCACCTGCCGCGCGCGCGGCGGCTTCGACCGCGGCGAGCAGCCGCGCACCGAGCCCGGCCCCACGGTGCTCGGGCTCGACCCACAGCTCGGTGAGGAACGCATCGCGACCGTCGTACTCGAGATCGAAGCCCCAGGTGACGATCGCGTAGCCGCAGGCCTGGCGGCGACGCATCGCGATCGTCACGCAGCCGAGTGAGGCGTCGCCGAGCAGGCGCAACAGCGGCACGCGCACGCGCACTGCATCGAAGGGGATCGACTCGTCGCCGAAGAGCCCGCGGATCATCGGCAGGAGCACGTCGGAATCCTCGACGTTCGCAGCGCGGATCTCGATGTCGATCATGCGCTCACCCTCGGAAGCTCGACGAGGCTCGCACGACGTTCGTGCGATCTCAACTGCATTGGCGCCAGGACCCGGTGTCAGGCGGCGGGCCGTCCGTCGTTGCTGCGAGGTCGCGTCGCTCGGGGGCGCGCGGCAGGAGAGCCGATGTTGTTCGACACGTACATGGACGCGCACGATCTCGATCCGCATCTGCGTCGGCGCATGACCCTCGCCCTGGGTGCGGCAGCGATCACCAGCGCGCTGGCGATCGTCGGCTACACCGGGGCCGAGAAGCTCTCGATCACCCGCGTGGGTGCGCCGCAGGTCGAACTCGATTTCGTGCTGGCCAACTCCGTGGTCTCGCCGATGTCGGTGCCGCCGCCGCCATCTCCACGCCAGACCGCTGCCGCGAGCGCGGCGGCGACCGAGCCCGATCCCGAGCCACGCACGAGCGCCACCGAGCCCGCGACCGAGGACGTCCTCGACACGCCGCGTCCGCGATTGGGCACCGTGCAGGGATCCGATCACGGGCGCACCGGCGTGCCCGGCGTGCCCGGCCAGATCCCTGGCCCGGCCGCCACCGGTGGTGTGCCGTGCATCGGTCCGACCTGCACGACCGGCGCGCCACCGCGCGTCGTGCCACCGCGCGTGATGCCACCGTCCGACACCGCCAAGGTCCCGCTCGATGTGGCGCGAGGCCGCCTGCGCTACTCCCCGGATCCGCCGCGCGAGGCGCTGCTGGCGACGCGCGCGGGGAGTCTGCGCCGGGGTGGCACCTCGGTGGTCGAGTTCTGTGTCGGCACCGACGGCAAGGTCGACAGGATCACCACCAAGCGCAGTGCTGGCGATGGCGACGTCGACCGGATCTGCCGCGATACCCTGCGCCGCTGGCGGTTCAGCCCACTCGAGGTGCAAGGAAGGGCGACGCGGATGTGCAGCGAGTTCGCCTTCGTGATCGCGTTCGAGTGAATGCCCGTGCTCAGTGTGTGCGCGCGGTGAGCTCGAGGCCCGCGATCGCTGCGACCAGCGCGATCAAGCACACGGCGCGCAGCGGCGTGATCGGATCGCCGAAGTGCACGATGCCGACGATCGCGGTGCCGACGACCCCGATCCCGACCCATGCGGCGTAAGCGGTGCCGATCGGGATCGTGCGCGTCGCGATCGCGAGCAGCCACATGCTCGCGATCATCGCGGCCGCGACGGCGAGGGTGGGCCCGATGCGCGTGAAGCCCCGGGTGTAGGCGAGGCCGACGGCCCAGACGGTCTCGAACAGACCCGCGACGACGAGGAAAAACCACGACAAGATGACCTCTGGCGTCGTCTTGTCCTCACCCGGTACGGCGCGCCTCGTCGGGGATCGCGACATGCGATCGAGCACGAGCATAGCAGCTCGACGGGTTCACGATGCCCGGGGACATCACGGTCATCGACGCGATGGGGTCGGCGCGTCCCTGCGCTGGTCGATCGTGCCGCGCGTGCTACGAACCCCCCCGTGGCCGAGCCCAGCGACGAGATCTTGCGCGCGCGCGCCCAGTGGTCGACAACCGGCGATCGTCGCCCCGCCGTCATCGAGTCGCCTGGCGCGGGTCAGGAGTCGGTGTGGAGCTACCCGCGGCCGCCGCGGCTCGAGCCGTGCATGCATCCCGTGCGCGTGGTATTCGGCGACGAAGTCATCGCGCAGACCACCGCGGCGCTGCGATTGCTCGAGACCTCGCACCCACCCACGTACTACGTGCCGCCCGGCGACGTGACGTGGTCCCGGCTGGGGCGCGCCCCCGGCAGCTCGATGTGCGAGTGGAAGGGCGCGGCGGCGTATTGGACGGTGCAGGTCGGCGATCGCGTGGCGACCCGCGCGGCATGGAGCTATCCCGATCCGTTCCCCGAGTTCGCCGCGTTGCGCGACCACGTGGCGTTCTACTGCGCAGCGATGGACATGTGTCTGGTCGGGGGCGAACGTGCGCAGCCGCAGCCGGGGGGATTCTATGGCGGATGGGTCACCGCGCACGTCGTCGGGCCGTTCAAGGGCGGCCCGGGCACGTCGTCGTGGTGAGGCGATCCGCGGGTGTCGCCCGAGCTGGTATCCTCCGCGGATGACCTTGCGGATCGGCGTGTCTCTGCTCGCCTTCGCGCTGCCCGCGTGTGCCGGCGCCGAGCAATCCGGCCCCGGCAACGGCGGCGTGGCCTCGTTCCCCGGCGAAGGCAGCGAGGGCGGCGGTGACAGCAGCGCTGGCGGCGGAAGCACTGGCATCACCACCGATCCGGGCGCGGATTCGGGGAGCTCGGGCGTCGGCGACACCACGACCGGCGGCGATCCGCCGGATCTCGATGCCGGCACGTGGTCGTTCGAGAACGTCTCGATGACGCCGGTCATGGGGTTCCATCCCCGCCGCGCGGTGGCCACCGGCGGTCGCGAGATCGTGGCGTGGGCCGAGGGCGCGCAGGGTGACTTCTCGACGCTCAACATCCATGCGGCGACGCACGACGGCAGCGGCTGGACCTCTATCCGACTCACCGACTACGAGGGGGTGCAGAACACGTTCCCGTTCATGGTCGCGGCGCCGACTCCGGTGCTCGCGTGGACGGGGCGCCGCATGGTCGGTGACGACGACGACGTGTTCATCGCCGTCGCCGAGGCCAACGGATGGAGCGCGATCCGCAACGTCAGCGACGCCCTCGAGCCCGCGATCGAGGCGCGCGCCGATCTTCGACCCGCGCTCGCCGCCAACGCCGACGGCGCGCTCGCGATCGCGTATCTGTCGGCGGGGATCACCGACGCGGGGGTCGATCCCACGCCCGAGGTCTTCGTCAGCGAGTTCACGCTGGCCGCGGATCCCACCAAGCGCTTCGCCCTGGTCAACTCCACGACGACCACCTGCAACGACATCGCCGGAGCGGCCGCGCCCTCGGGCGTGTTCCACTTCGTCCTGTTGTGCGTCCAGGGCGGAGCGAGCGTGCTGCTGCAGGCGACCAACCGCAGCGGCGAGTGGACCACCGACGCCCTGTCGGGGCTCGGGACCGCGATCCTCTCGCCGTCGATGGCGCCATCGAACACCGGCGTCCACCTGACGTGGGTGCAGCGGAAGCCCTGCGGCGCCGACTCCTGCTACGAGGTGTTCCACGCCGCGACCACGGACGAGGTGTTCGGCACGCCGGTCGCGGTCACCGATCAAGCCAATCTCGACGAGCGCAAGCCGACCGTCGGCGTCGATCCATGGGGGCGCGTGCTCGTGGCGCACCAGGCCGCCGTCGATGGGGCCGTCGGGCTGTACCTCTCGGTGTCCGACGACGGCGGGGCCACGTTCACGTCGCATGGCCGCATCTCGCCGGGCGGCACGGCGGACGACTACCAGACCCCGACGTCGATCGGCTTCGACGAAGACGGCGCGCCGAGCTTCGCCCTCGAGGTTCTGGCGGCCGGTAGCGATCCGCTCAACGTGGACATCTACGTCGCGCGCTTCGTCGCCGATTAGTCGATGCCGCCGCCGAGGCTCTGGTTCCGAGTGGTTCCGAGTCGCACCGCCGCGATGCGGGCCCAGGGATCATTCTGGGCAGCGACGCGTCCGCGCCGGCGTGGTGCAGCTCGACGAGCCCGTGCGCGGCTGCCCACGCTCCGAGCTCGCGCACCGCAACGTCGTCGAGCTCGGGGCGTACGGCCGTCACCGCGGCGACGAGCCCGTCGAAGGCAGCGCGAGCGCTAGCATCGAGCGCAGGATCCGAGCCGGCCTCGCGCAGCAGCGGATGGAACATCGCGCGGCAGTGGTGGCCATGCTCGAGGGCGAAGCGTAGGTAAGCCGCCAGCCGCCGCAACAGTCGCTCGCGGGGCGCAGGCTCGCCACGCGCGGCGCGGTCGATCGCGGCGCCGAGCCTCACGAAGCCCTCGACTGCCACGGCTCCGAGCAGCTCGGCCCGGGTGGCGAAGTGGCGGTAGGGCGCACCGCTCGAGACCCCGGTCGTGCGCGCGACCTCGGGCAACGAGGTCGTCTCGACGTCGCACTCGCGGAGGTGGGTCAGCGCAGCCGCGGCTCGGTCGCCGCGGTCATCCCGTACGGTCGCACCCTCGTCGAAGTCGAGCCCGCGGGCGCCGCGGGCGAAACCCTGACGGCCGATCTCGCCCTGACCGGCGACGAGGTCGTGTCGGTGATCGCACTGCCGGGTCTTCGCCGGGTCACCTCGGGGTGCTCGTGCGTAGACGAGTGCTCGATGCCCTCTTCATCGGCGATGCTGCCTTCGATCGCGGGCAGATCGAGCACGGCACCGTCGCGGGGATCGTAGAGGAACCGGATCAATCCCTCGCCACGCTTCGCCGGATCGCCGCGCATCTCGCCGCCAGGCCCACCAAGTTGATCCTCGCCCACGATCCGGTGGCGCTCGCCGAACTTTTGGGCGACGATCCGTAGTGCGAGCGAAGTCCCGTCTGGAGGACGGTGATAGACTCCGCGCTCGATGACGATCGACCGCAAGATTCGTGTGGTGCCCGAGCGCGCACAGACCGACGAGAGTCTGCGCACCGAGCGCGAGAACGCCGACCGCGCGCTGGCGGAGCGCCGGGCCGTGGTGGAGCGCGACGCCGACGAGTTGATCGACCGCGCGCGGGAGAACGCGGATGCGGTGCTGCTCGAGGCGCGGGACAAGGCCGATGATCAGATCGAGCGCCAGGCGCCGCGCGACGCGGCACGGTTGGTCCTCGAGGACGAGCGCGCGGTCGAGGACGAGACGTTGAAGCACGAGCGCGCCACCGCCGACGAGCTGCTGCAACGCGAGCGAGAGGAGACCGCGCGGGTGCTCGCCAAGTTGCTGCCGCTCGAGCGCGACAAGACCGATCGCTACCTCTTGACCGAGCGCGTTCAATCCGACGATGCGCTGTCGAACCGAGATGAATTCCTCGGCGTCGTCAGCCACGATCTCCGCAACCTGCTCGGGGCGATCGTGATGAGCGCGGACCTCCTGTCGGACGGCGCGGGCGACGACGAACGGGGCAAGAAGGTCGTCGCCGGCACGGCGCGCATCCATCGCTACGCCGCGCGAATGAGCCGACTCATCGCCGACCTCGTGGACGTCGCGAGTATCGACGCGGGACATCTGGCGATCACGCCCACACCGGGCGATCTCGGAGCGACCATCGTGGAGGCGGCGGAGGCCTTCCACAACAGCGCCATCGAGAAGCAGATTGCGATCTCGACCGAACTCGTCGGCGAATCGCTGCACGGCACCTTCGACCACGGTCGGATCTTCCAGGTGCTCGCCAATCTGCTCACGAACGCGATCAAGTTCACCGCCAACGGCGGGACGGTCATCCTGCGCGCCCAGCGAACGTCGGACGAGCTGACGATGACCGTGGGCGACACCGGCATCGGCATCCCGCCGCTGATGATCGAGCAGGTCTTCGAGCGCTTCCGTCAGGTCGGCAAGTACGACCGCCGAGGCGCGGGCCTCGGGCTCTACATCGCGAAGTGCATCGTCGAAGCGCACGGCGGCACCATCGCCGCAGTGAGCATCGAGGGGCAGGGCAGCGTGTTCACGGTCACGCTACCGATCGCACCCAGCGCGTCGGCGTGAGCGTTACGGGAACCGCGGCGGCGCACCACGTCCGAGACTCCGATGGGATCTGCACGCATGGTCTGGAGGATGCTCGAGTCGGGAAGGCATGCGGCGCCACGCCGCAGCCGCCGCGTGATAGGCGATCCGCGTCGCGCCGCGACCCGTGCGCTGGCACGCGCGGTGGTCGAGCTCAGTCGCCCCGGCGAGCGCTACCCGGATCTGGGCAAACCCGCCGTGTACCTGTGCACCCCGACCGCGTGCAGTGCACCGATCACCGAGCCCGAGCGCTTCGACGCGCTCGCCGACGCGTTCGTGCGCAGCAGCCTGCCGGCACGCCCAACGGCGATCGTGGACCGATGATGTCGGGTCCGCGGCGTGCGTCGGCGAGCCCGCTCCGGTCGCAGTCGATGTGGGCTCACTCCGGCGCGGTGACGCGGAGGCGGGGTGGCGGCTCAGTCGTCGCCAGCTGGTATCCTGCCGCCGCATGAAAGTCGTGATCCCCGGCGGCTCGGGCCAAGTCGGCCAGCTCCTCGCGCGGCACTACCACGCACGCGGGGACGAGGTCGTGATCCTCGGCCGCACGCCGGCCACCGCATGCGAAGGACCCGCTCGCGTGGTCGCGTGGGATGCCCGGACCCTGGGCTCCTGGGCCGCGGAGATCGACGGTGCCGACGTGGTCATCAACCTCGCTGGGCGCAACGTCAACTGCCGCTACTCCTCCGCCAATCGCCGGGCGATCATGGGATCACGCGTCGAGTCCACGCGGGTCGTGGGCGAGGCGATCGCCGCAGCCGACCAACCGCCTGCGGTCTGGCTGCAGGCCAGCACGGCCACGATCTACGCGCATCGCTACGACGCGCCCAACGACGAGGCGACCGGCATCTTGGGCGGCAGCGAGCCCGATGCGCCCGACACGTGGCGCTTCAGCATCGAAGTGGCGCTGGCATGGGAGCGTGCGCTGGCCGAGGCCGCGACGCCGCACACCCGCAAGGTCGCGCTGCGCTCGGCCATGACGATGAGCCCCGATCGCGACGGCGTGTTCGACGTGCTCTTCGGCCTCGCGCGCCGGCGCCTCGCGGGGCGGGCCGCCGACGGCCGACAGTACATCTCGTGGATCCACGAGCGCGACTTCGTGCGCGCGATCGACTGGATCGTCGCGCGCGATCACCTCGATGGCGCGATCAACCTCGCCGCTCCCGAGCCACTGCCCAACGCGGAGTTCATGCAGGCGCTGCGCGAGGCCGGAGGGATCTCGTTCGGGCTGCCCGCGACGCGCTGGATGCTCGAGCTGGGCGCGGTGCTCATGCGCACCGAGACCGAGCTCGTGCTCAAGAGCCGCCGCGTGGTGCCGGGCCGGCTGCTCCAGGATGGCTTCACCTTCGAGCAGCCGTCGTGGCCGGAGGCGGCGCGCGAGCTTTGTGCCCGCTGGCGAGCGCACCGCTGACGGTCGCTTGGCGGCATCGTGTCGGGGTGGATCGTTCGACGCTTGCGACGCTCCGCTCGACTTCGTCGCGGTGCTCGATCGAGACCGACGGGGTGAACGCGACGGCGTGTATCGGCACCCGCGAGTCCGCGCGACACCGCGCAGGGGCCGAGCCTCGCCATCGCGCTTCACACACGTTTCAAGGGGCGCGGTCGGCCGTTGCTGGCATGCTCACCGGAATGTCGCTTCGCCCCGCCCTGAACCGTGTCCGACTGCTGTTTCTCGGGAGCGCTGCGCTCGCGCTCGTGGCCTGCGGCAGCCCGGCGACGCCCGAGGCCGCAGGCAAGCTCACCGAAGGTGGAACGCCGGTGCCTGCGGGCCCCGACGCCCCGGCGGAGCCCGCCCCCAGCATGTCGCCGCCGTTGGTCGACGCGCCGCTCGCGAAGCTGCGCACCGGCAGCGTCGCGCCGGCGACGATGGACGCGCTCACCGGCAGCGTCGTCCACCACCTCTCGGGCGACTCGGACTACTACGAGCTCGAGTTCACCGTCCCGCCCGGCGACGACCGGGACGCCACCCACGCGGCGATCGACGGCGAGTCCGACGCGCTGGTGCTCGTGCGCAAGGACGGCGATCGGCTCCGCGTGACGCTGCGTCGACCGATCCCGAGCAAGGCGCTGTCCACCTCGTTTGCCGGCACGGTGTGGTTTCGCGGATACGAGGGCAGGAGTCCGCGATGGTTCGCGGCGCGCATCACCGCCACCGGTACGCCGACCCAGGACGCCGCGCTGTCGGGGCGCTTCGCGGAGGCGCTGTCGAACCACCTGCGCTATAGCGAGGACGGCTCGCGCTCGCCGTTCCACCACTTTGCCGCCGGCCGGGTCCACGCCGCGCTCGGCTCGGGCACCGCAGCGCCGGCGGCCGTGCTCGCCGACGCGCGCGCCCGCGAGACCTCCACCGATCTGTCCCAGCTCATGTACACGACGACCGCCGCGACCTCGCTACAAGAGGCGCTGCAGTACGAGAAGGGGCTCGGGATCTCGGCGGCCGCAGGCAAGCGCGACGTGCCCGTCGTCACTGTGGCGGGCCCGGTCCTCGCCGATCACCCGTTCGAAGCGATGCGCGCCGGGCTCTCGACCACGACGCCGCCGAGCGACGAGCCCTTGGCGGCGGCGGTCCCGGCCGAGTTCTGGTACGTGCGCTTCTCCGACATCCGCGACATGCTCCGAATCATGGACGAGGCGTCGAAGTGGATCACCCCGGTGGCCCACGCGATGGAGGAGCGGCCGCTGGTTCGCGATCTGGCCGAGCGCTACCAACGAGAGCTGGGCCTGGGCCGTAGCGGCCTGGCCAAGACCCTCGGCCACACCGCCGTGTCGCGCCTGGCGATCACCGGCAGCGACCCCTACCTGCGCGATGGCAGCGATGTGACCTTCGTGTTCGAGGTCGCCTCGCAGGTCGTGTTCGACGTCGAGCTGACCAAGCACTTGACGCGCTGGCGGACCGAGATCCCGGAGGTCACCCGAAGCGAGATGCTCCACGAAGATCACACGATCACCGTCCACGCCGATCCCCAGGGGCGCGTGCGACAGCACCGCGCACAGGTCGGCAACCTCGCGGTGGTTTCGAACAGTGAGGCGGCGTGCAAGCGTGTGCTGGATGCGATCGACGGCCGCACGCCCAAGCTCGCCGACGAGCCCGACCTGCGCTACATGCTGGCCCGCGATCCGGGGACGCACGACGCCTTCGCGTTCGTCGGCGATCGATTCGTCGCGCAGGTCGTCGGACCCGAGCAGAAGATCCAGCAAGCCCGCCGGATGCAAGCGGCGGCGGAGTTGGCCACGCCCGGGTACGCCGCGCTGCTCTACGGTTGGCTGCACGGCCGCGCGCCGGCGACGACCGCGGAGCTGACCGCGGCGGGCGTGCTCCTGCCCGCGGAGCTCACCCACCGCGACGGCGCGACGATCGAGTTCACCCCGGGGGCTGCGGCGCGCTCGAGCTGGGGCCGCGCCGACGCCCTGCGTCCGCGCATCGATCTGCCGGAGGTCACGATGGTGACCACTGCCGAACGGGATGCCTACGAGCAGTTCTCGCGGGAGTACCAGGACTACTGGCGGCAGTTCATCGATCCGATCGCGGTGCAGATCGACCTCGAGGGCGACACGGCGAGCATCGACGTTCGCGTGCTGCCGCTCATCGAGGGCACCAACTACCGCGAGGTCGAGGAGATCGTCGGCAAGCAGCGCGTGGTGGTCCCGGCGATCGACGACGGGCTGCACGCGGTGTGGGCGGTCGGCAAGGACACCCCGCTGCGCAAAGATCTCGACCGCATGTCGGCCTCGTTCTCCGGCAAGGCCGACCTCGGCATCGGCTGGCTCGGCGAGTGGGTCATGCTCGGCACGCTGGACCGCGCCGCGCTCACCGACGCGCTCGCGCTGTTCGAGGACGACGTGCAGACCCCTCTGCCCGACGCTCCCGACGAGGCCGCGATGGCCAACGCGATCGGCAAGCTCCCCGTGTTTGCCGCCGCCGACATCAACAGCACCGTCGGGCTGGTCGCGGCCCTGGGCGCGCTGCGGGTGATGTCGAACGAGGTCGCGCCGGGGGCGATCAGCTGGGAGAACATCGCGACTCACCGCGACGTGCCGATGGTGCGCGTCGGCGTCGCGCCGACCGCCGGCGAGGACGTCCGCAAGTTCGCCGACTCGCTCGCCGTCTACTACGCCCAGGTCGGTGGCGCGATCGTCTTCACGCTCCAGCAATCCACGCTCGAGGTGCTGATCGATCGCGTCTCCGACGAGGCCCGGCGCCCGGTTGCCGCCGTCACCGGAGGGGCGCAGCTCGTCATCGAGGGCCACCTGCGGCCCCAGGGCGGCGCTTGGACGGCCCTGCTGTGGGCGTTGCAAGGCCAGGCGCAGATCGGACAGTCGGCCGCGCGGCGGTACGCGGAGGCTATCCTGCGTGGCGATCCTTCGGTTGCGACGGACCCCACGAGGTTCCGCGCGCTCGCCCTGGCGTACTTCGGTTGCGTGCCGGTCACGCCCGAGGGCCGCACGGACTACACCCTGCGCCAAGATGGTGTCTTCGATCCGATCCACGGCAGCGCGATCAGCCCGGCGTTCCCGCCCCTGCCGGTCGCGGACGACACGCCGATCGCAGCGTTGATGATGCGGCTGTCCTCGATGCGCGCGTCGGTGTCGTTCGACGACGAGCCGACATCGGCGACGCCACCGACACGCAGCCTCCACACACGCTTCGAACTCACCCTCGGCGCCGCCGCCGAGTAGTCGACGCTCGCCGGCGGGATCGACCCGGGATCGACCCGCGACCCGCCGCAGGCAACTCGACCCGACGATGCGGCCAACGCACGAAGATGTGCGTAAGCTCAAGAGCGCCCGCGGGACCGAATCGGTTCGTCGCGTCACCAATGGACCAGCGGGTTCCGCCGCGAGCGGCTCGCAGCTCGCGCGGCATGGGTTCGACCCCGCGCGACCCCGAAGGATGCGGGGTCGTCGTTTCCATGGGCGCCGTCACGGAGCGTGACGGCGCCTCTATCACCGACGGCGGCGGATCCACCGACGGCGGCGGATCCATGGGCCTGCGAGCACGAACATCGCGAGCGCCGGCCACCCGGAGCCTTCGCTCTGCACGTTGCACGCACAGCCGACCCGCTCGTCGTTCAGGCCGCCGCTGTCACCGTCGCTGCCGCTGTCACCGTCGCTGCCGCCATCGCCATCGCTGCCGCCATCGCCATCGCTGCCGCCATCACCATCGCTGCCGCCATCACCGTCGCTGCTACCGTCATCCCCGCCTGTGCCACCGCCGGGCACGTAGGGCTCGTCGGTATCCTCCCAGTACGGCTCGCCGACGCACTGCGCGAGGAAGGCGTCGAAGCCCGTGTTCTCGCCGCCGGTGAGCTCGAGATCGCCGTGCGCCTCGCACTGGCTCACCATGGGCTGGACGGAGCCGTCGATGAAGCTCACGAGCTCCGCGCCGAAGCAGTAGTTGCCGGCCGGGGTTTCGAAGTCGTGCTGGAAGGTGGCCGCGAGCTCGGCTGCGATGCCGCCGATGCCGTCCTCTTCCAACACATCGTCGGTGCCCCACGACAGCTGCACGTAGCCCTGCGACGCCATCGGGTCGTCACCGATCATCACCCTGGCGCGCAACATCGGGCGGTCCGTCACCTCGAGTGCCTGACAGTCATCGAAGCCGCAGCTGTTGCCGACGTCGCAGCACACGCGCGGGCCGGTGCCGAACGAGTCGGCGACCAGCTCGACGTCCGCGAGTTCGGGCGTCGGCAACGGGCCCGCCGCGCCCGCGCCCGTCGTGATGTCGAGCGTCGTCACAGCGGGCGGGGCCGTCGGGTCGAACGCATCGCCGACCGCGATGCTTGCGACGTAGCCGGTCGACGCGGCGAGATCGGCCTCGGGCCGCCACAACACGAGGATGCCGGTGACCCTCCCGAACGCGGTGTTCGTGAAGATCTCGATGGTCTCGATCTCCCCCGCCACCGGCAGCCCGTCCTGCGTCACCTCGATGCTGAGGAGCGCGAGTGCTTCGTCGAACTCGCCGTATGCCTCGGCCCGAAACGCGATCACGCCATCGGTGGGAATGCCCGTGCGCTCACCATCGGAGAGCTGCGGAAAGAAGCCAGGGTCAGGCAGCGGGGAGCAGGCCTCCGCGCGCGTCGGCGTCGCGAAGAGGGTCGTCGCAAGTGCCAGCAGGGGAGAGCATCGAACCATCCAAGCCATCGTGACGCCCGCGTGCAAGGCACCGGCCACGCCGATTTTGGCCCAGTTACGTCGGCGCCACCGTCGATGAAGCGGCATCCGTGTCTCGGACGGACGACAGCGGTGTCGCGGGCGTGTGGCGGATTCAGCCGCCGAGCGTCCAGATCTCGCGACCCGTCTTCAGCACCTTCTTCACGATCTCCGCCGACTCGGCGCCCTCGGCCTCTGCCATCGCGCGGAGCTCGGCGACGTCCGCCGCGGTGCCGTCGCAGAAACCGATCGGGCGCGGGTTGCCAGCCACGAGGAGCTGGACCGGTAGCTCGCCGTGATCCCAGCGAGTCTGAGTGGCGTTGTCGTATGGGTAGATCATCGAGGGGACGACTGTACGCCGAGTGCCCCGACCGCGACCAGCATCCGCAACGAGCTCGAGTCCGTCGGCCTGACCCGCGTCGGGACGAAGACTGAGCTAGCCTATACCTGGGGTGGACGACGCGACCCACTACCTCGAGTTCGCCCGCGCCTTCGTGCGCGGACGCCTCGGGAGCGCCGCGGAGCTCGATGACGACGCGCTGTGGCGCGCGGCCGCGGCAGCCGAGCTGCAACTGCACAAGTTCAAGCGCACCGGGCCGCTGCCGCGGGTCGTCCACGTGCTCGGGGCCCTGCGCGGGCTCGAGCCGACCAGCATCCTCGATGTCGGCAGCGGACGCGGCGTGTTCCTGTGGCCCTTGCTCGACACCATCCGCAACGTCGCGGTGACGGCCATCGATCGCGATCCGCAGCGGGCCGTCGATCTGCAGGCCGTCGCCACAGGCGGCATCACGCGCCTGGCCGCCCACCACGCCGACGCCCAGGCGCTGCCGTTTCCGAGCGCGAGCTTCGACGTGGTGACGGTGCTCGAGGTGCTCGAACACGTCGAGGCGCCCGAGCGAGTGGCGCGCGAGATCGTCCGCGTCGCGCGGCGCTTCGTCGTGGCCTCGGTGCCCAGCCATCCCGACGACAACCCCGAGCACCTGCGCCTGTTCGACGCCGAGGGCCTGACGCGCCTATTTCGGGACGCCGGGGCAACGCGCGTGCAGGTGGATTTCGTGCACAATCACATGCTCGCCACCATCACCGTCGATGTCTCTGGTCAAGTATCCCCGCACGCGGCACGTCGAGGGCTCGCGTCTCCAACCCGGTGATCACGATCTCGAGGCCGTGCCCTTGGCCGAGCTCGCCGGTCGATCCGTGGTGATCGAGGAGAAGCTCGACGGCGCCAACGCGGGGATCAGCTTCACCGCCGCGGGCGAGTTGCGGCTGCAGAGCCGCGGGCACTTCCTCACCGGAGGGTACCGCGAGCGGCACTTCGATCTGTTCAAGACCTGGACGGCCCGCCACGCGGCGGTCCTGCACGCGACTCTCGGCGAGCGCTACGTGCTCTACGGCGAGTGGCTGCTCGCCAAGCACACCGTGTTCTACGATGCGCTGCCCCACTATTTCATGGAATTCGACGTCCTCGATCGCACGAGCGGTGGGTTCCTCGACACACCGAGTCGCCGCGTTCTGCTGCGCGGCACGCCGGTCGTCTCGGTGCCGGTCGTGCACACCGGCGAGGTCCGTCGGCCCGATGCCCTGCGCGAGCTCGTCACCACCTCGCTGTACAAGACGGCGGCCTGGCGCGAGCGACTCGCCGAGGCCGCGGTGGCCGGCGGCGCGGACGTCGAGCGCGCCGTGCTGGAGACCGACGGCAGCGACGATGCCGAGGGCCTCTACATCAAAGACGAGGCCGACGGCGTGGTTCGTGGGCGCTACAAGTTCGTGCGCGCGTCGTTCCTCGCCGCGGTGGTCGACTCGGGCTCGCACTGGCTCGATCGACCCATCGTCGCCAACCGACTGCGCGACGGCGTCGATCTCTTCGCGGAGGCCCCATGAGCCGCGCGCCGGAGCCCCCGCCGCTCGCGGCCGTCGTGCCCGCGATCGGGCATGCCGTCGACTGGACGGCGATCGACGCCGCGTATCCGTGGATTGCCGCGATGCGCGGTGTGCCGCAGGATCCGATCCACCACGCGGAGGGCGACGTCTGGATCCACACCCACATGGTGTGCGAGGCGCTGGTGGCCCTGCCCGAGTGGGCCGCACTCGCCGAGGCCGCGCGTCTGCGGCTGTTCGCCGCCGCGCTGCTGCACGACGTCGGCAAGCCTGGCTGCACCGTGGTCGAGGGCGACGGCCGGGTGCGATCGCCGGGTCACTCGCCCAGAGGCTCGCTGCTGGCGCGGCGGATCCTGTGGTCGATGGGCTGGCCGGCGTCGCGCCGCGAGCCGATCGCGGCGCTGGTTCGGTTCCACCAGGTTCCATATCACCTGATGGATCGCAAAGACGCCGAGCGCATCGCGATCCGGCTGTCACAGACCACCTGCGCCCGCGAGCTCGCGCTGCTGTGCGAGGCCGACGTGCGCGGACGGACGAGCGGGCAGCTCGCGCAGCAGCTCGACAACATCGCGCTGTTCCGAGAGTTCTGCGCAGACCTCGGATGCCTCGAACAGCCCTACGCGTTCGCGTCCGACCACGCCCGCGCGATGTACTTCCACCGCTCCGATCGTGATCCGACGTGGGCAGCGTTCGACGACACGCGTGCACGGGTGACGCTGATGTCGGGCCTGCCGGCGTCGGGCAAGTCGACGTGGGCGCTCCGCAGCGCCGACGGTGCGCCGATCGTCGCGCTCGACCGGATCCGCGACGAGCTCGGCGTCGACCCCGAGGACGTGCAGGGTCCCGTGCTCGCCGCTGCCCGCGAGCGGGCGCGGGTGCACCTGCGCGCGGGCGAGTCGTTCGTGTGGGACGCGACCAACCTCAGCCGATCGCTGCGCAGCAACCTCGTGTCGCTGTGTTTCGACTACGGCGCGCGGGTCCGCATCGTCCACGTCGAGGCCCCCGAGGGCGAACTGCGGGCTCGCAACCGCGGCCGTGCGCGTCCGGTCCCGGATGCGGTGATCGATCGGCTGCTGGGGCGCTGGGAGATCCCCGAGCCCACCGAGGCCCACGAGGTGGTGTGGATCGAGTGACGCGGCACGGCGGCTGGCGCTGCGCACTATCCTCGATCTTCTCGACGACCGTCGTTGCGTGCTGAGCACCGTGGTTCATGCATCGATGATGAACCTCGCGGCGCTCGGTTCGTACGATGGCTGGTGGGCGAGGTCGACGAGCGCGACCCCGACAGCCGCGAGATCCGCTCGGGCCTCTGGTGCTTGGATGGCGAGCACGCCCGTGCGGCCATCATCCAGGCCCTCGGGGGGCCGCACGGGGGCCGCACCGGGGCCGCACGGGGGCCGCACGGGGGCCGAGCCCGGGCCGCCGGCGGATCCTCGCGCTCTGCGAGGCCGAGGCAGCACCGCGCCTTCCGCCTAGCCGCTGGTCGATCGCGGTGCGACACCGCGATTGCGTGGATCGTCAGGGCGCGTGCTCGTGGCGGCCTGTCGGCGATGACGGATCGGGTCTGGTGCGCCACTACCGAGTTGCGCGGCGAGCAGCCCCGCAGGAGACCCTACGATGTCGAACCCCAATGCTCTCCAGATCCTTCTCGACGACGAGATCGTCCTCGAGCGAAACGTCGCCTACCCGATGGAGGCGCACATCTGCACGATCGCCCAGCCCAACACCAACGGTGACGCCCAGATCTACCTGAGCAACATCCCTTTCGACTTCCGGCTCCGCCGTGGCCGTCGGAACGCCGACGGCGACCGGGCGCACCGGGTCTTCGCTCGGCCGCTGATCGTGTTCTCCCATCCCCTCGTAGACCTCGACTCGGTGACCCTCGAGACGTTCCTGATCCGCGATCGTCGGCGCGCGCGTGGGATCGCCGCGGTGCTGCAGGACGTCGTCGACGCCGACACCGGTGTCACCGGCGCGCTCGCCACTGCGCTCGAGTCGGTGACCTCCATGGCGTTCGGCGCCGCGTTCGCCGTCGCCCGGGGTGTGGGTCGGACTCTCGCGAGCATCCTGCGGAACTTGGAGAACCGCGTGATCATTCACGACATCGGGAGTCAGCCGGTGCCGCAGCTGCCGGTCGTCGGCCGCGACGAGCCGTGGGGCCAGGGTACGGGGGACAAGGGCTATCTGTCCGTGCGCTTCGAGAAGGTCACGCTCAGCCGACCTGAGCAGACCCTGCGACCGCCGAAGCTGCCGCCCGAAGTCGAGCGGCTGCTCGAGGCGTACCTGGGGCCGAAGGACTGAGAGTGTGAAGGGACGGGGGGGTTGATGGGGTGGGGTTGATGGGGGGTTGATGGGGGGTTGATGGGGAGTCGCTTTCGCATCCTCGAGGTGCCGCTTTCGCTTCGGCGCCATGCTGGTCGTGGCCGGCATCCAGGCTGTCGGGGTGTGGAACCACTACCTCAGCCGTGAAGAGCCTTCAGCTCCGCGCTCGCCAGCCGGAGAAGCAGACATGAGCGGCGCGGTTCCGCCCCTGCAGGTCGCGGATCCGCGCGCTTCTGTGGCGATGATCGAATGGCCCACGAGCGGACCGCGAAAAATTTCGCGGGTCGAGGGTTGACGGACGATGACCTCGAGCCTCACGCTTGGGTACGTCGGGCTGACCATGACGGGTTCGGGGGTTCGGCGCACTGACAAGAACGCGGCCATGTCAAGAGTACTCAGGTGACGATTTCAATCACAGGACTCGAGAACAGGGACTTGCTTCGCCCGCCCCGGCAGGCCCGGGGCAGGTTGCGCCGGATTGCCCCGGGGACCAGGCCAGGAACTGAGCACGCCCCATTGGATTTCGCGTGCACCGTTCGATTGAAGGTTCTAATCGAGCTTCAAGCGCTCACATGTCTGGTGAAGGGGGTGAGGTAGTGCTCTCGATTCGGGGTGCGGCACGAATTCGCTTGTGCATGATTTGTGCTCTGGCTGCGGGCGTCGCCCAGTGCGCAGGGGAAAAATCGATCGTCCCTGGATCGCCGCCGAGCGAAGAAATGGAAGGAGTAGGCGCGGAGTTGCTTCGGCGCGTAGTGCTGCTGCATTCGGCCGAGCCTGGCTGGACCGACCCCAGCGACCCCTCGACAGCGACCTACGCGCTTTCCTTGAATTGCGATGCTTGCAAGGAAGGCGGGATTCTCGCCAGGCCGCAGTTCAAGGGAGGAGCTGGCGGCCGGCCGTGCTCTGGATTCGTCCTCGACGAGCAACACATCGTGACTGCGGCGCACTGCCGGGTCCACGTGAAGGCGATCGTCGGATTCGGTGCCGGCGATGACTCTGATCACGTTCTGAAAGTGGGCGAATCCGATGGTGCGGAAGCGCAGGAATTCCGTGTTGAATGTACGTCTCTATATCCACGAGCGAACGACGACGGGGATGCTGATCCTGATATCGCCGTATGCAAAGTCGTCGAGGGGAAAATCCACTTTCCTGAAGTTCAGAAACGTGTCGGGATCATGGAACCGTACGCGATCCCGTCCAGTCGGGACGCATGGTACTTCGTGTCGCATATCCAGGGCACGCGAGCGACTTGGTCCACAGCTGAGACAACTGGCTTCAGCGGTGGCGATAGTCACGTGTTCCATCTGCCTGTATCCGATAGCGAATCCTCTTCGGGTGGAGCCCTGCTCCAGGTCAGGCAGGGGAGGGTCGGTGCAGTTCTGGGGGTCTTGGATCAGGCGAGCGACCAGAACGTGCCCTGCGCGTGCACGCGCGATGGGCGCGACGGGCGCGATTACTGCAACGGTTCTTGTCCTGAGTCGCGCGTCCACAACTGTGAATCACGGCGTGATGACTGCGTCGTTGTTCGAAGCGGTGCCACAAAATCGAAATTCTCGAGTGCACAGTGGCCGAGTCACAATCAGCCGAAGGGACGGATGACTAGATGAGTGAGAAAAGCTATTCTGAATGCGTGGGGAGCGGCATCGGGATCTGTCGGAGGTTGATCGCACCGAACGGGACCGAACGATATGTTTGGCATGCTGGTGAGACGCTGGCGCTATGCTACGATCAGCCTCCGCACGGGGGTCTGCTTGTCGTCCGAGACCGGGCCGAGCGTGAGGATGTCATTACCGAGGCGTTTGCACAGACTTCTGGCAGGTGCATCGATCTGGTGTTCGCGCCGCGAGCGCCGGGTGGCACGCAGGTGAAGTTCGACCTCGTCACGCTTAATGCACAGCAGGGAGATCCGACGGGGGCGGGCGTCAGGTTCAGCAGGAACGCCAATGGTGATACCCTGTCGTTCTACCCGCCTTCGAGTTGTGCGGAGAGGTCTTGGGTCGAGTGGCGGTTCAGCTACAATAGTCCAGGCGTCAACCTCAGCGTTCGAGTGAGACGGATACCCTAGACCCGCGGAGGCTGAACGGGGATCGATGGACGATGTCTTCTCAGCGGAAGAGGAACTCCGCGCCCGAGTGGCGGCGCGCCTGTTCCAGGCGCGCCGCGAGCCCCCGCCGATCCCACCCGGGTTCCCGCCTCACCTCGTCTACCTCCGTCCGCTCGCGTCGGGCGCAGCGGGGGAGGTCCACCTCGCGAGTGATCCGGCGCTCGATCGTGCGGTGGCGGTGAAGCTGTTGCGGTCGCGGGGCGATCCTGCGGATCTGCGGCGGCTCCATCGCGAGGCGAGGACGTTGGCCCGGCTCGCGCACCCGCACGTGGTGCACGTGTACGAGGTCGGCGAGCACGCGGGGCACCTGTTCCTGGTGATGGAGTATGTGGATGGGGGCTCGCTGCTCGAGCGGCAGCGCGCCGGCGATGGCGGGTTCGGGCTGGCGGCGATCGTCACGGCGTACACCGAGGCCGCGGAGGGGCTCGCCGCCGCCCATGCCGCGGGCATCGTCCACCGCGACGTGAAGCCGGCAAACCTGCTGCTCGGCACCGACGGGCGGGTGCGGGTCGCCGACTTCGGCCTCGCGCACCCGGTCGACGAATCCACCGATCCGCGGACCCGGGCTCCCGACGACGCCCTACGTGGGCGCCTGGCAGAGCAAGGGGAGGACGCCGGCGACGTGGCCGTTGCGCTGGTCGGACCGCTGCCGCCGCTGGCGACCGAGAGTCGGTTGGCCCGGGGCGGTACGCCAGCCTACATGGCCCCCGAGACGCTGCGCGACGGGATCGCCGACGCGCGGAGCGACCAGTTCTCGTGGGGAGTCAGCTTCTTCGAGGCGATCTATGGACGACGTCTCGAGATCCGCCGCGGGGTCCAACCCCAAGGCGGGCGAGCACCGCCACGGAGGCTGATCCTCGCGCGCGCAGCCACGGGCGAGCGAGTCCCCGCGTACGTCCGCGATGTGCTCGCGCGGGCCCTGACCCCGGACCCGTCCGCGCGCGCAACTACCTTCGCGCCGCTCATCGCGGCACTCCGTGGCGGACCCTCGCGATCACGGCGTCGCCGGGCGGCGGGTCTGGCGGCGCTGCTCACCGTCGTCGCGGGCACCGGCGCCTACGCGATCGCCCGTAGCCGTGCGGCATGTCCGAGCCCGGACGGGCTGCTCGACGGGACCTGGGACGCGGCGATCGCCGCGCGCGTCGAGTCCCAGCTCTCGTCGTCGCCACAGCCATTCGCCGCAGCGGCCACTGCGTATGCGATCGACGCCATCGACGACTACGGCCGGCGCTGGCGGCTGGCGAGGGTCGAGGCCTGCGAGCTCACCCGGACCCGCGCCGAGCGGTCCGACACGTTCTTGGAGCTTGCGAACGCGTGTCTCGATGCGCGGCGCGCCCACCTCGTCGCCCTCGTCGAGCAGCTGTCGGGCGACAGCCCCGACGTGCTGGCGAGCGTTAGCGATCTCGTGGGCACGTTGGCGCCCATCGAGGTGTGTACCAACCCGTCGGCCCTCGAGGAGGGGCGTGACGTGGCCTTCGATCCCCGGCTCGCAGCGCGCCTCGCCGAGATCCGCGACACCCTCGCCCGCGCTCGCCTCGCGTTCGCGCGTGGGCTTCAGGTCGAGGCGCTTCGCCTGGTCGATGGAGCGACCGACGACGCTCGCCGCACCGCGGCGCCGCTGGTCGTCGCCGACGCGCTCCTCACCGAAGGCCTGTTCCTCCGCGAGCTGGCCGACGGCAGTCGTGCCCGCGCGGTGCTGCTCGAGGCGCTCGATGCCGCCGAGACCGCCGACGCGCCCAGCGTCAAGGCGGAGATCCTGATCGCGCTGGCGTTGACCGACGCCGAACTCAACGAGCGGCTCGAGCCGAGCAGCTATCACCTCGAGCGCGCGCGCGCGACCCTCGCTCGGCTCAGTGTCGATCCCGAGCGGCATGTGCCGTGGCTCGTCGCCAAGGCCGGCCGAGACGCTCTCGCCGGGGACGCGGCAGCGGCGGTCGACTCGCTGAACTCGGCCATCGCGGCGCTCGGCGAGGACGCTCCGGTGGAGGCCGCGACGCTGCTCGGTGCGGTGGCGCGGCACCTCGAGGCCGAGCAGCCGGCCGAGGCGCGCATCCACTACGAGCGCGCCCAAGCCCTGCTCGCCGGCCTCCTGGGCGTCGACCATCCGCGGACCGTGAAGATCGGCTTCAACCTCGGACTGCTCGACCAACACGAAGGCCACCTCGACCGCGCGGCCGCGGCGTTCGAGCGGATGCGTGCGTCGGTTACCGCGGCGCAGGGTGTTGACGCGCCTCTGCTGGCCACGGTGCACTCGGCCCTGGCCGATCTCGCCAACGTCCGCGGCGAACCCGAGCGGGCGCTCGCCGAGGCGGCCCGCGCCCTGGCGATCGAGGCGACGCTCCCCTTCGAGGAGCCGACCGTGGTCGCCGCGGCCCACACCGCGATGAGCAACGCCGAGCGTCTGCTCGGCAACACCGATCGCGCTCTCGAGCACACGCTCGCAGCGTTCGAGATCCAGCGGTCGCGGCTCGGTCCGCGCGATCTCGTCGAGTACCAGATCAACCTCGGCGAATTCCTGTGCGCGCCCGGTGGCGGCGGTGAAGCCCGCCGTTGCGGCGAGGCCCGGTCCTACTACGCCGCGGCCGCCGACACCGTCCGATCGGCCACCGATCTGCGTGGGCGTACCGAGTTCGCCTACGCGATGAACGGCCTGGGCAAGGTCGGCCTGCACGCCCGTGCCTACGCCGAGGCCGCGAGCGCCTACCTCGTCGCCCAGCAGATCGGCATGCGTGAGCTCGCCGGCGCCGACGCGCTGCTCGACGCCGAGGTGCACTGGGGCTTGGCGCAGGCGCGCGCCGGGCTGGGCTCCCCTGTAGAGGCCGACGCCCATGCGCAGGCCGCACGCGCCGCCTGCCTCGCGGCCGGGTACGACGTCGCGCGCGACTCGCTCGACGGAACGTTCACGCCGACGATCTGCATCCCCCGCGGCGGCGCAGAGTGAATGCCTCTTGGCCGGGATGGCCGACGCCCTCCCGTCGCCCAGGCGAGCACGGGGTGTTTGACACGCCCACGTCCCCCGGAGACTCTGATGTGCAAGCCTCTGATGTCGACCGACCAAGAGCTCCTCGCAGCCTGGCGCGCCGGCGACCAAACCCGCGGCAACGACCTCTTCCAGCGCCACTTCCCCGCGGTGCATCGCTACTTCGCCAACAAGGTCGGCGGTGAGCGCGACGTCGAGGACCTGATCCAGCGCACGTTCCTCGCGGTGCTCGAGACCCACGAGCGTTTCGCCGGCAACTCGACCTTCAAGACGTGGCTGCTGGGTATCGCGCACAACCTGCTGTGCGAGCACTACCGGGGACAGCGTCGCGGCGGCGGCCCACCAGTGGACCTGTCGGAGATCTCCGTCCGCGATCTGTGCGCGGGTCCGTCGACGCTGCTCGGCCAGCGCCGCGACCAGCAGGCTCTGCTCGAGGCGTTGCGCGCGATCCCGTTCGAGGCCCAGGTCATCCTCGAACTCTATTTTTGGGAGCGTGCCACGGGTCCGGAGATGGCCGTGCTGTTCGGCATCCCGGAGAACACGGCGCGCTCGCGCCTACGCAAGGCGAAGCAGCTCCTCGTGGCCGCCCTCGGCGAGGGCGGACTCACGAAACGCGCCGTCGCCGACGACGACGACCTCGAGCGGTGGGCCGCCGAGGTGCGTGCGGCGGCGTTCTCCGACGCGCGCGCTGCTGGCGAGTAGCGGTCATCGAGGCGGCGGACGCACGGCTCGGGTCTCGCCGATCGATGGTGGTCGCACGCGGCCGGTCGCGCGCGTTCGCCCGTGCGGGCTTCGTCGCACGCGCGTTCCGGCCCGCACGCACGGCCCGGGCAGCCTTCACCCGCCGCGGGCGCCGCCTTGCTGTCGACCACCGCGGGCGTCGTCGGGCGCACGCGTCTCGGGTTCGATCTCGCTGTCGGGCACGTTCTTGCCCACCTTGTGCGGCCCCACCGGCTGATCGCTCTGCAGATCACGGTTGCGCCGCTGCTCCTCGCCCTCTTGCTTCGATGTTGCCATGCCGCCCGGGTTGCAAGTCCACGGCCACGCGAATGGGCGCGGCTGCGCGAGCACGCCCGCGACGCAGCGCCCACAGACGACCGCGTCGGCCTCCGAAACCCGCCGCGTCCACGGACGGCTTGGCCGCCGACCAGTCCCTCGACTTCCCTCGCCCGCTACCGTGTGGCCGCTTTTCGCACTTCAAAAACGCTCGAGCACTTGACAGTGCCGCGAAGCGCTGCTGCGAATGCCGCCGATCATGAGTGTACCCTATCCCAACGCGTGCCGAGGAGGTTCCTTTGGGCACCCATCCGCGCGTTCGTCGGATCATCGCTCGGAGCAAACCGCCGAGCGCTAGGCGGACTTCGCAGGAATCGACTCCGGGGCACGATCCCGGAAGCCTGCAGAAAGGGCCGCCGGAGAGCATCCGTGCGGTTTTTTTCGTTTTTGCATTCATCCGAGCCCAAGGACTCTAGGAGCCATGGAACGCAAACTCGTTTCGATTCAGACCATCGAGGATCTTGCGTCGATCGAGGGCGCCGACCGCATCGTCAGGGCCCGAGTGATGGGTTGGGATGTCGTCGTCAAGAAGGGCGAGTTCGTCGTCGGGGATCCGTGCGTGTTCTTCGAGATCGACAGCGTGCTACCGGACGGCCCCGCTTGGGCGAAAGTCATGCGCATCCGCAAGTTCAGGGTCAAGACGATGCGACTGCGCGGCGTGCTCTCGCAGGGGCTCGCCCTGCCGTGCGTGATCCTCGACGGCAGCGTGCCCGAGGTCGGCACCGACGTGCGCGAGCGGCTCGGTGTGACGAAGTTCGAGCCCGAGCTGCCGAGCGCCGGAGTCTCTGGGCCATTTCCCCCGCGCGTGCCCAAGACCGACGAGATTCGCCTGCAGTCGACGCTCGCCGTGCTCGACGAGATCCGCGGCGGACTGTGTCGATGCCGCCGATGCCGCGGGAGAAGCCGTAGGCCGCACCGATGCCGAGCTGGCGGATCGGGAAGTACGTGGCGCGGCCACCGACGATGAACGATTGCCCGATCGCGCGCCCGGTGACGCTCCCCCCCGAGACGTCGAGCGCCACCTGGTTGCCGCGCAGGCGACGGTTCTGGGGCGCGAGTACGGCAGCGTCCGCCGGCGCGGACGCCTGGGCGGGCGCCACGGCCCCGAGCGTGGCCGCGATCGCGAGGTTGAACGTCATGAGCATGGGCGTGGGCCCGTCTCAGCGCTCGGGCCGCTTGCGGCGATAGTCCATCGCGAACCGCAGGGTCTTGGGGAGCTGGTCGGCGCTGATGGTGGTCCGGACCGTGACGACCGAAGCCTTGCCGTCGAGCTCGAAGATGTTCTCGCTGAGATTGCCGTCGCCGACGAAGGACTGGATCAGGTGGTGGCCATCGGCGAGGCGGTGTCGGACCTCGAATTCGTCGCCATCAGGGCTTTTCCACACGATCATCGAGCCGTCGCGGGGGGCGGAGACGGTGGGCCGACCCGGTCGCGCGATGGTGATCTCGTCGGCCGTGAGCACCAGGTGGAGCTCGGCCGATGGCAGGTTCGACGCACGCAGGCGCCTGCGCGCGATCGGCCTCGCGATGAAGTTCATGTCCGCGACGACCTCCTCGATCGCCGCGAGCAGCTCCTCGCGCTGCTTCTCGCCGCCGTCGTAGGTGTACTCCCCGGCGATCGCCACGCTGGGGATCCCAGGACCCGACGCCGGGGCCATCGCGTTCGCGGACGCCGCCAACGACGCGGTCGCAAGGCCGACGGAGTCGGTGGTGCACGCGATCGCGGCGAGCAAGAGCACCGCGGGCGCTCGCCGCCCGGACCGCGCGTGGGCGCCGAGGGGACCCGCGAAGAAGCTGGCTTGTCCGAGCACGCGCATCCCCTACAACTTCGCCGGATGTCGCCGCGTGCAAGCTCCTCGGGCGTGGCCGGTGACCCGCAAAGAACGCGGCACTCGCTGCGATCCTTGCGGGTCACCCGCGCGGAGGACCTCGACACCCCCCGACTCGACCTCACTCGAGGCAGAGCAACGCGGACGCCGCGCCGACGAGCGGCAGCCGCGGTGCTCGAAGCTCGCACTGCCGTGCGCCGACGTACCACCCGTGCTCCCGTCGAAGTCCTCGCCGCGTCGGCGCCCACGCGAAGAGGTTGACGGCGCGCGCGCTCCCATGCGACTGCCAAGATGGCGCCGCTTGGCGCGAGAGGCCCATTCCCATGCGCGCCACCAGCTTGCCAGCCGAGGTCCCCCTGCTCACCCGACTCCTCGCGAAAAGCCTACTCGCGTCGCTCGCCGCGTGCTCCGCAGATCCCGAACCCATCGACCTCGGTCCGCTCGACGAATTTCCCGGGCTCACCGAGCCCGCCGAGATCGCGATCGACACGCGCGGCATCCCGCACATCTACGGCGCGACCGATCTCGACGCGATGTTCGCCGCCGGCTACCAGATGGCGACCGATCGACTGTTCCAGATGGACCTCGTTCGTCGTCGCGCGCTGGGTCGGCAGGCCGAGGTCCTCGGTCCGGATCTCGTCGCTCAAGACGAGGTGTCGCGTCTGTTCGACTTTCGCCGATGGGGCGCCGCGAACACCGAGCGCCTGCGCGAGGAGGATCCCGATCGGTACCGCATGCTCGTCGCGTGGGTCGCCGGCGTGAATCGCCGCGTCGACGAGGTGCGCGAGGGCTCGGCGCCGCTGCCTTACGGCTTCGGCGCGGCCGAGCTGGACTACCAGCCCGAGCCCTGGAACGTGCAAGAGCACGGCGCGATCGCGAAGATGCTGTTCTTCGGCAACAGCAACTCGCTCGAGCGCGAGCTGCTCGCGACGATCCTGCAGCGCAACTTCGCCGACACGTGGGATATCGTCGAGATCGCCCGTCCTGCGTTCGCGACCGCGACCATGCCCGAAGAAGAGCGGCCACCCGTGTCCGAGGGTCGCGTCCTCGGCGAGCCAGAGCGCACGCCGCCACCCATCGTCGCCACCGGTGAGGAGATCGCGTCGGCGTTCGCCGACCTGCGCGGCGCGATGCGGCATCTGCCACGCACCGGCAGCAACAACTGGGCGATCGACGGGCGCCACACCGACAACGGTCGTCCACTCATCGCCGGGGACCCACACCAGCCGCTGCAGAGCCCGTCGTTCATGTACGCGCAGCACATCAGCAGCGCCCACAGCAGCGGCACCCTCGATGTCGCGGGCTGGTCGTTCGCGGGCGCAGCCGGGATCCATCTCGGCCACAACCGTGATCTCCAGTGGACGGCGACGACGAACTTCGCCGACGTGATGGACATCTGGGAGATCCCAATCGACGGCGCGGTCGTCGAACTGGGTGGTGATCCACTCGACGTCGTCGAGCGGCTCGAAGAGATCGCGGTCGCGGGCGAAGCGACGCAGACCTACGTCGTGCGCGAGGTGCCCGATCGCGGGGTGTTGCTGCCGGAGGACTTGCTCCCGTTGCCGATCGCGGGCGTCGGCAACGCCCTGCTGCTCGGCTGGACCGGATTCGCCGCGACCTCCGAGGAGCGGTGCTTCTTCGCGATGGCGACGGCGACCGATCTCGATGCGTACGACGAGGCGGTCTCCCTGATGCAAGTCGGCGGGTTCAACTTCGTCGCCGCGGATAGCGACGGCATCACCTATCGCGTCGCGATCGACGTGCCGGACCGCGGCCCGCCGTCGGCGCGCCAGATGCCGTTCATGGTGGTCGACGGCACGGACCCCGCGACCGCGTGGACGAAGATGTTGCCCACCGAGCGACTGCCGCACAGTCGAGGTGGTGCGCGCGGATTCATCGCCACCGCCAACAACGATCCGTGGGGCTTCACGTTCGATGGGAACGTCGGAAACGACCCCTGGTACTACGGCTACTTCTACGCCAGTGGCGATCGTGCGCACCGACTCGACACCGAGATCGCGCGATTGATCGACGCCGGTCCGGTCTCGCGCGAGCAGATGCACGCGCTGCAGACCGACACGCACAGCTCGATGGCCGATCGCATCGTGCCGATTCTGGGCGAAGCGTGGAGCGCCGCGCCCGACGATCCTGCGCTCGCCGAGTTCGCTGCCGATCCCGATCTCTCGACGTTGGTGGAGCTCATCACGACGACGTGGGATCGACGCATGGAGCGGGACTCGGCCGGTGCGCTCGCGTTCCACGCGTGGATGATGTTCTTGACCGACGAAGCCGTCGGCGACGAGCTCGCGCTGTTGCTGCCGACGATCCTCGAAGAGGAGACGCCGTTCGCGATCAAGTTCCCCGTGCTCGCGGTGACCGGTGACTATCCGCGGGCCGACGAGCTGCTGCAGGGGGGGCGCGACGCCGTGGTCCTGCAGGCGCTCGTGCGCACCGCCGAGCTGCTGCGCGAGCGCTACGGTTCGGTCGATCCCGCCGGCTACCGCTGGGGTGACGTCCACGGCACGCGCTTCGAGAACCCGTTCGGCGGCCTGCTGGACGGCGGCTGGGTGCCGACCGACGGTGGCGAGGACACGGTCAACGTGTCGTCGAGCCTGTTCTTCGACGGCACGCGCGTCGCCGAGCGCTTCGACTCGACGCAGGGCGCGATCTTTCGGGTCGTCACCAGTTTCCGCGAGGATGGCACGCCGGAGGCGTGGGCGAATTTTCCGCGGGGCAACTCGGCAGACCCTGCGAGCCCACACTTCGGCGACACGCTCGATGGGTGGGTCGAGGATCGCTACGAGCCGGTGCCGTTCGTGCGCGACGAGGTCGATGCCGCGACGATGAGCACCCGGATGCTCGAGCCATGATCCGCGGACGAGGTCTGCGCGGCGCGGGTGCTCGTACTGACGCCCACCTTGACGTAGCCTGAGGCCATGACCTCGCTGCGCACGCGCGCCGAAACCACGAACTATCGCGAGACCTCGCTCCACGCCGACGTGATGGCGTTCATCGCCGGGCTGCAGGCCAAGGGTGATCCGCGACTGTTCGTGTCCAACTTCGGCACCAGCGTCCAGGGTCGCGAGCTGCCGCTGCTCGTGCTCTCCGAGGGCGGCGCAACGACGCCGGCGCAAGCGCGCGCGCTCGGGCGTCCGATCGTGCTGATGCAGGACGGCATCCATCCCGGTGAGGTCGAGGGCAAGGAGGCGAGCCTCGCCCTGGTCCGCGATCTGCTCGAAGGTCGACACGACGACCTGCTTGCTCATCTCACGCTCGTCGTCGTGCCGCTGTTCAATCCCGATGGCAACGACGCGCTGGACCCGGCGAATCGGCGCCTCGATCTGACGAAGCTCACCGGGCAGATCGGCCCCATCGTCGGCACCCGCACCCAGAGCCAGGGCATCAACCTCAACCGCGACCACATGCGGCAGCAGGCGCCCGAGATGCGCATGCTGCAAAAGCACGTGTGCCAGCAGTGGATCCCCGATCTCACCATCGACAACCACGCGACCAACGGCAGCGTGCACCGCTTCCACATGACGGTCGATGTGCCGCATACGGTGCAGTCGGGTCGCGCAGAGCCGATCGAGTTCATGCGCAGGCGGCTCGTCCCCGAGGTCATCGCCGCCGTGAAGGCGCGCGGGTTCGACTCGGGCTGGTACGGCAACTTCGCCGAGGACGAGCGGGTCCTCGATGCCGGCGGCGACGTCGATCCGAGCGCGCCGCTCGGCGAGGGCTGGATGACGTATCCGCACCATCCGCGCTTCGGTTCCAACTATCGTGGGCTCACCAACCGCCTCGATCTGCTGCTCGAGTGCTACAGCTACCTGACGTTCGAAGAGCGCGTGGCGACGGCGTCGGCGTGGCAGATCGAGACGCTGCGGTGGGTCGCGGGGCATCCCGACGACGTGCTGCAGATGGTCGCGACGAGCGCGCGGCCGCCCGACCGCATCGCAGTTCGCTATCGGCTCGACGCGTTCGAGCGGCCAGTCGAGGTGCTCACGCGATCGCCACGCGCGCTCGACGGCGAGCCGAGCTCGGTCACGCTGCCCCACTTCGCGCGCTTCGTCGGCACCTCGATCGTCGATCGTGCGGAGGCGTATCTCGTGCCGCCTGCGATCGCGCAGCACCTCGAGCAACACGGGCTCGTGGTCGCGCCGGCGCATGGCACGATCGTGTGCAGCATCGCGACGGTCGAGACGGTCGGCGTCGCGGTCGGGCGCGGGATCCTCGAGGCTTCGAGCACCGGTGACCTCGGTGTGTCGTGGCGCGAAGCAGCGCGCGAGATCCCGCCGGGATGGTCGCGCGTCGCGACGGATCAGCCGCTCGGCGCGATCGCGGTGTACCTGTGCGAGCCGAGCAGCGACGACGGGCTCGTCGAGAACGGGCTGTCACCCGCGCCGAGCCCGGGTGATGAACATCCGGCGTGGCGCATCGAACAGTGATGCTCACGGCCAGTGATGCTCAGGGCCAGTGATGCTCACGGCGGCGCGCCGGGGGCAGGCGTCGCGGACCAAGCGCTCGCAGGTCGCCTCGGTGTCGTGGGCGAAGGCGCGGGGGGGCATGGCTCACGCGTGGCGCGGGCCGCCGGTCGGCAGCGCGCGGCTGCGCAGCCGGGCGCTGCCGTCGGTCGCCACCAGCATGCCCTCGGCCGCGGGCGTCAACTCGGCGGCGTTGGCCTCGTCGGTGTCCACGTGCATCTCCAGGCGAAACTGCGGTGAGACGCGGATGAGCACGTCGCCGAACACCAGGTCCCGGCCCGCCGAGTCGACGGCGACCTCGACCACGTCGCCGTCGACCACGCCGAAGGCCGCGGCGTCTGCCGGCGCCATGTGGATGTGTCGCGCCGCGCAGATCAGGCCCTCGGTCAGGGTCACGGTGCCCGCGGGGCCCTGCAGCGTGACCGGTGCCGAGCCGGCGGTGTCGCCCGAGTTGCGCACCGGCGCGTCGACGCCGAGCCAGAACTCGTCGGTGCGCGAGATCTCGACTTGGTTCTTGCTGCGTGTCGGCCCCAGCACCCGCACGCCCTCGAGCGATCGTTTGGGGCCGACGACGGTCAGCGTCTCTTCGCAGGCGAACTGGCCCGGCTGCGACAGCTCGTTGCGCGGGGTCAGCGTGTGGCCGGGCCCGAACAGGGTCGCGACCGCGTCGTGCGTGAGGTGGATGTGCCGCGCCGACACGGCGATCGGGATCGACCGCGCACCTTCGACCTTCGCGAGCCCCTCGGTCACCGCGGCGCTGTGGTGCGCGATCGCCAGCTCCTCGTCGGTCGCGACGACGAGCAGCCGCGTGCGGCTGTGGGGCATCGAGATCTCGGCGACCGGCGCGTCGGTGCTGACCTTCGCGGTGCGGTTGCGATCCTCGTCGAGTCGTGCGCCGAGGAACTCGAGGCGCGAGGCCGCGGTGTGCCGGATCTCGGCGCTGTTCTGTCCGATCCCGGCGGTGAAGACGATCACGTCGACCCCGCCCATGACGGCGGCGTAGGCCCCGATGTACTTGCGCAGGCGGTGACAGAACACGCGGATCGCCAGGCGACAGCGATCGTCGCCGTCGGCGGCGCGGTCCTCGATGTCGCGCATGTCGTGCCCGCGTCCACTCAGCGCGGCGAGCCCGCTGCCGCGGTTGAGCAGGGCGTCGAGGCCCTCGGCGTCGAGGCCCTCGGCGCGCAGCAGGTGCAGCAGCACGCCGGCGTCGATGTCACCACAGCGGGTGCCCATCACCAGGCCCTCGAGCGGCGTCATCCCCATGCTGGTCTCGACGCTGCGGCCGTACTCGACCGCCGCGACGCTGGCACCGTTGCCCAGGTGGCAGGTGATGATGCGCAGGCTCTCGAGGCGCTCGTCGAGGTGCTCGGCGGCGCGCGCGGCCACCCACGCGTGGCTGGTCCCGTGGAACCCGAAGCGGCGGATGCCGTGGCGGTCCGCGAGCGTCGGATCGATCGCGTAGGTGCGGGCGCGCGCGGGCAGGGTCGCGTGGAACGCCGTGTCGAACACGGCGATCTGTGGGAGATCGGGCCGCAACGCGCGGCAGGTCACGATGCCGGCGAGGTTGGCGGGGTTGTGCAGCGGCGCGAGTGGGCACAGCGCCTCGATCGCGGCGACCACCGCGTCGTCGATGAGCGTCGCGGTGGTGAAGCGATCGCCGCCGTGGACCACCCGGTGCCCGATCGCGGCGATGGTGGGCACGCGCTCGAACAGCCGCGGCAACACGGCTGCGAGCGCTGCGTTCGCGGCCATGGATCCCAGCGCCTCGGGCTCGCCGTCGTCGAGCCGCACCTGGGCGCTCGCGGTGCCGATCCGCTCGGCGCGTAGCCGCGCGAGCCGCTTGCCGGTGGCGGTGTCCACCACGTCGGCCTTGATCGAGGAGCTCCCGGAGTTGACGACGGCGACGATCACCGCCGCATCGTGTCGGCTGCGGGGCGGCGACACAACCGCGGTGTTCCCTTGTCGGCGGTGCCCATGGGCGTCGCGCGGCCACCGGCGGGCGCATGTCCCACAGACGCGGTCCCGACGCCGTGGCGGTCACAGCCGCATACGCGCCGGGCCCACCGATCCGGCGCGGGTGTCCGGGGCGTAGCGTAGGGGCGCCCTCGCCGGACGATGGGCGCCCCTGCTCATGCTCGCGGAACCCGACGCCCACGCGCCCCCGCAGACCCTTTGTGGGGGAAGGTATCGCGTCGACGGGATCCTCGGCGAAGGCGGGATGGGCCGCGTGTTCGCCGGGTACGACGCACAGCTGCGTCGAGCGGTCGCGATCAAGGCGATCCGCAGCGGCGCGGCGGGGCGACTGCGGGACGAGGCGCGGGCCATGGCGCGACTGCATCACCCCAACGTGGTCGACGTCTTCGACGTGGTGCTCGCCGACGCCACGGTCTACGTGGTGATGGAGCAGGTCCACGGGCAGGACCTAAGACACTGGCTCGGCAGCGGCCGCCCAACTTCCGACGAGGTGATCACTGCGTTCGTCGCCGCCGGGCGTGGGCTCGCGGCGGCCCACGCCCGCGGCCTGGTCCATCGCGACTTCAAGCCTGCCAACGTGCTGCGCGCCCACGACGGTACGATCAAGGTCGTCGACTTCGGCCTCGCGATCGTCGAGGACGAACTCGCTGCGACACGCTCGGCGCTGCGCGACACCGCGACGATTCTGGGCACCCCCAAGTACATGGCCCCCGAGCAGTTCACCACGGCGATCGCCGACGCGCGCGCCGATCAATACGCGTTCTGCGTCGCGCTGTACCAGGCGCTTTGGGGTCGATTTCCCTTCGACGGCGAGCTGCCCGAGACGATCTACGGCGCGAAGCGCCGCGATCGCGTTCGGCCACCGCCGGCGGAGGCTTCCTCCGGGTGGGTGTGGCCGTTGATGCGGCGCGGCATGCTGGCCGACCGCGACGCGCGCTGGCCGAGCATGGAATCGCTGCTGACGGCGCTGGAGTCCGCCGGACACGCGCGCCGGGTTCGGCGGCGCGGCATCTTCGCTGTCGCGGCGCTGAGCGTGGGCGCGGTGGCGGCCGTATCGTGGCGCCCGACGCCGGTCGAGATCGACGGTTGTCGCGCGATGCGGCAGCGACTGGCGGACGTCGACGTGGCGATCCTCGAGCCGCGCTTCTCGGCTGCGGGCCTGGACGACTCGGTGGTCGGGTGGCGCGCGGCGCTCGGCGAGCTGGCCCAGGAGCAGCGGGACCTCGGCGCCGAACTCGACGCGGCCTGTGCCGTCGACGTGCAGTGGCGCCGCGCCTGCGTCGGCCGCCGGGTCGACGCAGTGGTGACCGCCCACGGCATGTTGCGCGACGGAGCGCCCGGCACCCTGGGCAACGCCTCCGGGGTGGTGCGCGTCATCGCGTCGGCGCCGCGCTGCGGCGACACCCCAGAGGCGGTCGTGCTCGCACCGGCGATCGCCGGTGAGCTCGACCGCATCCGGTTGCTCGAGGCGTCGGGGGACTACGCGACCGCCGTGGCGGCCGCCGAGGCCCTCGCCGCGCAGGCCCTCGCCGCGCAGGACCCTGGCGACGCGGCGGCACGCGCGGCGATCGCTCTGCGCGTGGGCTCGCTCCGCGAACGGCTCGGCGACGCCGCCGCCGCCGAGTCCCAGTGGCGTGAGGCCTATTTCCACGCCAGTGCCGCCGGGGCGCAGCGGCTCGTCGGCGAGGCGGCGGTGGAGTTGGTGTTCCTCTACGGCCTGCGCCACGGTGACCTGATCCAGGCCCGCGAGTGGGCGCGCAACGCCGAGATCGCGATCGCGCGGGCCGAGCTCGGCGATCGCATGCGCGCCCAGTTGGCGCGCCACATGGGTACTGCGCTGCGCGCTGCGGGCGAGACCGAGGCCGCCCTCTCGCAGCACCAGCGCGCGGTCGAGCTCGCCGAGGGCTTGGACGTCGCCGACGAGGACCTGCGCGCGATGGCCTACGAGGATCTCGGGACCACGTGGTCGAGCCTCGGGCGCTACGCCGAGGCGCTCGCGATGCTCGACGCCGCGGCGCGGATCACAGGCGGCCTACTGCCCGCGCGTCATCCCGATCGCACGATCATCGCCTTGAACCTGGGCATCGTCTCGAAGAACGCGGAGCGGTTCGCCGAGGCCCAGCACCACCTGTCGGCCGCGCGCACGCTGGCGGCCGCCGTGCTACCCCCGTCCCACCCACGGCACGGCGGGATCGCCATCGCCCTTGCCGAGGTGCGGCGTCGTGCCGGCGATCTCGACGGGGCCGAGAGCCTGGTGCGCGAGGCGCTGGCGCTGCACGTCGCCGATCGCAGCGCTGCGGCCACGCCGCCCGTGGTCATCCAGCTCGCGCAGGCCGAGATCGAGCTCGCCCGTGGACGCCCCGACGCCGCGCTCGCCGTCGTGGACGAGACCCGCCACGAGCTGCCACCTTCGGCGAGCGCGATGTTCGAGTTCGTGCACGCAGCGGCGCTCGCGGCCACGGGGGAGCATGTCGAGGCCGATGCTGCCTTCGCCCGCGCACGGGCAGCCAGCGTGCGCGGCGATCGGCTGTGGTTGAACGCTGCGGTGGGGGCGATCTCCAACCGCACGGCGTTCGATCGCGGCGGTGCGCGGCAACTGCTCGCTGCGGTGCGGGCGGATCTCGGCAAGCGCGACCTCCCGCTGCACAGCGCCGCCGAGCTGGCGCTGCTCGAGGCGGCGCTGGCCGAGCCGCAGGAGATCCGCGAGCCGCACGAAGCCGACGATCGGCTGCGCCGAGCGGACGCGCGCCTCGGGCCCGACGATCCGTGGAACGCCGATCTCCGGCGACGAATCGCGGCCGCACCACGACCATGGCGGGCGACCGCGACCCCTCGGCGATCCGTGAGCGCTACCGCAGAGCGTCGAGGTATGCGGCGAGGTCCGCCCAGGGCACGACCTCGACCTCGCCGTCGACGAACGCCCGCCGGTAGGCCTCGGTGGAGCGCAGTGTCCCGACCACGTTTCGCCCCCGCGGGTGCTTGCGTCGGAACGCCTGCAGGCCCGACGATTCGAACTTGGCCGCGTTGCTCGTGCACTCGATCGCCATCGGGTCGCGTCGACGACCGAGATCGAGCACGAAGTCGACCTCGTGCTTCTGCTTGTCGCGCCAGTAGTGGAGGCGGTTGGTCCCGAACCTCGCGGCGATCTCGTCCAGCACCAGGTGCTCGAGCAGCTGCCCCCGATCCTCGTCGCGGAGCGTGTCCCAGCCGCGGAAGTAGCTCACGAAGCCGGTGTCGAAGAGGTAGACCCCGGGCTGGCTCTTGATCTCGGCCGCCGGGGCGCGCCAAATGGCGACGCGAAAGCCGTGCGCGCGCGTCCGCCCGGCTGGGCGCGCCGACTCGTGCGCGTCCGCCCACCCCGCCTCCTCGCTCCGGGATCGGCCCCGTCGCCCAGTCCCCACGCAGGCCGTTTCGCGCCCCACCGTGGTCGCGGGTTTGCACGCAAGCGTGGCGCCAGCGATGAGCGCCGCCACACCGTCCACCGCCTCCGGTCCACCGCCGAGCCCGGAAGCGGCCTGGCACACACTCGCCATCGATGTGGCGTGCTCGCGCCTCGACGCCGATCTCGAGCGCGGGCTCACCGACGCGCAGGTCGTCACGCGACTCGAGGCGCACGGGCACAACGTGCTCGCGGTGGTGCGCGGACGTTCGCCGCTGTTGATTCTCCTGCACCAGTTCAAGAGCATCATCGTCGTGCTGTTGCTCGCGGCGGCGGGCGTCGCTCTCGCCCTCGGCGACCTCGCCGAGGCGATCGCGATCCTCGTCGTCATCGTCCTCAATGCGGCGATCGGTTTCTTCATCGAATGGAAGGCCGAGCGGACGTTGTCGGCCCTGCGTGAGCACGCCGTGCCCACGGCGCAGGTCCTCCGCGGCGGCACCGAGCGCGAGATCGCGGCGGCGGACATCGTCCCCGGTGACGTGCTGATCCTCGCCGCCGGTGCCCGCGTCCCCGCCGATGGTCGCATCATCGAGAGCGCACAGTTGCAGGTCGAAGAAGCCGCGCTCACCGGCGAGTCCCGCACGGTGCCCAAGCAGATCGACGCGGTGAAGGACGCCACCGCAGCCCTCGGGAATCGCTCCGACATGGCCTATCTCGGCACCGCGATCACCGAGGGTCGGGGTCGCCTGCTGGTGACGGCCACCGGGGCACAGACCGAGATGGGGCGGATCGGCACGCTGGTCGCAGATGCCACCGTGCGCGCAACCCCGCTGGAGAGGAAGCTCGCGCGGCTCGGCAACGGCATGGTCGGCGTCGTGCTCGTGCTCGGTGCGATCGTCGTCGGCGCGGGCTTGCTGCGCGGGCACGAATTCCTGCGCATGCTCGAGGTCGGCGTCTCGCTGGCCATCGCGGCGATGCCGGAGGGCTTGCTCGCGGTCTCGACGATGACGCTCGCGCTGGGCATGCAACGCATGGCCAGCATGGGTGCGCTGATCCGCCGGCTCCCTGCGGTCGAGACCCTCGGATCGACCACGGTCATCTGCACCGACAAGACCGGCACGCTCACCGAGAACCAGATGACGGTCCGTGCGCTATTCGTCGACGACGTTCGCGTCGACGTCACCGGCACCGGCTATGCGGCTGTCGGCGAATTCAACGGGGGTGGCCGGCGGATCGTTCCGGGCGAACGCGAGTCGCTCGACCTGGCTCTGCGCATCGGCGCGCTGTGCAACGACGCGACGATCGAGCACAGCGACGACGGCGACAAGGTCCTGGGCGATCCGACCGAGGCCGCCCTCACGGTCGCCGCCGAAAAGGCGGGCATCGAGCACGCCGCGGTGGATCGTGACTGGCCGCGCGTGGCCGAGCGCGCGTTCGACAGCGAGACCAAGCGCATGGTCACGGTTCACGAGACGCCGCAGGGGCAACGCGTGGCTTACATGAAGGGCTCGCCGGCTGCGGTCCTCGAGGTCAGCACCGAGCAACGCACGTCGGCCGGAGTCTCGCCGATGACCGCTGGCGATCGCGAACGCCACCTGGCGCGCAACACCGAACTCGCGGGCACTGCGATGCGCGTACTCGGCCTCGCCTACCGCGATCTCGACATCGGATACGGCGATGATGCGCTCGATCACGACTGGATCTTCGTCGGCCTCGTCGGCATGGAGGACCCGCTGCGCGAGAGCGCGAAGATCGCGATCGCGACCTGTCGAGAGGCGGGGATCCGCACGGTGATGATCACCGGCGATCAGCCGGCAACCGCCGCCGAGATCGCCAAGCAACTGGGCATCGATCGGGACTTCGAGCAGCGGCCGCTGCAGGCGGTCCATGGCCGGGACTTGGTCGACCTCGACGCCGCCGGGTGGCAGCGCACGGTGGCGACGACGTCGGTGTTCGCGAGGGTCTCACCGGAGCAGAAGCTGCGGATCGTCGAGGCACTGCAGCACGACGCGCAGATCGTCGCCATGACCGGCGACGGTGTCAACGACGCCCCCGCCCTCGGACAGGCCGACATCGGCATCGCGATGGGACTCCGAGGCACCGACGTGGCCAAGCAAGCGGCCGCGATGGTGATCACCGACGACGACTTCTCCACCATCGTCCGCGCCGTCGAACAGGGGCGCATCATCTACGCGAACATCCTCAAGTTCGTGCACTATCTCTTTTCCTGCAACGCGGCCGAGATCCTGGTCGTGTTCGTGGCGATCATGGTCGGCTGGCCGCTGCCGCTCGTTCCCCTGCAGATCCTGTGGCTCAACATCGTCACCGACGTGTTCCCGGCGCTGGCGCTCGCGGTCGAGCCGTCCACGACCGGCGCGATGAGTCAGCCTCCTCGCGATCCCAAGCAACGACTGGTCAGCGGAAACATGGTGGGCTTGATCGCGTGGCAGGGTGCGATGATCGCCGGGGTCACCCTCGCTGCGTTCGTCATCGGCCTGAACTGGCACGGATCCACCGGCGATGGTCTGCGCGCCTCCACGACGATGGCGTTCATGACCCTCGCCTTCGCCCAGGTGTTCCACGCGTTCAACGCCCGATCCCAGCGACGCTCCGCGTTCGACCGACCGTTCACCAACCCATGGCTTTTGGCCGCGGTGGCGGTGTGCGTCGCCCTGCAGATCGCCGCAGTATACGTGCCACTGCTGCAGCGCGTCTTGCATACCGCACCGCCCAGCGCGATGGACTGGGTGGTGATCGCAGTGTGCTCGCTGGCACCTGTCGCGATCGTGGAAGCGGTCAAGCTCGGGTTGCGTATCTACTCGCGAGCGCGCACCGGAGCGCGTACCGGAGCGCTGGCGTAGCGCGGACTGGCCGTGGACTACCGGCCGCGCGACGGCAGCCAGCGAGACTAGCGTCGGCGCACCCGATCCGTGACGCACGGCACCGATGCGCGCGACGTCGTCCGCGTTCGTGCGCCCATCTGCGGCAGCACGTCGGGGCTCGAGCGGCGAGATGGTAGCTGCAGCGCCCGCGAGAACGCGAGCATGTGGGCGTGGGCAGGGCGACCGAACGTCGTGGTGGCGGCGGGCGCGCGACAGAGCACCTCCGAAGCGCGCGCACGACATCGCGGTGCACGACGCCGCATTCGATCTCGCACAGAGCCTCTGACGCAATGGTCAGCTCGGCGCTGGCTGGGTGTGTTGGGGGTGCAGGGCGATGATGGTTCTCCGCTTCGCGCGGACTCGGGCCTGCGGGTCCCCCTCGCCCGTCCGGCGCCGTCTTCGTCGCCGGCCGCACCCCCGATCACGTGCGCTCGCCGCCGCCCCGGTAGCAACCGCAGACAAGCACACGACCGCGTGCGGACTCCGCGTGCGCTTGCGCGCTAGGCAGCCCTCACGCCGCCGTGGCATCCTGACATGGGACCGTCACGTCACCGTGGCGGAGGGATGGCTCATGACTCGCGCCTATTCGATCGTACTCGCCTCTGGAATCATCGTCGCCCACGGGCTCGCCTGTGGCTCGGATGAGACCGGTGCGACCGGCTCCGCAACCAGCACGTCGACGCCCGACGACAGCAGCACGGCGGCGGCCGACAGCAGCACGACGGGGACGCCGCCGCCGGTGACCGCCACCGTGACACCGACGTCGACGGGCGACACGTCGACGGACGACACCGCGGCGTCCGGCGACGATGCTCCCAAGTTCGATGTCGGCGGTGTCGGCGATCTGTCCGGGAACGGATGTGTCGGTCACGAGGTCGACTCCACGTTGTCCGGCGTGGTCTTCGGGCCCGACGGCGAGATGCCTGTCAGCGGCGCCCTCGTCTACCTGACGCCGGACGAGCCCGTCGGGATCCCCCAGGGTGTCTACTGCGCCGCATGCACCGAGCTCGCGTGCGGCGACGACAGCACTTTCACCGACGCCGACGGCACCTTCACGCTGCAGGCCGCCTCGGGCAAGAACAAGTATCTCGTGGTGCGCAAGGGCGAGTTCATGCGGGTGACCCCGCTGACGGTCGCGCCCGGTGCGGCCGTCGTCAGCGGCGCATTCACCACGCTGCCGGGCGCCAACGATCCCGACAACGGCGAGTACATCCCGCTCATCGCCGTCGCCAACGGCAGCTTCGATCGCATCGAGGACGCCCTGGGCAAGTTCGGCATGGGCGACACCGTCATCGGTGGGTTCGAGCAGCGCCTGGTCCCGGGCACCGAGACCTTCGATCTGTGGGACAACGGCCGCGATCCGGGCACCGACGGCTTCGTCTCGCAGGGCGACTTCGACGCGCTCGTCTCCGATCCGACCGCGCTCGACGACTATCACATCATCTTCGTGCCGTGCTCGGGCGGCACGTTCAACTCCGCGCTGAACAACCCCCAGAACGTGCAGAACATCCGCGACTGGGTGGCCGCCGGTGGCCGCTGGTACGTGTCGGACTGGTCGAACGAGTGGCTGCAGGTCGTCTTCCCCGAGTACCAGAACCTCGCGGGCTGGAACGGCAGCTTCGGCAGCGCCGACAATTCCTCCTATGATTCGCTCGCCACGGTGCTCGACCCGCCGCTGCTCGAGTGGCTGCTGGCGTTGCCCGAGCAGTACCTCGACATCAACCCGCTCAACAACGAGTTCCACCCGGCGCTCGATCAGCTCCCGCAGGTGCTCACGGTCGACAACTGGTCGGGCATCACCGACATCTTGCCGGTGCTCGTCGACGATGGCCAAGGTGGCATGGTCGACGTCGGCCACAAGGTGTGGCTCGAGGGCCCCGGTGGCCTGCCTGCTCCCGTGCACCCGCTGACGGTCACCGGCCAATTCGGCTGCGGCAAGCTGCAATTCACCAGCTACCACACCGCCGAGTTCTTCAACTACGTGGGGCTGTCGCCGCAGGAGCTCGTGCTCATCTACACGATCCTCGAGATCGGCACGTGCCAGGAACCGCTGCCGCCACCCCAGGGCTGACGGCGATCCCCGGGGCGCGCGATCACAGGAGCTTCGACGCGCACGCGCGAGCTCGCCCACGGTCTTGGCCTTCATCGCGCAGTCGACCTCGGCCTTGGTGCCCCGCTCGCGGCACGCGGTGACGACGTCGGTGCGGACCTCGGCAAGGACCTCGTCCACGTGGGCACCGTGCTCGCCTCGTCGAGCCCGCGCGGCGCCGCGGCGCTCGCCTTCATCGAATTCGACGGACGCGCACCGGACCCTTCGCGGTGCTCGGGTCGACGACGCGTCCGCCCCGCGTGATCTCGACCTCGCCCTGCACCACGAGCCGCCGCGCGGCCATCCGCGCGGGCTCCATCAGATCACGCCAGACCTGCTCGTCCGCGTCGGGTCCCGCGACGGCGCGGGCGGCCTCGCTCGGGCACACCGTCCCACTGGTGGCCCGTCGCTCGAGGAGATCCAGCAGCGACTGCTCCAGCTGCGCGTCGATGGGCCTCAGCCCTCGGCGGCGGCAGCCAGCGGAGCAGTAACGAACCTCCGCCCAGTCGCGGGCCCACTTCGCCCGCCACTCGATGCTGCGCCCGCACACGCTGCACGACTTGGGGGCGGGCACTCCAGCGGTGCCGGAGCTGCGGGCACGGGCCACCATGCCCACAACTTCTCGTGCGCGCGCGCGGCCCGTCAACCCTGCGACGCGTCGCCGCCGCTGATCCGCCGCCACAGCACACCGAGCCCATCCACGAAGATCGACTTGGTGTGATCGTGGGTCTCGTAGGCGTCGGGATCGAAGGGCAGCTGCTGGGGATCGATCACCGCGAGCGCGGCACGCTCTTCGTCGGTCGGCGACGGGTGGATGCGCAGGCGCCCTTCTCTGCGGGCGGCGAGATCGCACAGCGCGTCGACGAGGCGCCGGTCCTCCGCGGGACCGAAGTCCTCGAGGCCCAGGTGCTCGCTGATGAGCTCGTGTCGCAGGCGGTAGATCGCGCGGCCGAGGTCGTCGCCGTCGGTCTCGGACTCGACGGTGACGTTGAGCTCGGTGTCGATCCCCAAGCTGCGATTGGTGAGGTTCGCCGAGCCGACGGTGAGCAGGCGATCGTCGACGATCATCATCTTGGAATGGATGTACGTCGCGCTATCGGGTTCGCTGTCGTCCTCGGTGGCGGGCACGGTGTAGTAGATGCCGAGCCGGTGCTCGGTGCCCGTCGCCGCATGGCGCAGCTCCGCGATCACCTTGGCCTGCGCCAGACCGATCGCGATCTCTTCTTTGATCGTCTGCGCCTGGTGGTTGATCACGATCGCGATGTCGAGCGCCGAGCGGCCGGGCGCACGGATGCGCTGCATCAGCACCTCGCCCAGATCCTTGGAGCTGAGGTACTGGGTTTCGATGTAGATCAGGCGCTGGGCGCGGTCGATCGCGTCCGCGTACAGCGTGAAGATCTCGCGGCGGTCCGGTGTGCCCTCGGGGTAACCCCGCGGATCCGTGCGGCTCAAGGCGACGCGCGCGGTGGGCAGGGCGGTGGCACCCGTCGGCGCGTATCCGGCCAGGCGTGGCGCGGCGGTGGGCAACGCCAGTGGCCCACCGCCGGCGGCGGCCCAGCGCGCTGCGAACAGCGACGTGATCGCGCCGACCGCCTCGTGGCCGACGATGTATGCCTGCAGATCGTGGAACGGCTTGTGGGGGGTGCCCCGGCTGCTCCGCAGCGGATTGGGCACCGTGTGACCGCGATCGTCCCAGCGCTGATCACACAGATCGAGGCCGCCGAGAAACGCGAGCTCGCCGTCGATCACCGCGAATTTCTGGTGGTGCGACGCGCCGTCGACATGGTTGTCGTCGAACATGAACCGCAGGCGATCGTTGGTGGTCCAGTTGAACCGCTGCGCCTGCATGAACTCGCGCTCGAGCGCGAACACCACGTGGAAATCCCAGGCGAGGATGTACACGTGCAGATCGGGATTGCGGGCGCACAGCGCGTCGAGGAACGCGAGCAGCGTGACCGGCAGCGCCGCGCTCTGGGCCTCTTCGCCGCGCAGCAGGCACGCGTCGCTGTCGAACTGCCAGCCCGCGAGCAAGATGTAGTGCTGGGCCTCGGCGGCGGCGGCGTACAACGCCCGGTAGTAGTCGTCGCCGTCGACCAGGACGCCGGCGGTGGTCACGGGTGGCTCGCACCAGACGTTGCGCGGCGCGCTGAGAATCCGCATCGGGCAGGGTGATACCACGGCGGTGGCCGGCTGCTCGCGTGCGCCGCCTTCACGCTGCTGCTGATCCCGCTGTTCGACACCCTGTTCGACGCCGACGGACGAACCGCCACGCCGGATATCGAGTTTGCGCGCGGGGACTACTCCAATACCGCGGACCAACCGATCGCAGGGGTGCACGTGTCATCCACCTGCGCGAACAGGGCCGTGATCAGGTACGGTGCGGGACCGTTGGTGTGCGGGTCCAGCGGCGCGGCCACGGTTTCGCCGGGCTGGATGGGGCCGGACTCGCCGAGCTCCATCGAGTAGATTCCAGGCAGCAGCATCCCATCGCAGGCCGACACGCAGGGCTCGATCGGCTCGAGCAGTGTCGCCGTCGGCACCTGCACGCTCCAATCCGGCTCGGCGGTATTCGTGGCGAGGTAGAGCGGCCAATCACCCTCGGGCTGATTCTCGGTCACGACCCACAGTGGCTCGCAGTCGAGTCCGTCGCCGAACCCGATCGTGAGCGTCACGCAGTCGAGGGCGTTGTCGAGCACCGCGTCGGCCGGCGAGAGCGCGAGGCCTTCGAAACGCACCGAGGTGGGGCCCACGGCGGTCTTGCAGTCGCAGGAACCCCCGCACTCGAGGAACACCAGCTCGTGCTCGTCATCACCCGGCTCCACGGATCCGCGCAGCGTCCGCTCCGCGCCGCACGGCGGGGGCACTAAGGCGTCGTCGTGGTCCGTGATGACCACGTGGAACCGGTTCGCGCCGAACTCGCATGTCGCCGGCCCCGTGGTGCTGTCGCCGGATTCGTCCGAGCTGACGGCGTCGTCGCCGGAGCCATCGGTGCTGGCAGCGTCGCCGTTCGAGTCGCCGTTCGAGTCGTCGTTCGAGTCGTCGTTCGAGTCGTCGGTGAATGACGCGTCAGAGTCGTCGGTCGCGGAACGCGTGGCGCTAGCGGAGCCCTCGCCGTGGGTCGCGGTCGCCGGACGCGTCGCGCCTGTGACCTCGTCACCCAGGGTCGTGCCATCGTCGGTCTGCCCGAGCCCGAACGCGGGGTTGTCCCGCGCACAGCCGCTCGCGAGCACCGCCAGCCCGAGGGCCCCCATCCGTCCTGCGAGCCACGCCATCGTCACAGCATACGCGACCGGCCGGGCGGCGCCTTGGTGCCACTTTTCGGACCGCGCCCGCGATCACAGGCCATACGACGGGGGGCACACGACGATGTTGCCGGCATACCGGCCCTCCCACTTGGCCCGCAGCGCGGCCGCGACGTCGTCCAGCGCGAATTGAGCGCCGATCATCGGACGCATCTCGCCGTCGCGCGCCCAGGCGAGGATCCGCGCCAGCCGCGGGGCCCGGAGCGCAGGCTCGCGGTGCACCGCGATGGCCGCCGGCGAGCCGAGCACGTCGATCCCCTTCATGAGCACGAGGTTGGTCGGCAGCAGGTTGGGATCGCGGCCGCCCCGGGCCACCCGCGGCGTCGCGGCCCAGCCCACCACCAAGAACCGGGCGCCGAACGCCGCAGCGCGCAGGGCCTCGGTCGAGCGCGCGCCGCCGACGGGATCGTAGATCACATCGGCGCCGTGGCCCGAGGTCAGTCGTTTCACCTCGTCGCGCAGGCGTGCGGTGTCGTCGTCGCCCACGACCACGACGTGATCGGCGCCGCAGCGCTCGGCGATCGCGAGCTTGTCCGCCGAGCGGCCGACCGCGATGACGGTGGCGCCCAGTCGCTTGGCCATCTGGACCGCGGCGAGCCCGGTCGATCCGGTGGCGCCGAGCACCAGCACCACCTCGCCGGCCTGCACCTTGCCGCGGTGCACGAGCGCATGGAAGGCGGTCTCGGTGCCGCCGAGCAGGCACGCGCCCTCGTCGAAGGAGAACCCCGGCGGCAGGGGGATCACGGCGCTCGCCGGTGCGACGGCGTAGCGGGCAAAGCCGCCCCAGCGCCGATGGGCGCCCTGGGATCGCGGCCCCGTGTAGAGACCATCGGCGATCACGGCGTCGCCGATGTTCACGTCGGCCACGCTCGCGCCGCGCCACACGATCGTGCCGGCGAACTCGAGGCCAGGTGTGTACGGCGGCGCGGGCACGTGCTGGTACTGCCCGCTCAGCATCAACAGGTCGACCCAACCGACCGCTGCGCTGCGGACCTCGATCACCACGTCGTCGCCCGCGAGCTCGCCGGGGTCGGGGTGGGGGTCGTCCTCGAGGCGGAGGTGGTGCTCGAGGGCGTCTGGCGGCGAGGCTCCCAGGGCATCGATGACGACCCTGCGGCCGGCTGCAGCGGGTGTGTGCACGGGCGCCCGAGCCTACCCGATGGGAGGCGAGTCGGCGCCGCGGTCGCAGGTACAGCCCATGCATCGGCGGCGCGCCCGTGGCAATATGGCCACCCGCGGGCTGGCCACTCGCGGGCTGGCCACTCGTGGGCTGGCGACTCCCGGCCAGGTCGGAGCGATTTCGCCCCGAGCCCGAGGCAACCCTTTGCGACCCACCCATCTCTCGCGGATTCGCATCGAGGGCGCCGATCCCTGGGATCTGGCGCTGCTCCACGCGGAGTGGGCCCTGGGTCTGGGCCGCTTCGAGACCCTCCGCGAGGCGCGGCTCGCCGCTGGCCTTCCCCCAGACGCCACGGCCGAAGAGCTCGCCGGCGACAGGCTCCGCATCAGCATCCCCGAGCCTGGCGGGACCACCCGCGTCGACGTGGTCAAGCTGACCACGACCTCCGATCCGGCGGCGGTGCTGGTCGAGCACCTCATCGCCCGCAGCGGGCCCGAGCGCCTGCTCGCCCGCGCGACGGCCGACTCGCCTGAGGTGGTGCGCCACCTGCTGCGACTGCCCGGCTGCGTGCATGGGGTCGATGCGATCGGCGGCGAGGCGCGGATCCTCGATCAGCCGGACGTCGTGGCCCTCGTCGATCGCGTGCTGGCGCCGGACCGCTGCGTGCCCTTGGTGCTGGTGTCGGTCGACAACGCGACGCGGCGACCGCTGGTCGATCCCGACGAGCTCGCGCGCCGGCTCGCCGGCATGGCCAGCGTGGGATTTTTGCAGAGCGTCGCGGCTTCGCGGGCGCTCAAAGAAGAGCTCGTCGCCCGGGGCTTCGACGCGCGGTATGGCTGCTACAACGGCGGCGTTCGCATCCTGTGGCCCGGGATCGCGCCGAGCGACGATCCGTACGATCACCTGTTGTTGCTGCCGGTGCGACTGCTCGGGATCCCCGAGGCTGCGCGCACCGAGCACGTCGCGGGGGTGTTCTGCGAGATGATCGCGGAAGGCGAGGATCCGCGCGCTTGGATGCGCGATGTGGACGGCGCTGCTGCGCCGCCGCGTGAGCCGGTGCGGCGCGAGCCGGTGCGGCGCGAGCCGTTGCGCGCGGAGCCGTTGCGCGCGGAGCCGTTGCGCGCGGAGCCGTTGCGCGCGGAGCCGGTGGGCGCGGAGCCGTTGGGCGCGGAGCCGTTGCGCGCGGAGCCGTTGGGCGCGGAGCCGTTGCGCGCGGAGCCGTTGCGCGCGGAGCCGTTGCGCGCGGAGCCGGTGGGCGCGGAGCCGGTGGGCGCGGAGCCGGTGGGCGCGGAGCCGTTGCGCGCGGAGCCAGTGCGCGCGGAGCCAGTGCGTGCGGAGCCAGTGCGCGCGGAGCCAGTGCGTGCGGAGCCAGTGCGCGAGCAGGCATCGCGTGACGAGGCACTGATCGCCGAGCCTTCGCCGCCCGAGCCTTCGCCGCCCGAGCCTTCGCCGCCCGAGCCTTCGCCGCCCGAGCCTTCGCCGCCCGAGCCTTCGCCGCCCGCGGAACCACCTCTGCCCGCACCGCAGCCCGCATCCCCCATCGCGCCCGACCCGGCGCCCGACGGGCCCACCGCGGCGCCGCGTCGCGCCGTGATCGCTCGGGCCGGGGCCGAGCACTGGACGCAGCTCGCCGGCGACGTCGTGGCGGCGTTCGAGCTCGCCGCCGAGCTCGAGCATGATCTCGACACCACGCGGCGCGAGCTGGTGTCGACGCGCAAGGCCCTGCGCCGCGCCGAGCAGGAGCGCGACGAGGCCCACGCGAGTGGCGGTCGTCCGCAGTCGGTAGCCGCCGCGCTCGCGACCGCCGAGGCGCTGTTCCCCGATCGGCTCGTCGTGTTGCGGAGCGCCCGTGGTGCCGCCGAGGACTCGCCGTTCAAGCATCCCCTACGCGTGTTCGAGGTGCTCACGATGCTGGCGATGTTCGGTCGTAGCGACGCCGAGCTCGCGCCGGCGCTGGCGAAGGCCCTGGGCCAGATCGCGCAGTGGCGGCCCAAGGACAGCCCAGAGACGGTCACGACGTTCGGCGACAAGCGCACATGGTTCGACGAGGCGGGCGAGGCCAAGCTCTACGGCCGGCATGTGACCATCGGCGGCTCGGTGAATGCGAGCCGATGCCTGCAGATCTACTACGACGTGCTGTCCGACGGTCGCGTGGAGATCGCGTGGTGCGGCGAGCACCGGCCGACCGTCGGCAAGGACACGTGAGTTCAGCCGTAGCGGTCGCGCGCCGGCGGAGCGAATCACGGACAGCCCGGGCCACCCCCCGATAGGGCCCCCGGCGTGATGCAGATCGAACGCGTGGGCCGCTCACCGGTCCCGCCCGTACACCCGCCGGCGGATCGACCCCGCGAACAGCACCCCCACATACGGCAGGTCGTGCCACAGATACCGCCGCACCAGCCGCTTGGGATCCTGCAGCATGCGGAACATCCACTCGGTGCCGGTGCGCTTCATGATCCTCGGCGCGCGCGGCAGCACGCCGCTGAAGAAATCGAACGCCGCGCCCACGCCGATCCACCACGCGGTGGGCCGCGCGGCGCGGATGCCCTGGATCAACCGCTCGCCCTTGGGGAAGCTGAGCGCGACAAAGATCAGATCGGGCGCCGCGTCCTCGAGCAGGCGCGCCATCGTGGCGAACTGCTCGGGGTCCTTCTCGAAGCCGAACGGCGGCGAGTAGGTGCCGACGATGCGCAGCGATGGATGCTCGGCGAGCAGCTTGGCGCGGGTGTTCTCGCCGGTGTCGCCGGCACCGCCGAGCAGATAGATCGACAGGCCCGCCGCCGCCGCCGCCGCCGGCAGGCTCGACATCAGATCCGACCCACACACCCGGCCGCCACGCAGCGGCGTGCGCTGGAGATGGCTGGCCCACACCAGCGGCATGCCATCGGCGACGAGCGCATCGGCGTCCTGCAGCAGCGCATGGATGCCGGCGTCGGCGTGGGCCTGGCGCAAGATGTCGGTGTTCGGCGTGATGACCCAGCCGCCCCGGCCGGCCCGCGCCTCGTCGACGACGAGCGCGACGAAGCGGGCCTCGTCGACGTCGAGGAAGTGCAGACCCTCGAGCGAGACCGTAGGCACACCGAAGCGATCGGCTGCCCTCACCAGGTCTGACCTTCGGCGGGCTCGAGGTCGGCCCGCATCATCAGCTCGACGAGCTCGGCGAACTTGACCTTGGGCTCCCAGCCGAGCTTGCGCTTGGCCTTGCTCGGATCGCCGATGAGCAGGTCGACCTCGGCGGGGCGGTAAAACGACGGGTTGACGGCCACGATGACCTTGCCCGTGCGGCGGTCGCGGGCGACCTCCTTGTCCTCGCTGCCCTCGAACTCGAGCTCGAACCCAGCGATCTGCGCGGCGAGCTGCACGAACTCGCGGACGGTGTGGGTCTCGCCGGTCGCCACGACGAAGTCGTCGGGCGTGTCCTGCTGCAGCATCATCCACATCATCTCGACGTAGTCCTTGGCGTAGCCCCAGTCGCGCTTGGCGTCCATGTTGCCGAGCTCGAGCACCTCTTGCTCCCCGCGCTTGATGCGGGCCAGGCTCAGCGTGATCTTGCGGGTGACGAAGTTCTCGCCGCGCCGTGGCGACTCGTGGTTGAACAAGATGCCGTTGCACGCGTACATCCCGTAGCTCTCGCGGTAGTTGCGGACGATGTTGTACGCGTAGAGCTTGGCGACACCGTACGGCGAGCGCGGATAGAACGGCGTGGTCTCGGTCTGCGGGATCTCCACGACCTTGCCGAACAGCTCGGACGTCGACGCCTGGTAGAACCGCGAGCTCAGCCGGTTGGCGCGGATGGCCTCGAGTAGGCGCAGCACGCCGGTGCCCGTGACGTCCGAGGTGTACTCGGGCTGCTTGAACGAGATGCCCACGTGCGACTGCGCGGCGAGGTTGTAGATCTCGTCGGGGCGGACGTCGGCGATCACGCTGTTGAGGCTGCTGGAGTCGCCCAGATCGCCGTAGTGGAGGGCGAACCTCTCGGTGCCGACGCGGCGGCGTAGGCCCTCGATGCGGCCGCGGTTGAAGCTCGAGGTGCGCCGAGCCAGGCCGTGCACGATGTAGCCCTTCTCGAGCAGGACCTCGGCGAGATAGGAACCATCTTGGCCGGTGACGCCGGTGACGAGCGCGCTCTTCGACATGGATTCGGACCTCGAACGCGCCGGTGGATCCCCGCAGACAGCAACGGGCAGCTACGGCCCCGAACGCGCGCGCAGTATGCCAAAGCGGCCCTGCCCGCGCCAGCGGCGGACGGGGCCACGCCGCCGGCGGACGGGGCCACACGCGGACGGGGCCACACGCGGACCGGGCCGCAGGCGGTTCACTTCGCGCGCAGCGAGCCGGCCAGATCGAAGCGCACCGCGTCCTTGCCAAAGCGCACCGTCCGCGATGGCGTGCGCAGCTCGAACGCGGCGACCTTCTCGATCGTCGCCGACTCGGGCAGATTCGCGCGCACGGTCACCCAAGGGCCCTCGGACCACGGATCGACGTCGGCCGCACCGACGTGCAGCGGCACGTCGCCATCCAGCATCGCGACGCTGCTCGCCGACGCCAGCGTGTCGCTCGGGTCGACCGCCCCGGGCTCGGTCCACCACATCGACTCGCCGTCCTCCGTGTTGACGAGGCCGACCAGGATGTCGGTCTGTGGTGCCGGGACCGAGTCGGTCTGATCCCACTCGGTCAGCGCCTTGATGCGGGTGAACGTGGCGTTCCACTGCCAGTCCGACACCCACGTCGGATTGCAGTAGCTCATGTAGTCTTTGTGGTTGCTGGCGCTGCGCACGCTGAAGTCACGCACGCCGAAGCCCCACACACCGATGCCGCCGTCGGCGTGGGGGAAGCTCGGATCCGGGCCCGCCGACTGGGCGCCGGGGCACTGCACGTGCTGGCGGCCCTGGCTGTGTCCGATCTCGTGCACGAAGGTCTCGATGCCGATCTCGCTGCCGGACAGGTAGCGAACGCCGATCGCGGCGCGCTGCGACGCTTCGCTCTGGGTGGCGCCGGGGGTTCCGGGTGCGACGCCGAGCAGGCAGCCGCCGCCGCCCTCGCCGATGCAACCGCCGCAGTTGTCGAACAGCCCGTACACGTACACGTTGGGATCCAGGCCGAGCTGGGTGCGGTACTGGACCACGCGCCCGAGCAGGCTGAAGAAGTCGTTGGAAACGGTGAGATCGAGATCATCGACCATGAGCGGTGGGCCGATCTCGATCTCGAGGGTCTCGAGCGGGTTTTGCTGGAACATCGCGTCGGCGTAGGGTTTCAGGCCCTCTTCGTCGAGCGCGGTCGAGGTGTTGCAGCTGCCGAACGAGTACTCGATCGGCACCATCACCACCTTCATGACCTGCTCGCTCGCCTCGATGCCGATCTGGTCGGGGCCGGCATCGATCGCCCGCGGCGGCTCGGCGACCTCGGGCAGACCCTCGTAACCGCCGCTGGCCTCGTACAGCTCGACCTGGAATGTCGCGCCGGGCATGATGTCCTCGGCGACGACGCCGATGAGGATGTTCGACTGCAGCGAGGTCAGCGACGAGTCCGTCGAGATGGCCGCGCGCTCGGAGTACATCGACTCGCGGCCGCCCGGTTGCGTCACGACCATGCGCGCCTCGATGTCGCGCGAGACCCAGACCGCCTCGTCGATGTCGAGATAGATGCGGAACGCGGTGTCGCGGCCCTTGGGCATCGGCGCGTTGCGACCCGGGCCGTCGACCCACGCGCCGTCTCTGGCGATCGGGACCGCGACACCGGAGTTGGCCTCGACGAGCGAGATGCGGACGCCACGTGCGGGCACGTTCGCCGGCTCCGGGATCTCGCCCGACGTCTCGTCGGCCACGCTGTCGTCGGTGCCCGAGCCGCTCTCGGTATCGGCGGCGCTCTCGTTGCCCTGCGACTGGCCGCCGGTGCCGTCATCGACCCCCGAGCCCCCATCGGAGCTGCATGCCGCCGCCAACACGAGGGACGCGAGCACGGGAACGAAGCGGGACGACTCCATGCCAGCAGGCTATGAAAACTACTAACCCGAAGCAATGACCCAAAACGTGAGCGCGCACGGGTCCGCTGGTGATTACGGTCATCACTCTGGAATTGCTCGACATTTCATTCTGCGCGCGGTTCGCTTGTGATCTGGAGCACGGCGGAGCGGTTGAAAGCGAGCGCCGGTCGAGGCGTGGTAGGACGAAGGGATGCGACGCGCCTCGACCGCACTGTGCCTCGCGACTACCTGCCTCGTGACCATCTGGGGATGCGGCGCGGGCGACCCGACGCCCAGCGCCGGCGAGTCGAGCTCGTCTGGGAGCGAAGCGTCTCCGAGCGAAGCGTCTCCGAGCGAAGCGTCCGCGAGCGAAGCGTCCGCGAGCGAAGCGTCCGCGAGCGAAGCGTCTGGGAGCGAAGCGTCCGCGAGCGAAGCGTCCGCGAGCGAAGCGTCCACGGGTGATCCGAGCGGCTCGAGCACCGTCGCCGACGACACCTCGGCATCGACCGACACGAGCACCGGTCCCGCGCCCGTGTGCCCGCCGCCGCCGGCCGAGCTGCAGCGCTGGCTGGTCGGCGACGATGCCGATGCCGACGCGACGCCGGGTGGCGGTATCGTGATGATGGGAGGCGGACCCGACGTCGATGGGGCCTTCGAGTGGTGGAGCGGACGACTGGGCGGCGGCGACGTCGTCGTGCTGCGGACCAGCGGCGCCGACGGCTACAACGACTACCTGCTGAACGACATCGGTGGCGCCGACTCGGTGGAGACGCTGCTGGTCGACACGGTGGCGCTCGCCGACGATCCCTATGTCACCTGTCGCATCGCCGAGGCCGAGGGCGTGTTCATGGCCGGCGGTGATCAGGCCCAGTACATGACGCTGTGGAAGGATCATGGCGTGGCCGAGGCGTTGATGGAGGCGTCCTCGCGCGGCGCGGTGATCGGTGGCACCAGCGCGGGGCTCGCGGTGCTCGGCGGCTTCGTGTTCGCCGCCTACAACGACACGGTGTACTCCGACGAGGCGCTCGAGGATCCCTACAACCAGTACATGACGATGGACACGGGCATGCTCGCGTTGCCGGCCCTCGTCGACGTCATCACCGACTCGCACTTCGCCGAGCGCGATCGCATGGGCCGGCTGGTCGGCTTCCTCGCCCGCATCGTCCAAGACGGCTGGGCCGACGAGGTGCTCGGCATCGGCGTCGACGAGGCGACCGCGCTGGTGGTCGACGAGCAGGGCAGTGCGGGCGTGATCGGCGAGGGCTCGGTCTATGTGCTGCGCTCGGCGGGCCCGCCGGCGGTCTGCGTGGCGGGCGAGCCGCTCACGTACACGGGGCTCGAGCTGGTGCGCCTGGATGAGGGCAACACGATCGCGCTGCCCGGCGGCGCGACCGATGTCGTCGGCACGCCGCTGGGTGCGGACGTGGGGGTCCTCGAACCGGCGGATCCGTACTGACGGAATGCGGGCGGGCGCACCCGGAACTCAGAAGTAGAACACGAGGCCGGTCTGGCCGCCGGCGGCGAGCGACGTCGAGGCATGCACCTGGGTGAGTCCGTCGAACGCATTGATGCCGACATCGAACTGACCCTGGAACAGCAGGCTCACCCGGTCGCCGACGTAGAACTCGGTGCCGATCACCGGGCCGATCGAGACGTTCACCAGCCAGTTGTTGGCGCCGGTGGGGTCGAGGTAGTGGAAATGGAACATGCCGCCGGCGTAGGGCGAGATGCGCCGCCACACGCGGAACGGCTTGAGCAGGCCGAAGCTCGCCGACAGGCCGGCGTCGTTCTGGCTGCTGCCGTCGTCGGGGTTGTGGTGGAACACGCCGGCGCCGATCGAAAACGGGATGATCCAGTTCTCGGTCACGCGACGAAAGCCGAGCTCGGTGACGAGCAGACGATTGACGCCGAGGTCCCGCACGCCCGCGATCGACAGCGGCGCGAGACCGCCGAACGTGAACTGCATGCCCCAGTCGCCGGCCTCGGCGCGCCGTACCGAGCGACGCATGCCCCTGCGTCCGTCGTCGTCGTCGTCGTCGTCGTCGTCGTCGTCGTCGTCGTCGTCGTCGTCGTCGTCGCCATCCCGGCCCCCGCGTGGGCGCCGGGGGGCGACCTCGACGTCCTGCCCGGCGCTGGGGGTCACCGCCGGCTCGGGTTCGGGTTCGGGTTCGGGTGCGGGCGCGGGCTCGGCGACGGGTTCGGCGTCCACCGGCGCCGCCGTGGTGGGCGCGACCGACCCTGGCTCGGATGTCGCCGACGTGTCGGGCTCGAACGGATCTGCGGAGGGCTCCCGCAACGTCGGTGCCACGAGCGAGAGCGCCAATGTGTGCCATGCGAATGCCATCGAGAGCGCCACCATTCGCGGAGGCTACGCGGGCCCGAAGTGCGGCCCCAAGAAACCGGCGAAAGCCCGCGCGCGCGCCCAGACCCCATCAAACCCCATCGAACTCCATCGAACTCCGTCGAACTCGATCGCCGACGCGCCACCATGCTAGCGTCGTCGTGTGGTGTCGTCGGCGACGGGTGTACGGATCGGGTTGGGGTGTGCCGCCGCGGCGTGGGGCAGCCTCGTCGTCGGCTCTGCCTGCGGCGACGGGCAGGGCGAGATCACGTCGTTCGCACCGGTCGAGCGCTCGCTGTGCGACAAGATCGTCGAGTGTGACTGCGGCCAGAGCTTCGCAGCGCTCGGCCTCGTCGCGCCGCTGTCGTGCGACGGCTGGACCATCGCCGATGCGGTGCCCTACGAATACTACGGCGGCATCCCGGACGAGGACTTCCGCAGCAGCCACGAGCATGACGCCCGTTCGATCGACGAGCAGTGCCTGCGCCAGATCGCGGGCCGCACCGACTCGGCCAGCTGCACCGACACCATCGACCCGTACTTCGCGCTGGGCCACGACTGCCGCGACTTCTGCTGGCCCATCGTCGGCCCCGCGCTCGAGGGCTACGAGTGCGGCGCCCAAGCAGACTGCGGCCGGGGGCTGCTGTGCGACGCCGGTGAGTGTCGCGATCCGTGCACGCCGCGGGTGCCGTTGGTCCGGCCGGGGCAGGGGGAGCGATGCATCCAGGGCGAGTGCGCGCCGGGGTTGCGCTGCGACGCCGACGGCGTGAACGATCCGCTCTGCACGCCGCTCGTCGCCACAGGAAATCCGTGCATGGGCCACCGCGAGTGCGCCTCCGACTATTGCCCGGCGGGATACTGTGTCGATGCGCCCGTCACCGGGGGTTGCGGCGTCGACGGGGCGTGCGGTCCGGGGACCACCTGCGTCGAGGGCCCGGATGGGAATCCCGCATGTGTGCCGATCGCCGATGGCTGCACGGGGCTCGCCGAGTTCACCTTCGCGCTCGCAGTCGAGGTCGTGGCCGGCGGCGGATGACGTGACGGCACGCGGGCTCGCGCCTATACTCCGGCGGCAATGTCGCGTGCGCCCGCCCACCGAGCCCCCCCGCTTCCCGCCTCCTCGCGTCGCAGCGCGCTCCGCTGCCTCGGCGCCACCTTGGCCTGCGCCGCGGTGATGGGCGCCGTCGGCTGCGGGGCCAAGCTGCAGGCCGAGCGCGCCCAGGATTATCCCCTCGAGGAGCGCACGCGCTACGCGTGGGTCACCGAGGAGCCCGTGCTCATCCAGATCGGCGAGCCGCAACCCAACGTGCGCACCGCGGCCAACGAGAAGAACCTCCGCGCGGCCATCGACCGCGAGCTCGGCTCCCGGGGCTTCAGCCTCGTCGCCAAGGACGAAGCCGAGCTCCTCGTCGCCTTCTCGGTCGGTACCGCCATGCGCTACCGGATCGAAGGCGGCGGTCCCGGCACGTCGGTCGGCGGCATCCAGCCCGGCGCGCAGCAGACCAAGGGCACGCTCAACATCTATCTCTTCGATCGTGCAACCGCCCAGGAGGTCTGGCACGGCTGGACCTCGAAGTGGCTGTCCAAGGCCGAAGACCCGGTCGCCGTCGCCGACGGTGCGGTCGCGACGGTGATGACGATGTACCCCAACGGCAAGTGAGCGCCGCGCCGGCGCAACGAGCCACACGCAGAAGCGCCCCGCGGTGACCCGCGAGGCGCCTCGGCGACACACCGTCGTTCGCGTCAGGAGATGAACGGCGCGATCACGACGGCGACGATCGACATGAGCTTGATGAGGATGTTCAAGCTCGGGCCGGCGGTGTCCTTGAAGGGGTCGCCGACGGTGTCGCCGATGACGGCGGCCTTGTGGCGCTCGGAGCCCTTGCCGGTGTTGACCTTCATGTCGAGGTTCTTCTTCTGCTCCTCGACCTGCTTCTTGGCGTTGTCCCAGGCGCCGCCGGCGTTGGACATGAAGATCGCCAGCATGACGCCGGTGACCAAGGTGCCCGCGAGCAGACCACCCAGGGCCTGGGGCGACCAGAAACCGACGACGACCGGGCTGAGCAGCGCCAGCATGCCCGGCGCCACCATCCGCTTGAGCGCGGCGTTGGTGGAGATGGCGACGCACTTCGCGACCTGGGTGTCCTTGGTGGCGTCGAGGATCTGCTCCTCTTCGGCCTCGGTCAGATCGCGACCCTCGTCCTCGGCCCGTTTGACCAGCTCGAGCGCGGGCCGCAACTTGGGGATCTCGCGGAACTGGCGGCGAACCTCCTGGATCATGTCCATCGCCGCTTCGCCGACGGCCTTCATCGCCATCGACGAGAACAGGAACGGCAACATGCCGCCGATGAGCAGGCCGATGGTGACCTCCGGGTCGGTCAGGGTCATCGGCTTGCCGCGCAGCGCGATCTCTTGGTAGCCGGCGAACAGCGCCAAAGCGGCGAGTGCAGCCGAGCCGATAGCGAAGCCCTTGCCGATGGCGGCCGTGGTGTTGCCGACCGCATCGAGGTTGTCGGTGCGCTCGCGGACCTCGGGGGGCAGGTTCGCCATCTGGGCGATGCCGCCGGCGTTGTCCGAGATCGGGCCGTAGGCGTCGACGGCGAGCTGGATGCCCGTCGTCGAGAGCATGCCGAGGCCGGCCAACGCGATGCCATACAGGCCTGCGTATTGGTTGGCGGCGTAGACCGCGGCGGCGATGCAGAGCACCGGCGCGCACGTCGACTGCATGCCGATGCCGAGTCCGGCGATGATGTTGGTGGCGGGACCGGTGGCCGATTGGGCGACGATGCCGTCGACCGGGGGCTTGTGCTTGCTGCAGTAGAAGTCGGTGATGAAGCCGATGGCCACACCCGCCGCGAGACCGGCGGCGATGGGCACGAACAGATCGAACGTGCTGACGGCCTTGCCCGCGATCATGATCGGGTGGCCGCCGCTGCTGGCCATGTCGAGGAAGAAGCCGATGAGGAAGTAGGAGATGATGACCATCACCACCGCGGCGCCGGTCGATCCCACGTTGAGGGCGGTCTGGGGATCGCCGCCCTCCTTGGTCCGCACCACGTAGGTGGCGATGACCGAGACCACGACGCCGATCGCCACGAAGACGCACGGCATGAGCACGGCCTCGAGGCGGCCGCTCTCCAGGGTGATGCCGATGAGCATCGAGCCGACGATCGAGGCGATGAACGACTCGAACAGATCGGCGCCCATACCCGCGACGTCACCGACGTTGTCACCGACGTTGTCGGCGATGGTCGCCGGGTTGAGCGGGTGATCCTCGGGGATGCCCGCCTCGACCTTGCCGACCAGGTCGCCGCCGACATCGGCGGCCTTGGTGTAGATGCCGCCGCCGACGCGGGCGAACAGGGCGATGGACGAGGCGCCCATCGAGTAGCCCGCCAGCAGCTGGATCACCGAGTACAGCGGCGTAGTGGAGGGTTCGCCACCTTCGACGGCCGTGAGGGCGCCGAACTGGGCGTTGAAGGCGATGAAGAGGACCCCGAGGCCGAGCAAGCCGAGGCCGACCACGCTCATGCCCATCACGGCGCCGCCGCGGAAGGCGATGACCAGCGCGGGGGCGAGGCCGGTGCGGGCAGCGGCCGCGGTGCGGGTGTTGGCCTGCGTCGCGACCTTCATGCCGAAGTAGCCCGACAACGCCGATGCGCCGGCGCCGGTGATGAAGGCCACGCCGATGAGCGGCGACGCGCCGACCGACATGTTGAGGGCGACCAGGAGCCCGGCGACGGCGAGGACGAAGACGGCGAGCACTTTGTACTCGGCCGACAAGAACGCCATCGCGCCCTCGGAGATCTGATCGGCGATCGTCTGCATCCGACGATCGCCGGGATCTTGCTTGCCGATCCAGGAGGCCGTCGTGTACGCGTAGGCGAGGCCGAGCAGGCCAGCCGCCGGAATCATGTAGAAGAGCATCTGCGTGTCCACGGGAGGAGTCCTTCTACGCTGCAGACGGCCGCCCCGGAGGTCGGCGCCCCACGGCGCGCGTGGCTCGACATACACGCAATCGCGGCGGAGGGGCAAGGGCCTGCGGTGGCCGCGACCTGAGGGGTGCGACGGGGCCGTGGCGCGCCGCCCGCTTGCGGGCTGCCGGGTGCCGCGAGGACCCCCGAAGCCGGGCCTCGTGCGTTCAGTCGTCGATGCAGACGGGCGACTTGCCCGGGTGTCCGCGGCGATCGGCGTCCTCGCAGGCGTAGCCCCTGCGGCAGTCGCCATCGACGTCGCATGCGAGCAGGCACACGCCGCCGGCCTCGTCGACGCAGAACGTCGAGTCGGGGCACTCGGCGTCCTCGTCGCAGCGCAGGCTGCAGGTGCCGCCGGGGAAGTCGCCGCCCTCGAGGCAGCGCTCGACGCAGTGCCCGTCGCGCTCGCACGCGCCACCGACGAGATCGCTGTCCCAGCCGACGCCGTCGCCTGGTCCGCACTGGTGGCAGCCGACCATCGCACCGGCGACGGCGAGCGCGAGGGTCCAGGGGCTCGCGCGGTGTCGAGGATGCATCATCGGAGCTTGGACCGGGCCGGGCCGCGGGATTCCAGGCGGGCCCGCGCTCGGGTGCTCCATGGCGTCAGCGGGCCCGCGCGCGATACGTCCGGAACGCGACGATCGCGATCGTGAGGCCGGTCAGCGGCAGCACGATCGCCCGCATCATGAGGCTGTAGGAGTCGAGCAGCGCGTGGGCCTGCGAGGCGAGCACCAAGTAGGTGGTGTACGCGACGTAGTAGCCGAGGAACACCGCGCCTTCGAAGCGCGAGATCATGTGGCCGGTGAAGAAGAGCGGCAGGCACGCCACGGCCACCGCGACCATCACCGGCATGTCGAAGGCGAGCATCACACTGGGAACGGCCATTTCGGTGGGCGAGACGATGGCGGAGAACCCGACGACGCACAGGATGTTGAAGATGTTGCTGCCGACGACGTTGCCGACCGCGATGTCCCGTTGGCCACGGAGCGCGGCGACGATCGAGGCGGCGACCTCGGGCATCGACGTGCCCGCCGAGACGATGGTCAGGCCGATGACCAGCTGCGAGACGCCGAGGGCCGTCGCGACGGCGGTGGCGCCCTGTACGAGCCAGCGCGACCCGAGCACCAGCACCGCGAGACCGACGACCAGGAGCACGATCTGCACCACGAGGCGGTCGTCCCAGCCCTTCTCGGCGTCCTTGCGCGGCGCGCTGTGGATCTCGCCCTCGTACTCGGTCTGCAGCGCCTTGGTCGAGCGACGGCTCTGGATCACGAGCGCGGTCGTGTAGGCGAGCACGAGGCCGAACATCCCGATGCCCTCGATCCGCGAGATGCCGCCATCGAGCGACAGGCCGACCAGCAGCAGCGAGGCGCCGATCATGATCGGCATCTCTTGGCGGATGATCTGGGCGTCGACGACCAGCGGCACGATGAGCGCCGAGATGCCGAGGATGAGCAGGACGTTGAGGATGTTGCTGCCGACGACGTTGCCCAGGGCGAGGTCGGCGTGGCCGCCCCACGCCGCCTGCACCGAGACCGCGAGCTCCGGCGCGCTGGTGCCGAAGGCGACGACGGTGAGGCCCACGACCAGCGGTGAGATCCCGAGCGACACGGCGAGCTTCGAAGCACCGCGCACCAGGAACTCGCCACCGAGCACGAGCAGGACCAGACCGCCGATGAGCAAGAGCGTGGTTTCGGACACGTGGCGCGAGTGTGGCCAATGCTGGGGGGGACGCGAAACGCGTTCGTGGGATCGGGGCCGTAGACGGCCCTGGGACGCCGATCGCGGGACATCGCACAGAAGCCGCCGCGGCCGCCCGCGGGGCCCGCCAGGTCCGCCGCACGCGGTGTCGTCGACGCGCGATCAGCCGGGTTCGCAGTAGTACTCGGCGGTGACCGTGCCCGCGTCCTTCAGCGCATCGCACCAGCTCCCGCACAGCTCGATCGAGTCGTAGGGCCCGCCGGCGTTGGTGTAGACCCAGCCATCCTCGGTGGCGCAGTCGTTCACCTCGGGCACCATCATGGCTTCGATCAGCACCTCGAGCAGCTCGGGGAACGCGGGCTCGGGATCGAGGGGAACCGTGCAGCTCAGCGCGTTGGCGATGATGCCCTCGAGCGCGTCCTGGAGCTCGAGCTGGTTGGTCGCCTGATAGAACTGCTCCATCCCCGGCAGCGGCTGGCCGCCGGCGACCGCGACCTCGTTGAGCGCGTCGTAGGTGTTGGTGGAGTCGGGAGAGCCGTCGACCACGACGCCCGAGACGACGTCGTCGACGTCGATGCCCACGACATAGACCGGGATGCCGTCGGCGGTCCATGTGGTGGCGACCAGGGCGGGCAGGGCGTCGTCGTAGACCTCGAAGCGCTCGAAGTTGGTCGCCGCGTCGGCGGCACAGTTGGCAGCGCCGTCGGTGACGAGGATGAGCGCGCGCGGGTTGGCGGGGTTCTGGGCGAGCAGGTGGGTGCGCGCGACGGTGACGCCCGCGGTGGCCGGTGTGCCGCCGAAGATGTTGGCCTCGCCCGCCGCGGGGATGCCCGCGAGGATCGCCGCCGAGTTGTTGGCGGCGATGGCGATGTCGGGGGTGCCGCCGGTGATGCAGCCGTTGATGTTGTAGGTCGACGTGGCGTTGATCGCCGGGAAGAGCACGGCGCCGAAGTTGATCTGCGCGTCGAAGGTGGTCGTGACGAAGTCGACGACCTGGTAGAGGCTGTTCCACCGCGTGATCTCGGGGGTGGCACCGTTGGCGTCGTGGTCCCAGGCGTTGATCACCATGCTGCCGGACTTGTCGAGCACGAGCATGATGTTGGGCGGCACCGGCTCGAGCACGGCCTCGGCCACGTCGCACGGGATCACGTCGAACGACGTGCTGCTGCCCTCGCTCGAACTCGGATCCGCGGTGGTCTGCGCCGTGGTCTCCGCCGAGCTCGTACCGGTGCTCGGATCGGTGGTGCCCGCCGAGGTGTCGGCGAGCTCGGTGGTGGCGGTCGCGGTCTCGCTGCCCTCGAGCGTGACTGTGCCCGGCTCGGTCGAGCCGGTGGTCGGCTCGGTCGCGCTGGCGCTGCCCAACGTGGCGCTGATGCCACCTGTGGCGGTGCCATCGGCGTCGCCAGGTGGGGAGTCGCTGGGGCAGCCGGCGGTCGCGAGGCCGAGCGCACAGGCCATCAGGTGGAATCGTCGCGTGGTGTTCATGGTGGGGTGCCCTCGTCGACGGCCGTCTTCGGTGGTGGGGGCCTCAGCCCGGCTGCACGCCCGGCTCGGACGCTTCGACGGACCACTGGAAGTCGTCGAGCAGGACCACGGAGTCGAAGATCTGGTCGGCGGTGTCCCAGATCGCGAAGCGCAGCGTCATGACCTCGCCCGGGGTCACGTTGCCGGTCATGTTGAGCCAGCCGGTGCCGCCGCCGTGTCGGCCGGCGTAGGCGCACGAGTTCAGGGTGCTGCCCATGGTGTCCATGCCGGTGCCCGCGAGCTCGCCGACGCCCAGGCACCCGGCGTAGTTGTCGGCGACGCCGCACTGGCTGATCGCGCCGTTGCTGCACTGCGTGAACAGCCCGTTCGCCGCCGCGAGGATGTTGACGCCCAGCGGCCACTGGTCGACGCCGTCGTCGTAGATCGCGATGTTGCCATCGTCCGGGTTGGTCGCGTTGGTCGAGTCGACCAGCGTGACGAAGAAGTCGTTGAACGGGGTGCACACGTACTCGGGATACTCGGCCGAGAAGAAGTACATCATCACCGAGAACGACTGGGCGTTGGTCGGCACGCGCACGCTCACCGTGAGCATGACCGGGTTGAAGGCGGTGTTGACGCCGGGGGCCGGGCAGCCCGGCGCGTTGGGCAGCGTGCCGCCGTTGGCCGCCAGCCAGTCGGCGGGCACCGGGCTCGAGGTGCCCATCTGCTGGCCCTGCTGGAACGCCGCGAACGGGGGGTTCAGGTCGTTGGAGTCCGCCGCGTGGCCGGTCGAGAACACCGCCAGGCTCCCGCCGAACTCGGGGGTGATCACGCTGCCGAAGCCGGGCCGGATCGACCGGGAGTTGGCCGCGACCACACCCGCTCCGTTGGCGTGGGTGAGGCTGCTGCTGATGACGCCCCAGATGCGGTCAGCGGGATCCGCCGGGTTCAGCGTCGTGAACTGGCACAGGTCGATCGCCCGCGCGTAGTCGGCCGGCGTGCCCGAGTTGCTGGCCAGCGCGCCGTCGCAGCTGGGCACCACGTTGTCGCTGACGCCGTCGCAGTCGTCGTCGACCAGGTTGCCGCCGAACTCGAAGGCGCCAGGGTTGACCAGGGCGGGCGAGAGGCAGCCGACGCCGATGTCGTCGCAGCAGTCGCCGCCGCACTGCGTCCAGCCGTCGCCGTCGAGATCGGGATCTTCGTCGGTGGTGCCGTCGCAGTTCTCGTCGGCGCCGCTATTGCACGCTTCGATGCCGGGCAGCACCTGACCCACGCACGGCCCGAGCGCGGTGCCCTGGGCGTTGCAGGTCTGGGTGCCGGCCTGGCAGATGCCGACGTCCAGGGTGCCCAGCGGCCCGGTGTAGCAGGCATAGGCCAAATTGGGCACGCACGCGCAGACACCATCGACCTCGCAGCCGTCGTTGCTCGCGTCGTTGCAGTCGTCGAAGCCCTGATCGCACATCGCGATGTCGCAGGCGCCGATCGTGCACGAGCCCGTCGCGTTGGCGGGGTCGCACGGCGCATCGCAGCCGCCGCAGTGGGCGAGGTCGGTCTCGACGTCGACGCACTGATCGCTGCAACACGCGAGGCCCAAGGGGCATATCTGCTGATCGTTGCAGCCAGGCACGCAGGTGCCGCCGTCGCACACGCTGCCGGCCGGACACTCGGTGTCGACGAAGCAGCCGACGCAGGTGTTGTCGACGACGTCGCAGCTCAGATCACCGCCGCAGTCGGCATCGTCGAGGCAGCCGGGGACGCACCCGTTGCTGCCGGGATCACAGTAGCTGCCCTCGATGCACGGATCGTCGGTCGGCGTGCAGTCGACGCAGGTGCCGTTGTCGACATCGCAGATCGCCCCGCCCGGATCACCGCTGCAGTCGTCGTTGCTGGTGCAGCCGCTGGGTCCGGTGTCGGCCGCGGTGGTGTCGGCCGGAGTCGTCTCGCCGCTGGTGCCGCTGGCGCTGATGGTGCCCGCGCTCGGATCGCCGGAGGTGTCGCCGCTGCCGTTGCTGGTCGTCGGCGTGACCGTCGTGCCGATGCCCGAGCTGTCCTCGTTGCCCGTGAACGACGTGACACCATCGGCGGAGCCGTTGCACGCAGCGAGCGCTGCGATTGTCGTCAGCGAGATCAGGGCAGGGCGGTTCATCGTCCGATCATATTGCCGCAGGCGAGCGCCTCCAAGAAGAATCGCCACGGCTGTGCTCGCTCGCGGCGCGATCACATGCGCCCACCTGCACGACGCGAAGGCCGACCGCGAAGCCACGGCGCGAAGGCCCACCGCGACGTGACGCCGTCGGGAGCGTCGGTCGGCGATCTCAGCCGGCCGGCGGGCAGGCGTAGGTGGCGTCGACCAAGCCGGCGGTGACGTAGGCCTCGCACGCAGTTCCGCACAGCTCGAGGGCGTCGTACGGGCCCTCTGGGTTCGCGTACACCCAACCGTCCTCGGTCGCGCAGTCCTCGACGCGCTCGATGGTCATGCCACCGATCTCGACCTCCACGAAGTCCGGGTGCACCGGCAGCGGATCGAGCGGGATCACGCAGCTGACGACTTGCCCGGCGATCTCGCCCAGGGCCGCCATGAGCTCGAGCTCGTTGGCGGTGTTGAAGAACTTCTCGGCGCCCGGCTTGGCGCGGCCACCGGCCTCGGCGATCGTGTTGAGCTCGACGAACGTGTTGGCCTCGGGAATGCCGTCGTTGCCGGCACCCACCGTGGCGTCGACGATGTCGATGCCCACGACGAAGGTCGGGATCTCGCGCTCGGAGAATGCGGCGCCCACCACGGTACCGAGGTTGGTGTCGAAGTTTTCGAATAATTCGGGGGGGGCCGGGAAATCGGCGCTGCAGTTCGCGGCGCCGTCGGTCACCAGGATGAGGAACTGTGGCACCGTCGGGTCGAGGGTCTCGAGGTGATCGAGGGCGGTCTGGATTCCGGCGGTCGCCGGCGTCGCGCCTCGCAGGTCGATGTCGAGGGCGCCGGGGATGCCGGCGAGGATCGCCGGTCCGTTGGCGGGGCCGACCGGGATCTCCGGGGTGTCCTCGACCACGCACGCACTGGAGGTGCCGGTCGCGTCGCTGGACGGGAACAGGACGCCGCCGAAGTTGATCTGCGCGTCGAAATTGTCCACGACGAATTCGACGACGTTGTAGAGGCTGTTCCACCGCGAAATCGACGACGTCGACGGATCCGCGTCGTGATCCCAGAAGCCGTCCATCTCGCCGTCGTCATCGTTGTCGTTGTCGCTGACCATGCTGCCCGACTTGTCGAGCACGAGCACGACGTTGGGCGGCACGGCGACGAGCGCGAAGTCGACCTCGCCGCAGTTCGGCTCTCCGCTGGTGCTGCTCGAGTCGGTCGAGTCGGTCGAGTCGGCCTGACCCGAGGAGGTGTCGTTCTCGGTGTCGCCTTGGGTGCTCGGCCCCTGGCTGCCGCTCACCGTGATGATCCCCGACTCGCCCGTGTCGCCCGTCTCGCCAGATTCGTTCGACGAGCCACCACCGCACCCGGCAGGGACGGCCAAGGCGAGCAGAGCGAGGGAGAGCTTGGTCTGACGGAAGTGCATGGGGCTCGAGCCTTCTCGGAAGTATCGCGGATCTATGTGTCGTGGCCCAGCGAAAGTGCAAGCTGAGACACCGAAACGGCGACCGCTTCCGGATCGGGACCCAACGATCTCACTCCCTACAGCGTGTGCCAGTGCCTACACGCTCGGCGGCCACACGACGGGAGGCCGTCAGGGGCGGGGGTTCACGGCGTTCATCGCCGCAGCGACGCCGTTGCGCACGATCGCCGTGACGGCCGCCTCGCCGCGGTCGAGCAGATCGGGCAGCTCGATCGCGCGCTCGGTCGACGAGAAATCCGACAGCACCCAGTCGGCGACCTCGCCCCGGGTGGGTCGACCGACGCCCAGCCGGATGCGGGCGAACTCGGCCGAGCCCAACACCGCGATCAAGTCGCGCAGCCCGTTGTGGCCGCCGTGACCGCCGGCTTTCTTGATCGCGAGGCGGCCGAGCTCGAAGTCGATCTCGTCGTGCACGACGACGATGCGGGCCGGCGGCACGTGGAAGAACCCCGCCGCCGGGCCCACGCTGCCGCCCGAGCGGTTCATGTAGGTCTGCGGCAGCAAGGCGACGACGCGCTCGCCGCCCATCGATGCGCCCGCGGTGCGGGCATTGAACTTGTCGCGCCACGAGCCGCCACCGCCGTGGGCCTCGACCCAGCGCTCGACGACCATGGCGCCGACGTTGTGCCGGTTGCCCGCGTACTTGGGGCCGGGATTGCCCAGCCCCACGAGCAGCCACGGCGCCGCGTCGGCCACCACGACCCCCGTCGCCTACTTCTTGCCCGGGGCCTTCGCGGCCGGGGCCTTCGCGGCCGGGGCCTTCGCGGCCGGGGTCTTCGCCGCCGGGGCGGCGGCCGGCTTGGCGGGATCGGCCTCGACCTCGGCCTTCACGTAGGCGATCTCGCACAGCGCGAGCACGGCATCGGGAGGCCCGACGAGGCGGGCGTTGGGCAGGCTCATGTCGCGCATGCGCAGGCTGTCGCCGTTGTCGAGGGGCGTCACGTCGATCACGAGCTCGACGGGGAGGTCCATCGGCTTCGCCGCGATCTGCACCGTGCGGTACGGCGCGCGGATGCGGCCGCCTTTGACCACGCCGGCGGCGCGGCCGATGACGCGGACCGGCACCGGGCGGGTGACCTCGCGCTCCGCATCGACGCGGAGGAAGTCGACGTGGAGCATGTCGGTGCGCAGCGCGTCGCGCTGGAAATCCGCGATCATGCAGGTCTCGACGCCGACCTCGGCGCCGTCATGCTGCAACGCGAGCGTGAACAGGGTGTTGAAGCCCTTGGCCGGATCGCTGGCGCGACCGAACTCGCGGGGGTCGATCGCGATCGAGACGTTGTCCTTGCCCGAGCCGTAGATGACGGCGGGGAACTTGCCCGCACGACGGAGCTTGCGCACCCCGCCTTTGCCGGACGCGGTTCGCACGGTGACTCCGAGAATTCCGTATTCGCTCATGATGCTCTCCATCCCCTCGTCGGGGTGTTCGGGTCTCGGGTAGGTGCCACCATCGTGGGGGCTCGCCGCCGAGGCTCCCGTTTCGTGCCGGGTGCGCGCGAGCAGGTCGCGGCGGCGATCGGATAGCCCGCGGGCGAAGGCGGCGTCAAGTCGCGGGAGCGCACGGGCGGTGGCGCGGCGCGGGGCGGGGCCCACCGCCGCGGCCCGGGGCCCGACGAACCGGATGTGGCGACCCCGCCCGGGGTGTCCGGTGCGATCTCGAGGGTCTCGGCGAGCGGGGCGCCCGCGCGGATGTCGGCGCCCGGAGTGTTCGGGGACCAGGCGGCGCATCGCGGTCACTCGCCGGTAACTCGCACATCATGCGCTCCGTTCTCGACCGAGTAGGAACCGCGCTTGTCCCCGTCCGATCGACCCTCACCGACCGCGCGCTTCCAGGTCGTCGCGTTGCTCGAGGGGATCTCGCTGCTGCTGCTATTCGGGCTGGCGATGCCGCTCAAATACTGGGCGGGGGTTCCGCAGGCCGTGCGCGTCGTCGGCTGGCTGCACGGCGTGCTCTTCATCTGGTACGTGGCCGAGGTCGGTGACCTCGCGCTGCGCAAGGTGTGGGGCCGTCGCATGACCACGATCGCGTTGTTGGCGTCGTCGATCCCGCTGGCGACGTTCTGGCTCGACCGCCACCTGCGTCGGTCCGAAGCCGCCGCGCCGTAGTGCGGCCCGTCTTCGTGCACCAGGCGCGTCGCTGCACTACACTGCGCCGCGAACTCGAATGACCGACTCATCCGACAAGAAGCGCCCGCGGGCGGTGCTCGTGGCCGTTGCGCTCCCTGGGGTCGACGACGCCTCGCATGCCGCGGATCTCGCCGAACTCGGACGCCTGGCGACCACGCTGGGGCTCGAGATCGTCGGGCAGGTCACGCAGCGGCGCGAGCGGGTGTCGCCATCTACGGTGCTCGGCGGCGGCAAGCTGCTCGAGCTGGCGGCGTGGACCGGCGGCGACGGCGACACCACGCCGACGATCCCATCCCGCGATCGCGCGACGCAGCGCAAGGAGCGTCTGGCCGGGCGTGGAGACGACGCCGATGAGTTCGGCGACGACGCGGGCGACGACGATGAAGACGGGTTGGGCGACGACGACGATGAAGACGGGTTGGGCGACGACGACGCACCCGTCACTCGGCCGCCCGAGCAGCGCGCCGAGGTGGTGGTCGTCGATCACGAGCTCTCGCCGCGGATGCAGCGCAACCTCGAGCGGGCGACGGGCGCCGAGGTCCTCGACCGCACCCACGTCATCGTCGAGATCTTCCACCGCCACGCGAAGAGTCGCGAAGCCCGGCTGCAGGTCGAGATCGCGCGGCTCAGCTACGTCGCGCCGCGGCTGCGCGAGGCGGGTGCCGGCGGCGATCGGCAGCGCGGCGGAATCGGGGGCAAAGGCGCCGGCGAGTCGGCGCTCGAGCTCGATCGCCGCAAGATCCGCGACCGCATCGCCGAGCTGCGTCGCGAGCTGGTGTCGATCGAGCGCGAGCACGCCACCCGCCGGGCGTCGCGGCAACAGCAGCGACGTGTGGCGCTGGTCGGCTACACCAACGCCGGCAAGAGCTCGCTCATGCGGGCGCTGACCTCGAGTGGGGTCTACGTCGCCGACAAGCTGTTCGCGACGCTCGACACCACCGTGCGGGCGCTGCGGCCCGAGACCGAGCCCCGCATCTTGGTGAGCGACACGGTCGGCTTCATCAAGAAGCTCCCCCACGAGCTGATCGCGTCGTTCCGGTCGACCCTCGACGAGGCCCTCGAAGCGTCGCTGTTGCTGTTCGTCGTCGACTCCGCCGATCCGACCTTCCGCGCCCAGCTCGAGGTCACCCGCGACGTGCTCACCGGCATCGGCGCGGGCGAGGTGCCGTGGCGCCTGGTGCTGAACAAGCGCGATCGACTCGATGACGCGGCCGCCGCGGCGCTGATGCAGGAGTATCCCGAGGCCATCGTCGTCAGTGCCAAGGATCCGGCCGACGTGCTGCGGGTGCGCGAGATGGTGGTCGCGTTCTTCGACGGCGCGCTCGAGGTCGACGAGATCTTCGTGCCGTATTCGGCCGCGGCTCTCGTCAAGCACGTCTACGACGACGCCGTGGTCCTGGCGGAGAGCCACGGCGAGCGCGGCACCTCGTTCACCCTGCGGGCGCCGCGGGCGGTGCTGCAGCGGCTCCGCGATCGAGTGCTCGCGGCGGGCTGAGCCGGCGCGGCACTGGAGCACGCGTCTGCGCGCGCGGGCGATGATCGGGCCGCCGCGGTGGACGCTGGTGCCGCGCGCGGGCCACAGACACTTGCACAAGTGTTGGAACGCGGCGCTGCGGCGGCCTTGGCTGGCCTGTGAACGCACCGTGGGATCCGCCGGGGCGGCGGCCCTAGGCTTGCGTGCAACTAGGTTGCAGGCGCGCGTGCGCGTCGTCGGTTCCCATGTCCGTGCTTCGGATAACACTCGTGCTCGGCCTCGCCATGCCGCTCGCCGCCCATGCCGGGCTGGGCGGCGACGAACTCGTCACGCTGCGGCTCGAGGTCGAGTCGCTCGCGCAGACCTTCGACGAGAAGCGCACGGGGACCACGGACGAGCTCGCCGGGCTTCGGGCCGAGCGGGCCGAGCTGCACCGGCAGCTGCGGTTGGCCAAGGTCCGCAACCGCACGCTGGTCGGTCTCGAGCGCCAAGACGCGGCGGCGGACGAGGCCCGCCAGGCGTCGATCGACGAGTGGAATCGGCCCGCCCGCGCTGCGGTCGCGGGGGTGCGCGAGCACGTCCTTCGCGGATTGCCGTTCGCCGTGACCGCCCGGCTCGAGGCCCTCGATCGACTCGATGCCGAGCTCGCCGGTGCGCTGCCCGACACCGCGCGGGTGATGGAGCGGCTGTGGCGACTCGTCGAAGAGGAGGCCGCGATGGCGCACGAGGTGACCGTGGCGCGCCAGCAGGTCGAGCTCGACGATGGGCCGCGCCTGTGCGACGTGCTGCGGATAGGGATGGCGCTGATGTACGTGCGGAGCGACGACGGCCGGCTCGGATGGGCGCGCCGGGCCGACGACGGCTGGCGCATCGAGGTGGTCGAGGACGAGGCGGCCCGGGCGGTGATCGCCGCCCTGTTCGTCGCCGCCGACGACAACGCGATCTTCGGTCCGGTGGAGCTGCTCGTCCCAACCGAGGTGCCAACCGAGGGTTCTGATGCTCGCTAGCGTCCTGCTGCACGCGGTGCTCGTCGCCGCGCCGCCCTCCAGCCTCGATGCCGCCCGCCGCGACGAGGCGACGATGCTACGCGAGGAGCGGGACGCGCTGCGGCGTGCGATCGCCGACGCCGACGCCTCGAGTGGCGCCGCGAGCCGGGCGCTCACCGCCGAGGTCGAGGCGCTCGCAGCCGAGCTCGAGCGGGTGCAGTCGGACAACGCCGGCCGGGAGCGGCGCCTGCCGGTGGGCGAGCGGGCGCGCGCCAGCGAGATCCAGCAGCGCCAGCTCGTCGAGCTCGTCGGCCAGCTCGGCGCGTGGCTCGCGGCCCAGGGCGGGCTCGTCGACGACGCTGGCACGCCGGCCGAGCGACTGCCTCGGCACATCACCGCTGCGCTCGCGGTCATCGCCCACACCAGCACGCTGCGCGTCGAGCAGGGCGCGACCTGGTTCGACACCGACGGCGCGCCACACCGCGGTGCGGTGCTGCGGATCGCCGACGTTGCCGCGGTGGTGTGGGACGGACCCGCGATCGCCTTGCTGCCGACGCCCGAGGGCCTGCAGGAGGTCGCAGGGCTCGCGCCGCTCCGGCGCAGCAGCGGCGATGGCGAGCACGTGCGCGCCGTGCTGCACGATCCCGACGGTCGCGCCGATCCGCGGGCGTGGCTCGAGCCCGGCTGGCGCGCGACGATGGAACGCGGTGGCCCGCTGATGTGGGCAATCTTCGCGCTGGGCTGCGTGGCGCTGCTCATCGCCCTCGAGCGGACGTCGCGGATCCTGTGGATCGCCCGGCAATGGCGGGCGGCGCTGCGTCGGATCGAGGCGCTAGGTGGCGCCGACGCGGCCACCCGCGAGCGCGCGCTCGCCCTGGAGACCAGCTGGATAGCCGCGCCCTTGGTCGTGGTCGCGCGGCCCTCGGCCCACGCTGCCGAGGACGCCCACGGGCGCGCCGAGACCGAGGAGCGCGCGACCCAGGCGGTGGTCGTCGCCCGCGAGCACCTGTTCCGCCGGCTGTCGTTGTTGTCGCTCGCCGCCGGCGTCGCGCCGCTGGTGGGGTTGCTCGGCACCGTCAACGGCATGATCACGACCTTCTCTGTCGTCACGACCAAGGGCACATCCGATGCGCAACTGCTCGCCGGCGGCATCTCCGAAGCGCTGCTCACCACCCAGTTCGGCCTGACGATCGCAATCCCAGCGCTCATCGCCCACGCCATGTTGAGCCGCGGCGCAAGGCGGGTGCTGGTGGCGATCGAGCAGGCGGTGCTGCGCCACATCCACGGCGTCGGCACCCACGATCATCACCCGGCCCCTGATCGCGTCTCGCCACAATCGAGCCGGCTCGCGGCGGTGTCCGACGATGACTGAGCCCTACGCCACCGCGGGGCTGACCGAGGCAGTCGCGGCCGTGCTCGACGGTGGCGGCTGGGTCGCCTACGCGCTGGTCGTCATGTCGATGGTGCTGTGGTTCGTCGCGACCTGGCGGGCGTTCGTGCTGCGGCGCGGCTTCGCGGGCTCGCTGCAGGATCTCGTCGCGCGCTGCTCGGTGCCGGATGCGTGTCGGCCGGCCCACGCCGATCCCCGCGCCGGGGTGGTGGTGCGGTTCGTCCACCACGCCGCGCTGACCCTGCGCCACGCCGACGCTTGCAACCACGACCTCGATCGCTGGGTGACGCACGAGGCCGATCGCACCGAGAGCTATGCCGCACTGCTGCACAGCCTGGTCGCAGCCGCGCCGCTGCTCGGGTTGCTCGGCACGGTCAGCGGCATGATCGAGACCTTCGCGTCGATGCACGGCGCGGCCGGTCACGCCACCGAGCACACGGTCGCCGGCGGCATCTCGATCGCGCTCATCACCACGCAGCTCGGCCTGGTCATCGGCATTCCCGGGCTGGTGGCGGCGCGGCTGCTCGACAGGCTCGCCGCCGCGCGCCGGCGCGAGCTGCAGGGCGCCCGGGCGCTGCTCGCCGAGTCGTTCGGCCAGGTGCGGCCATGAAGCTCGGTCAGCTCGGCGAGGAGCACCGTGAGCTCGGGGTGCTCGACATCACCCCGCTCATCGATATCGTGTTCATCCTGCTGATCTTCTTCGTGGTGACGACGACGTTCGTGCACGATCTGGGGCTCGACGTCGAACGCCCACAGGCGAGCACGGCCCTCGAGCAGCCGCAGGCGGTGGTGCGGGTGGCGGTGTCCGAGCGCGGCGAGATCACGGTGGATGGCCGGCCGACCAGCGCCTGGCGCATCGACGCCGAGGTCCGCGATCGGCTGCTGCGCGACCACGACGCCGCGGTGCTGCTCGTGGCCGACAAGGGGGTCGTCGCCGATCGGCTGGTCGCGGTGATGGACGCGTGCCGCAAGGGTGGAGCGCGCCACATCGCGCTCGCCGTCGAGGCGGGTGTACCGTGACCGTGACCGTGACCGTGACCGCGACCGCGACCGCGACCGCGACCGCGACCGCGACCGCGACGGTGTTCCTGCGTAGCGTCGCGGCGCTGGGCGTGGCGACGACGGCCACGGCGCTGTCATTGGCAGCGGTGGTGTGGATGTCGCGGGCGGCACCGAGCGCGCCTGCTTCGGCCGCGCCGACCATCGTCGCCTACGCGCTCACCCTGCCGCCGCCGCCCACCGAGATTCCAGAGGTCGCCGCGCCCGAGCCCGCCGCCCCGATGTCGCCCGCGCCACAGCACTCGCTGCCGTCGCCGATGCCCTCGCCGCGCTCGGCACTGCCGCCGGGACCGCTGGCGGGGCCCAGCGCCGGGGCGACGGGCGGCCTGCCGCTGCTCGGATCCGGTCTGGTGCTGCCGCCGGGCGCTCCGCCGCCTTCCGCCCTGTCTGCGAGCGACGGCGGGCCCGACGTGCCCGCGAAGCCGATCTCGCGGCCAGCCCCCCGTTATCCCCGCGCTGCGCAGCAAGGCGGCATCGAGGGATCGGTGACGGTGCGCCTGCGTGTCGACGAGCGCGGTCGCGTCGCCGATGTGGTCGTCGTGCACGGCGATCCGCCGGGTGTGTTCGACGACGTCGCGGTGCAGACCGCGAAGACCTACCGCTTCAGGCCCGCCGAGCGCGGCGGCCGGGCGGTCGCCACCACGGTGCAGCAGCGCATCGTGTTCAGGTTGGGCCGATGAACGTCGCCTGCCTGCTCGTGCTCGCCGTGCTGGCGGGGCCGGCCGCCTCGGCCGAGGCGTCAGCGCCCGTCGTCGACGTCTCGGCGCAGGCCGAGTACGACGCGATCGTCGCGGCGATCGACGCTGGCGCGCTCGAGACCGCCGCTGCGCGCATCGCCTCCGCAGCGCTGCCGATCGACGCGGAGGATCGCCTGCGTGGCGTGCTCGCGCTGCGTCGCGGCGCCCACGACGACGCGGTGCGGCACCTCGAGGCGGCGTTGGCCCGCAGTCCGGCCGACGCGGCGCTGCGGCTGTATCTCGCGTCGGCGCAGCTCGGGCGCGACGATGCCAAAGCGGCGCTCGCAGCCCTACACGGCACCGATGCGCTCGGCGCCACGGTCGTCGCCCAGCCGCTGCTGCTCGCGCGCGCGCGCATGGGCACCGGCGACGACGCGGGGGCCTATGCCGCGCTCGAGGCGGCCAGCCGCCGCTTCCCGCGGGAGGTCGCGCCCCGGCTCGAGGCGATGGTGCTGTGCGCCCGGCAGTCGCTCGGCGCGGCCGCAGTTGCGTGGGCGCAGGACATCGTCGCGCTGCAGGGTGATGCGCTCGATCGCGACACGACGTTGGCGATCGTCGCGGCGATCGGCCGCGAGCGCGCGGCGCTGCCGCTGCTCGAGGAGCTCGCCGCGCGATCGCCCGAGGACGCCGAGCTGCGCGCGCACCTGGCCCATGCCTGGTCGGCCCACGGTCACTGGTACGCCGCCGCGACGCTGTTCGAGTCGGCGTCGGGCACGGCCGGTACCTATGCGTTCGAGGCGGCGGACCAGTATCGCCTTGCCGGCTTCGCCTCCCGCGCGCTCGCCCACAACGCGCGGGTCGACGACGCGGCGCGGCGCGTCGATCAACGCATCGACATCCTGTTCGGTGCCGGCGAGATGGCGCGCGTCGTCGCGTTGCAACCCGAGGCCACGCGCGTGGGCGCGATGGGGTCGTCCACGCGGATGCGCCTGGCGCACGCCCACTTCCTGCTCGGTCAGCACGCGCTCGCCGCCGCGCTCGCGCGCACGCTGCTCGGATCCGACGAGGACGATCGGGCGCGCACGTTGCTGCGCGCGACCGGCCGCGCCCGGGGCGACGGGGCCGACGCCGGCGCCGAGGATGTCGACGCGTCGCCGTGACACGCACCCCGGCCATGCGTGCGAGTTGACATATGCAACTTGGTTGCATATTGTCCATGGCGATGGATCTGGCCATCGCGACGCCGGCGCCGGGTGCCGATGCGGCCCCGACCGCGTGCACGATCGCGGTGCACGGTCGGGTCGTCGACGCCGTCACCGGCGAGTCGGTGCCCGGGGCGCGTGTGCGACTGGGCGAGTTGGTCACGGCGACCGACGACGACGGTCGCTGGCAGCTCGGTGCACTGTGTCCCGGCCGCGAGTCGCTGCGGGTCGAGCGGGCCGACTACGGGCCGAGCACACGGCCGGTCCGCGTGACCGCCAACGCGTCGATCGACGTGGCGCTCGAGCCCTACGCCGTCCTGCGCATCGACGATGTCGTGGTCGAGGCGCCGGCGCCCTCGCGCAGCGAGATGGGTGCGAGCACCACGTTGGACGGCGAGGCGCTCGATCGCACGCGGGGCCGCAACCTCGCCGATTCCATGGCGCGGATCCCCGGCGTCGCCGTGCTGCGCACCGCTGCGGGCGGCATGGGCAAACCCATCATCCGCGGCCAGGACGAGCGCCGCAGCCTGCTGCTGTTCGATCGTGTGCGCCACAGCGGTCAGAAGTGGGGGGTCGATCACGCACCCGAGATCGATCCGTTCGCCGCCGGCAGCATCAAGGTCATCAAGGGCGTCTCGGCGATCCGCTGGGGTCCCGACGCGATCGGCGGCGTGATGCTCGTCGATCCGCCACCGCTGCGCACCGCGCCCGGTGTGGCCGGCCGCGCGCACTTGGTCGGCGTCAGCAACGGCAAGCGCGGCGCGGCGGCGCTCGGCATCGACGGTGCGCATCGTCGCCTTCCGGGGCTCACGTGGCGCGTCGAGGGCAACGTCACCCGTGGCGCCGCGATCGTCACGCCGCGCTATCCGCTGGACAACACGGGCACCCGGCAGTGGAACGTGGGCACCACGTTGGGCTATCTGTCCGAGCGCTTCGACGTGACCTTGGGCTGGCGGCGCAACGACATGCGCAACGGCCTGTGCACGTGTCTGCGCAACGACTCTCCGGACGAGTTCGAGCAGAGCTTCGCGCTCGGGCGGCCGGTCAACGCCGATCTGTACAGCCGCGAATACCGGATCGAGCGGCCGCTGCAGCGCACGATCCACGACGTGGGGATCGCCCGCAGCCGCGTGCGCCTGGGCAAAGCCGGTGATCTCACCGCCACGTACTCGCTGCAGCACAACGACCGCCGCGAGTACGCGATCGTGCGTGAGGGCGTGGCCGGTCCGCAGTACGAATTCGATCTGCGCACGCACGGCGGCGACATCGTCTTCGAGCGCACGCCGTTGCCGCTCGGCCCGCGGGTGGCGATGATCGGGACCTACGGCGCCTCGGTGCAGCACCAGGACAACACCTACGACGCGAACCTCACGCTCATCCCCGACTACACGCAGACGATGGGCGGCGTGTTCGGCGTCGAGCGGCTGGTGGCGGATCGCTGGGAGCTCGAGGCCGGCGCACGCTACGACGGCCTCGCGCGCACGGCCGACCTGGGCGAGCGCGATTTTCTCTCACAGCGCGGCACCGGCCGACTGCACGAGGCCCGCTGCACGCCCACCGCCCGGGGCGGAGGGCGCTGCAGCTACGACTTCCACAGCGGCTCCGCGTCGCTCGGCGCGCTGGTGCGGCCGCTGGCGCAGGTGCGGGAGTTCGAGGTCAAGCTCGAGCTCGCGTCGGCCGGCCGCTTCCCACAGATCGACGAGCAGTTCTTGAACGGCACCGCGCCGTCGTTCCCCGTCATCGGCCTCGGCGACTCGCGGCTGGGAGTCGAGCGCACGTGGGGCTCGTCGCTCACGGTGTCGTACGCGAACGAGTGGCTCGCCACCGACGGCTCGGCGTACGCCAACTACGCCGACGACTACATCTACTTCGGCCCGGAGCCCTCCGACGGCCCGCTGGGGCTCAACGAGACCATCCGCGGCACGTTCCCCGTGTTCTCGTTCCGATCGGTCGGCGCGGTATTCTATGGCGGCGAGGTCGGTTTCCGCGTCGCGCCGCCGACGTGGCCCGTCGAGATCGACGGCCAAGCGGCGCTCGTGCGTGCCCGCGACCTCCGCAACGCCGCCTACCTCGCCTTCGTGCCGGCCGACCGCTATCAGCTCGGCCTCACGTACCGCTGGCCCGACGCCTGGAAGCTGCGGGGCGGCTTCGTCGGCGTGACGGGCACCTTCGTCGACCGGCAGCGCCGCTTCGACGTCGGCGCCGATTTCCTGGCGCCGCCGCCCGGCTACTTCCAGCTCGGTGCCCAGGCCGGCGTCTCGATGCCGCTGGCGCAGCAGACCCTCCGCTTCGCGGTGGTCGGTACCAACCTCACCAACGCACGCTTTCGCGAGTACACCAGCTTGCTGCGCTACTTCGCCGATGAACCCGGCTGGGAGCTGCTGGTCCGTCTCTCGCTCGACTTCGAAGCCCTCGGCCCAAAGGCCGCGAACAGGAAATCATCATGAAGAGACTCTCCGCATCCACCACCTTGTCCCTCGCCCTGTCTTTCGCCATGTCGCTCACCGTCGGGGCCTGCGCCGACGCCGAGGACGATCACGACGACGACGGTCATGACGATCATGATCACGACGATCACGGCCACGACAACGAGACCGAGGTCCTGACGACCGTCACCCTCACGCTCACCCCTGCAGGAGGCGGAGCCCCGGTCACTGCGAGCTTCCGCGACCTCGATGGCGATGGCAGTATGTCGGGGACGTCCGATCCGCTGACGCTGGTCGCCGGCACCGATTACACGCTCGGCGTCAGCTTCCTCAACGAGCTGGAGAACCCGCCCGAGGACATCACCGAGGAGATCGAGAAGGAGGCCGAGGAGCACCAGGTGTTCGTCTACGGCTCCGCGGTGGTGGGTCCGGCCACCAGCAACGATCCGTCGGCGATCCTGCTCCACGCCTATGCCGACATGGAGTCGGACTATGGGCCCAACGCGGGGGACGACCTCCCGGTGGGCTTGGCGAACACGATCGGTGCGCAAGCGGCCGGCACCGGCGAGCTGCAGATCATGCTGCGGCACCTGCCGCTGCTCAACGGCAACGACCAGAAGGTGGCGGGGCTCGCCGATCTGCTCGCGCGCGGAGAGGCGCTGCCGGGCGACGTCGACGTGGACGTCACCTTCACCGTTACGGTGCAGTAGCGCGGACGCAGCTCAGGTGCCCGCGACGTGGGTACCCGGCTCGGGCGGCCGCGTCGCGTACAGCTCGAGGTGACCGCACGCGGTGCAGCGCTTGGCGTCGATCGTGCGGGCCTCGACCTCCTCGAGGCTGACGCCACCGCCGCTGCGGAACCGCTCCCAGAACGACATCTTGGTCGAGGGATGGCCGGCGACCCACACCGCCGCCCAGACCTGGGCGTGACCCATGTCCGGCAGAAATCCGTCCTCGAGCGCGCCCCCACATGCCGTGCACTTCATGCCGTGACCTCGTCGGCGACCAGGCTCGCACGGGTGGGCATGTGTGGGAAGCGGGCGCGGCCGGTCGTGCTGCACGCCCGCCGCGCGCGTCGGCTGATGCATCGGCTGACACCATGGTCCACCGGCAGCGGCGGCTCGGCCGAGACCTCTCGCGTCGCGCCCCTGCGCCCGGCCGGCTACGAATGCGCGAGCAACTCGTCGGCGTCGCAGACGTGCACGGCCCGCACGAGCCAGTCCTCGAGCTCAGCAATCTCGCTGCAGGCGAGCACGATGGCAGGGCCTGATACGCCGGCCACGTCCAGCGCTTGCGAGCGTCGCGCGGGCGCCTTCCACGACATCGCGGCGGCCCACCACGCGGGCTGCACCCGGCGTGACAGCCCCGCCCGGACACCCACGCGTGCCGGCTCACTTTTCGAGGCGACCCACGTCCGCGGCCCCTTGGCGATACCCGACCGGACGAGACGCTCGGCGGCGTCGTGCTGACGTCGTTCTTCATCTTGCCGGCCGGGATTCCCATGTGGATCCTCGGCAAGCCCAAGGTCTCCTATGCCGCGGGCGCGCGAGTGGTCGCGGCGCGGACCTGCGCGACGGGCGTTCACTCCTGCCGCGACGCGACCGGGATCCAGCCCCGGTGATACCGACGGATCTGCCCGGCGCCGGCGTCGATCTGGAACAGATGCAGCCACACATGCTCGACGAGGTGACGCACCGCTTCGTGCTTGGTCAACACGGCTTCGATCGCGTGGCACGGCGCCTCGATGAACACGCCGAGCCGAAGCGGGGTGTGGACCCACTGGGTTCCGTCGTGCAGGGACTGCAGCGGCAGACCCACGCGGAGGTCCCCGCCGTTGCCCTCGAAGACGCCGATGTGTCCCCCGACGACGTTGTGCAGGACCTTGTTGCCGCTGCCGTACCGCTCGTTGTCCACGGTCGACGCGTAGTACTGCAGGTTGATCCAGTGGGTCACGAGCATCGGCGCCGTCATGATCCCCTCCAAGATCGCGAAGCCCTCGTCGTCGTCCGCGCGATAGTCGTGGAGGAACGAGCGGCCGCGCAGATCGAGGTGTCGAACGTGCTCGCGGGGTGCCACGATGAATGCAGCGTTGTCGGCCAAACCCCACTCTGGCCGGACCTGCGACCAGTCGCGCGCCCGATCGACGAGCGCGGTCTCCAGCGCGGCGTCGTCCAGACCGGCGAGTCCCAAGCGGGGCGCACGCTCATGGCGCGCGCGGATCGTCGCGCCATCCAGTGCCCGCCGCAGTCGCTGCAGATCGTCACGATGCGACGGCGGGACCTCGTCGAGATCGAACACGCGTATCTCGTCGGTCGTGGTGTTGTGCAGCGCCGCGATGAAGCAGGTGGACGCAGGGACCGCGAGACCACGCGCCAGCAGCCCGGCCCTGACCTCCGGCTCGTTCAGCAGGGAGGCGGCGGCCCTGGCGTTGACCTCTCCCGTCTGACCGCAGCACGCGCCGCAGTCGAGACCCGCGGCATGGGGATTGTTGCGGGACTCGGCGCCGTGTCCCACCAACGCCACGAGCCGAGCGAAGTCGCGGGTGAGGCTCATGCCGCGCAGGATCCCCTCCGCCAGGCGGCAACGATCCTCGATCGACACCTGGGTCCCGTCGAGATGACTGGTCAGGCGCGGCTTGCGTCGAGCATCGTCGTCGGCAGACAGGCCCGCGCGGTCCGGTCGCGCGGCGGCTTTGGGGCCGCGACCGAACGCGTCATCGAGCAACGCACCCAGGAAGAAGATCCCCTGCGCGTCGACGTAGCCGAAGCTCGACGATGGGCTCGCACGCACGCGCTTCCACAGCGCGTCGTCCTGCAGACGCGCGGCACGACGATCTTGGAGATCGCCATCGACGCCCGTGTCGGTCACGCGCAGGCGTGGCGCGAGCAGCCCCGGCAACTGGGGGCGCGCGGTGCTCGACCCCACCGGCTGGTACTCGATCGGCATGCCGAAGAACCCTGCGAAGCCCAGGGTCTGCACGTCCGGATCCTGGGACTCCAGCGCGCGGCGAATCACCTCGGAGCGGACGTCGATGCAGAACACGGCCTGCGACGCCGCGTCCGTGGGGCGCGGCGTCGCGAGCCCGCGAGGCAGCTGCCGGGCGATCTCGTCATGGTACGCGATCTCGACCGCCCGTTGCAGCACCCAATCGTCGGCACGGGCGACGCGGGCGGCGTCATCGATCGCAGGCCAAGCCGCCATCGCGAGCGGCCATCGGTCCACGCACGCTGCTCGTTCGATCCGGAACAGCACCAGCTCCCATCCCAGTCGGATCGCCAGGAGATCGACGATGTCGTGGTCGTCGTCGCCGGCGAGGCGCGCCGTCCAGCGCCGGCCGGCGCACCACGCCGCCCAGCCGTGGACGTCGAGCAACACGCACTCGAGGTATGCCGAGTGTTCACGCTCGGGCACGTCGAGCTCGGCGAGGGCGAGGCGCACCATCGCTCGGGCGGTGCTCGGGAGCTCGCGCGCCGCCGCTCGGTAGCCGCCACGGCCCATGCGAAGCCCGGGACCGCGGTCCGTGCCAGCTTCCCGTCGCCAGGTGGCGTAGAGGCCACCATCGCGCTCGGGCCCGAGCTCGGCCTGGGCGTGGTCGAAGTACGAGGCGCAGAACTGGCTGATGCTGTGGATCACGAACTCTCGCCACGGCGGCAGGCCCACACCCTGCGAAGCGGCCGGGATCACGTCCATCACCCGCTTCCGACGGGCCGAAGCAGGCGCGTCGGACTCGACCAGCGCCTGCAGCTGCGCGACCGTGATCGACGCGCCCTCGAGCTCGATCGCTGCACGTAGATGCTCGAGCCTCACGCTGCCGCCGCGCAGCTGCTCGCGGAACCACTCCCGCGGCATCAACAGCTGCGCACCCGAGCGCGCGGCGAGATCGGCCGCCACGGTCGCGATCGGCCGGTCGATCCGCGGCCACCATGGATTCACCGCGATGAACCGGTCGAGCGGCCAGATCGGGGCGATGCGGGTGCATGCCTCTCCGATCGTCTCGTCGAGCCTCGCCTCGTGATCCGCGAGTTCGCCGTCCTGCATCGGCGATGTTGCGTGGGTCGAAGACACGTGCGTTGTCATGGTCGGGCTTCGAGGATCTCGGGCATGCGCAGGGTCGCAGAGGGCGGAGAGGTCGCGGGCGTCGGTGGCGGCCATGCGCGGAACAGCAGCCGCGTCACGATCTCGTCGAGATAGAGGCCCGCGAACAGCCATGGACGCAGGGTCCGTGCCAGCCACCCGCCAGGTTGGACCTGCATCGCGACCTGCACCGCGACGAGCGACGCGAAGCCGACGATCACGACGGCCCATGGAGCTGCGTCGATGTCCCCGGCGTGGGGCAGGACGCCCGCGAACACGATGTGCCAGACGAGGTACAGCAGCGCGATCCCGGCGGTGCGCACCGCGAGCTGCCCCAGGGCACGCCAGCCGGCCGCCGCTCCGCTGGCGAGGATGGGCGACAACGACAGCCCCAGCAACAACATGAGCGGCATCAATGTCGCGTCCTGCGGCCCCCCGAGGGCGTACTGTGCCAACACCACCGCGGCGCCGAAGCTCGCCATGACTGCCAGCGCGGCGACACCGATCTGCCCGAGCGAAGCGTGCCCCTGCACGGCCAGCGAGTGACGCGCTCGCCAGCGCTCGACCGTGGTCCCAGAGCTCGAGAACGCGTGGGCCTTGTACAGGGAGTGGGCCACGAGGTGGAGCAGCGCGAGGTGCCAGGCACCGAGCCCACACTGCACCAGCATGAAGCCCATCTGCGCGCAGGTCGACCATGCCAACGAGACCTTGATGCTGACACGTGTCGTCATGACCAGCGACGCCACGATCGCGGTGACCAGCCCGATCGCGATGAGCAGGGCCTGCGCCACGAACGCCTGACTCATCAACGGTGCGAGGCGGATCAGCACGAACCCACCGATGTTGACCACCCCGGCGTGGAGCAGCGCCGACACCGGTGTCGGCGCCTCCATCACTTGGATGAGCCAGCCGTGGAACGGCAGCTGCGCTGACTTCAAGGCGACCGCGAACACGAGCAACACCGTGGCGGCGTGCACGGACGCCGGCAGCACCTCGTGCGCGAGGACCCACGCCTCGATGACGTCGAGATCCAGGCTGCCGATGGAGAGGCTCAGCAACGTCAGGGCACCCGCCAGACAGACATCGGCGAGTCGGCTGAGCAGGAATTTCTTGTGCGCGGCGATCACCGCAGGCCGGCGCTCGCGATCGAACGTGAGCAACGAGTGGAGCGGGAAGCTCGTCGCCACCCACGCCAGCGCGATGACGGCGAGATTGTTGGACACCACCAGCGTCGTGACGGCCGCCAACACGCCGAGCAGGGCACGCGCATGGCGGGGCAAGCCGGGATCCCGGTCGAGGTAGCGGCGCGAGTACGGCACGATGACGAGCGCCAGCACGCAGATCAGCGTCGACATCACGCCCGTCACGGGATCCACCCGCACCGCGCGAGCCAGAAACGCCCCGAGTGGGGACAGGGGCGTCGCTGCGCTGGCGGGCGCCAGGGCGACACCCACGGTCACCGCGGCCGCCAGCACCAGCGCCGTGGCGGCCGCGAAGCCGGCGAACCGGAGCGGGCGGGCGCGCGAGACCGCCAGGGCCGCGAGGGCGAACACCGTCGGGATCGCGGCGGCCAAGACTGGGAGCAGCAGCCCCGAATTCGCGACCGTCATGACCCGGGGTCTAACCGACGCAAGGAGTCTCGAACATGATCGAAAAACGAACAAAATCATTCGCTATTAGAGAACCGAGCGCATCGCCCTCGACAAACCTCAACGTTCACCACCTCCACGACTTCTGGGCCGTCGCGGAGGAGGGCAACCTCACCCGGACCGCCGCACGGCTGCGCGTGTCGCAGTCCGCGGTGTCGACACAGATCCGCCGGCTCGAGACGCGCTCGACGAGACCCTGTTCCACCGCACCGGGCGGGCTCTCGAGTCGAGCGGAGCCGGCAGTGTCGCGCTGGAGTACGCCGAGCAGATCTTCGGAGCGCGCCGAGCTGGTCGCGACGCTGTTCGCGATCACGATCGAAAGCCGATTCCGACATCCCATCGTGCGGTCCCTCCTCGCGGGCGATGAAGCCGATGTCCTCGCGATGGAGATCCAGGCGTCGAAGAATCCCCGCAACGCGCCCTCCGCAGTCCCGCGAGGCTCGGGTCGGCGCCGCTCGCCGTCTCGCCGTCTCGCCGAGATGCCGCGAGGACTCGCGGCTTGGTCGACGCGCCTTCTCACCTCTGTCCACGCCGGTGGCGACTGCGTCGATCGTGCTAGCCTCGCGCATGTTCGAGGTCGCCTCCAGTTGGAACAAGCTCGCGGAGAAGCTCAGCGGATGGTTCGAGGCGCTGCTGTTGATGTTCCCGAATCTGTTCCTCGCGCTGTTGGTCGTAGCGATCGGCGCGTATCTGGCCCGTTGGGTCCGTCGCGGTGTGCAGCGGCTGTTGCTGCGGATGTCCGGCAATCGGCCGACGAGCGAGCTGTTCGGCACCCTCGCGCGGGTGGTGGTCGTGCTCGCCGCGACGTTCGTCGCGCTCGGCGTACTCAACCTCGACCGCACCGTCACGTCGCTGCTCGCCGGCATCGGCGTGGTCGGTCTTGCGCTCGGCTTCGCGTTCCAGGACATCGCCGCGAACGTCATGTCGGGCATCATCATGGTGTTGCGCCGGCCGTTCGACATCGGTGACACCGTCGAGGTCGGCGGTCACCTCGGCCGCGTGCGTGCGATCGAATTGCGTGCGACCGAGTTGGAGACGCTCGATGGACTGTCGGTGACGGTTCCCAACAAGGACGTCTTCCAGGCCGCGATCATCAACTACACGAAGACGCCGAGCCGCCGCCTCGACTTCACGATCGGCACTGGCTACGACGATGACATGTCGACGGTACGCGACGTCGTCATCGCCGCGGTTCGAGGGATCTCCGACCGAGACGTCGGGCGGGGCTCGCTGCGGCCGGTCGCACCGCTGCGGAGGCGGGTGGCGCAGCGCACGGGTAACCCATCCCGGCGTCACGGCGCCGGACGAGGCTCGAGTCGCGCTTCGGGTCGCGGTTTTCCTCTTTCTGCTTAAACCGCCAGCCCGTCCGCGGGACGTCAGGTTGGATGTCACCGCTCCACCTGCTTCCGACGCTGACGCGGGGCCTGTTCGGGCTCCAGCTCTCCGTGTCGCCTCCGGCGCCTGTGGTGGGTCCCGCCGTGGGTCCCGCGAACCCCGAGCTCGCCGCCGAGGCGACAGTCGCCCCGTGGGTGCCCGAGCACGGCGCCGAGGCCCACGGTGCCGAGGCCCACGGTGCCGATGCTGATCCCCGCGAGGGGCGAGACCAGATGCGTCGCGCGGCGCGGGCCACGATCGCCGGCGGCGCGCTCGTGCTGCTGGGAATGGTGGGCACGACCACCGGCCTCGCGCTCTTCATCGCCCACGGCAGGCAGCTCGAGCGGCTGCGCGAGGACAACGGCGGCCGGCTCCCGCCGGGCAACGACAAGCGACAGGCGGCGATCCGCCTGCACGGCGCGGTGATCCCCACGGTCGCGGTGGCAAGCACCCTGGCGCTCGCCGGACTCGTCACCGCGCTCGTCGCCGGCCGTCGGTTCAGGCGGCTGCGGGACGAGCGAGGCTCCGGCAAGGTGGCGTTCGCCCCGGTGCCCACACGCCACGGCTTCGGCATCACCGCGGGGGTGAGGTTCTGATGCGCCTGCTGTCACCATGGATCCTGGCTTCGCTGCTCGGCGCCTGCGATCTCGCCGAGGTGCTCGAGGGCGAGGCATGCCACGTGGACGCCGACTGTGCGCGGAGCCAAGGTTGCGCGCGCACCGAGGCCGAGCGCGCCCTCGAGCTGCCCGGTGTCTGTGCCGACGAAGACACGCCGTGCATCGCCGACGAGCAGCTCGGCTGCGCGTGCATGCCCGAGGACGACGCGACCGGTTGTGACTTCAAGGCGGTCCCGTTCGAGTTCGAGTATCCCGACATGATGTGCGATCCGGTCGTGGCGGTGTGCGTCGCGATCGTCCCCGACCCCACGACTGGAGGCTGACATGATCCGTTATCTGCGTGGTTTGGCCCTGGTGCTCGCACCCTGCAGTTGTTCCTTCTTTGCGAACCTCACCGGCAGCGCCGGCGGCGAGGCGGCCGGCACCCTGGCGTCGGTCGACATGTCGAAGTACGACGTCGAAGCCATCGCTCTCGAGATCGCCGACGGCCGCACCACGGTGTGCCCCGGCCAATCGGTGTCGTTCGAGATCGTCACCGACGCACGCGAACGAAAGGGCGGGGCGCAGACCGCTCGGCTCCGCACCGTGCCGCCGAACGCCGGGCTCGCGGAGGCGCGGGGCAAGATCGATCCGGCCGAGTTCGCGGTGGAGGGGCGCGGCGGTGACGTGAGATCCGGTGTCTTCGTGGCCAGCGGATCGCCGTGGGAGACGTTGCTCGGCTACGACGTGCGCGCGACGTATCGCGAGGATCCGAGCAAGCTCGCCACCGTGCACCTCGATCCCGACTACCGGTGCATCGATCGCGTCGGCGATCGCGGCAACGGAGGTGCCAGCGGCGAGCCGGGTTACCACGCCGACCAGTTCGGTGGGGCCGGCGGCGCCGGTGGTGCGGGCGGCATCGGTGCGCGGGGACCGAGCCTCGTGGCCTACGTGACGATCGTGCGCACGCCGATGACGGATCGCCTGGGCATGGTGCGCATCGAGCAAGAAGGCGGCGACGCCATCTCGATGCCGTTCGATCTCGGTACGGGTGTGACGGTGCACGCCAGCGGTGGTCGCGGTGGTGCCGGCGGCGACGGAGGGGATGGTGGCGCCGGCAGCGATCCGCGGGGCAGCGGCGGTTTCGGTGGCGCGGGCGGGCCCGGCGGACCCGGTGGTGACGGCGGGCAACTCGTCGTCGTGCTCGACGATCGCTATCCCGAGCTCGCGCAGGTGGTGCGTGCCGAGGTCGCCGGTGGTGCACCCGGTCGCGGTGGCTATGGCGGCAACGGCGGCGCCGGTGGTCCGGCCCCCGCGCGCGCATGCGACGAGTGCGAGGAGCTTCCCCCCGGCGCCGACGGACCGGGCGGGCCCGGCGGCCCCGATGGGAACGTCGCCGGCGCGCCCGGACGCGCCCAGCTCCGCATCGGCGACGTCGCGTCGGCGTTCGCGACTCTGCCCGCGGGCGTGCGCATGCGCGACGAACCGCGACCGCAGCCCGCCGTGACGCCCGCGCGACCACCGACCGGCAAGTCGAAGAAGGCGCGCCGGCGTTGAGGACCGGCGCGCGTCGACGAGCCCGGTTCACGCGCGGATGCGGGCGGCGAAGGCATCGAGCTCGGTGAG